>JBEKIB010000098.1:0-17996 GCA_050011975.1 Terriglobales bacterium | reverse complement strand
ATACCGCTCCCTGCTGCTCGTCATTTCCTCGCATCCCTACTTCTTATCAGCTTTCCCTGTGCATCTCTCGTTCGAAACGCGATTCCCCAACGACTTTTTCCGCAAGCTGTGAAGCCGTGCCCCACCCAAAACCGTTTATGAGTCCAGTTCTAATACAATTGCGGCATGCCTGAAGGCGTGCCCTGATACGAATCTCACTTACCCCGCGAGCTGTCAGTTATCCACGTGGGGTAAGTCCACACTTAGCACCGGGTTACTTCGAACGTCTTATTCGAATCCGAGGAGGTTTTTTGTGCGCAGACGGTCGGTTCAAATTACGCTGCTGGTCCTGTGCATTGCGGTCGCGTTCTTCTCGACGATCCCGCGGCTGGTGGACGAGAACCAGAACAAGCTGGTGAAGAAGACGCCCTACACGGCGTCGGCGCGGGCGATGAATCTGCACCAGGAACTTACCATCGCCGATCTTCACGCCGATTCGCTTTTGTGGGGACGGGATCTGCTCGGGCGCAGCACCTACGGGCAAGTGGACATTCCGCGCCTGGCGGACGGCAACGTTGCATTGCAGGTGTTCTCGCTGCCCACCAGGAGTCCGCACGGGTTGAACATTGAGAGCAATGAAGACAAGAACGATGACATTTTCTGGCTGGCGGTGGTGGATCGCTGGCCGCCGGCAACCTGGAACAGCTTGACGGAGCGAGCACTGTATCAGGCGCGGCGTCTGCATCAATTCGCGGGTGGTTCGCGCGGCGGCTTTGTGGTGATTCAGAGTGCCGCCGATCTCTCCAGTTACCTGGAACGCCGGCGGGGTAATCGCAGGCTTACGGCCGGACTGCTTTCGATCGAAGGGGCGCACGCGCTCGACGGCAAGCTGGAGAATCTTGATGTTCTGTACCGCGCCGGCTACCGCATGATGTCGCCCAGCCATTTTTTCGATAACGATATTGGAGGATCGTCGGCGGGAGTGCATAAAACCGGCCTCACCGAAAGAGGCCGCGAGTGGGTGCGACAGATGGAAGCGCGCCACATGATCGTGGACCTGGCGCATGCGTCGGCTAAGACGATTGAAGATGTATTGTCGATGGCCACTCGTCCGGTGGTCGTTTCCCACACGGGCGTGAAAGGCACATGCAACAACAATCGGAACCTTAGCGACGATCAGATTCGAGCGGTGGCGGCCAAGGGCGGCTTGATCGGAATCGGGTATTGGGAGACGGCGACCTGCGGCACCGATGCGCGGGCGATTGTGAAGGCGATGCGGTATGTTTCAGACCGGGTGGGCGTGGAACATGTGACGCTCGGTTCGGATTTTGACGGGGCGATCACGGCTCCCTTTGACACGACCGGATTGGTCGAGATCACCGATGCCATGCTGGAAGCGGGCTATACCGAGCAGGAAATCCGGATGATCATGGGAGAAAACGTAGTGAGCTTTCTGAAGGCGAATCTGCCGGAGAAGTAGCGGCGGGTGGTGGAGAGCCGGGCGTCCCCGCCCGTCCGACTTGTCACGTCTTGTTGATAATGACATTGTGATATAATGGTGTCATATTGTTGAGGGTGTGACTATGGACACCGAAGCCCGGCTGCGGGTGAATGAAAACGGCCGCGTGGTGATCCCAGCTCCTTTTCGCAAGGCGCTGGGGATCAACGCGGGCGATGAGGTGGTGCTGCGAATCGAGGATGACGAGTTGCGGATCACGACGCTGAAAGGCCGCGTCGAGCGGGCTCAGCGGCGCATCCGGCGGTATATAAAGCCAGGAAGGTCGCTGGCCGACGAACTCATTGCCGAACGCCGCGAGGCCGCTAAGCGTGAGTAGGATTGTGCTGGACGCTTCCGTTGTGCTGGCATTGCTCAACCGTGAGCCCGGCGCGGACAAGTTGACGCCGGAACTGTTGAGTAACGCCACCTGCAGTACGGTCAATCTTGCCGAAGTGCAAACGAAACTCGTAATTGCGGGCGGAAGCCCTGACGAAGCATGGGAAGACACTCTCAGCCCCATTCGGGAGGCCGCGCCCTTCACTAAGGAGCATGCGAGAATTGCGGGAAGTCTGGTTGCCCAGAGCCGCGCACTTGGATTGTCATTGGGAGACCGGGCTTGCTTAGCTCTTGGACTGGCGCTGAAAGCCCCCGTGTACACGGCCGACAAGTCCTGGAAGAAATTGCAATTGGGCGTCAGGATCCATGTGATCCGGTAAGGGAAGGCCGTTCGGCTTAGACGGGCGCGCGCCCGTCCCCGAACCAGCTAGTTGCCGACGAAGCGCAGATACAGGTCGCGATCATGGCGGCAGGTTTCCGCCATTAGCTTCACCTTTTCCCAGGCTTCTAACTGAGAGTCATCGTGCACGCGATCTTTCACGCGATCCCATTCCTCGAGGAAGGCTTCCATCTGCAGGTGATTGAATACGGTCTTGCCGAACGGATCAATGCCGCTGAGGAGCAGGAAATCCGCATGGCTGGTGGCGGGAACCACGCCGTGCAGCATAACCCACTCGCTGCGTTCGCCGAGATCGTCCTCGAGCTTCACGACGAGGGACATAACTAGCCTCACAGAATGATGCAATGGTACTGGCCGCAATGTAACAGGGCTGGGGAGCGTTGTCCAAGGGCGAACCGGGTATCGAAGGTAACCGCGGACAGCCGGCTTCTGAAGGGGCGTCTGATTTCGAAAAACTCTCGGCATCGCTGAAGCGATGCCCTGATACGAAGCGGGCGTTTTTCCGTAGCCTGTCGCGCGGCCGTCCCTACTTGGTTTGTCGCTAAAGGTGACGCTTACGCTTCGCCGACGTGGGAGCCGTGTTGGAAGTGGTACTGGAGAATCTTCGCGGCCAGGGCGGGAGTTACACTCTGTCCTTGTCCCTGTCCCTCTCCTTGTCCGTGGGCTTCGACGGAGCGGACCACTTCTCCGCGACAGATGACTTCGGTGGCCGCCAGGCCGGCGATTTCTGGGGGCAGCACGAGGCTAATCTCCAGTAGCGCATTCGGAAGAAGCAATTCCTGCGCCTGGAAAAGCAGTCCCGAGCGGCTGATGTTCTCGGTGGTGCCGGGGCGCCAGCTTTTTTCCCCGAGCGGACGGTAACGCAGCGGAAGATGGAGATTAAAACGGCGGGCCCGGAACGGCGGAACTTTCTTTTCTAGAACGCTTGAATCACGGGATAACATCGCGACCTCCAGGGGGATGGGCTCGGAATCCAGCAACTCGCGGACGCGGTCTTTCAGCGCGGGCAGGCTGAATGGTTTTTGGAGCAAGTTGATGCCGGCATCAAGCGTGCCATCCAGGCCGACGGCATTCTCGGTGTAACCCGACATGTAGAGCACGCGGACTTCCGGAAGCAGCTTGACGACGTGGGTGGCCAATTCGCGGCCATTCATCCCGGGCATGATGACGTCGGTGAGCAGGAGGTCGATTGTGCCCTTGTAGCCGTCGACGATTTGCAGAGCAGCGGCGCCGTCTTCGGCTTCGAGGATCTTGTAGCCCTGCGTTTCCAGATACTGGCGCGCCAGACGGCGGAGATTGGTTTCATCTTCGACGAGGAGGATAGTCTCCTGCCCACGATCGACGCGGGGAAGGCCGAGAGAGTCCTGCGCGGCGGCAGCGTCCTCGCGGCCATCGACGCGAGGGAAATAAGCACGGAAGGCGGTGCCGCGCTGGGGCTGGCTGTCGACGAAGATAAAGCCACCGCTCTGTTTCACGATGCCGTACACGGTCGAGAGGCCGAGGCCGGTGCCCTTGGAGCCCTTGGTGGTGAAGAAAGGCTCGAAGATACGCGACTGGGTCTCGCTGTCCATGCCGACGCCGGTGTCGCTGATGGCGAGCATGATGTAGTCGCCGGCGATGATGGGCGCGTGGGTGCGCGCGAAGCCCTCGTCGAGGGTGACGTTGGCGGTCTCGATGGTAAGCTTGCCGCCTTGGGGCATGGCGTCGCGAGCGTTGACGGCGAGGTTCATGATGACCTGGTCGATCTGGCCGGGATCGGCACGGACGGCGCCGAGGGTGGGGCCGGGAACCATGACGAGGTCGATATCCTCGCCGATCATGCGGGTGAGCATTTTCAGGTTCTCGGCCACCACTTCATTCAGGTCGAGCACCTTGGGAGCAAGCATCTGTTTGCGGCTGAAGGCCAGCAATTGGCGGGTCAGCGAAGTGGCACGCTGCGTGGCATTGGAGATTTCCTGCGCCGGGCCGCGCAGCCGGGGATCGGGTCCGAGACGCTCGAGCAAAAACTCGGAATAGCCGGAGATCACCATCAGCAGGTTGTTGAAGTCATGCGCGATACCGCCGGCGAGACGGCCGATCGCTTCCATCTTTTGCGCCTGACGGAGCTGCAGTTCCAGGGTGCGGGTTTCAGTAACGTCTTCCATAAAAATCTCGAAGCTGCCTCCGTTATTGCCGTTCGGAATGGAGCGCCCGGAAATGCGCGCCACGATGGAGGCGCCATCCTTGCGCACGCACTCCGTGGTCAGATTGTTGAATTCCTTGCGGGCGTGAAAATAGTCGGCGGTTTGAAACCATTGCTGGGCATCGGCGTAGAGGCTTCCGAGATGTCTGCCCGTGAGTTCGGCGGCGTTCTTATAACCAAACATAGCGACCAGGGCGGGGTTTGCGTCCTGGAGGATTCCGAGGGCGTCGCAGCGGCAAATGCCGTAAGGCGCGTTCATCACCAGCGAGCGAAAGTTGCTCTCGGACCGGCGTAAACTTTCCTGGGTAGCGCGGAGAGCGGCGTTGAACCAGCAGATCAGCAAGGCCACGGCGAAGAACAGGGCGAGGTGCGCTATCGCTTTGTGATACTCGCGTGGAGTCTGCTCTCCGGTGAGCGAATAGTAGGCGCTGACGGTGAGAGCAAAAGAGGTAGCGGCGAGTCCGGGCTTCCAGCCTCCGTACCAGGCGCTGACCATAACGGCGACGGCGAATACGACGAGGCGGCTCTCCGCGATATCGGAGAAGAACAGGGTCGGGATCAGCGCCAGGACGGTGCTAAGGAGAGCGACTCCATAGCGCAGGATGGGAGCGCGCGCCGGAGCTACGGCCAAGCTGCGGATGAGGGGGAGTTTCATTCGCATAGTCTCATGCTATGCGCCGACCGCGCGCACAGCGAGTTACGCCAGTCCACCGCAATTTCCTGGCGGCACAGTGGCCAGAGGTACACCTACCAGGCACAACCTGGGGGGCAAAGTTGAAAGAGAAGCAAAAGCCTTGTCCACAGCCTAGTCTCAGATGGCGTTTTGTGTAAAACTCGCTGGTACAAAAAGGCGAGCGGGGAACATAGTCCGGCAACAGGTCCGGCAACACGACTTGCAACATCGCTCGGCAACGACGAAACTAGCGGGCATCGCAGGAACATCGGCAGGGAAAATCGGGCAGGAGATTGGGCGGAAATAGGGAATGAATATCGGGCTTTTCGGCGGCAGCTTCGATCCTATCCATCGCGGACACCTGGCCCTGGCCGTGGCGGCCGCCAGTCGCTACTCGCTGCGGCAGGTGCTGTTTGTGCCGGCAAATGTTCCTCCGCATAAACAGAAGCAGCCGCTCAGCGCGTTCATCCATCGTTATGCCATGGTGGCGCTGGCAACGCAGGACGAAAAGCGATTCGTGGCGTCGTTGCTGGAGGCGCCGGAATTCGCAGCGACACACGTTGGGACGGCCGCCCCCGGCCGTCTAGGCGAGCGCAGCTCGCCAGCGAATTATTCGATTGATACGGTTCGACGCCTGAAAAAAACTCTCAAGAAGGCGGACCGGCTGTTTTTTCTGATCGGAATTGACGCCTTCCGCGACGTCGCGAACTGGCACGAGGCGCGCGCGCTTCTGGCGGAATGTGATTTCATCGTGGCCAGCCGTCCCGGATATTCGTTGCGGGACGTGGCCGAGTCGTTGCCGGAAGATTTGCGTCCACCGGCGGCGGTGACTCGTCCGTTTCATAAGCAGCCGGCAAAGGGCGATCTGGTTCTTCCCGGGGTCGCGCTGCATTTGCTGGAGGGCGTCAACCAGAGCGTCTCCGCGACCACGATTCGGGCGGCGGCAGCGCAGAGCAAGCCGCTGACACGATGGCTGGACCCGCGGGTGGCGGATTACATTCGGAAGCACGGACTGTATCGCTGAGACGCGGCAAGCGCTTCCCTCCTGCCGACGGGTTACAATCAATGAGCCCGTATGAAGAAAAAGGACGACCTCAAACTGCAAGTGAGTGCAGCCATTCTCGCCTGCCAAGACAAACAAGCCGACGATGTCGCGGTTCTCGAACTGGAAAAAGATTCGGGAGCGTTCACTGATTACTTTGTGATGTGCAGCGGCGCCAATCAGCGGCAGATCCAGGCGATTGCCGACGCGGTGGACGAGCGCCTGGAAGCGCTGGGGCTGCGCGTAACTCACTCCGAGGGCTACAAACAAGCGGAGTGGGTGCTGCTCGACTATGTGGACTTCGTCGTCCATATTTTTTCCGAGAAGGCTCGCCAGTTCTACGACCTGGAACGCCTGTGGAAGTCGGCTAAGCGGCTGGAACCAGCGGAATTGCTGGCGAAACCGAAGCCGCGGCGGACGGCGATTATCAAGGCAACGACTGCCAACCCAACGATTGCGAAGTCCGCAACCGCTCCCACCGCTTCCGCGGCGCCCAAGAAGACGCGTAAGAAGAAGGCCTGAAGTGTCCGCTTCAAATCCAGCCCCGTGGAGTTCCTCCTACCGCCTGGTAGCCGCGGAAAAGTGGAAGGCAAAATCGGCGGCGCTGGGCAACGCGGTCACCGAAGCGTTGGTTGAATACTCGCGTCCGTTGCCTGACATGCTGGTTCTCGATCTGGCCAGCGGCACTGGCGAGCCTGCGATCAGCCTGGCGCAGCGCGTTAGCCCCCGGGGTTCGGTCACAGCGGTGGATCAGAGTTCGGAACTGCTTGACATAGCCGCCGAGCGCGCCCGCAACAAGAAACTCTCAAACTTCACCATCCAGCAGGCCGACGCGCACCATTTGCCGTTTGCCGACCACCGCTTCGATCTTGCCACCTGCCGCTTTGGGGTGATGTTTTTCAGCGATGCCCAACGCGCACTGACGGAACTGCGCCGCGTGTTGAAGCCCGGAGCTCGCGCCTGCTTTGCCGCCTGGGGTCCGATGGAACAACCTTATTGGCAGACCACGATGAAGATTGTGCACTGGCATGCGGGTGGAACCATGCTTCCACCGGGAGGGTCCGACCCTTTTCGATTCTCGGCCACGGGCTCTCTGTCGGAGGTGCTCAACGCCGCGGGATTTCGCGAGGTGGAAGAGTCCACTCGAAATTTTCCCTGGACTTGGCTGGGCGACGCGGAAGAAGTTTTCGAATACGCGTGCGCCGTGGCAGCTCCGTTCCGGCCAATGCTGGAGCGGGTTCCGGCGGAAGAGTGGCCGGCGATCCGTGCGGAGGCGACGGCGGCAATCGAGCGTTATCGCGTGGGGGATGAGATCCGGTTCGGCGCCGACGTGGTTCTGGCGTCGGGAAAAGCCTGAGTGGCGGACCCTTGTGAAGATCAAAGTGGCATGGATCGGAAAGACGAAAGAGCCGGCGATCCAGGCTCTGACCGACGAGTATTTGAAACGCATCGCGCGCTATGCTGAGGTTGCGGGCCTGGCGTTGAAAGACGAAGCCGCAATTTTGGCGCTGGCTACGGGCGAGCGGCAGCAGAAGCATCAGCAGAAGAATAAAGAGCGGCACAAGCTGGTTCTGCTCGATTCGCGGGGAAAACAGTTTTCATCCGAAGAGCTGGCCGCGTTTTTGGAGCGCGAGCAGATGAACGCGACTCCGCTGCTGTTCGCGATTGGTGGCAGCGACGGATTTAGTGAGGAAGCGCGCCGCTACGCCGGGTTTACGCTATCGTTGGGAAAGATGACGCTGCCGCACGAGTTGGCGCGGGTGGTTCTGGTCGAGCAGCTTTACCGCGCTTTCACCATTCTTGCGCATCATCCTTACCATTTGGGACATTAACTTTATGGTAACCGGGCAGCGGCCAGTCAGCCCCCATGCCCGCGAGACTCGATTCCAAATCGCGATGCACCTCTGACAGCTTCACGGCGGCGCGAAATTGGCTTACTGTAGTTCTTGACAGGCGAAATTAGTCTGAATTTGTAGGCGAGGCCCTCCCCCAATGAAAAACCCGTACGAAGTACTACGAATGAAAGAGCAGGAGATGCTGCGGGTCCGCAAAGAGATGGACGCTCTGCGGATTGCAGCGCGCTTGCTGGGCGCCGAGGACCCGGGCGCAGCGAACGGCGAAGGTCAGCCCAAGCTGCAACGAGTCGTCGAAATGCCGTAGAGGATTTACTCCCCCTGTTAGACTCGAGGCGGACGGAAACCAAAGCCGTCCGCCTTCTTGTTTGGGAGAAGGAGTTTGTGCTGCTTAAGGCTCCGCGCCCGGGCGAGATCTCACTTTTGACGCAGTTTCCTGATCACCGGGCCGGCGAGCCGAAAATAAAACAAAGGGACAAGAAAGATAACAGCGAAACACAGGGGCACGACAATTCGCTCATAGCCTTGAAAGTATCCCCCCTTGCCACTCCAATACAGAAAGAGGGGCGCAAAGCTGACCGAGACCCCTTGCAAGGCGACAATTGCGAAGTAGAGGGGCGAACGCGCGATCTTCGCCCAAGTTGAATCGATCTCGATTGTCACTTTCTCCATTGGACCCCTTCGGCTCAGGTGCTGCCTTGAGACCAAGCCACCAGACGGCAGCCCCGTGCCTTCGTTTGCCAACATATCAAAGTCCCACCCCGGCATCCAGGTTCCAAAGTAACGCACCACCCCAACAGCGGCACGTGTGGCACGGGCATTCCCGTCCGCGTACAATAGAAAATTCGGCCTTATGTCTGATCTTCGTTATGGCAGATCTGCGCCGCGGTCTCATCATCGTGAATACTGGGCCGGGCAAGGGTAAGACCACCGCGGCCATGGGGACGGCGCTGCGGGCGGTTGGGCAGGGGATGCGCGTCCTGATGCTGCAATTTCTGAAGGGCTCGTGGCATTACGGCGAACTCGATGCGGTCAAGGCTTTCGGCGACAAGTTCGTCATGAAGCAGATGGGACGCGGCTTCGTAAAAGTCGGCGCCGAGAAGCCCGATCCTGAAGATGTGCGGATGGTGGAGGAGGCGTGGGCCGAGGCCGAGAAAGCGATCCAGTCCGGCGAGTGGGATCTGGTGGTGCTCGACGAAATCAATTACGCCATCAGCTACGGCATGCTGGACGCGGCGAAAGTGGCGGAGTCTCTGGCGCGGAAGCCGGAGATGGTGCACGTCATCTTGACCGGAAGGAACGCGCATCCGACAATTGTCGAGCTGGCGGATACCGTGACTGAAATGCGCCAAGTCAAGCATGCCTACGAGAAAGGCGTGATGGCGCAGAGAGGAATCGAATACTAGTGGCCAGTGGTCGGTGGTCAGTGGCCAGTAACGACGGGCCGCTGATCACTGACCACTGGCAACCGACCACTGACCACTGCTTCCTATGACTTGGTTCAAACGACAATCCGGTGAGCTGGACACTTCGGGCGAGAAGAAAGTACGCACCGAGGGACTGTGGGTGAAGTGTGACGGCTGCCGGCAGATTATCTGGAAAAAGGACCTCGAAGACAATTTCAACGTCTGCCCGAAGTGTAGCAAACACTTTCGCGTCGACGCCCGCACCCGCCTGGCGCAGCTTCTCGACGACAATCAATACGAAGTCTTCGACAGCAATCTCGCTTCCACCGACCCGTTGAAGTTTGTGGACCTGAAGGCTTACTCCTCGCGCCTGAAGCAGGCGAAGGCCGAGACGGGACTGAAAGATGCCATCATCAACGCGCGTGGCAAGCTGAACGGGCGTCCGGTGATCGTGGTCTCGATGGAGTATTCGTTTATCGGCGGGAGCATGGGAGCGGTGGTGGGCGAGGCCATCACTCGCGCGATTGAGAAGGCGATTGAAACGCGGACGCCGATCATCATCGTTTCGGCGTCAGGCGGCGCGCGCATGATGGAAGGCGTGATCAGCCTGATGCAGTTGGCGAAAATCTCCGCCGCACTGGCGCGTTTGGACGCGGCGCGGGTTCCCTACATTTCGGTTCTGACCGATCCCACCACCGGCGGAGTGACCGCCTCTTTTGCCATGCTGGGCGACCTCAACGTCGGCGAACCCGGCGCGCTGATTGGCTTCGCCGGGCCGCGAGTCATTGAGCAGACGATCCGGCAGAAGCTGCCGCCAGGTTTCCAGCGCTCCGAGTTTCTGCTGGAACACGGAATGCTCGACGCCGTGGTCACGCGCAAAGAGTTGAAGGGCTACATTGCGCGGGCGCTGGATTTTATGGCGCAGGCGGCGTAGGGGCGGTCGCTGGTCGGCAGTCGTTGGTCGTTAGCAGGCCTTGTCTCGTGACCCAGGCATGGCGACTCCTGCTCAGGGTGGGTGGGAAGCACTTTGACCTCCGGCAGTCTCCTTCTAATGAGAGAGAGTCGAAACCGTTGGCCGGGCTTGCTACCCTAAAAGTGCCCGTTCCCGCGAACGACGGGTCCTACCCGAGTGCGCGAACGACCGACGACCGACGACGAACGACCGATGTCTTACGAAACCGCAGTCGCGCAGATGTACGCGTTGGGCCACGAGTTGGCACAGACGCCTTCGCACAAGTTCGATCTGGCACACATGCGCGTGCTGCTGGCGGCGTTGGGGAATCCGGAGAATCGTTTTCCTACTGTGCTGGTCGCTGGCACCAACGGCAAAGGTTCGACGGCCGCTACTCTGGCATCCATTCTGCAGGCTTCGGGGCTGAAGACGGGGCTCTATACTTCGCCGCATCTGGTTCGCATCAACGAGCGGATTCGCCTCAATGGCAAACCGATCGCCGACGACGATTTCGCGGTGCTCCATGACGTGGTCGACCGGACCGCCGAACGGCTGGTGGGGGAAGGCGATCTGCCGTGGCATCCAAGCTTTTTTGAAACGCTGACCGCGATGGGCTTTGAGTATTTCGCGCGGAGCCGGCCTGACATAGTTGTGCTTGAGGTCGGCATGGGCGGGCGTCTGGATGCGACCAACGTCGTTGACCCGCGCCTCAGCATCATCACCGACATCGCGCTCGATCATCAAAAGTATCTGGGCGAAACTGTCGCTGAGATTGCACGCGAAAAAGCGGGGATTATCCGGCCGGGCGGGGTTGTGGTTACGCTGCCGCAATTACCCGAAGCCAACAATGTGATCGGAAACACGATTCTGGATGCGGGCGCGCGCGCGGTGAATGCCGTGCCCTATGTGCCGCCGGTGTCGCCGGGAAGCGATACGTACATCAGTGGTCAGTGGTCAGTGGCCAGTGGCCAGTGGCAACGTTATCCGCTCGAAGTGATGGGCACGCGAATTTTGATAGAGTCGCCGCTGGTGGGGCGTCATCAACTGCGCAACCTTGCGCTGGCAGTCGCAGCGGCTGTGGAACTGCACAACCAGGGCTTGGACAAGCTGGGCTTGGATAACCAAAGCTTGGACAAGCTGCGAACGGTTCAGATCACGCCGGAGACGATCGCGCAAGGCATCCGCGAGACGCATTGGCCGGGGCGCTTCCAGGTGGTGCCGGCCGCCGGAGACAATCCCGAGTATGTGTTCGATGTGGCGCATAATCCGGCCGGCGCCTGGGCGCTGCGGTCGACGCTTTCGGCCGCTTACCAGAATGTTCGAAATAGCGACCCGGGGAACAACCGGGAGATCACCCTGGTGTTTGGCGTGATGCGGGACAAAGCGGTGCAGGAGATTACCGAGATTCTTTTTCCGATCGCCGGGCACGTGATCGTGACCCACGCTAACAACCCGCGCTCAGCGAGCCCGGATGAGATTCGGCGAGCGGCGGCGCGTGTAGTGGCGGGCACTGATATTGAAGAAGCTGAGGATGTAGCGTCAGCCCTGGACCGAGCGCGGAAGGTTGCCGGCCGAACTGGCTTGGTCGTGGTTACCGGCTCGATTTACGTCGTAGGAGAGGCGATGCGAATTCTCGCCGTCCGCATCTAAGTAACGTGGGTAGAGACGGGGCTTGCCCGTCTCCCGCAGCGCAGGTTCGAAACGTTGCAACATTGAAACTTTGCCCTTGAACAAGATCGCTACAACCGCGGAGCTCGGAAAAGAGCGCGCCGAATTGCGCCCCGCTGGGCAGCCGGATGCGGCCGTCCCTGCGTGGGCGGAGACGCAGCCTGCGGCTCACCCCCTCAACCGCCATGGCTGGCCGAGCCGCCTGCGCTCGTATTTCATTCTTGATCCGCTGATCTGGGCCTACACCCTGGTTCTGGGCACGATTTCTCTCTTCTGCTCGCTCTTCGAACGCAACGGGCGCGTCCAGCACAATTGCGCCCGCCTCTGGTCGCGGCTCATCATGAAAACGATCCTGTCGCCGGTGAAAGTGACCGGCATGGATATGGATAAAGATAAGATCGATACCTCGAAGAAACCTCGCGTGTATGCGGTGACGCATGCATCGGCGTTCGATATTCCGATCCTCTACGTCAACTTGCCATTTCAATTCCGCATTATTTTCAAGAGTGAATTGCTCGCGTACCCGTTCATCGGCTGGCATCTGAAACGCTCGGGACAAGTCTGCATCAACCAGCAGAATCCGGCGGCTTCGATCGGCGCCATCAAGTCAGCGCTGAGGAGCCTGCGCAGCGGCATGCCGCTGGTCATCTTTCCCGAGGGCGGCCGCACGCGGGATGGCCAGCTTCAACCTTTTCTGCCGGGCGCATTCTTTCTGGCGATCAAGGCGCAGGCCGATATCGTACCGATCGCGCTCATCGGCACCTTCGACCTGCTGCCGATGAACACCTACCACATCAAGTGCCAGCCCCTGGAAATGCGGGTTGGTCAACCGATCTCCACGGCCGGTTTGACCGTGCGCGATACTGACGAGGTGTCGGCCAAGGTGAAGTCTGCAATCGAAGCTCTGCAATCCGCGCCCAGAAGCACGTTGGAACAACCAAGAAATGCCGCAGCAACGACCATGATCACGTAGGGACAGACGCCCCCGTCTGTCCAGGCGAGCGCGGCTCACCAAGGTCTTGCCGGCACTACGAAAAGCTGCGCGGCTTCGAGCCATTGGGCAGGTGAGGACACCTGCCCCCACGCGGGCAAATGATAAACTTAAGAGATTCAGCACCATACAAGGCGAATCCATGTCTGACAGTATTCATCTCAAGCTCCCCGACGGCAGCACCAAGGAAGTCGCGAAAGGTACGACTGCGCTCGACGTTGCCAAGTCCATCAGCCCGCGTCTGGCCGACGCCGCTCTCGCCGCCAAAATGAATGGCGACCTCATCGACCTCACGCGGCCGCTCGAAGCTGACACCGACCTGCGCATCCTCACCGACCGCGACCCTGAGGCGCTCGAAGTCTACCGGCATTCGTCCGCGCACCTGCTGGCCGCGGCTGTGCTTGAGCTTTTTCCCGAGACCAAGCTCGGCCACGGCCCTGCGACTGAGCACGGATTCTTCTACGATTTTTATCGGCCGACTGCGTTCACCCCCGAGGATCTGGAGAAGATCGAAAAGAAAATGCAAGAGCTAGTCCAGCAGAACCTGCCCTACGCTCGCGAATTTCTGCCGCGCAAGGAAGGCCTCGAGAAGTTCAAGGGTGAAGGCGACTTCATGAAATGCCACTTCATCGAGCAGTTCACTAAGCCCGATGAAAAAATCTCCGTATATAAAACCGGCAAGTTCCAGGACTTCTGCCGTGGTCCGCACTTGCCTGCGACCGGGAAGATCAAAGCTTTCAAGCTGCTCAATATCGCGGGCGCGTACTGGCTGGGCGACGAAAAGAATCCGCAGCTGCAACGCATCTACGGTACGTCGTTTTTTTCGAAGAAGGATCTCGACGCTTACCTGAACAGCATCGAAGAAGCGAAGAAGCGCGACCATCGCGTGCTGGGCAAACAGCTCGACCTGTTTTCCATCCAGGAACTCGCCGGACCGGGCCTGATCTTCTGGCATCCGAAGGGCGGCATCATCCGCAAGGAGATGGAAGACTGGATGCGCGAAGAGTACCTGCGCCGCGGCTACGCGCTCGTCTGTACGCCTCACGTGGCGCGCCGCCAGCTGTTTTTTACCTCGGGCCACGAGGGCTACTATTCGCAGAACATGTTCGACGCCATGGAGCTCGACGACGCCGAGTATCGCCTCAAGCCCATGAACTGCCCCGGCCACATCCTGATCTACAAAGATTCCCTGAAGTCGTATCGCGATCTGCCGGTGCGCCTAGGCGAACTCGGCACCGTCTATCGCTACGAGCGCTCGGGCGTGATGCACGGCCTCTTGCGCGTGCGCGGCTTCACCCAGGACGACGCGCACATCTTCTGCACTCCCGAGCAGATTGAAAACGAAATCGTCGGCTGCCTGGAGTTCGCGCTCGCAGTACTGAAGGCCTTCGGCTTCGATCAGTTCCAGACCGAGCTTTCCACCTGGGATCCGAACGACAAGAAAAGTTTCCTGGGCACGGAGGACCAGTGGAACCTGGCCAACCACTCGCTGGAAAGCGCGCTGAAGAGGCTGAACATCGAATACAGAACCATGCCGGGTGAAGCCGCGTTCTACGGCCCGAAGATTGACATCAAGCTGGTCGACGCCATCGGACGCCTGTGGCAGCTCTCGACCGTGCAGTTCGACTTCAACCTGCCGCAGCGCTTCGATCTCGAATATGTCGCTGAAGACGGCACCCGCAAGCAGCCCGTCATGGTCCACCGCGCACTCTACGGATCGGTCGAGCGCTTCTTCGGCGTGCTGATCGAACACTACGCCGGAGCCTTCCCGGTGTGGCTCTCGCCAGTGCAGGTAGCGATGATCCCAATCGCCGAGCGACACACTGAGTACGCGGAAAAAGTAGCGTCGCAACTGCGGGCGGCAGGAGTGCGCGTGGAAGTAGATTCCCGCAACGAAAAGATGAACGCGAAAATCCGCGAACACGCCATGCAGAAAGTCCCGTTCCTGCTGGTGGTCGGAGACAAAGAATCCGAAGCCAACAAAGTCAACGTCCGCACCCGCGGCAAAGAGAAGACTGAAGACATGGGTACGGCTGAATTCGTGGAGAAGATTAAGAAGCTGATCGCGGAGAAGAGCGCGACGTTGTAATCGGTAAGTTGGACGGTGCACAAGCGTCCGCTTCCTTGAGCTCATTGTTTTCGCAGGCGAAGTTGGCTCACTCTACTCCCGGGAGGACCATGAAAATCCCGCAGTGACTGCGGGATTTTCATGGTGTATAATCTTCCTGTGATTGTGCGTATGGCCGACATCGTGCTGATTCGCGCCGCCTTGCGGCGCAGCCGCGTGGTTGCCCTTTTGGGACCACGCCAGTGCGGCAAGACCACGCTGGCACGCGAGTTTGTCGCGCCCGACTCGCTCAACTACTTCGATCTGGAAGATCCCCGGAGTCTCGCCCGGCTGACCGAGCCCGACACAGCTTTGCGGCCACTCAAGAAGTTAGTGGTGATTGACGAAGTCCAGCGCCGTCCCGACCTGTTTCCTCTGCTGCGCGTCCTGGCCGACCGGAGGCCCCTCCCGGCGCGCTTTCTCATCCTCGGCAGTGCCTCGCCCGATCTGCTCCGCCAATCGTCAGAGTCGCTCGCCGGCCGGATCGAAACCGTTCCCCTGGAGGGTTTCCGGCTTTCCGACCTGGGCGCTGCGTTGCAAGGCCGTCACTGGCTGCGCGGCGGTTTCCCGCTGGCGTACACGCCGCGAACCGAAGCAGACTCCATGGCATGGCGTCGCCAGTTTCTCCAGACCTTTCTCGAACGCGACTTGCCCCAACTGGGCATCACGATTCCGGCATTGGCTTTGCGGCGGTTCTGGAACATGGTGGCCCACTACCACGGCCAGATCTGGAATGCCGCCGAGTTGGCTCGCGCCTTGAACGTTAACGAGGCTACCGTGCGCCGCTATCTCGACCTGATGGCCGATGTCTTCATGCTCCGGCAGTTACCGCCATGGTTTGAGAATATTGGCAAACGGCAGGTGAGGGCGCCGAAAGTATACGTCCGCGACACTGGCCTTCTGCACGCGCTGCTTGGTATCGCCAATCATCGCGATCTTGAGTTTCATCCGAAGGTGGGCGCTTCGTGGGAAGGTTATGCCGTTGAGGAGGTGCTCAAATCCTTCCGGCCCGACGAGGCTTACTACTGGGCCACGCATAATGGGGCGGAACTTGATTTACTGTTATTCAAGGACGGCCGCCGTATCGGCGTGGAGTGCAAGCGTGCCGACGCGCCGACGCTCACTCCTTCCATGCGCATCGCTCTCACCGACCTCAAACTCGACCGGCTGTGCGTCTTATATCCGGGCGATAAGACCTATTCGCTGGCAAAGAAAGCCGAAGTCATCCCGCTGGCGAAGTTCGTGAATGCAAAGTAGGCGTCAATGGAGTGCCTGACCCGTCCTTTGAACCGCCCCATCCCGTGTGTTAGCATCAGAAGTTTCGCAGGCGTTGTTGGGCTGGCCTGTAGCCTGTACTCATCCTCATCCCGGGCCTTATCACCCTTCCCGTAAGCCTGCGGAAGGAGACAACCCGTGAAAGTGTACGCAGCCGCGAATCTCCGCAACCTTGCCCTTATCGGACACGGGCATGCCGGCAAGACAACGCTCGTGTCCGCCATGCTTTACACCGCCGGAGGCGCGCCGCGCCTGGGACGCGTCGACGACGGCTCCGCCACCACCGACTACGACGAAGAAGAAATCGCCCGCAAGATGTCGATCTCGACCGGCCTCGCCTTTGTCGAGTGGGGCAAGCCGGATGCGAAGGTCAAGATCAATCTGCTCGATACGCCCGGTTTCAACATGTTCGTCCACGAAGCCAAGATGATGCTGCCCGTGGTGGACGCCGCGCTGGTTGTGGTGGACGGCGTCGCCGGCGTCGAGGTCGTGACCCAGCGCGTCTGGGGATACTGCAATGACATCAACCTGCCACGCATGATCGTCGTCAGCCGCATGGATCGCGAGCGCGCCGACGCCAACCGCGTGCTCGAATCGCTCACTAACGCCTTTGGCCGCGCCGTCACCCCGCTGCAACTGCCCATCGGCAGCGAGAAAAGTCTCAGCGGCATTGTTGATCTCGTCCGCATGAAGGCCTACACCTACGAGATGGGCGGCAATGGAAAAGGCAAGGAAGGCCCGATTCCCGGCGACCTCGCGGCCGCTGCCAAAGACGCTCACGAAAAACTGGTGGAGCTTGTCGCCGAGGGCAAAGACGAGTTGATGGAAGAGTTCTTCGAAACCGGCACCATCCCCGAGGAGCATCTGGTCCCGGCGCTGCACGAAGCGATTCGCGAAGACAAGCTTTTTCCCGTGCTCTTTACCTCCGGCCTCGGCAACATCGGCGTCGACGAGCTGATGGATTTCATCGTGGACTACACGCCCGCTGCCAGCGAGCATCACGCCATAACCGGCTGGACGACCGAGGGTAGCGCGCCGGCCGAGCGCAAAGGCACCGACGCCGAGCCCGCTTCTGTTTACGTCTTCAAGACCATGTCCGATGCGTTCGCCGGACGAATTTCCTACTTCAAGGTTTTTTCCGGCGTGCTCAAGGACGACGCATCGCTGCAGAACTACAATCGCAATACGCTGGAAAAGTTCGCCCACATTTCCCTGATCCAGGGTAAGCAAGCGGTTCCGATCCCGGAGCTCCATGCCGGCGATATCGGCGCGGTCGCGAAACTGAGAGAGACGCTCACCGGCGACACGCTGGGCGATAAGTCATCGCCGATCCGCTATCCGGTGGTGCAGTTGCCCGAGCCGGCGATCACCTTCGCGATCGAGCCGAAGAGCCGCGCGGATGAAGACAAGCTCGGAGTCGGCCTCCACAAGTTGATGGAAGAAGACGCCATGCTTCGCTTCTTCCGCGACCCGCAGACCAAGGAATTCCTGATCGCGGGTACTGGACAGCAACACATCGAAGTCGTGGTCTCGAAGATGAAAAAGCGTTACCACGCCGAAGTGGTGCTGAAGGCGCCCAAGGTGCCGTATCGCGAAACCATTCGCGGCAAGGCCGACGTGCAGGGACGCCACAA
>JBEKIB010000097.1:0-24466 GCA_050011975.1 Terriglobales bacterium | reverse complement strand
AAGACCACCGATTTCGGCTTGGCTTGCGCTTTGTGAATCATGATCCGCGAGATCTCGTGGGCCTTCCCGAGACGACGCTCGAGTTGCTCCCGGTACTCGTCGATGTCGACCGGCTCCTGCGCTACGCCGCTGCTCATGGCAGCTTCCGCCACAGCGGAAGCTTCCCAGATCAGCACGCGTGGGTCGAACGGCTTAGGAATCAGGTAATCCGGACCGAACTTCATCCGCTCCACTCCATAGGCACGGCAGACAGAGTCGGGTACGTCCTCCTTGGCGAGTGCAGCCAGGGCTCGCGTCGCCGCCAGCTTCATCTCATCGTTGATTGCGGTAGCGTGCACATCGAGCGCCCCACGGAAGATAAAGGGGAAGCCCAGAACGTTATTCACCATGTTGGGATAATCCGAGCGTCCGGTGCACATGATGACGTCGGACCGGCAAGCTTTCGCGTCCTCGTAAGTAATTTCCGGATCGGGGTTCGCCATGGCAATGACGATCGGACGCGCCGCCATCGAGCGCACCATATCCTGCGAAACCACACCACCGACCGAGAGTCCGAGGAACATATCGGCGCCCGCTATAGCCTCCGCCAGCGTTCGCAACTTGGTGTCTTGCGCGAAGCGCTCCTTGTATGGATTCATGCCGGCCGTGCGGCCCTTGTAAACCACTCCCTTGGTGTCGCACAGCGTGATGTTTTCCCGCTTCATGCCCAGCCGGACGTAGTGCTCGGCAGTGGCCACGCTCGAGGCGCCGGCGCCGTTGATCACCAGGCGTATTTTGCCGATGTCCTTGTTCACCACTTCCAGAGCGTTCAATAACGCAGCTCCCGAAATAATTGCGGTCCCGTGCTGGTCGTCGTGGAAGACCGGTATATGCATGGTCTTCTTCAAGGTCTCTTCAATATAGAAACATTCCGGTGCCTTGATGTCTTCCAGGTTGATGCCGCCGAAGGTTGGCTCCAGAAGTTGGCACACCTTAATCACATCGTCAGGATTGTGGCTGTCAACCTCGATATCAAACACATCCACGTCAGCGAAACGTTTAAAGAGGACGGCCTTGCCCTCCATGACGGGCTTGCCGGCGAGCGGACCGATGTCGCCCAGTCCAAGAACTGCAGTTCCGTTCGTGACCACGGCAACCAGATTTCCGCGGCCCGTGTACTTAAAAGCGTCATGCGGATTCTTTTGAATTTCCAGGCAGGGTACAGCCACGCCCGGCGTATAAGCCAGGCTCAGATCTCGTTGCGTCCGGCACGGTTTGGTGGGGGTGACTTCAATTTTTCCCGGGCGCGGCAAGGAATGGTAATCGAGTGCTTGCTGCTTGGTGAATGACATGGGTTTCTCCTGAACGTTCCATTTGCGGTCGGAGGCGCTCCACGGTCCAGTTCGTATGTGCCATTGCAGGGGGCCGGGCGACCAGCACTAGTCTCCTCCAGTGCACAATCACTGGCTGTGATCCCGGTCACAGCGTCTGGCCCATTCAGCCGAGATTTCGCGACGGCGCTGAACCGGAGCCACACCGAAATCCCCACCGCGGGATCCGAACGTCGTCGGACTCTCTTGCTTAACTCCGGCTCGTCCCGGCGCAATCACAACTCTTCGTGTGCATCGTCACAGTACCCAGTACGCCAACCCCTTGACACCATGCTCTATAATCCCGCACACCTCAGTTTACATCCCTTGGATTGTGGCTATATGACGAAGTGGTGGAGGAAAAGATGAACTGCGATGGCAGCTGATGCGCCAAGATGAATCGAGGGTCCCAATGCCGCTTGAGCTGAGAGAAAGTGGGTCGGCGACTATTCGTCATACACGCAAAATCGTTGCATATCTGGGGATCGGTTTTTTGATCTTGTTGTCCGCTCGTGCTCGGGCACAGTCTGCGCTGCCCGCTCGTTCCGAGAAAGTCATCATCGATACCGATATCGGTGATGATGTGGATGACGCTTTCGCGGTTGCGTTGGCGCTGCGTAGCCCTGAGTTGGAGATTCTCGGCATCACTACTGCTTATGGGGATACGGAGACGAGGGCCAAGCTCTTGGACCGGATGCTCGGCGAGTTGGGGCGGCAGGATATTCCGGTGGCCGTGGGCATACCGACTCATGCGACGAACGTCTTTACGCAGCGACGATATGCTGAGGGTGGACACTTTGGGCGGGCTTCGCATCCCGGGGCATTGGATTTCATTGCGGAGCAGATTCGCCGCTATCCGGGGCAGATTACTTTGATCGCGATCGGTCCGCTCGTGAATGTGGGCGCTCTGATCGACAGGGAGCCGGAGACCTTCCGGAAGCTGCGGCGGGTTGTGCTGATGGGGGGCTCGATTTATAGACGTTCCGGCGACTTTGAATATCTTCCGGCGCGCGGACCGCAGCCGGAATGGAATATCTTGAACGACATTTCCTCGGCGCAAAGGCTTTTTGAATCGGGGGTGCCGCTTTACGTGATGCCGCTCGACTCGACGCAGGTGCAACTCGACGAAGTGAAGAGAGCGATTCTGTTTCGTTCGGGCACGCCGCTAACTGACGCGTTGACCCTGCTTTACCACGAATGGGGAGAGCAGACTCCGATACTCTACGACGTGATGACGGTGGCTTACATATTGGACACCAAGATTTGTCCGGCGCAGCCGATGCGGATTCGAGTGGACGACAAGGGCTATACTCTGGTCGAGTCTGGGACGGCGAATGCGCAAGTTTGCCTCCATTCCGACTCGGACTCGTTCTTCCGTCTTTATATGGGTCGGGTCGCTACGCCGCAGTGATGGCTTCTCCCGTCACTCGGTCTCGAGGAAAGTCATCATGCGTGTCAGCTATATAAAAAGAGATATGCCCCATAATGGAAGTTAGCTAAAGTCGGCTAATTTCTGACTAAGCACGCTGGATCAAGTTAGCCGCAGTGTCAGCGGAGGCAGCGACAGCCCTTCGACCTCAGCTGTCCACAGATCGCCTCTGTCGGTCCGATGTCCAGCCGTGAGCGTTCCGGAGCTGACGATTTCCCCAGCGCTCAATGGCTCCATTGGGAATCGCCGCACGATGGCGGCGCTGAGTTCCGCCAAACACAAGGCCGGACTCCGCAGACAGTTCCGGCCAGATCCTTCTTCCACAAACGCTTCGTTCTTCGATTCGTTAGAGCATGATTCATCAGAGCATGACATTCGCACTTTAAATCGCGCTAGCTCGTCCACCAGCGCTGCGATGCCCTGGGGCCGCACAGGCACGCGTTCGCCGATCACGAGTGCGGCATGAAGCCCAAACGATGCCACGAAATCACTGGGCTGAAACTGCCATCCCGGAAAGGGACAATCGATGATTTCAAATCCCACCGCCAGCCAATCCGCGGATGCAAGCGCAGCCGCGGCATCAGGGCTCTCGCCCATGATCGGTTGTTTCAAACCGAAAACAATCTCAGGTTCGATCTTCAGCGAACGGGGATGCGCGAGCGTCAGCGTGGCGGAGTTGCGGTCACTGTAATGTACCGTGTTGTCGTACATGTGGGCCCAAACCAGAGTTTCAAGTTTGAGCACACGCCACATCGCCTTATTGGCATAACCAACTTTGCGGCCAACGGCTTTGTGTCCACCAGCCTCACGAAACTGCTTGAGGGCTGCTTCAACCGCATAAGCGGTGTTGAGATCGAATCCAGGGCGCTGCGAGGGAGGGATCGCAACCATCTCGCCCGCCTCATAAGCGGACAGCAGTTCACGCGCTAAAGCTTCAACCTCATGGTGCTGCATAAGTAAGATGGTGCAACGTAAGATGGCGCAACGTAAAATTGTGCAACGTAAGATTGTGCCACACAAGCGGGTTCGGCTTGAGCTTTTGTCTCGGGATTCTTTTCGGACTCCAGTTCTTCTGCACCTATGGGCTTACACTTCGGTCAGGCCATCTTCCTGCTCTTCGCGGCCGGAATCGCTGGCGCGCTGAACGCGTTGGCTGGCGGCGGCAGTTTCGTCTCCTTTCCGGCGCTGTTGTTCCTGCGAATCCCACCCGTCGAAGCCAATGCGACCAACACGGTCGCGCTATGGCCCGGGTTGGCGGCCAGCACCGTCGCTTACCTGAAACGGCTGAACGCACCGCTCCGAGTAATGGCGCCTTTGCTGGTGACCAGCGTTGCCGGAGGCTGGGCGGGAGCGCTGCTATTGATTAAAACGCCGCAGCATACTTTTTTGCGTCTCGTCCCCTGGCTGTTGCTGGCAGGAACTTTGCTGTTCGCCTTCGGCAATTCGATCCGCACCCTGGTCGGCAAGAAAGCGGTCGTTGGCATTGGCGATGCCAATAACGCTGGCAATGACGATGACGATGACAATCTGTGGGACATGTCATGGCCAGCGATCGCGGCAGGTTCGATCGCCGAGTTGCTGGTTGCGGTCTATGGCGGATACTTTGGCGCGGGGATCGGCTTCATGACGCTGGGAATGCTCGCGATGATGGGCATGCGCGACATTCTTGCCATGGGCGCGATCAGGACGCTGCTGGCCGTCGCCATTAATGCGGCTGCGGTGGTCACCTTTATCGTGGCTCACGCCGTGTTGTGGCCGCAGTGCGCGGTGATGATCGCAGGTTCTCTCGTCGGAGGCTGGTTCGGTGCGCATTACGCGCAGAAGGCAGACCCCCGCAAGGTGCGGTTCGCTGTGATCGGCGTGGGCGTCGCCATGACCGCGTACTTCTTTGTCACGGTGCGCTAGCGCCTGATCCCGAATGCTGGTTCCGAATGAACGTCGCATTTCGGGGCGGCGTTGTGGAGATTGTCCGCTCCGTGCCGTAAAATCTAACTATCTCTGAAGGAAAACGAGGACTCATGAGCGCCCTGGAACAGTCAAATCCCGTACTACATTTTGCCGCCCTGCAACCGCCTCGCCGCTTTCTGTTCGGGCCTGGACCCACCATGGTTCATCCGCGAGTCTACGAGGCGCTGTCGAAGCCGATCGTCGGCCATCTCGACCCCTATTTCATCCAAGTGATGGCAGACGTCCAGCAGTTGCTGAAAATGGCTTTCGGCACTGGCTCCGGAACCAGCTCCGGAACTGGCACCGGAATCAACGACAGCGCCACGCTGGTGATTTCCGGCACCGGCAGCGCGGGCATGGAAGCTGCCGTTACTAACTTCGTGGAGCCCGGAGCCAAGCTCGCGGTGTTCGCCAATGGCTATTTCTCCGATCGGCTTACGGAGATGGCGAAGCGCAACGGCGCCAACGTCGTCCGCTTTGAAAAGCCTTGGGGCGAGACCTTCACGGATGATGAAGCGAGAGAGTTCATCCGTCGCGAGAAGCCCCAGGTCGTGGCTTATGTTCACGCCGAGACATCAACGGGAGCGTTGCAATCGGGCCAAGCCATCTGTGCTACTGCTCACGATGCGGGCGCGCTGGCGATCGCGGATTGCGTCACCTCGCTTGGTGGAGTGACGGTGGGTTTCGACCAGACCGGCATCGATATCGCCTACAGTTGCACGCAAAAAGGGCTGAGCTGTCCGCCGGGCCTGTCTCCGATGGCGATTTCGCCACGGGCCATGGACTGGCTGCGCGCTCGCACTTCTCCAGTGCGCAGTTGGTATTTTGACGTGAAGCTGATTTACGACTACTCCACCGTCTCACACCGCTACCATCACACGGCGCCGATTTCCATGTTCTACGCCTTGCGCGAGGCGCTGCTGGTCATCGCCGAGGAAGGAATTGAGAACCGCTGGCAGCGGCATCGCCGTTGCCATGGGCTTTTTGTCAAGGGCATAGAGGCGATGGGTCTGCGCATGCACGTTCCCGCAGAGCATCAGATTGCGACCCTGAACACGGTGTGCGTTCCAAACGGGGTTGACGAGGCGAGAGTGCGCCGACGCCTATTGGACGAAGCAGGCATTGAAATCGCCGGCGGTTTCGGACCGCTCGCGGGTAAAGTCTTCCGCATTGGCATCATGGGACCGCTGGCCACCGAAGAAAACGTGCAGTTTTTCCTGAGAGAATTTAGCAAGGCGCTGAACGCCGAGGGCTATTCGGCCTGAGTTTGTGAGATTCTTCGCTGCATGCGGGATGACAGGCCTGAAGAGTGTGGTCGCATTCCGTTCGCCTCAGGAATCGTTTCATGAACAACAGAGAAAATCGGTCCATCATCCGGTCCATTGCCCAAGAACTCGTGCCAAAGGCGGCAACCCATGACTCTGAAGTCGGTCGACACACTTCTTGACGTTTTACATTTCGCGGACAGTCATACGGCGGTGATCGTTCCCGAGCTTGGCATTCGTGTCACCTACGATTCGCTCCGGCAGCAGGTCCTGGCCATGGCAAACGCCCTGGCCTCCGCCGGCATTCGCCGTGGCGATGCGGTGGCGATCGCTTTGCCCAATGGATTGCCGGCGATTGTAAGCTTTCTCGCGGCCTCCATCGCCGGAACCGCAGCCCCATTGAACCCGGCGTATCCCTATGAGGAGTTTCTTTTTTTTCTCGGGGACACCAATGCCCGCATTTTACTTTGTCCTCCGGTAGGTGCGGAATTTGCCCGGAGCGCAGCCGCGGACCGAAAGATCCCAGTCTTCTCGGTCGGAATGAGCGACCAGGGCGACGTTCATCTGGTGGATGCTCCCACGGGAGTTTCGGCTGCCGAGCCCACGGCTGACGACATTGCCCTGGTACTGCACACCAGCGGAAGCACGGGACGGCCGAAACGTGTTCCCTTGCGGCATTTCAACCTCGCCGTCTCGTCGGCGAATATCGCGAACACCTACGCCCTTTCCGAGGAAGATGTTTCGCTGTGCATCATGCCCCTGTTCCACGTGCACGGGTTGATTGCCTCCACCATGGCAACTCTGCTTTCCGGCGGGACCGTAGTTGTCCCCATCAAATTCAACGCGCTTTCTTTCTGGCGGACGGTTCGGGAACATCGCGTGACCTGGTATTCGGGAGTGCCCACGATGCATCAGCTTCTGGTGGCCCGTACTCATCACAAACCCGCGGAGGCTGCCTCTCTGCGCTTCATCCGTTCCTGCAGCGCGCCCTTGTCGCCAGAACTCATTCACAAGATCGAGGGATTGTTCGGCGTGCCCTTCGTCGAAGCCTACGGGATGACGGAGGCTGCCCACCAGATGACCTCGAATCCTCTGCCCCCGCGCCATCGGAAGCCAGGTTCTGTGGGTGTGGGCGCCGGGCTGCGCATCAGCATCATGGACAAGAATAGCAATCACCTCGGCACGAACCAGCGCGGCGAAGTCGCCATTCAGGGAGCCAACGTGTTTCGGGGATATGCCAATAATCCCGAGGCCAACGCTCGCGCTTTCGTGAATGGATGGTTTCGTACCGGCGACGAAGGCTTGCTCGACGAAGACTGCTATTTGCATCTGACCGGCCGGATCAAAGACATCATCATCCGCGGCGGCGAGAATATCGCACCTCACGAAGTCGATGAAATCCTGCTGCGGCATCCCGCCGTCGCGGCGGCGGTTACGTTTGGCTGCGTGCATCCCACGCTGGGTGAAGAAGTGGCGGCCGCCGTGGTCTTGCACGAACCCCATGGCGCCACCGAGGCCGCACTCATCAAGCACTGCCGCGAGTTGCTGGCAGAATACAAATGTCCGAAGAAGATTTATATCGTACAAAGTATTCCCACCACCGCGACGGGAAAAATTCGCCGCCGCGCGGTCGCCGCCGCGCTCACGGATGACCAGGCGGGGACGGCCGGTACGGATAACCAAGCATGAGATTCCTGATCGCAGGCGCGGGCGCCATCGGAGCTTACATCGGCGCGCGCATGGCGCAGGCCGGGTTCGAGGTCACGCTCTTCGCGCGCGGGCCGCATCTTCGCGCCATGCAGGAGCACGGCGTGCAGGTGAAAAGTCCCGAGGGAGATGTCGTGGCGCGACCCACCATCGCCAGTTCCCTCGAAGCAGTGGGACCGGTGGACGTGGTCTTTCTTGGCGTGAAAGCGCACGGCCTGCCGCAACTTGCTCCGCACTTGAAGCCGGTGCTGGGGCCAGAGACCACAGTGGTCAGCACGCAGAATGGAATCCCATGGTGGTACTTCCAGGGTTTCGGCGGCGAATGGGAAGGATTGCGCCTGGAGCGCGTCGATCCCGGCGGCGTGATTTCCTCGGCCATCGAAGCGCATCGCGTGGTCGGATCCATCGTTTATTTTTCGACCGAGATTCCCTCACCCGGCGTGATTCAACACATCGAGGGCAATCGCATTTCTCTCGGCGAACCGGACGGTTCGCGCTCCGATCGCTGCCGGCGCATTGCCGAGGCGCTCATCGCCTCCGGCTTGCGCTGTCCGGTCACCACTCGTATCCGGCACGAGATTTGGGTAAAGGTTCTGGGCAACGCGTCCTTGAATCCGGTCAGCGCCCTGACCCGCGCCACGCTGGTTCAGATGGTGCGCGATCCGGGAGTTTGTTCGGTGATCAAGCACATCATGCAGGAAGTGGAAGCGGTCTCTCACAAGTTGGGCATGGACTTGCCGGTTTCCATCGAGCAGCGAATCGCCGGCGCGGAAAAAGTCGGGGAGCACAAAACCTCGATGCTGCAAGATCTCGAAGCGGGTCGGCCGATGGAACTGGAAGCGCTGGTGGGCGCGGTCGTGGAGTTGGGCGAGCGTGTGGGTCTTCCCATGTCTCACACGCGAACCGTGTACAGCTGCACGAAGCTATTAGCGGAGTGTGCAGCTGGCCAGCAACCAAAATGAGCGAGCAACAGCCGCTTCCGTCGCCTTTTTTTCATCGCCCAGCAAAAATATTTGCCGGGGACTTGACAACGAGGGTATACTCTTTTCGTCGCTGGTCCACTTATCGGACCACTTACGTATGGCCACACCGGTCAAATCCGACTTCGAAGTTGTGCGAAGAAACAAGGTCTACGAAGAAGTCGCCAAGCAGATCGAACGTTTGATTCTGGAGAAACTGCAGCCCGGCGACAAACTGCCTTCGGAACGCGAACTGGCGGAGATGCTTCAAGTAAGCCGCAGTTCCATTCGGGACGCGATCCGAAGCCTGGAACTGACGGGATTGGTTGAACCGCGTCAAGGCGCTGGGACCATCGTTCGCGAACTATCGGCCCAGTCATTGGTCAATCCTTTTGCCAACGCGCTAAAGCGTCGGCAGGAACTGGTCAGCGAGCTTCTGGATTTTCGCAAGATGCTCGAACCGCCGTTGGCTGCGCGCGCCGCCACGCACGCTTCTTCCGACGAAATCTCAGAGATGGAAGAGATTCTGCAACGGCAGGAAGTAACGCTGTCTCATGGCGAAGCCAGCATCGCCGAGGACGCGGAATTCCACTACAGCATTGCTCTCGCTTCCGGTAACAGTGTCGTATTGAAGGTGCTCGACATTCTCATGGACCTGCTGCGCGAAACCCGTGAACGCTCTTTGCAGCTGCAAGGACGCCCGCAAAGGTCGCTCGCCGGCCACCGCCGGATCCTGGCTGCGATCAAGCGCCACGATGCCGAGGCGGCAAAGGATGCCATGCGGCGGCACATTGAAGACGTCGAAGAGATCGTGCTTGAGAAGTTTTGACCAAGGGCTTTTCCCTTGGGTTCGACTGTTTGGGTCGGTTATTCGCGATTCGCAATTCGTGGGGAAAGCGATCGCGTCGCATATCGCATTAAATTGAGCATAGCGGTTACTGCCCAGGGCCAAGGTGAGCTCTCGAGCAGAGTAGTCTGGGGACAATCAGGTTGACTGAGCTGGGAAATGACGTGGCCCGTGGGGCCATCGCGTCTGACGCGCCGGAGTGTCGCGCCGCAACCCTCGCGTTGCGAGTGGCCGAGGCGCGCGTCGAGGACGTCGGCCACGCCATAGCGCGCCTGGCGCCTACCGACCTGCTGCGTATGGGTGCTCGAGCCGGAGACGTGTTGAAGATCACCGGCGGCACCGTCGGGGTCGCGCGCGCCGAGCTTTCGGACGACGGCCACGAAGGCATGATCCAGATCGACGGCACGTGCCGCAGTAATTGCAGCGCGGGGTTGCAGGAGCAAGTGACGGTAACGCCGATCGAGCGCGAGCAGGCAGTGGCGGTTCGCTTGTCTCCGTTGTGGGTCGGGGCCGCGCCCGCGACCATCGCACCCGACCGGATGCTTGAGGATCTGGTGGGCGTCCCGGTCATCGCCGGCTGCGTGGTGCGGGTGCCGACGTTTGCCAAGGCGGTGAACTTCCAGGTGGTGCGCACGATTCCCTCGGGGCCGGTCGTGATCGGGAAACGCACCGACATCCGCGTCGTGGAAGGTGAGCAGACGGCGGCCCGCGCTCCGGCGGTGTCCTACGAAGATATCGGCGGGCTGGAGCGGGAAGTGGCGCGGGTACGCGAAATCGTCGAGTTGCCGCTGAAGTATCCGCGCATTTTCGAGCGCTTGGGAATTCTCGCGCCGAAGGGCGTGCTGCTGTACGGCCCGCCCGGCACGGGCAAAACCCTGCTGGCCCGCGCCGTAGCGGCCGAAAGCCGGGTGCACTTTATTCATCTCAACGGCCCTGAGATCATGCGCAAGTTCTACGGCGAGAGCGAGGCCAAACTCCGCGAGGTCTTCGAGGAAGCGGCTCGCCACGCGCCGGCAATCCTCTTCATCGACGAGATCGACGCCGTGGCTCCCAAACGCACCGAAGTCGCCGGCGAGGTCGAAAAGCGCGTGGTGGCGCAGCTTCTCAGCCTGATGGATGGCTTTGTCGCGCGCGGGCAGGTCATCGTCATCGGCGCCACCAACATCCCCGAGGTTCTTGACCCGGCGCTGCGGCGTCCCGGCCGCTTCGATCGAGAAATCGAAATCGGTGTTCCCAACACGCAAGCGCGGTTGCAAATCCTCAGGATCCACACCCGCGCCATGCCGCTCGCGCCCGACGTAGACCTGCAGGAAATCGCCGAGCATTCCCACGGCTTCGTCGGCGCCGATCTCGAAGCGCTGGGACAGGAAGTCGGCATGATTGCCTTGCGCGGTTTCCTCTCCGCATTTCCACTCGAGACCGACGGCGCCGCATCGGCTGAACTGGGAGCGCTGCAGGTTACGCGCGACGACTTTCTCGCCGGTTTGAAGGAGGTCGAGCCCAGCGCGACTCGCGAATTCTTTATTGAGAAAAGCGCAACGACGTTCGCATCTCTCGGAGGTCTCAACGATGTGAAACGCTTGCTCGATGCCGTCATCGAGCACTCCCACATGCGCGACGAGATCTATGAACAGGTTGGACTGGCGCCGCCGCGAGGCATCCTGCTGACGGGACCGTCGGGCACCGGAAAAACCGCCATGGCTAGAGCGCTCTCGGGTGAGAAGCAGCTTCCGCTCATCGCGATTGATGGTCCGCAACTGTACTCGAAGTGGTTGGGCGAATCCGAGAGGGCGCTGCGCGAAGTTTTCAAAAAGGCGAGGCGGGCAGCCCCCTGCATTCTGTTCTTCGACACCATTGACGCGGTCGCGCCTAAGTTCGGCGCCGATCAATTCGGCACCGACGTCTATCAAAGGATTCTCAGCCAGCTCCTGCGTGAAATCGACAACTTGCGTGACGTCAAAGGCGTGATCCTGCTCGGAGCCACCAATCGTCCCGAGCGGATCGATCCCGCGCTTTTGCGCAGCGGACGGTTCGACTATATTCTCCCGTTCGCCAAACCTGACGCTGCCGAGCGCGCGGCCATCATGCGGCTTTGCTGCCGGCGTGTGCCGCTCGGGCCCGACGTCGATTTTGAGGAGTTCGCTGAGCGGATGGAAGGGCTCACCGGCGCCGATATCGAAAGCCTGTGCAAGAAGGCGACGCTATTGGCGATTGTGGAATTTCAGGACGGCACCCGCGTCCCGCCGTTCGTAGTTTTGCGGAGCGATTTCCTGGCGGTTCTTGAGTCCGACCGTGGCAGTCCCAAGCAATTGAAAAAAGCGAGCATGCCGAGCAATAGCGCCGGGAATTTGTGCTCTGACGCATCTACTAAGCCACATCTCCTAAGTAATAACGAGGGTTGATCATGAGTTACACGGAACTTACTGTTTGGACGCGCGGCATCATCATGGACAAAGAGGGCCGCGACATCGTCAATTCCATCTCCGCTTCCGCCCGCCTCGAAGGCAAGTACGCGCAGGCGATGGAAAACTACGTCGACAATCCCGATCGCACCAACTGCCCGACCCGCAAATACTGTCGCGTGAGCGACGGCGTGATCGAGAACGCGCTCACCTACGAAAACGAGGAACCCAACATTGTCGTGCTGGTCGAGGGGACGATGGTCAAGGGTTGGGATTACATGCGCGGCATGCCTCCGGGCGGAACGCTGGTGATCAACACGCATTACACCCCGGAGTACATGATTCGTTTCGTGCCCGGAGCCGAGCGACTGGCCCAACTCGTCTGTGTTGACGCCGCCCATCTCGCCGACCACAAATGGCTCTACTACCGGCTGGGCGAGCTCGGCCTCGACCGCCTTTCAACCGAGGGCGCCGCCGAGCGCAACAAAGCGATCGCACCCGACATCGCTGCTCCTCTCATTGCCGCCGTGGTCAAGACTACGGGCATCGTCAAGATGGAGACGATTGAACCAATGATCGCGAACAAGACAGCATTCGAAATGGCACTCGACCAGTTACACATCATGAAGCTGAACCCAGTAGCTGCATAGGAAGGATTAAAGGATCACATGTCAACCAAAGGCACGCACATCCCCGACCGCCTCAAGATTCCGTTCGCCGGCATCACGCCTGCGCCATCGCAGGAAAAGGGCCAGGACCTGTTCCCCACCGGCAACTGGCGTTCGATCCGGCCGGTGTACCGAGACAAGTTGCCACCCTGCAACAACGCTTGCGGAACCAACGAAAAGATCCAGGGCTATCTCGATCTCGTGAAGCGCGGCAAGTATCTGGACGCCTACGCGCTCATCAAGGAAGACATGCCCTTCCCGTCGGTCACCGGCCGCGTGTGCTATCACCCGTGCGAGCAAGCCTGCAACCGTGGGAAGTACGATGAGGCCATTTCGATTCGCGCGGTCGAGAGGTTTCTCGGCGATCTCGGACAGGCGCTGACTCGCGACGTGGTCAAGGCTGGGACGCCCAACGGCAAGAAGGTCGCCGTCGTCGGATCGGGTCCCGCCGGCCACAGCGCCGCCTACCAACTGGCGCGCCTCGGCTACAAAGTCACGATCCTTGAGAAGTCGCCCAAAGCTGGCGGACTCAATCGCGGCGGCATTCCGGACTGGGTGCTCCCGCAGCACGTGCTCGATCGCGAGATCGAGCGTCTCGTCGAACTCGGAATCACGATCAAAACCGGCGTCGAAGTCGGCAAAGACGTAACCTGGGACGATTTGAAAAAGAACTACGACGCCGTCGTGCTGGCCGTGGGCTTAACCCAGCCCAATAGCGTGCGCGCCGAGGGCGAGGATAAGGACGGCGTGCTTTACGGACTTCCGTTCCTGCGCGACATCGGCATGGGCACGTCCGAAGTCAAGCTGGGTGCTCGCGTAGCCGTCATCGGCGGCGGAAACACCGCCATCGACTGCGCCCGCGAAGCGCTGCGGCAAGGCGCCGTGGAAGTAACCATGATCACGGTGGAAGCCAACCCTGAGGAGATGCCGGCCGTGCCGGAAGATCTGCACGACATGCTCGAAGAAGGGGTGGAACTGATGCACGGGCGCGCGATAACCGCCGTGCTCGGCAACGGCAAGGTCGAGGCCTTGCAACTGCATCCGGCGCGCTTCTCCGGCGCCATCAACGCCTCGCCAATCACCGTGAATCGAGATGTCCCCGCCGAGCGCTTTCACGTCGACAACGTGATCATCGCCGTGGGACAGCGCGCGTCGCTCGGTTGGTTGCCGGACGAGTTCAAGACCGAGCGCGGCACGATCAAGATCGATCGCTTCGGACGTCTCGGCAACACAAACTTTTTTGCCGCGGGCGACGTAGTGCAACTGGGCTCGGGTCAGCCGCTGATGGTGGTGAATGCGGTTGGCGACGGAAAGCGCGTCGCCTTCAATCTGGATAAAGTGTTGCGCGGCGAGTCGTTGCAGCCGCGGACGATTCCCGTCGACGTCATCTTCGACTTGAACCGAATGAACATGACGTATTTCCCGCACTTCCCGCGCGTCAAGCAAGAACTCTTGCCGCCAACCAGCCGGCGTAAAACGCAGGAGGAAGTGATTCAGGCATTCTCGGAAGAACAGGCAGTCGAGGAGGCCAGCCGCTGTTTCAGTTGCGGTACCTGCAATGCCTGCGACAACTGTTATCTGGTCTGTCCCGAGCCCTGCATCGCGCGTCCGTCGCGCTCGAACGGCCTCTATAAGATTCTGGTCGACTACTGCAAAGGATGCCGCGTCTGCATCGAGGAATGTCCGACGGGCTGCCTTGAGGGCGTGCCCGAACTCGACTTCGATACCGGTGTCGTGCGCATGGACACGGCATTCGCCATCTCGCCGGGGCTGCACGGACGGCAGGCGGAAGAGCTGAGGAATCTCGGCGATCGCGCCGCAAAGAACATTTAGAACCAGAGAATTTAGAAATCGGAGTTAGATCATGCCAACGGTTACGGAAAGAAAAAAGAAGACGGTCAGGATCAACGGCTGCGTGGCGTCGGCGCAAGCCGCGAAGTACGCCGATGTCGATGTGATTGCGGCCTACCCCATCCGGCCTTACACGGCGACCATGATGGCGCTGGCGCAAATGGTGGCCAATGGAGAACTCGACGCCGAGTATATCGTGGCCGACAGCGAGCACTCGCAATTGAGCATCGCGCACGGCGCCTCGTCGAGCGGGGCGCGCGTTTTCACCGGAAGTTCCGGCGTCGGCGTGCAGTTTGCCTACGAACTTTATTCGCCGATCTCAGGCAGTCGTATGCCGGTGCAGATGATGATCGCCGACCGCACGCTCGATCCGCCCGGCGACTTCGGTTCCGAGCATACCGACGCGCTCTCGACGCGCGACATGGGGTGGCTGATGGGCTGGGCGTGCGACGCCCAGGAAGCATTCGACAATCACCTGATGGGCTATCGCATCGGCGAGGACCGGCGCGTGCTCTTGCCCCAGATGGTCTGCCAGGATGGTTTTTTCGTCTCGCACATTACGAGCGACGTCGAATTGCCCGACCCTGGCCAGGTGAAGGAATTCCTGCCGCCCTACAAGCATCCCTACCCGCTCGATCCGCGGCATCCCGTGTCGCACGGTCCGCAGATTATGCCCGAGCAGGGTCCGCCGCTGCAGTTAGAGCGGGCGCGCGCCATGGAAGAGTCCATGGCGGTCATCGAGGAAGTTCACGACGAGTTTGCGAAAATCTTCGGGCGACGCTACGACCCCTGGGTCGAAGAGTTCATGACCGATGGCGCCGACGTTGTCTTCTTTATGCAGGGCGGCCACGCGGTGACGGCGCGCTACGCGATTCAGCACATGCGCGACAAGGGCTTGAAGGTCGGTCTGGTACGGCTGCGAACCATCCGGCCATACCCGACTGATCGCGTGCAGGAGATCCTCAGTAAGTTCAAAGTGGTCGGCGTGATCGAGACCAACATGGGACTCGGCAGTGTGAGTAGCGGCGGCGTGCTTTATGCCGAGGCTTGCGCGGCTCTCTACGAAAGCGATCGGCGTCCGCTTGTCCTCTCGTTCATGGCGGGCATGGGCGGCGAGGCGATTGTGCTGAAGGAATTCTACTGGATGACGCAAAAAATGATGGACGCGCAGAAACGCGGGAAAATCGAAAAGCGCACGCATTGGGTTGGATTCGAAGAGTAAAGAGCTAGAGAGTTGTGGAGCGCCGGGCGTCCGCGCCCGGCCACGGAGGAAGTGATCATGGCAACCATAGAAGTTCAGCGGCAGCTGCTGCCGATTCTCGATAACCCGAATCAGGGAGCGCGTTTCTACAACCCTGAATTGCCCTCGAGCGAGCCGTTCGTTCCCGGCCACCGCACCTGTGCCGGCTGCGGACCGTCGATCCAATACCGGATGACGAGCAAGGCCGCGGGCGACAACACGATCCTGATCGGACCGACAGGCTGCATGTATGTCGCGAACAGTTCGTATCTGTGTACGCCCTACAATGTGCCCTGGGCGCACACTCAGATTGGCAGCGCGGGCAGCTTCACCGCTGGCGTCGCCGCCGCCTATGAAGCCATGATCCGCAAGGGCAAATGGAAGGGCGCCTATCCGAACATTATCTGCGAGGCGGGCGACGGCAGCGCGTCCGACATCGGCCTCGCCTCGATTTCAGGCGCGCTCTATCGCAACCACGACTGCCTGATTATCTGCTACGACAACGAGCAGTACGCGAACACCGGCATCCAGGCGTCGTCGCGCACGCCCTACGGCGGCATGACCACCTTCTCGCCTCCCGGCCCGGAGGTTCCCGAGGGGAAGAAGCTGTTTCCCAAAGATCTCGCCCGCATGATGGCCGCCGGCCATCCGCACTGCTATGTGGCGACCGCGAGCGTTGGCTATCCCATCGACTTGATGAACAAGGTACGCAAGGGACTCAACCACAAGGGCGCGGCATACCTGATGGTCTACACTCCCTGCCAGAAGGGCTTCGTGTACGAAACACCGCGCTCCATCGATCTTGGCCGGCTGGTCGTCGAATGCGGGCTCTACCCGATCTGGGAGTGGCACCCTGAGAAGCGGGCGTTTGATTACAGCTTCCGCCCGCAGAACATGCGGCCGGTGTCAGAGTACTTGAAATTGCAAGGACGCTTCGGCCATCTCCACGCCGAACACATCGCCAAATTGCAGAAGTTTGCCAACGAACAATGGCGGATGATGGGTGTCGAGCTGCCTGAGGCTTTGATTCAGGCTGCGGATGCGAAAAATCTGGTCAATATGGCGTCTGCGGCAGAGGCCGCGGCCGTTGCGGAGACTGTATGAATGCTAAGGCAACCCCTCCCCCTGCGGCTCCCGAGCCGCAGGAAAGCTATATCGTCAGCGAAGGCAAGAAGCGCGGGTCGTCGCGCGACGTGCGGCCGGAAGCGGCGTTTGACCGCTTCTACACTGTCCTTCGCGTGCACGCGGGCGACGCCATCCTCACCGACAACTGGCACACGAACGAAGTGTTGGACCACGCGCGCAACAACTTCGAGGGCTACACGTTCGCCATGCGCACGCTGGAGGCCTGGGGCGCGATGGTTGAGAACGACCACCGTGCCTACTACACGGCGGGCGGGCGAGTGTGGGTCATGGATCTGGAGCCCTCCGCAAGCAAGAAGCCGCGGCTGCCTCGCGCTGGCGCCGGCAAGAAGTAGCGTACGCTTGCGCCGCATTCTGCTCATCGACGACACGCCGGAGATTGCCGAGCTGCTGACGTTCGCGCTGCGTGACCGCGGCTACGAGGTCTCCGCAGCGGGATACACCGTCACTGTCAACGAGTTGATTCGGGAGCAGCGCGCCGATGCGCTCGTGCTCGACTGCACCACCTTCGACATGAGCGAGTCGCTTTTCGACGCCGTGCGTGACGACCCGAATCACGTCGCGCTTCCCGTCGTCATCATCAGTGACACACCGGAGGAGGCGGACGCCAGCCTGCGATCCCGGAAAGCTCAAGGAGTCTCGCCGGTCCCGAAACCGTTTACCGGGGCGCAGGTCGCAAGCGCGCTCAATGATCTGCTGGAATGACGATCTGCTTGAAGCATGATCTGCCGGAACGATGATCTGCTGAACTAGAGAGCTGCTGGAATCAATATGCCGTTGTGGAGCATGGACGAGTGGCAATACCTTGAGCGCGAGGTTGTCTCCGACCCGAAGGGTAGGCAGTGCACTGTGGCGCTGATGGACGTGCTCGGTCAGGAAGGCGATCCTGACATGCCGAACAAGTTGCTCGAACTGCAGTATTCATCGGGCCGGTATTTCACGCTCATCTATTCGGCCAGCGGAGCGCTGCAACGGGAGCGCGGCTACGCCTCACTGGAAGAAGCGGAGAACGCATACCGGGATCTGACCTGGAAGATTGACAAGCGTGCTGGTGCAGAGCTGCGCCTCTCTACCGGCCGGGATCCAGATCTCTCATCACGACGTGAAGCACCTGTCCGGTCTGTCGAGCATCGCGCTCGGAGACTGATTCCGTCCGGCCGCTCTCGCCGTCCGCATCGGTGTGATCTCGATACGTCCGCGCGACGGCTGGCAACCGGGCGCACCCGCCGCGAATGAGTCCCGCCCTCTCGGCAACGGCGAGCCGCGTCTGGAACGACCAATCGCCAATCGTTCCTGCGCCGATCTTTCCGGCGGACGCGCCCGAGCCAGCCAGCGCACTCAGTCCCTTGTGTTCCAGAGCGTCGGTCACGATCGCCTCCAGGATTCCGCAAGAAGTGCGCAGCGCCAGGCCATAGTCCCCGTGCTCGAGGGCGCGCCGACTATCGGTGTAGGCCTGCTCGACGACGGGCCGGAGCTCGGGGTTGTGAACGAACTCAAACCGGCGCGGCGGCGGCGCCTCCGGGGATGCAGACGAGTATCCAGTAACGCTCGGGCCGTCGTCCATTCCGGAGAGCGTGGCAACAGCTTGATCTAGGACGTCGAGCAGTCGCGTGACGATCTCGGCCGGCTCAGCGCCTTCGACCGCAGGGCCGGCCGCCGAGCGCACCAGGAAGGCTTCGCTAAACGACCGGGCAAGCCAGTGTGCCTTGCTACCTCCGGACAATTGATTGATCGTTACTCCACAGTCTTCCTGCCATGCACGAGTGGCCGCTATTGCGCGGCTGTTGGAGGGATCGGCCGCCAACGTCTCGCGAACCTGACGCCCACGGCGGATCAGGCCCTGGAGGTGGAACAGGTAAGTCTCGACCTGCGTGCGCCGTCTCTCATCCATATCGGTCCCGTCTCCCGCTACTTGCCGGCGTCACGGGGAAGCTCGCGGGGCATGACCAGCCTGGCCACGACAAGGCTTCGAGAAACCCTTGACAGTCCAAAGGCGAGGATGTTAAATTTCCTGCCTCAAGTGGTTCGATCAGTGGACCAGTATATCGCAGGTTTGCGTTGAACCAAGAGGTTTTCGAGTTCACGGCCCCGTGGGAGGGCTGGCAGTGGTCTTAGCAGTGCGCACTTAACGTATAACGCGCCATCCTGGAGGCAATACCCATGGCTGCATCTCCGGCTTCCCTGATTCATCCCTCGCGTATTCCCAATCGTTGGATCCAGTTATCGGCGGGTATCGTCGCCATGATGGCCATCGCGAACCTGCAGTACGCCTGGACTCTCTTCACCAAGCCCATACAAGCGCATCTGCACGTCAGTCTGGTCGCTGTCCAGTGGACCTTCACCTTATTCGTCGCCCTGGAAACCTGGCTAGTACCTTTCGAAGGATACCTGGTCGATCTGATCGGCCCCCGATTCATGCTGGGTCTTGGCTCCATCATGGTCGGACTGGGCTGGATCGGATCCGGCCGGGCGGAGACGATCAACAGCCTCTACTTCTGGTACGGAGTGGGCGGTGTAGGAGCTGGGATCGTCTATGGCGGCGCCATCGGGAACGCGCTGAAATGGTTCCCGGACCATCGCGGCCTGTGCGTCGGCCTGACCGCCGGAGCTTTCGGCGTGGGCACCGCGACGACGATCGCTCCCATTGCCGACATGCTGAAAGTCTCGGGCTATCAGCACACGTTCATCGTCTGGGGAATTATCCAGGGAGTCGTTGTACTGGCTTCTTCCCTCTTTTTGGCTAGGCCACCGGTGGGATGGACCCCGCCAAACTGGAAACAGAAAGAAGCGAAGATCAAGGCCAAAGTAAATACCTCGGCTATCGACATGACGCCGTGGCAGATGCTGCGCCAGCCGTCTTTCTATGTCATCTATCTGATGATGACCATGTTGGCCTTTGGTGGTTTGGTGGTTACTGCACAACTCAACCCCATGGCTTCCTCGTACCATGTGGATAAAATCGTTGTGGCCTTCGGCATGACCGCCTTGGTACTGGCCATCACCGTCGACCGGATCCTGAACGGATTTACACGTCCCTTCTGGGGATGGGTGTCCGACCAAATCGGCCGGGAGAATTCTATTTTCATCGCCTTCGTCCTCGAGGCACTCGCGGTGTACGCTCTGCTCCAACTGATAAGCCGCCCCGTCTGGTTCGTGGTGTTGTCAGGCCTGTGCTTCTTCGCGTGGGGCAATATTTTTTCGTTGTTCCCCTCGCTCACGGGCGACCTCTACGGAAAAAGGTGGGCGACCACTAACTATGGGATCGTATACACCGCCAAGGGAGTCGCTGCAGCCTTTGCCGGACCCGGCGCCGCCTGGCTGTTTGGCAAGACCGGCTCTTGGTCCAAGGTCTTCTGGGCGATGATTGTGTGCGATCTGGTGGCTGCGTTTATGGCTTTGCTGTGGCTGAAGCCTCTGGCACAGCGCGTGGTCGAAGATTCGGAGCGCACACCTCCGGTCGCCAATATAACTCAACCGATAAAAGCAGAAGGTGCGGCCTAGCGGAACTCGGCGTTACTCAGGGTCCGCCCGAGGTGTGCGGGCGAACCGAATCATGCTGACGCGCGAGCTGCCCTTTACGGTTGCGTTAGCGCCGACCGCCGTCCCTGTGCCGGCCCCATCAGCGTTGATTTTGAACTGGCCCACCAAGCTGCTGAGTTGAGTGGACGTCTCCACCAATTGCTGCGACGCTTTCTGGGTCTCGCTGGCGCCGTGCGTCGTGCTCTGCGCCGCTTCCGCCACCCCCGCAATGTTACTGGTGATCTCGTGGCTGCCCTGCGACGCTTCGCCCACGTTCCGTGACATCTCGTTAGTGGTCGCGTTCTGTTCCTCCACTGCCGTGGCGATGGTGTTCGAGATATCGTTGATCTGGTTGATGACTCCGCTGATCGATGCAATCGCGTCCACCGCCGCCTTCGTGTCCGTCTGGATCGCTTCAATCTTGCGGCTGATGTCCTCGGTAGCTTTGGCCGTTTCCTTGGCCAGTTCCTTCACTTCGTTGGCGACAACGGCGAAGCCTTTGCCCGCTTCGCCGGCGCGTGCCGCTTCGATGGTGGCGTTCAGGGCCAACAGGTTGGTCTGCTGCGCAATCGAAGTAATGACTTTGATGACCTGACCAATCTCGGTCGAAGAGTCGCCTAGCTTAGATATGGTAGCAGTGGTGGTTTCTGCGACTTTGACGGCGGCGGTGGCCACTCTCGCCGCTTCGGTCGCGTTCTTGGCAATTTCCTTGATGCTGGCGCCCATCTCTTCCGCCCCGGTGGCAACCGTCTGGAGGTTCTGGCTGACTGTCTGCGCCGCCTTCGAAACCACGTCGGCCTGCGCCGAAGTTTCCTCGGAGTTCGCGGTAATCTGCTGGCTGGTGCTATTCAGTTCCTCGCTGGCACTGGCTACCTGCACCGCGCTTTGCGCGATGGCCAGAATCATGCGTTTCAGGTTGGTACTCATCTTGTTGATGGCGGCAGTCAGGTCGCCCAGTTCGTCCCGGCTGCGGACCTTAAGGTCGTCCCGAGTCAGGTCACCCGCGGCGATGGCCTCCGCCTGCACCAGGACCGACTGCGTTGCCCCTGCAATGCTGCGGCTCAGGAAAATGGCCAGGGAAATCCCGATGCCCAGCGCCACGAGAACGGTCATTGCCATAGCCCAGTTGAGTGCGCGGTTCGCCGCATGCATTTCTTCTTTGTTCTTGGCCAGCAGCGTAACCAGCGATTCCGCCAAACCGTCAAGGGATTTCTTGACCGCTATATTGGCCGGTGTAACCAGGTCGGCATTTTCGTTACCCGCCCGAATGACAGCATCGTTCCCACCGCTCGTGGCATGATTGAGCGCAGCCTCCTCGGTCGCACGGAGCCAAGGCAACTGCTTCTTGATATCGTTTAGCTGGTTCCGGTTCGTCTGCTCCCATTTGGGCGCCAATTCGTCCAACATGGCAACATCTTTCGCAATGGAGTTCCAGGCTCCGTCGAACGCCTTCTTTGCTTCCTGCCACCGGGCGGGATCTGTTCCCGCGAGAATGGCTTGGCGACCCTTGACTTGGGTATAGTTCAGATCCCGCTGCAACTCTCTAGCGATTTCAATCGCTGGGAAACGTAGCTCAACCGTGGTGTCCTCAACGCGTCTGATCTCGACCGATCTTAAGTAGGTCATCACCGCGCTGAAGATCATCAAGCTGAGGACCACGCCAAAGCCCAGTCCCAGTTTCCTCCCCAGCGTAAGTTTCATTTTTTTCTCCTGAAACCAATGCCCTCGGAGCGAGGAGCCACCCGATCGATCATGGCTCGGATTGCGGTCTGCAAGCTGCGCTTGGGACCAGTCCAGGCCTCTCCGCTCGTCGCTACTTCGTGTTTTGGCAAGCCCCTGTGCGTCCAGCCTTTGGTCGGCGTCGAATCCACGATGGAATGCCTTGATGAGGGGCTTATCGGCAAAGTCTCAGTGGAACTTCAGAGGCGATGGATTGAATGGCAGGCACGCCCGGGTGTGCACACAAAAGATCAGGGCCGACCATTTGCGGTGTCGACACCGCTATCGCTACCTGCCTTCGAACGATGACGTAAAGCTAGGCCGGCAAGTGCTTGCCGCGTGTTTCCGCAGCCCATGGAATCAGGAGCAGCCCGAAAGCGAAGGCAATCGAAGTCAGCGCGACCGGAGTTCCGAGGGAGCCGAAATGCCGGACGCCCGCTCCCACCAGGAAGGTGATTCCAGCACCGCCAAATCGGGCAAACGAAGTGGAAAAGGAAAAGGCGCTGGCGCGGCATTCCGTGGGATATTGCTCAGGCAGCCAGAGTGTATAGACGGCGAAGTTGGCTCCGCCCAAGCCCAGAAAGAACAGACAAACGAAAAACCAGGGCAGCGCGCTCGCTCCAAGATAGAAGACTTTGCCGAACGTGAGCGCTATGAACACCAGCATGAGAGTAAAGAAAACCGCGAGCGCCCCACGTCGTCCCACCCGTTCGGCAAGCCACGGCATGGCCAGGCAGCCGAGAATCGTAGCGAACGAGACCATCATGATGCCCCAGGAGGCGAGTTGCGCAGCTTGCAAAGCGCTGCGGCCACCCCCTTCGGCGACAGCCGTGATAGCAGCGGGAACATATACGGTTCCAGCCCACAGGCCACAAATGGAAACCAGCATGAGCAAGGAATTCAGAATGGTGCGTCGCCGCCAGGCGGGCGCAAACAGCGTTGCCAGAGGACGCCAAACGGCCCACGCGCGGACCACGCTTTCCTTCCTTTTCCAGGCGACAGGCTCCGTAACCCCATGCCGAATCCAGGCCAGGAGCAGTGCCGGCAGCCCTCCGACAATAAACATGGCCCGCCAGCCAAAGCGGCTGCCAATGCCATAGTTGGCCAAGGCAGCGAGAAATATGCCGACGTAGTATCCGGTATGCATCAAACCCGCACCCACGCGGCGCCGATGCTCCGGCCACTCCTCCGCCACGAACGTCCCGCCCATGGCCCATTCTCCGCCAATGCCCACGCCCGCAAGCAGGCGAAGGATAGCCAGTTGCCACACGCCAGTGGCGAACGCGCTCAGAAAGGTAAATGTCGAATACCACACGATGGTTAGCATGAGCGTGCGCACGCGACCGAACTTGTCTCCAATCGGCCCCCAAAGAAACGCCAGTCCCCAGCCAATCAGGAATAGGGCGAACAGCAAACCCCCGTATAGTCCGACGTTGCCCTTGGTGGCCGGAATGCCGGAGAGCGGGAGCAGTTCGCGCAGCGAGGGCACGAGGACGAGCGCATAAACAAATGAATCCATGCCGTCCAGCGTCCACCCACCCCACGATGCCCAGAAGCCGCGAATCTGATTTCGAGTGAGAGGTAAGGATATGACAGGGGCAGGAGGATTCGCTTCGTTCACAGCGAGACGGTGCATGACAGTGGGACACTATATCAAAAAGCGTCCTCATGGTATCGAAAAATAGAGGTTGAACTCGGTTAGGAGTCTGGCGAACGTACACTCCTCAAGGCAACTATCGCTTAGCCGCCCGCAGACGCTCTTCAAGAGCCTTCACTTCAAGATTCAATCCTTCGGGAAGATGGCTGCCGAAATGGGCGAAGTGCTCCTTGATCGACGGCACCTCGGCCAGCCAGCCATCGATATCGATGCTGAGCAACTCGTCCACATGAGCGCCCTTGATGTCGAGCCCCGTCGTGTCGAGATCGGCCAGCTCGGGAAGGCGTCCGATCGGCGTGTCCTTCGCATGTACCTTACCGTCGCAACGCTCAAAAATCCACTTCAACACGCGGCTGTTTTCACCGTAGCCCGGCCATAGGAATTTGTGATTCTCGTCCTGGCGAAACCAGTTGACGTAGAAAATCTTCGGCAGCTTCGATGGGTTGGAGACCGCTCCCATCTTGAACCAGTGCGCAAAGTAGTCACCCATGTGGTATCCGCAAAACGGAAGCATCGCCATAGGATCGCGGCGCAGCCGGCCGACTTGGCCGGTGATCGCGGCGGTCGTCTCGCTGCTGACCGTTGCGCCCAGGAAAGTGCCATGCTGCCAGTTGAAGGCTTCGGTCACCAGCGGAACAATTCCCGCCCGCCGTCCACCGAAGAGGATGGCATCGATCGGCACGCCCTGCGGGTCTTCCCACTCGGGGGCGATGACTGGGCATTGATTCAAAGGAGTCGTAAACCGCGCATTCGGGTGCGCCGCG
>JBEKIB010000096.1:0-18224 GCA_050011975.1 Terriglobales bacterium | reverse complement strand
GCTCCGGGCTCACCGCCAACCGGATAAATCAGTCCAACGCCTCGGGACTCTATCCTGCCTTTAACAGAGGCTCCTGTTCTCCTCGACCAGCGCTTAGCTATAGACCCTTGCTCGCCCTCCCAGACTCACCTCGCGGTTGTCTGAGTGACTACGCTTGAGCCCCGGACGCTGCACCAACCGGAAAAACTTCAGAACGTGTCAAAGAACGATTATGTTTTTACCACGCTCATTTTTTACGTCAACGAAAATCATGCATCTGTAACTTCTTATAGATCAATGCAGTGCAGCTCATGCACAGGCGGGTGACACGGGAATGGTGCAATTGCGGGCATGCGACTCTTAAATCCCCAGCATCCATGCGGTTTTTCGCGGTTTCTCGGAGTGAACTTCCCGCTTTCGTCCGCTATGCACCTAAGACCGTGGCTGTGCAAATCGCCGCTTCACCCGCATGAAGACTGGTTTTCCGCATGCCGGGCTGCGGTTCTCACGCGGACACTTTCGTCCTACAATCGCCTTCTCTACAATTCCACCTTGGATCTTATGGGTGGTCGGAGGCCTTTTTGTGATGCGAAGCCTGCGTTTGGCGGCAATCGGTTGTTTCCTGACAATTCTTTGCGGAGCACAGATCTCGCGGGCGCAAAGCCCTGAAGAGAAGACGGCGAAGTATCTGGAATCGGTGCGGCATCAGCCGGGGTTGCTGCTGGCATTTCTGCAGCAGATGCCCAAGGGCGGCGACCTGCATGTCCACCTGAGCGGTGCGATTTATGCGGAGAGCATGATCGACTGGGCTTCGGAGAACGCTCTCTGCGTCGACCGCACCACTTCGAAGCTGATGCACGCGGCTTGCGATTCATGCGAGCCCTACAAGAACAAGCCGTCGGTCCGTTGCGCTTATCAGGACCACATTCTCTACGACCAACTGGTGGACGCCTGGTCGATGCGGAACTGGCACCGCGAGGAGGAATCGGGGCACGACCATTTCTTTGCTACCTTCGAGAAGTTCAGTCCAGCGTTGGAAAATCACATTGGCGATGCGCTGGCGGAGGTGGGGTCGCGGGCGGCGGCCGATCATCTGCAATATGTGGAGGTGATGCACACGGCCGACGGGAGACAGGCGGCCATGCTGGGCGACAAGATCGGATGGGATGACGACTTCGGCGGGCTGCGCGGCAAACTGCTGGCGGGCGGAATGCTGGATGTGGTGGCGTCGGTGCGCAGCCAACTCGACTCCGATGAAGCCCGCGAGAAAGAAGTGCTGCATTGCGGGACGGCGCAGGCGGCTGCGGGATGCGAGGTGACGATTTATTATCTGTACCAGGTGCTGCGGGGGTTGCCGCGGGAGCAGGTTTTTGCGCAGATATTGCTGGGCTTCGAGTTGACCAAGGCCGATCCACGATTTGTTGGCTTCAACCTGGTGATGCCGGAAGACTATTACGTGCCCATGCACGACTTCGATCTGCATATGCGGATCATCGAGGCGTTGCACAAGTTCTATCCGGCGACGCATGTGTCGTTGCACGCCGACGAACTTTGGATGGGATTGGTTCCACCCGAGGGCTTGCGCTTCCACATTCGCGAATCGATTGAGCGCGGCGGCGCGGAGCGGATTGGGCATGGGGTGGCCGTCATGAGCGAAAACGATCCGATCGGGTTGCTGCGGGAACTGGCTAAGAAGAATGTGCTGGTGGAGATTTGTTTGACGTCGAATGATGTGATTCTGGGCGTCAGCGGCGATCGCCATCCGCTGCCGGTGTACATGAAATACGGAGTGCCGGTGGCGCTCGCCACCGACGACGAGGGCGTGTCGCGAGGCGATATGACGCACGAATATCTGCGGGCGGTCGAGACCTATGGCTTGTCGTATGGCGATCTGAAGCGCATGGCGCGCGCGAGTCTGGAACATAGTTTTATTCCTGGTGATAGTCTGTGGAGCGATGGACGCAAGCTGCGGCGTGCTGCGGCGTGCTCGAACGATGGATCGTCGGGCGATCGCGTTTCGGCAAAATGTGAGAAGTGGCTTCGGGCGAATGAGCGCGCTCGCGTGCAGTGGCAATTGGAAAAGGCGTTTGCCGAGTTTGAGAAGAAGTTTTAGCGTAGGGTTGTCATCCTGAGCGAAGCGAAGGACCCCTACTCCCGGTGCACATTTTCGGGCGGGTAGGGGTCCTTCGCTTCGCTCAGGATGACAAGTTGTATTTATGACATTGTGCATTTATGACACTAGACCTGTTTGCTCGTGCCGAATCCGCCGCGGCATTTGTGCTTTCTGAGACCGATCTGCGCCCTCAGATTGGGCTTGTCCTTGGATCCGGGCTTGGATCCTTTGCCGATGATCTCACCGACGCCGTCCGCATTCCCTATGCTCACATTCCAACGTTTCCACGCTCTACGGCGGTTGGACATGCCGGACATCTCGTGATGGGCAAGTGCGGCGGCGTTCCCATTACCGTGATGCAGGGGCGGGTGCATTTGTATGAAGGCTATTCGGCCGCCGAGGTCGCTTTTCCTACGCGCGTGCTGGGGCGTACTGGCGTGCGCGCTTTGATTCTTACCAACGCCGCCGGTGGCATTAACTCCGAGTACGGACAGGGCGCGCTGGTTATCCTGCGCGATCACATCAATCTGCAAGGGCAGAATCCGCTGACGGGCGCGAATGACGAGCGCTTTGGCCCGCGCTTCCCCGACATGACTTATACCTACGCCAAGCGCTATCGCGAGATCGCGCTCGAGGAAGCTAAGAAGCTCTCGATTCCGCCGCGCGAGGGCGTGTATGTGGCGCTGGCCGGGCCGAGTTATGAGACTCCGGCGGAGATTCGATACCTGCGCACCATCGGCGCCGATCTGGTGGGCATGTCAACCGTCCCGGAAGCAATCGCCGCGCGGCATATGGGGATGAACGTCTTGGCGATCTCGTGCGTGACGAACATGGCCGCGGGGATTCTCGATCAGGCGCTGGTGCACGAAGAAGTGCTCGAAGTGGGACGACGAGTTATGGGGCAGTTCATCGCGCTGCTGCGGGCCGTGATGCCGCGGATCGCAGAGGAGTTGCAGAAGGCGGGTTAGTCTTGCATCGCACGCAAAGAGAAAGAGCGCAGCAAGCCGCGTCTCTACAGGGATCGATTTTCAATTCGTTTCTTAGAAGATAACCTTCAAGCCCAGCTGGACTACGCGCGGACCACCACCGCCGAGGCCGGGGTTGGTCTGGGCCTGGTCGGGGGTTTGGGTGATGAGGCCTTGTTGGGGAGCTCCCGGGTCCACGAAGAAGTTCGGCAAGGCGAAGTTCGGGTGATTGAGAATGTTGAAAAATTCTGCCCGGAGCTGGATCGTCATTCTCTCGAAAATGTGGAAGCTTTTGGCGAGCGAAAAATCCAGGTTCCAGTAGTCTGGTCCATAGATCGCATTCCGCCCCAGGTTTCCAAAGCTGCCGACCAGATTGTCCGGAGTTGCGTAATCGGGCTGAGTGAACGCCGCACCATTCAGGTATCCAATGGAATCCGGAGCGGATCGCCAGTTGGAGTTGATGGGATTGATTCCGGGAACAAGATCGGGCCGCTGGTGATAGTTGGAAGGTGTTGGATACACGTCAGCGTTCTGCCCGCTGGTATCATTCGCGCTCACGATCGGAACGGGCCGTCCACTCTGCGCGGTCAGGATGGTGTTGAGCTGCCATCCTTCCGCGATCCAATTGGGACCGACCAGTTTGGGCACATCATAGGTGAATGCAGCCGTGAAGCGATGGCGGGCGTCGAAATTCGAGGGGCCGTGCTCGGCGTGCAGGTCGTATGAATTTTGCGGGAACGCGACCGTGGAGAAGTTGAAGTCAATGCCATCCGATGCATCATCCAGCGACTTAGAAAAGGTATAACCGGCAAACCCTGTCAGTCCGTGCCAGCTACGGGAACGGAGCGTAGTTTGCAGAGCGTGGTAAGTTGAAGCACTTACCGTGGAAAGGGAGTCAATGGCACCGTAATTTGGGTTGGGCCGGTTACCAAGGGAGTTAGCCTGATTCAGGTCAAGTAACCGAACCAGCTTTGTTCCCTTACTCCCGACATAGCCGATCTGCAGGGCGAACGCTTTCGAGAGTTCCTGCTCGATGTTGAAGTTCCAGTTCTGAGCGTAAGGAGTAACGAAGTTGCGGGGCGTAACGAAAATGTCGCATGGGTAAGCGCAAGGCGGAGTGGAAAGCGTAAAAATCGGCCCGGGTGCGCTTCCATTGAAGGCTCCGGAATTGAACTGGTAGGGGTAAATAGGTGAAGGACCGATGGGATTTTGCGTCAAGCCCGCTGAAGTTGTGTAGTTGGCGATCAGCAAGTCCTGCGGAACGTAGTCATAGTACAGGCCGTATCCGCCGCGAACGACCGTGTTAGCCCGCGGATTCCAGGCAAAACCGATCCTGGGGCCAAAATTGTTCAGGTCCCTCGCGTAGGCTCCGTTCACGCCATCGGTGCCCTCCATGGCAAGGTTGCCGTCCGTGCCCAGGTTCGACAGCAGATTGTGCGCCTCACTGATCGGTCCGAAGTACTCCCAGCGCAAACCAAGATTAACTGTAAAGTTGGGAGCGACGCGGAAGTCATCTTGCGCAAAGAAGCTCAAGCCATTGTTGTAAGTCGTGCGTTGCGTGTTTCCGTAGTTCGCCAGGGAGCTGTAAGGAGCTCCTAAGTAGAGATTGGCCAGGGTTGTAACTGCCTGATCGCTGCAATAGGTCGCATCGCTGCCCGTAAGTGGGCAATTTCCGCTGCCTTGGCTGCCAAAGACCGAGGACCCGAACTCCAGTTGGCCACGGGACAGATTGTTATTGAAGCTGTCGATGATGATCCGGCGGTATTCACCGCCGAACTTCACGGTGTGACGGCCGCGCATCCAGGTGAAGTTGTCGAGAATCTGGAAGCTCTGGCTGGTTCGCCCTCGCGGAATGCTGTAGCCAGTCGCACCCAGATTGTCGTACACGCCGCCAAAGTCAATCTCCGGCAGACTTAGTTGACCGGTGCCGAAGTTGAAACCGAGCGTGTTCGGATTGAACTGAGCGTCTTCCGTGCTGAACGATGTGCGATAGCGGCTGTATCCGAAACGGACTTCGTTAATCCGGTTTGCACTCGGAGTCGACAGCAGGCTGGCCGATACGACCTGGACGCGGGTCGGGGAAGTTTGAGCGAATTGCGCCAGCCGGGACGCCGCTCCGCCGCCCAGACCGCCGAGTGGGAATACCTGGTAGCTCTGGGCAAATGCGTAACGGCCGGTGAGTTGATAGTGGGAGCTGAGTTGGTGATCAATCTTGGCAATCAAACTGTCTACGTTGTTCTTGTCAGCGACCGTGCCGGGAACGGTGCCAGACTCACCGTTAAAGCCAGTCGGCTGCGGGAAAAGGTTCAAGAGATTGGTGACAGCCGGGCTCGGCGTAAATCCTCCGCTCGGAGGATTGGCGGCCGCAATTTCCTGTGCGAGTTCGACCTGGTTGGGCACGCTTTGTCCGCCCACAGTGCTTGTGTCGGTCGGTACAAGGAAGGTGAAATCCGACCCGACGCGTTCCCGCTGACCTTCATAGGCGCCGAAAAAGAAGGTCTTGTCCTTGATGATTGGTCCACCCAGTGAAGCCCCAAACTGATTGTTGCGAAAGGCCGACTTCACGGCCGGCGTGCGGTTGAAGTAGTTGCGCGCGTCCATGGCGTCGTTGCGAAGGAACTCGAACGCCGAACCGTGAAGCTGGTTGGTTCCAGACTTCGTAATGATGTTCACTACGGACCCGCTATTCCGTCCGTATTCAGCCGGAAACTGGGACTGCAGGTTGAATTCCTGAATGGCGTCAATCGGGAGCAGAGAGGCGGGCGCGCCGCCAATGCCGGTCTGGTTGAGCGCCGAATTATTGAAGAACGGGTCGTTGTTGTCGGTACCGTCCAAGGTGTAGTTGTTGGAGCGGTCGCGGTTGCCGTTGATCGAGAACTGTCCGAATCCGCTCTGAATGGCGGCGACACCCGACGGTTCGACCGTCGCACCAGGAACGAGGGCTACGAGCTTGCCAAAATCACGTCCGTTTAGCGGCAAGTCGACTACGAGCTCGCGGTCCACGACTTCGCCGAGCACGTCGCGGCTTGCTTCCACGAGCGGCGCTTCTTCGGTTACGGTCAACTGCTCGTGTCGCTGCTGCACCTTGGTCAGATCGAAGTTCGCCGTTGTGTCCAGGCCGACATTGACTTGCACATTCTGCGCGGTCGGAGAGAGTCCGGACGACTCTGCTTCTACCGTGTATTCGCCGGCGGGCAATTCGGCCAGCACGTAGGCTCCGTCCTGGCCGGTGGTGGCTTCGCGTCGCAGGCCGGTGGCGATGTTCTTCGCCGTGACTTTCGCTCCGGCGATTACGCTGCCACTCGGGTCGGTGACCGTGCCGCGGATGGATCCGCGAAAGCTCTGCGCCGATGCGGATGTGGTGACTAGCAATAGCGCCGCTGCGGCGATGGTCAGGATCGAGATTGCCAGTATTCGTTGATTAGTGCTGCCTCTATGCATGATGGCTTCCTTCGCGTGAAGTCTTGTTTGCAATCGTTTTTCGAGATCGTGCGTTGAACTCGTTTCGAACTCCTCGTTTCGAACTCCTCGTTCCGAACTCAATGCCCCTTGCGGGGTATGAATAGCGGTTGCGGCGGATTTATGCTGTACGCCGCTGCGAAACTTGCCTGGTTGAGGGCAAAGCTGGCTCGTCCGCGCGAATCGATGAACAGCAACGGCTGTTTGAGTGGCACATCGCTGAACGTGCTGACGAATGGCATCTCGACTTCGCGGCCCGCGATGGTGACCTTCAACTTGTCGCCGCGCTGATAGCCGAGCTGCAGAAAATCGTCAGCGCTGATGTTGGTGATCAGGTTGCCGAACGGACCATCGAGGGCGATCACCTCTCCGGTCAGGCCCTTGGCGTCCAAGGTTGCAGGCTTCAGGTCGAGGCGGACGAGTTGCTTGACTACGGGTCCGACCTGAGTCCAATCGTCGCCGCGCGCGATGTGCGCGCCGACGGGAGAAAAAATATCGCGGCCATGGAAGGTGGAGGAAATCTTTGCGCCGACCATCCAATCAGGGTTGGTGACCTCGCGAATGGCTTCGATGCCATCGCGATCCTCGACCATCGTCATCAGGCCGTTGTCGGGCAGCACGAAGAATTGCCCGCGCTTCGATTTCACCACCACTGCCTTGCGCGAACTGCCCACGGTGGGATCGACCACTACGACAAAGACCGTGCCGGGCGGGAAGTAGGGCGTGGCGCCGAAGAGGAAGCGAGCGCCGTCTCGAATCGAAAAGGGATTGACCTGATGCGTGAGATCGACAATGCGGAGGTTGGGCGTGATGCCATACATGACGCCCTTGCAGAGAGCGACCGAATCATCGACGATGCCGAAATCGGTCATGAAGACGACGGTTGGCGGAGGTTGGACAGCCGAGGGCTGCGCCAGAAGAGGGCTAGCGAGCAGAAACAGGGCGAACCACAAACAGAATATTCGCGCCGATTTTCCCGCTGGGATTGATATCATCTGCATAAAATTGAACCTCCGAAAAGACTACTAGTTTACTAGGGATTAAGAAAAACGCAATCAGTGAGCTCCGTCGCGAGTTCGGCCACGAGCTGCTGGGCAGGTGTTGCCTGTTCCGCGAAGCTTATGATTGTACCCGCTTCAGAGCCGGAACCCAAAGCTTGCTTCCAGCATCTATAATCGGGGCGGCAATAAATATTTGGCAATCAACATTCGGCAATCAATCGGCAATAACTCGACCGAGGAGAGATCCAGCAATGTCCAACGTCATTCCTGAAAAATACGTCGACCTATTCCAGAAGCGCGCATTCGCCAGTCTGGGAACTCTGATGCCCGACGGACGGCCACAGGTCACTCCAGTGTGGTGCGACTTCGACGGCCAATACGTCATCTTCAACTCGGCACGCGGACGCCAGAAGGATCGCAACGTGCGCCGCGATCCGCGGGTGGCGCTGGCCGTTGTCGATCCCGACAATCCCTATCGCTATCTCGAGATTCGCGGCACGGTGGTTGAGATTACTGAAGAGGGCGCCGCCGAACACATCGACAAGATGGCGAAGAAGTACATGGGAGTCGACAAGTATCCGTACTCGCAGCCGGGAGAAGTGCGCGTGCTTTACAAGATCCGGCCGGAGCACACGACGGTGATGGGCTAGATGATGTGCTGCTAGTGGCTCGGACACTCCTGTCCGCGAGCGGTGGCCAATCCCGCGACTGCGTTGTCAGGTCGGATCGGACTTTCTTGCCATCCGCACGCGGACAGGAGTGTCCGCGCCACACGAGCTTTTTTCTCCGATAACCTTTCCTCTCCAAACGAGTCCAACTGATGATGGAACTTCGGAGGATTCTTTTCCGTATTAGAGGACGAGAGTCGAGGGATCCTGGTCGCTGTCTGTTTTCTGGAGGAGGGGTTTATGGAAGTTGAGAAAAGTAGCCGCGATGGTTTGCACGCGCACGCTATTGATGCACACGCCAATAGCATTTCGGCGCAGCAGGTGGTGAAGGCTGCGCACGAAGAACTCCTTCAGTTGATGCGGCAGCGTGCCGAGGTGATGAAGCGCATCGGCACGGTGAAGCAGACTATTGCCGGATTGGCGAATCTTTTCGGCGAGCAGGTGCTCGGCGACGACTTGCTGGAACTGATCGACCGCAAGCCCAATGGCCGTCAGCCTGGTTTCACCAAGGCGTGCCGTAGAGTGCTCATGGAAGTGCGGCGTCCGCTGGGAGCGCGCGAGGTTTGCGTGGAACTGGAACGATATGCCCCGGCAATCATGGCGCGACACAAGGACCCGCTGGCCTCGGTTACGACCGTTTTGAATCGTCTGGTGGATTATGGCGAGGCCCGCAGCCTGAGCAATGACCGCGGCCGGCGAGTCTGGGAGTGGATCAGCGAAAGTGAGCTGCCGGCGGAGGCGGTGCCTTCGAGGAGAACGGCGTGATGCCCAGCCCCTGAAGGGGCGTCCGGTTTCGAAGAACATGCGGCATCGCTAAAGCGATGCCCTGATACGAAGCCAAGTTTTTCAAGAGCCGGGCTACGCGGGCAGCAGCCGTCCTTTTTCCAGATGGCGCGTCACGTGCGCATACTGGGCGGCGTGCGGATCGTGCGTCACCATCACAATCGTCTTGTTGAAGCTTTCATTCAAGCGCTTCAAAATCTCCAGGATGTCGGTCGCTGAATTACTGTCGAGGTCGCCGGTCGGTTCGTCGGCGAGAATCAGCGTAGGGTCGCTGACGATGGCGCGAGCGATGGCCACACGCTGCTCCTGTCCACCCGATAGCTGCTTGGGCAGGTGATGGACGCGATCCTCAAGTCCGACGAGCTTGAGCGCGGTCATCACGTGATCACGACGCTGCTGCGGCGTCATCCTGGTCAGCAGCAGCGGCAACTCGACATTTTCAAACGCCGTCAGCACCGGAATCAGATTGAAGGTCTGGAAAACATAGCCGACGTGCGTGTTGCGCCACTTCGCGGACTGCCCATCGTTCAGGCGAAAAATATTTTCGCCCATCACCAGCAGTTCGCCGGAACTGGGGCGGTCAATGGCTGCGATCATGTTCAGCAGGGTCGTCTTTCCTGATCCTGAAGGCCCCATCAGCGCCAGGAACTCGCCGCCAGCGATGTCGATGGAGACGTTGTCGAGCGCGGTCACCTCGAAGGCATCACGCTTGAAAATCTTGCTCACCGAACGGGCCTGGACGACCTTGCTGCCCACGGCTGGCTGTGTGGTTGGTGTTGTTAATGCACTCATGATTGCCCCTTGATACGAATCTTTTGCCCGTCCGCTAAATCCGCGGGCCCCGCCGTGATTACGTTTTCGCCGCCCACCAGCGAGTCCACCAGATAGCCTCCCGAACGCTGGCCCTGAACGTGAACATCTCGGCGCAGAGTCTTGCCGTTGAAAGCGAGCAACACAAATTTTTTCCCATCCTTATCGCGCAATGCGGCGGTCGGCACGAAGACATAATTCTGTTTCGCGCCGGCGCTTTTATCGTCATTCGCTTTCGCTTTGAACTGCACGGTTGCGTTCATCTCCGGGCGCAGGTAGGAATCGGGTTTCAGAATCTGAACCTTGACCTGGACCGTCGCTTTTTGCCGATTCGCCTCGGGCGACATTTCGGCGATCTCGCCTTTGTAGGAGCGATCCTTGAACGCGTCGAGGGTGACGATGCCTTCCTGCCGGGGAGATAGTTTGGCAAAGTCGTCCTGCGCAATATCGAGCTCTACCTGAATGTCATCCAGATCCGCGAGGGCGACGACCGATCCGCGCGGGCCGCCTTCGGCGCCGCTGGCGAATTGAGCGGTGACCAGTTCACCCTTCTCCGCCGTGCGCTCCAGAATCGTACCGCTGACGGGGGCGCGAATCACCGTGGCATCGAGTTGAGACTTGGCGTATGCCATCTGGCCTTCGGCCTGCAGCAGATCGCCCTTGGCACGTTCAACTTCTTCGGAGCGCGGCCCGAGTTGCGCCAACTTGAAGGCCCGCTCCAGCGAATTCATTCTCTGTTGCGAAGCGTCGTTCTTGGCGATGGCATCGTCGAGACTCTGCCTGGAAGCTACTCCCTGCGCGAACAGATCGCGGGTGCGGTCCAGATTGAGTTTGTCGTTCACCGCGGTCGCTCGCGCTTCCGACAGATTGTGATCCGCTTGCTCAATCTCTTCCGGACGCGAACCATTCTGCTGCTCGAGCAGCCGCGCCTTGGCGCTTCCCACCGCGCCTCGAGCCTGTTCGTACTGGGCGCGGAATTCCTCGTCCTCCAGGCGCACCAGAACTTGACCTTCTTTTACCTTGTCGCCTTTTTCCACGCCGATCCATGCCACGCGGCCGGTGACCTTTGAATTCACGCTGATTTTGTGATGAGCGACAATGTATCCGCTCGCCGAAAGCACGGTGCTGCCTGCGCCGTCGCTGCCTTCCGCCGTCGCTCGCGCCACTTCCACTTCCGGTGTGTCCGAGGCGAGCGCGCGGTACGCCAGCGCGGCCAACCCCAGCAGGACGACCACGGCGATTCCGCCCAGAATGAAGCGGCGCGACCACGCGGGCGGTTCTCCGCCTCCGTCGCGCAGCGAATGATCGATGCGCAGACTCCGCAGGTCGTCGTGCTTGGTGTCCGTAGGTCCGGTGTCCGTGGGCATTGGTGGAGATACGCTCCCAAACTTTTAGTGGTTCAAAATCGATTGCATGAACAATTGTACGGGCTGCGTTCAAAGGCAGCCCCTAAAGGGGCATTTGTTCGGCATCATTGCGGCATCGCTAAAGCGATGCCCTGATACGAATCGGCCGCATCTCCGCCGACAGTGAGACGGGGCAAGCCCCGTCTCTACAACAGATTCTTACGCTCGCAGCGAGGTCAGAATATCCTGCCGCGCCGCGTGCCAGGCGGGCGCGAAGCCTCCGAGCAAGCCCATGATCAACGCAAAGCCCACCGCCGCCAGCGCGACCGTCCAAGTCAGGTGCAGGCTGAAAACCGTTTCGCTGAAGGTGAGGGAGTTGCCGATTCCAGTGCTCATGCCGTTGAACGGCAACACCAACACGATCCCGACAAACGCTCCCAGCAGCGAAAGCAGTAAGGCTTCGATCACGAACGAAGTGAGAATACTGGGGCGCGAAAATCCTATGATGCGCAGGGTTGCGATCTCGCGCGAGCGATAGGCCACGGCCGCGTACATCGTATTCATGGCGGCGAAGCTGGAACCGATGGCCATGATGATCGCCACAAACGTGCCAATAAATTTGATCGCGCCACCAGAGCTGGTTTGCTTCTCGTAATACTCGGTTTCGAGCGTGCCCTCCAACTTCAGGCGCTGATCGTCGCTGACGCGGTGTTTGAGCGCGTCGGCTGCGACCGGGTCGGTGGCCCGCAGGTAGGCAGATGCGTAGCCTCCCTGGCGATCGAAATCCGCGGCGATCTGGTTGACGTCGCCCCAGATTTCCGAATCATAAGCGGTGCCGCCAGAGTCGAATATGCCCACGACCTTCCACTGACCCTTGGCGAAGTCCATGGTGTCGCCCACGTTGGCGCCGGAAAAACGATTGTGAATGGACTGGCCGACGACCACTTCGCGCTGTCCGGGCGTAAACCAGCGGCCTTCGACCAGCTTTGCGCTGGGTCGGAGAGTGAGGCCGGCCGGCATCAGGCCGCGAACTGAAACGTTGACTTCGCCGGTTCCATCCTTGCGGGGCAGCACCACGACGACCACCCATTCGCCCGAGGCGATCGGCTGACCCTCTTTATCCGTGGCGATGCCGGGCAGCGTTTTCAAGGTGGGGAAAAGATTGGCGTCGAAGCCTCCCGAAAGCTCTGCCGTGGAGCCCTTGCGCATGACGAGCACGTTGACCGGATCGCCGCTGGCCATGAAGGCTTTCTTCAGACCCGCCAGCAGCGCCATCAGGAAAACCGCGGTGGTCACGGTGAGCGCAATGCCCAGAGCCGTCATGATGGTGAGGCCCTTGCGCAGCTTCAGGTTGCGAATGTTATAGCTGATCGGAATCGCCATAGTTATCGTCGCTGGTCGTTAGTCGTTAGTCGTTAGTCCTACCCGATGTAGCGCAAGCCCTCCACAATATCCAATTTTGCGGCGTGGTAGGCAGGTACGATTGCGCTCAGTAATCCCACCATCGCTGCGATGAAGATGGCGAGTAGCAAAGTGGGGAACGTCACTTGCATGCCAGCAAGAAACATACCCATCCCCGGCGCGTGCGACATCGCCGAAACCAGTCCGATTGCCAGCAGGCAGCCTAGCGCGCCACCGGTCAAAGCCACCAGCACCGCTTCTCCAATATAAAGCTGCAAGATCGATTGCCGCGTGAATCCTAGCGTTTTAAGAACCGCTACTTCGCGCGTTCGTTCGCGGATCGACATGGCCATGGTGGTGGCCGAGACCAGCAGCGTGGCAAACACCACCGCGAAGCAGATGCTCAGGATAAATGCCTTCACGTTGCCAATGCTGTTGATAAAGTCCAACTGGAAGGCTTTTTCACTCTCGGTTTTTGTGGGCTCCGGAGAATTGCGGAACATGTTGTCGACCGCCGAGGCGATGGTGGAGACGCTCTTCGGAGAATCGGCGAGAATATCAAAAATGCCCGCCTGCCCGTTGGCGAACGAGACCGCTTCTTCAACATACTTCTGATTGAAGTAAACGGATTCAGTGGGCGCGGGCGCCGTGTAGATGCCGCGAATCGTGAGCTCGAGATCGACGGGATAAATGGTGCCCTTGAGCACGATGCGATCGCCGATCTTCCAGCCATGTTTCCGGGCAAGTTGGTCGTCGACGATGGCGCCGGCGCGATCCCTCTGCCAGGCCAGCACTTGATCCGCGGGGATCTTGAAGTCAGTGAAGATCTTGAGGATTTCTTCGGGGTCGGTGCCGAACTGGGCGAACATATTCTCCGGCTTCTCGTCCTGGTAGATGCCTCCAAACCAGTTGTTGGGGGCAACCGCCACCACGCCGGGAATGGCGCGGATTTTCTCCCGGTAGAACAACGGCATGGACTCGGTGAGCGAGACGCGGTGGCGGGTGATCAGGCGCTGGGCGGACTCGGCGCTGAACGTGTCAATGTAGAAGGCGCGCCAGATGGTCATCATCAGAGTCAGCAATAGGAGCGAGAAGGCGATGCTCAACACGGTCAGGAGGCTGCGCCGCTTGTTGCGAAACGCGCTTTTTCTCACGAAGCGAGTTAATGTCATGCGACTCCGGAGGCCCACTGGTTGATGAAAGTTGCAGAGAGGGACAGCCAGCCCCATTTACTTTAGTCCTGAGGATAAAACAGGGGTCGCGGTATGGACAACTGGGTTTGATCTTCCTTTCGCGAATATCTGAGTTGGATCGGGTCACCAGGCTTCGGGATGATGCCGACGAAGATGCAGAGCGTCAGAATCCAAACCGCACGACTATGCAAGTCGTCACGTAACTTCATTTTAGGGTTGCGCGAGTGATAATCTTCTTGGGCCCATGAAAAGTCTCACACGTCGCCGGTTCGGCAGGAGTTTGGCCGGTATCGCCGCGGCCGCCTTTGCCGGCGCCTCTTTCCCGCGGATTGCATTCTCAGAAGCAGCCACGCCTCGTTTGCTGCGATTCCCGCCCAACTTTGTCTGGGGCTGCGCTACCGCTGCCTATCAGATTGAGGGCGCGGTGAATGAAGACGGACGGAAGCCATCAATCTGGGATACTTTCTCCCACACACCGGGCAAGACTTTTCAGGGAGAAACCGGCGATGTCGCCGATGATTCCTACCATCTCTACAAGGAAGACGTGAAGCTGCTTAAGAACCTGGGGGCCAGCGGTTACCGCTTCTCCATTTCGTGGTCACGCATCTTCCCCAACGGGACGGGCCCGCCGAACGAGAAGGGCCTGGAGTATTACCAGCGCGTGGTTGACGAACTGGTCAAGAACGATATATCCCCGTACATCACACTCTTCCACTGGGACCTGCCGCAAGCTTTGCCCGGCGGCTGGCAGTCACGCGACACTGCAAAAGCGTTCGCCGATTACGCCGGATATGTTTCCAGGAAGCTTTCGGATCGCGTCGGTCACTTTTTCACCATCAACGAGTTCACGTGCTTTACGGACCTGGGCTACAAAACCGGGGAGTTTGCGCCGGGCCTGAAGTTGCCGGATGCACAGGTGAATCAGATTCGCCACCATGCCGTACTGGCGCACGGCCTGGCGGTACAAGCCATTCGGGCCAACGCCCGGAAGGGAACACAGATCGGTCTCGCGGAAAATGCCACGGTCTATGTGCCCGTGATCGAGACTCGCGAGCAAATCGAAGCTGCGCGGCGCGCGACTCGCGAAGAAAACGCACCGTTTCTCACGGCAGTCATGGAAGGCAAGTACACCGACGGCTATCTCCGGCGGGAGGGCGCAAACGCTCCCAAGCTGGAGGCCGGCGACATGACAATCATCGGCAGTCCTCTCGATTTCGTCGGCCTCAACGTGTACGCACCGGAATATGCGCGCGCGGACGCATCGCCGGTCGGCTACCGGGTGGAGCAGCACCCGTCTTCTTTTCCGCACATGGCCTCGCCGTGGCTGTACATTGGCCCGGAAGTGATCTACTGGGCGGTTCGCCACGTCAGCGAAATCTGGAAACCACGGGCTCTCTACATCACCGAGAATGGGTGCTCCGCGGACGATGTGGTAACCGCTGACGGACGTATCGAGGACACTGACCGCGTGATGTTTCTGCGCAATTACCTCACGCACCTGCATCGCGCGGCTTCGGAGGGCTACCCGATCAAGGGTTATTTCCTCTGGAGCCTGCTCGACAATTACGAGTGGGCAGACGGTTATAGCAAGCGATTCGGCATTCACTACGTTGACTTCAAAACGCAGGCGCGCACCCCCAAGCTCAGTGCGGAGTGGTACCGCGAAGTAATTTCGCGTAATGCGGTCGAGTGATGCCGCGGAATCGGGCTACGGTCAAGCGATCGTACCCATTCAATTCCTGGGGGTGTAGCACTCTTGCCGTCGCCATGCAATACCCCCGCAGTCGTTGACTTCGCGTTCTGAGTATTCCGACGCTCCGCGAATGTTCGCCTTTTCGCCTCAGTGGCGGGCCGGCCCAATAGCTTTCTGCGGCCTTTCTGAGTACCTTCGTAACTCTCGGTTGGGCCGGTGATGGCGGTATTCTAGCTGTGATTCTCCCCCTGTTCTTAGCTAAATACACATTCAGGGGTAAGTGCGGCTTGTCACCGCGGGGACGACAGTAATGGCGACGATGTTTGGCCGGTTCGAAATCCAGAGCGAGCTTTCGAAGTCAGAGACCGCCTTGATTTATAAGGCGATGGACACGGAAACCAACCAGGTTGTGGCGCTCAAAACGCAGAGCCTGGAGCCGCTGGGCGAGCGCGCGGACGCGTTTGTGGACACGTTGATCGCGGAAGGCGAGAGCACGCGCGATCTCGTCGGCCAGAACATCGTCCTGCTCTACGGCGCAGGCGAGATCGACGGGCAGTTCTGCGCGGCTATGGAGTACATCCAGGGCAACAGCGTGGCCACCATGCTGGCGCGCAAAGAAGGCTTCTCCATCTGGGATCTGCTGGATATTACGCGGCAGGTTTGCGCCGGCCTGGAGCAGGCTGCCTCGAAAGGTGTGGCCCATTGTTCGCTGGAACCCGCCAAGATCATGGTGCAGTGGGATGGGATGGTTAAAATCCTCGGCTACGGCATCTCCAACATGAGCCTGATTGAAGCGGAAGCGGGCAAAGGTTTGGGCCGGCTTATGCCTTACTGTTCTCCGGAGCAGATTCGCGGAGAAGCCATCGACCTGCGTTCGAACCTGTTTACTTTAGGCGCGATCCTCTACGAGATGGTAGTTGGGCGGCCGGCTTTCGACGCCGCCGACCCGGTTGCGCTGGTCAGCCAGATTGAGAATGAGATGCCCGCCGGCCCGTCTGCGGTGAATCCGAAGATTCAACCGGCAGTGAGCGCGCTGATTATGAAAGCGCTGGCAAAAGATCCCGCGGAGCGCTATCAGAGCGCGCGCGAACTGGTGGATGACCTGGAGAAATGTAAGGAAAACGGCAAGAAGGCCGCCACCGATTCCAGGAAGACGACGGCGGCGCCGAAAGTTGTCGTGGATGCCGCGGCTCGCGCGGCGGCAGCCAGCAAGTTTGTCTCGGCAGCGGCAAGCGCGGCCCGGCCTGAGCCTTCCGCTCAAGCCGTTTCGCCCAAACCGGTTTCTCGTATTCCTTCCAAACCGGTTTCTTCCAAACCGGTTTCACCGCGAATCGACGCACCGGTGTTATCACAGAGCAATCCGCCCGCCGCCGAAACCAGAGCTGTCGCAGCGGCTGCCGGCGCAGTGGGCGGAGGAGAGACCGCGAGCGAAGCGGATGCGAAGTTTGGAGCGAACTTCAATTCGAACTTCGATTCGAATTCTGATTCGAGCTCCGATTCGAATTCTGATTCGAATTCTGATTCGAGCTCCGATTCGAACTCTGACTCGAACTCGGGCGCGCGACTTACCGGCGAATTTGCAGTAAGTGCTCCCGAACGCCAGGCTGCACCCGGCCCGGTTTTGTCGGCGGCAGTGGTAGAGCAGGAATCGGAGCAGCACGCGCCGCGTGTGGCGGTCGATCCAATGATGGCCGAGGCAGCGACGGGATCATCGAGCAGAAGTTTTTCTGATCTCGCAGAGATGCCTCCGCTCAAGGAACCCGTTTTCGTGCCGCCAGTTCCCGAGCCCGCCGAGGCAGAGCGTCCGGTGGCGCGGATCTCGCCGAAGAACGAAGAGAAACCAAAGATCCAGCCGCGGGAAGTCGCGGGAAAGGCAATCCATCAGATCGCCACCCTTCCGCCGCAGCTGATGATCTATTCCATCCTGGGCGCGGTTGGACTGATCCTCGTGATCGTGCTCGCGGTCTTTTTTCATGTTCGCTCGGAAGACGATGGTTCGACGGCTGCGCCGCGGCCGACGAAAGTGGCAAGACCAAGCTCACACGCAAGCTCAAGCTCAACCCAGCCGGTGGCCAAGACTCCAGCCGCGCCAATCGAGGAGTCGGCTTCGCCGGTGGGGCCGGTTGTGGAAGCGCAACCGAGCCTTAAGGTACGGCAAGTCGAAAAGCGAAGTGCGAACAGCACTCGACGCGCGGCGCCCGCTCCAGCCCCGGCGCCGGTGGTGATCGCAGGCGAGGCCTTGATCGACTCCAGCCCGCAGGGCGCGCAGTTTCAAATTGATGGAAAAAGCGATCCGTCGTGGGTTACACCGTTTAACGTGCCGGGCCTGAGTCCGGGTAAGCACATCGTATCTGCGAGCAAGTCGGGCTATACGTCCGAGATCCGGTCGGTCGATGTTGCCGGCGGCAGCAAGTCGTCTCTGTTGCTGCATTTGTCGCCGATCAATGCGCTGGTGGTGGCGAACAGCACTCCGCCCGGCGCCAACGTCATCATCGACGGCAAGCCTACCGGGCGAGTGACCCCGGCGCAGTTCGCGGTGGAAAAAGGAAGCCACACCGTTCTGTTGCGCAAGCAGGGCTACCTCGACGAGACGGTCACGGCCGATCTCGGTCCCGCGCAGAATTTCCAGTACTCGCCGGTGCTGAGAGCGCTGGGCAACACTGAGGACATGCGGACCGTCGGCAAGTTCAACAAGCTGTTTGGACGTGGCGGAGACAGCACGGCGGGTATGGGTTCCATCACGATTCACACGCTGCCGAAGGGCGCACAGGTTGCGATCAACCAGCGGGTCCTTGATAAGCTGTCGCCAGTCG
>JBEKIB010000095.1:0-29681 GCA_050011975.1 Terriglobales bacterium | reverse complement strand
AGGGAATCGCGCGGGTGGCGATCGCAAGAAAAATCAATCCCTAGCAAAAGCTCGCTGGTGGAGAGCCGGGCGTCCCCGCCCGGCCAGACGGGCGAGACGCCCGTCCCTCCACCTGTCACACACTAGAACGTCACCCGCACCCCGAGCTGCGCCGCGAACGGAATTCCAACCGTGGTGCCGGGACCGAAGAAGTCTCCCAAAGCGCCCTCCGGTATCTCGAGCTGCTTCAGGCTGGTGACGGGCACGGTTACAGAACAGTCAGAGACCGCGCAGATGCTGGTAACGTTGCCGCTTGCCTGCTGCGCGGCGGGTATCGGGAGCTGGCTTATGTTGACGGCGAAGTTCGCGCCGGGGTTGTTGCGGTTGAAAATGTTGAAGAACTCGGCGAACGGGTTGATCTGCCAGCGCTCGCCAAGCTTGAAGGGGCGCGTGACGCGCATGTCCACCTGGATGTAAGGCGTGCCGCGGAATTCGTCGAGACTGGTCGGCACCCCGTTCACGGAAATACGCCCGGTGTTGTTCTCATTGGTAATGGTGATAGGGCGGGCGCTCTCGACCTGCGCGATGGTGCTCACTTCGAAGCCGCCGGGAATGTGCACCGTGCCCGCCAGCACAAAGCGGTGGCGAACGTCTTCGCCGGAGGGACCGTAGTCGCCAGGTCCGAAAGCATTCAGCGGATTGCACACGCCATTCACATAATCAAAAAGTTCACCGAGCAGGCAACCCCAGGTCTGCGCCTTGGAGAGCGTATAGTTCGCCACCAGATTGAAGCGCCGCATATTGCCCTGCAGATGCAGCATAAGTGAGTTGTAACTGGAGCGATTGTCGGAGCGGAATACATTGATATCAGGAACTACGTTCTGCTGATCGCTCACGTCGGAGATAGAAATCAGCGGCGTGAAGATGTTAGTGCCGCTGGTATAGCTGTAGGCGCGGTAACCATGATTGCCCTGCTCGTGCGTGTAGTCAGCGCTGACCGCCCAATGTTCGTTGAAGGCGTGCTGCACGCCGCCCGTAATATGGATGGCGTAAGGCGTCTTGTAGTTAGACCCGATAAGGTTGCCGGTACTCCCGGCGCCACCAGTAAGGCAGCCCGTTCCGGTGAGCGCGTAACTGCCAGGCCCACCAGTAAGGCTGCACGGCCCGGTGGTTGCGTTCGTGTTATTGAGCCCTTGAAATGCAGTGGCCCATCCATTCTGTGCCAGATCGTTGTAGAACATGCCGAAACCGGCGCGAAACACAGTCTTCTCGCTGCCACCCGGCGAGTACGCAATCCCGAGGCGAGGCGCGATCTGCCTGCGGTAGTCGTGCGGCGTGCTGGGCACCAGCGGAATCTGCAACGACTGCAGCGTAACGTACGCACTGTTCTCAAGCTCGCTTCGCCCCGATCCATCGAAGAGCCCGAAAGTGGTCTGGTAACGCAGCCCGTAGTTCACCGTCAAGTGAGGAGAAACGCGCCACGAGTCCTCGGCGTAGAGCCCGAGCCGTTGAACGTTCTGCGAGAAGGTACCATCGCCAGCAGGAGTGTAACTACACTTGATGCCGGAAATAGGATCGGGTGCCGGGGTGCACTGCGAGGTTGGCGGCGTGTAATAAAACGGCAACGGACTCGAGATGCCACCGCAGTCGGCGCCGGGCGGATTGACGTAGCAATCGGGGTTGGACGGATACTTGATGAGCTGCTCCGCCGTAGACGCAAACGCGCCGCTGAGCACCGGTTCGTGAATAAAATCGACTCCGACCTTGAACGCGTGACTGCCCGCAACGTGGCTCAGGTCGTAGCGGACCTGGTATTTGTCCTGGTTGCGCAGGTCAGGAAAAAGAGTGATGGGAGTGGCGAACTGGTTGTCGCCGAAAGTTTCGAATCCGGAAATGGTCAGCGCTGTCGAGCTGAAGGGAAACGCCAGCGCGAAGCCTAGATCCGAGTTACGCGTCTGAGTAAGGTGCAACAGGCTGGCGCCGAGAACCAGATTGCCGAGCCAGGTCGGACTGAAGGTATAGGCATTGCTGATCACCGTGTTCCAGTAGTTGTTATGCGTGATCAGTCCGGTCGAGGGCAGCGTCCCCTGCTGCACCAGCGCGTTGTGCGTGAGGTAGCTGTCTTCGGAGATGCGCAGGAACCACTGCGACTTTGAAGACTCGGCCCAGTCAAAACGTACCGAGCCGATGTAATCGCGGAAAGGGATAGGAACGACGGCGGGCACAGCGATCGAAGGGATACCGGTAATCAGCCCATTCGCGGCCAACTCGGCCAGCGCATTGAATTGCGCGGTGCTCGCCGGGCTATACGCGATGCTGGCATTTTCATGCACGTACTCGAATGAAGTAAAGAACCATACTTTGTTTCTGGCGATGGGCCCGCCAATCGTGCCGACGTAATTTTGCCGCGAGAATGGCTGCTTGGGATTGTGCTCACAAACTCCGTCGATGCACGTTTCCGCCGGATTCTCAATCGGGAAGCGCGCGTTGAGCTGCGCCGCACGCTCGTAGAAAGCCGCGTCGCCGTGCCACTCATTAGTACCGTGCTTGGTCGTGATCACGACCGACCCGGCCGTGGTCCAGCCGGTGTCCGCGTCTTCGTTCGAGGTGCGCACAGCAAATTCCTGGATGCCATCGGGCGAGAAGTTTTGCAGAAACCCGCCGATCCAGTCATCGGAGTTGTCGGCGCCGTCAACCGACAGTTCGTTGTTCAAGCCGGAGCTTCCGCCGGTGGAGACGGCGGTAATGCGCGCCTTGGTCGGATCGGAAGGCTCCACCGGCTCGGTTCCGGGCACCAGGTAAGCGATGTTGGCGAAGCTACGCGCCGGGAGCGGAAGAGCTTCCAGATCCCGGCTGCCGACTACGCCCTCATGCACAGCGCTCGCTGTGTCAATTGACTGGGTCGTGATCGAAGAAGAACTCCCCTGCACATTCACCGTCTCGCGCCCGTTTTCCAGCTTGAGCGTGACCGCGATATCGCGCACCATGCTGACGGCGACCTCGACATCGGCCGTGGCCTCGGCAAACCCTTTGGCCGTCACCGTGACGCGATAGGAACCGGGCAGCAGACCCTCAATGCGGAATTCTCCCCGATCATCTGCCGTTGCCTCGCGGGTCATGGAAGATCCGTTTGACTCGACGACAACCCGCGCCCCCGCCACTCGCGCGGCGCTCGCATCCTGAACCTCTCCGCGAAGCGAGCCGTTCGGATTCTGCGCGTGCACGAGCGAAGGAACAGCGATGAACAGCAGTAGGAAGAGCAGAAGGAAAATCGGGAGCACAGCCGCGCAAATCAGCGAACTTGACCTGCGTATCCCAGAGCGAGGAAACATGGCGAGCATCAAAAAACCCATCCGGAGAACGAGGCGGCGAATCAGACTAGCTCATTAAGAGTAACGGCACTCGCTAGTTACTACCAGCAATAGTCTTGCCATCCGCAAGCAGTTCGCGAACCGTGGCGCTGCCCTGCGACCGAAGTTCTTGCATCACCTGCAGCTCGAATGGACCAAGCTGATGCCAGGAACCTGACTCGAAGATGGAAAACACTTTTGTCTTCCCAAGTAACCCGCCAAACGAAGAGAATACCATTGGATGACGCGCCTTACACCTTCGCAAAGAAAAACGGCCGATCAACTTTCAAAAAACTCCCTGATCTGCGGCCAATATTTTCGAACGATCAAGTCGGTGCTCAAGTGTCCGCCCCGCCGCAACAACTTCAACCTCACTCCTGTAAGCTGCGCAAATTTCTTGACCGATTGATAGGGAATAGACGGATCATCCTGCGCGTGAAACATCATGACTTTCGAGGCAGTAACTTCCCGCGCGTGATAGGCAGGGTTATAGAACTGTCCACCACGCAGTTTCTTCCAATTTCTCTCGGACAGCCGATATCCAGTCCCGAACGCCTCGCGAATATACGCGGCGTAACTGCCATTCGAAGTCTCCACTTTCTCTGCGCGCGGAAGAATCGCCCAATCCACCACCGGACAATTGGCAATCGCCTTCTTCACCCGTGGGTCGAGCGACGCAAGGATCGCCGCCGCCCCGCCAAAACTTCCCCCGATCACAAACACTTCATCCACCCGCAAGCGAAATCGCCGCCCAAACGCAAGCTCTCTGAACTCCTTCGATAGCCCCTCAATCACCTCCAGAATGTCCTCGTGCGGCGATTTTTCCAGAAACTCCCCGCCGCTCTCCCACGCTCCTCGATAGCGCGGATAAAACACCCAGTATCCCTGCTCCGAAAGAAATTCCGCCAGCGGCTGTTTGCGCGGGATCGAAGGCATCCCATCGCACAAGACGATCGCCTTTTGAATTTTCCCCGATCGACTTGGAGGTAAGAATTCAGTAACAATGTCGCGTTTGAATCGTGTCCTGAACATAGCGCTTCGCAGTTCCACTCTAATCCTCCCCAGCAACATCCAGAAGTTCTTCTTCGACGTCTTCGCCCAAAGCCAGTCCGACGACGAATTCTGCTAGGTGTGAAGGTCTCAAACAAAAAGCGGAGATCAGAATCCTTGCAACGTTGAAAGCTTGAAACTTTAAAACCTTGCCTTAGCAAAACCTGTGCGCCCGATGTGCAAATCCCGACCGTCGAGCGCAAATGCGTCCCGCGCAATTTCCCGTCCGTCCCTCAAACCCCGCCCCTCGTGCGCCAACCGCAGTTGCCTTCGACTAAACCTTGATCCGGATTCATCACATCCAATCCGCGAACCGGAATTCCACCGTTGCACAATTCTTATGGTATTGACCCTCCTTTTTTCTGCGCGTACAGTCGCTCCACTCTGAAAAGCATCCGCCGGGCGGCAACTGTGCTCGGTCAATACCTGAAAGAGCCGAACCCCAGCCGTGCTGAGGGTCAAAGAAAGTACCTATGAATCTTGAAAGCCAATGGACCGTCTATCGCACCCGTTTTCTGGTGCGCGCTCGTCAACTCACCGAACCACTCGTCTTTACCGACGGTCTCGGCCGCGAACAATCCGGCCGTCCCGGCGATTACCTCGTCGAGTCCTCCGACGGCATAAGACGAATCACCACCCAGGCTATATTCGAAGACATCTACGTGCCCATGGCTCAAGCCCATGGAGCGCCGCGCGTCCTCGCCCGACCCGTGTCTAGAGCCTCGCCAGCAGATCGCACCCGCGCCATTGCGTAACTTCTTCTGTAGAGACGGGGCTTGCCCCGTCTCTATAAATAGTGAGCGAAAGCCGGGCCGCAACCAGCCAATTTCCCAACTCGATACCCGTACCACTTTCGGGCTACAACATGTTGTGTTTCCCTCTTGACAGACACCATATACGGGAGTACGTTAAGCATCCCAGAGTACTTTTGGAGACCTCCCAATACCTTAAGGAGGCGACGGCCATAAACCAAGGGTGAGACTCAAAGTTGAGGTGACTTCGCGTCTTCCCCATCACGGGAAACCATCCCCCCGTAGTGGATGGAAAGGCAGATGGAAATCAGCGGTGACTTCCCCCGGCTTGGCACGCCAGGCATCCCTTCGGGGGATTCATCAACCGAACTAGAGCGGGTTCATCGTTGCTGGAGCCCGCTCGTGAAGAGACAGGGCTTGCCCCGTCTCCATCGCGCCATTAGGAGCCCCGATGGAAGGATTAATCGAACTCGTTGCCGCCTCTTTCGCCCGCCATGGCATCGAATGCCCAGCCGGCGATTCTCAGTTGGCCCGACCAGTCCAACCGAAACTAGTCGAGACGAAGTCAGCCGAGGCCGTCCGCCCCGCTGAGCCAACCCTTGCCACCGCGCTCCCAGAGCACAACTACCGAAAAAGATCGCAGGCCGATCCAACAGAGATTCATCCGTAGAGACAGGGCATGCCCCGTCTCTGCGAGCCACACGGAGAGCTAAGGCTCGTATCGGGGTATCGCTTTAGCGATATCGAAGCCTTCGAAATTTGAAACCTGTTCTTTAGACGACTTTGAAACCATGAAACATTGAAGTCTGTTCTTTATACGCAATCATCTAATGTAGGAGAAGGAAATGCCCGAAGTGCGCGACCAAATCAAAACTCAAACCGCCGCCAGCAACTCTAAGAAGAACGCCCAAGGCTTGACCTTCCGCCGTTTTTTCACCAAGCCCGGTGTCTCCCCATACTCCGAAGTTGAGTGGGAACTCCGCAATGCTCAGATCACCGACTCCCAGGGCGGCATGATCTTCGAGCAGAAGAATGTTGAGGTCCCCAAAGACTGGTCCATGACCGCGACCAACATCGTCGCCTCGAAATATCTTCACGGACAGATCGGCACCGATGAGCGCGAAACCGGCGTGCGCCAACTGGTCGCCCGCGTCGCCGAAACTATTCGCGACTGGGGCATGAAAGACGGATACTTCCGCTCCTCCGAAGACGCCGCCACCTTCCACGACGAATTGGTCCACCTGCTGATTCGCCAGCACGTGGCCTTCAACTCGCCCGTCTGGTTCAACGTCGGCTGCGAACGCGTCGAACCAAAGTCCGACGCCACTAACTGGCACTGGAACTTCACCACCCAACAAGTGGAATTCGGCGCCACTGGATACGCGCGCCCGCAGTGCTCGGCCTGTTTCATCAATTCGGTGAAAGATTCGCTCGATTCCATCCTCACTCTCGCCAAGACCGAAGGCATGCTCTTCAAGTGGGGATCCGGAACCGGCACAAATCTCTCCCCGCTGCGTTCCTCCACCGAAGTTCTCAGCGGAGGCGGCACTGCCAGCGGTCCGCTAAGCTTCATGAAAGGCTTCGACGCTTTCGCCGGAGTAATCAAGTCCGGAGGCAAGACGCGCCGCGCCGCTAAGATGGTTATCCTCAACATCGACCATCCCGACATAGTCGACTTCATCGATTGCAAGAGTAAAGAAGAAGCCAAAGCCCACGCGTTAGTAGCGCAGGGTTACGACGGATCGCATCCCGATTCCGATGCCTACAGCTCCATCTTCTTCCAGAACGCCAATAACTCCGTCCGCGTCACCGACGACTTCATGGTAGCTGTAATGCGCGACACCGATTTCTCCACCCGGGCCATAGTAGACGGCCGCGTAGTCAACACTTACAAAGCCAAAGATCTGCTGCAGAAAATTTCCGAAGCCACCTGGCAATGCGGCGATCCCGGAATGCAATACGACACAACGGTAAACCGCTGGCACACGTCGAAAAACACAGCAAGAATCAACGCCTCGAATCCCTGCAGCGAGTATATGTTCCTGGATGACTCCGCCTGCAACCTTGCCAGCCTGAACCTGCTGAAGTTCGCGCCGAACGGCACCTTCGACGTGGAAGCCTACAGGCACGCCGTGGACGTAGTGATCACTGCGCAGGAAATTCTGGTAGACAACGCCGGCTACCCCACCGAAATCATAGGCAAGAACTCCCACGACTATCGCCCGCTGGGATTAGGTTATGCGAACTTAGGCGCGTTGTTAATGGCCGCCGGCCTGCCCTACGACAGCGACGCCGGACGCGACTACGCCGCCTGCGTAACCGCCATCATGTGCGGCGAAGCGTATCTCCAATCCTCGCGCATAGCCGAACAATGCGAGCCGCTGTGCCCCATCACCGATACAGTACAAACGCGCCTCGGAGTTACGAGCGCAGAAAACATGCCCGGGGCAGCCTGCCCCGGCTGGTACATAAATAGAGAAGCGTTCTTAGACGTAATAAGAATGCACCGCGCCAGCGTAAACAACATAGGCAGCGCTCGTGGAGGGACGGGCGTCTCGCCCGTCCAGGCGGAGCGCAGCTCCGCAGCCAATCAACTCCCCGAGTTAATAGAAGCCTCGAAAGCATGCTGGGACGAAGCCCTGGCCCACGGCGAGAAACACGGCTATAGAAACTCCCAGGTAACAGTCCTGGCTCCGACAGGAACGATCGGCTTCATGATGGACTGCGACACGACTGGCATCGAGCCTGACCTGGCGCTAATCAAGTACAAGAAGCTAGTCGGCGGCGGCATGATCAAGATCGTAAACAACACTGTCCCCGCCGCGCTCTTCAAACTTGGATACACGCATGAGCAGGCCGATGCGATCGTTTCTTACGTTGACGCAACTGGCACAATCGAAGGCGCGCCGCATGTTAAGGATGAGCACTTAGCTGTGTTTGATTGTTCTTTTAAACCGGCTAAGGGGACGCGGTCCATTCATTACATGGGACATCTTAAGATGATGGCTGCAGCTCAGCCTTTTATTTCTGGAGCTATCTCGAAGACTGTGAACTTGCCGAATGCTGCTTCAGTTGAAGATATCTCCGAGGCTTACATTCAGGCCTGGAAGTTGGGGCTGAAGGCGGTCGCGGTCTATCGCGATGGGTGCAAGCAGTCGCAGCCGCTTTCCGCGGCTGGCACCAAAACCGCGAACTCCACCAAGGACGATGCGGCGCGAAACGCTGCGGCCCTGGCGCTGGTTGAAGAAGACAATCTTGATGCTCCTCCGCGGGCCGTTCGTCACAAGCTGAAAGAAGAACGCATGTCGGTGACGCACAAGTTCAACATTGGAGGTCACGAAGGTTACATCATTGTTGGACTGTATCCCGATGGCGAGCCGGGCGAGATCTTTATCAAGATGGCCAAGGAAGGCTCGACGGTTTCAGGGCTCATGGATAGCTTTGCGTTGGCGGTCTCGATCTCGCTGCAGCATGGCGTGCCGCTGAAACTTCTCTGCGAAAAGTTTGCGCACACGCGCTTTGAGCCGAGCGGATGGTCACAAAATCCCGATATCGGATTTGCCAAGTCGATCATGGACTACATCTTCCGCTGGCTGAACCTGCGCTTCCTCAGCGGACAGCAGCAGTTCCTGTTCGAAAACCTGCGTCCGAAGCCGCTGGGCACGCCCGCTCCGGAAGGTATCGGCGAACTTTCTTTGAACGGCTCCGCCGATCCTGGTGTGGGTCGGGCGTCCTCGCCCGCCAGTGGCCCCATCCACGCCGCCGACGCGCTGGCCAGCATGATCGACATGGGCGACGCTCCCAGTTGCCACCTCTGCGGCTCCATCATGGTGCGCAACGGCAGTTGCTACAAGTGCATGAGCTGCGGGAGTACGAGCGGGTGCAGCTGAGATCAATTTCGATGGCGGGTGTACGTACAATGTTCCACGTGGAACATGACATAATTGTACGTACATAAGGATACGTATACCGACAGTGTAAGAAAGCGGCGCTCGTCAAATCGTGGCTGGCGGGCCTGCAAGTCTTTGATAATGCTCGGGGTCGGTTGTGGCTAAATAGCCGCACCAGGGTAGTTGTTACAGTGTAAGTAATGCGCAGCGGGTCATTCCTCTTTCGCGACGCCGGCGCCGGCACGCGGGCGAGGGCGCCCGCGCCACACGAACGCAAATCGACTCCGATCCTGCCTGGAGTTGGTGCGCGAGGCGGTCTGTTGGTAAGCTTGTTGGGCGATGAAACCTACGAGCTTTCTTCCCCGGACAAAACTTTTCTTTTTGTTGATTGCGATCGTGCTCGCGGTCGTGACCTTTGGCCTGCAGCTTGCCGTCGCGCAGAAGAAAGAAATTGTTTGGAGCGCGGACGAGAAGCCGCTGGCGGATCAGATCCATGGGCTGCGCTCGCTGCCGGATGACGTCCGCGCGGGGACTACTAAGGATCTGGCGCTGAAGATTCGCAAGCTGCCCGCGACTGAGAACAAGCTGCGGCTGGCGGTGAATCTGGCGGGACTTTCCACCGAGGGCGATTTCGGACACGACACGCTGCAGGAAGTCGCGACCACGCTGGCTGAGACTTTACGCGAGCGGCCGGTGCCTTGGGCTGAGGCGAAGAATTCTGACGCGGGCAGCAAAGCCACACGGGAACCGGCGTATCCATATATTGAGTTGGCCACGCTGGTGCGCTATGAACATGTCGAAGCGCCGCGCGATCTCAATAATGATGAGCAGTATCGGGCGGCGATGGCGCGGCTCGAGGCGGATGACCGCAAGCGGGAGCATCTCGACTTCACGCTGAAGGATCTTGCGGGCAAGACCTGGACATTTTCGGAACTGCGGGGCAAAGTTGTGCTGGTGAATTTCTGGGCGACGTGGTGTCCGCCCTGCCGCAAGGAGATGCCGGACCTGGAGACGCTTTATGAGCGCTTCGGATCGAAGGGGTTGGTGGTGCTGGGCATTTCCGATGAAGAGGCGGCGAAGGTCGAGCCCTTTATTCGCGAGCGCAAGGTTTCGTTTCCGGTGTTGCTCGATCCCGGACGGAAGGTGAATGACTTGTTTGTGGTGGAGGGAATTCCGAAGAGCTTTGTTTACGACCGGGAAGGAAAGCTGGTGGCGCAGTCGATCGATATGCGAACGCAGAAGCAGTTTCTCGAGATGCTGGGGAAGGCTGGACTGGAGTAAGACGGGTCTTGCTTTATCTTCGGAGACGCGGCAAGCCGCGTCTCTACGGGAAATCAGGAGATGATTACTGGAGGATTGACGAAATGAAAAAGCGAATTGTTGGCGTTGTTCTAGCCGTGGGAATTCTTGCCGCGCTCGCAGTCGCGCAAGACACAATGAAGAAAGAAGCGCCGCCGAAGCCGGCGGTGGGGCCGTCGCAGGTCTTGCTGGAGAACTGGAACGATATCGGGCGGAAGTTGATTGCGATGGCGGAGGATTTTCCCGAGGACAAGTACGACTTTAAGCCGGTGCCGGCGGAACGGAGTTTTGCCGAGCAACTGTTGCACGCGGCTAACGTGAATTATTTTTTCACCAACCCGGCGATGGGACTGAAGCCGCCTGCCGAAGAAGATCCCAAGCGCGAGCAGTACAAAACGAAAGCCGCGGTGGTTGAGTTTGTGAAGAAAGCGTTTGCCGATGGCGCGGCGGCGATCAAGCAAAAGGGCGATAAGGGGATGAACGATTTGATCGTCGATCCATTCGCGAATCAGCAGGTGCGAGTCTCCGACATGGCGTGGGGTTTTATCGAGCACTCGGGGGAACACTACGGACAGCTCGCAGTGTATTACCGCGTGGCGGGATTGGTGCCGCCGGAATCGCGGCCAAAGAAGTAGCGTCGGCGCTGATACCATAGCCTTCGTGCGCCCGCTGCTCGACGTCCGCGACCTCACCATCGAGTTTCCGCAATCCCGTGCTGGGCGGGCACTGCCGTCCGCCCAGCAGCCGAACGCTGCTGTACCCGTGGCCGCCGTTCGCAATCTTTCGTTCTCTATCGCACCCGGAGAAGTACTCGGACTGGTCGGCGAATCCGGCTCCGGAAAATCCGTTACCTCGCTTGCCATCATGGGCCTGCTTCCACCCGCCGCCATCGTCAGGGGCGAAATCACTTTTCAGAACGGTTCTCAGAATGGCGACGGCCTTCCCACGCATCTCACCCACCTGCCTTCCGATCAACTGCGCCAGTTTCGCGGGTCGCGCATGGCCATGATTTTCCAGGAGCCCATGACCGCCCTCAACCCGGTCATGCGCGTCGGCGAGCAGGTCGCCGAAGCTGTCCTCGCTCACCACCACGTTTCGAAATCCGAAGCATGGAACCGAGCTGTCGAAGGCATGCGCGACGTTGCCATTCCTGATCCCGGCGAGCGCGCCCGTAGTTATCCGCACCAGCTCTCCGGAGGCATGCGGCAGCGTGTCATGATTGCCATGGCCATCGTCAACCGCCCGCAACTGCTCATCGCCGATGAGCCCACCACCGCGCTCGACGTCACTATCCAGCAGCAAATCCTGGACCTGCTCAACGACCTTCGCCGCAAATTCGGATTGGCGACGCTCTTCATCTCGCACGATCTCGCCGTGGTCTCGCACGTCGCCGATCGCGTCGCGGTCATGTACGCCGGCAGCCTGGTCGAGCTGGGCACGAAGGCCGATATTTTTCGCGCGCCCGCTCATCCCTACACTCAGGGCCTGCTGCGCGCGATTCCCACGCTTGCTACCGACCGCGCCCTTCCGCTCTCGACCATCGAAGGCACCGTGCCGTCAATCGCACAGCTTCCTCCCGGATGCCCTTTCGAACCGCGCTGCCAGCACCGCATCGCTGCCTGCGCCGTCGAGTTACCGCCGCTTGTCGAAGTCAGCCCCGAACACTGGGCGCGCTGCCCGGTGGTGAATTTGCCGCGAATGTGACGCCACTGCGGAGACGCGGCAAGCCGCGTCTTTACGGAAAACCAGATGCCCCGCCTCGCCGTATTCTCTCCAGAAAAGGCTATAATCCTCCGTCTGTGCGCATCCTTCTTCTCAGCGACATTCACAGCAACCTCGAAGCGCTGGACGCCTGTCTGGCCGCCGCTCCCACCTGCGACCTCGTCGTCAATCTCGGCGATACGGTCGGTTACGGCGGTAATCCCAACGAGGTTATTGCCCGCACGCAAGCTCTCGGACACGTCTTCGTCCGCGGCAATCACGACAAAGCCGTCAGCGGTCTCATGAACCTCGACGACTTCAACCCCGTCGCCGGCCTCGCCACGCTCTGGACGCGCGACCAGCTCACGCCCAAGAATCTCGACTGGCTGCGCTCGCTCCCGCAGGGCCCCATCCGCCTCGACGAACTCCCCGGCATCCAGTTCGTCCACGGCTCGGCGCTCGACGAAGATGAATACATGGTCAGCGTCAGCGATGCCGTGGAACCGCTCATCACCATTCCCGTCCCTGTCACCTTCTTCGGACACACGCACCTGCAGGGCGGATTCGTGCTCACGGGCGAGATCAGCGAAGCCTACCGTCCCGGATATCGCACCGTGGGCCAGTCCGAATCGTCCGACTGGCCGCTGCGCAAAGATCGCCGCTATCTCATCAACCCCGGGTCTGTCGGCCAACCCCGCGATGGTGATTGGCGCTCCGCCTTCGCCGTGTTCGACTCCGAAGCCTGGATTGTGACTTTCTATCGCGTGCCTTACAACCTGCGCGTGGCGCAGGAGAAAATACTCGCCGCTAATCTGCCGCAGCGGCTGGCTACGCGGCTGGCCACGGGAAGATAGAACAAAGTGTGGAGTGACGGGCGTCCTCGCCCGTCGGAGCCGAGTGCAGTCCGGCAGCTGCCTGTGGGCCGGAGTAACCCTGGATTCGCTATAGCTGCTGATGTCAGTTAATGATTGTCGTTACTCGGAAGTCTGCAGTCGAGTCAGGGACCGGCGAAAACTCGCCCAAACGGAGCTTGAGCGGGGCGAACTGAAGAGTCGGGATCGTGCGTCAAGGTGGACCACCGGTCGTTGTAAACTCGACCTATGCCTGCACGCTCTTCCGATTCCAGCAATCTTTTCTCTGCGCCGAAATCCGCGGCTGCCGCATACACTGCTCACGTCGATGGCGGAGCTCGCGGCAATCCTGGGCCCGCCGGTTATGGTGTCGCCATCAAAGACGCCTCCGGGCACCCGGTTGCCGAGCTTAGCGAATACCTTGGACACCGGACCAACAACTACGCCGAGTATCAGGGACTGCTTGCCGCGCTGCGCTACGCTGCTGAAAACCAGATCAAGGCGCTCAAGGTCATTAGCGATTCGGAACTGATGGTGCGGCAGATGAAAGGCATCTACAAGGTGCGTCATCCCGAACTGCGGAAGCTGCACGACGAGGCGCAGCAACTGGTGCGGCGGCTCGATCACTTCGAAATCCGCCATGCCCTGCGCGAACACAACCAGATTGCCGATCGGCTGGCGAATCAGGCGATGGATAAAGGGCGATAAAGCCAGGTTTCAAAGTTTCAAGGTTTCAAGGTCTTCAACCACGCGGCGCATGCTTTTACTTTGAAACGTTGAAACCTTGAAACTTTGAAACCTTTCCCTACGCCCGGCTCTTCTTCGTCGCCGCGGCTGCCTTCACCTTCACCGTCTCCCAGGGGCGCTTGGGACGCTCCACTGCCGGCTCGTCGCGGTCCTTGATGCGATCGTAGTGATACGAATCGCTCGTCGTTCCGAGCGACTCGTTGTAGAGGCTGGGCGTTCCCAGGGCTTCTTTCATTTCTTCAGAGAATTGCTGCAGCGCTTTCAGGTGGTCGGCCGTCGCCGGCACTTCGGTCTTGGTAGTTTTCATAAACTGCTGATAGCCGCGATTGATCAGCTTCGAAATTTCGCTGCCGATCATGTATCCGGGATACGCGAAAATTTTCACGCCGCCGTCATCCGTCTTCTGGATCGCCGCCGAGCAGTTATACTTCTTCAGGAATACCCGGGTTTGCGCGCCCGGAGCTTCAATCAGGTCAAAGCCGTGATCGCGCAGCCAATTGACTGCGTCTTCATAGGTTCGTTGTTCGACTTTCGCTGTCATCGTATAAACTCAATTCTCTTTTTCTCGTTGTATCAGTTTAGATGCGGCTTGCACAGATTCGATGGAACCAAAAATGTGCACGACGAATCTAATGACGAAGCAATCCAGTAACGCTAGTATAGATACACCTTTTAAAGGATTGCGGGCACATTACTCTAGTCACAAGGACAACCACATTCCAATGACGCCAGCAGCTTCCGGCTCCGCGCCCTCGCCTCTGCCGTACGACGCAAAAGCCGCGTCTGGCAAGGGAGGAGAAGCTCTGCTTGCGCGCATCGGCAACACGCCGCTGTTGCCGCTTGACGCGTTCACCGGCAATCTTCCAAGGGTAAAACTTTTGGGCAAGGCCGAATGGTACAACCCTGGGGGATCCGTCAAAGATCGCGCCGCCGCCAGCATTGTGGCCGAAGCTCGCCGCGCCGGCAAACTCGGTCCGGGAAAAACTCTGCTCGATTCCACCAGTGGCAATACCGGCATCGCCTACGCCATGCTCGGAGCCGCTCTCGGATTCCCGGTCACGCTCTGCGTGCCGGAGAATGTTTCTCCCGAGCGAAAGCGCATTCTACAGGCATACGGCGCAAATATCATCTATACCGACCCCGCCGAGGGCTCCGACGGCGCCATCAAGATCGCGCGCCAGTTCGCCGAGCGCCATCCCGATCTTTACTTTTACGCCGATCAGTATTCGAACGACGCCAACTGGCGCGCGCATTATGAAACCACCGCCAACGAAATCTGGCAGCAAACGGAAGGACACATCACGCACTTCGTCGCCATGCTCGGCACCACCGGAACCTTCGTGGGCACCACGCGTCGACTGAAAGAGTTAAATCCAAAGATCCGCTGCATCTCGCTGCAACCGGACTCCGCCTTCCATGGCATCGAGGGCGCGAAGCACTTGCCCTCGGCCCTCGTGCCGCGCATTTACGATGCGTCGCTCGCCGACCAGAATCTGGAGATCGTAACCGAAGACGCGCACGCCATGGCCCGGCGCCTGGCGCGTCAACAAGGATTGCTCGTCGGAGTCTCCGCCGCCGCGGCCGTGGTGGGCAGTCTGCGGGTCATTGAACGCCTGGAACAAGAGCGTCTGGAAAAGGATCGCCGCGCAACCGTTGTCACCATCCTCTGCGACTCTGGCGACAAATATTTAAGCGAGAGATTTTGGCATGAGGGAGGTCATTGAGTCATTGAGCGATTGAATCATTGAGGTATTGACTTCGATGACTCAATGATTCAATCGCTCAATGATTCAGCTCTCTCAATCCGCCTACGTCTCGCTTCGTCATCACGGAGAGGAAACCTATCCCCACGAGTGCTGCGGCGTGCTGCTCGGGCGTTTCGACGACAACGGCTCGAAGACCGTCGGGCGCATCGCCCGCTGCGGCAACACGCGCCAGGACTCGCCGCATAACCGCTACAACATCGATCCCCGGGATCTCGTCCGCATTCAGCGCGAAGGCCGCGAGCGCGGCGAGGACATCGTGGGCTTTTATCATTCGCACCCCGACCATCCTGCGCAATGGTCGCCCACCGACCTCGCCGAAGCCCACTGGTTCGGCTGTTCGTACGTGATCACGAGCGTTGACGAGGGCGTGGCGACGATTACGAATTCGTTCGAGCTTGTGGGCAGCGGTGAGGTCGACAAGAAATTCGTGGACGAGAAGACTGAGGTGAGGTGACGCCGAGGTGCATGACCATGGGACTAGGGCAGCACTTTCAGCGCCACGGCAGTTATATCATCGTGCGGCGCCGTGCCATTGGAGAAGGCCAGTTGGCGGTCGAAGACGAAATCCACCGACTCCGTTGCTGATTTTTCCCGGCATTGTGCCCACACCTCCTCGATCTGGGAGGTGCAGAACTCGATTCCCTCCCCGTTGCGCAATTCATGGAGACCGTCGCTCGCGAACAAAACGCAGTCTCCCGGGCTGAGTTGCACGACGTGCCGTCCGTAGGTAACGCCCCGAAACATTCCCGAGGGTAATCCACCCTCGCCGAGCTGCCGACACGCGGCTCCGGAGACCAGCAGGGGCAGTGGCATCCCGGCATTGGAGAAGATGAGTTCTCGCGTGGCGGGGTTGAAAAGAGCGTACAACGTCGAGCAAAAGCGGCCCTCGATGGGTCGCTGCAACAGCCGCTCGTTCAGCCGGACAAGAGCGTCCGCGGTGTCCGTCCCGGTCTTGTGAATTCCGCGCAGGGTTCCCATCACGAGTGCGGCGAACATGGCCGCCGGCAAGCCCTTGCCGACCACGTCCCCGAGGTAGATCCCGAAAAAACCATTCGGTAAGCGGAAGAAGTCGGCAAAGTCGCCCCCCACGTCAGCGAAGGGTATGTAGCGGAATGCGATTTCGACGGACTCGTGGCAGAGCATCGTTGCAGGCAGCAGCGAAGTCTGGATGAGTTTCGCTTCCCGTGCATGCTCGTCACAAATGCGATCACAGGTCAAACTTTCTCTCACGAACTCCGATCTCGCCACGCCGGCCGCTTCAGCCATGCCCCACCATCCTACCTAGTGGTCACATCGGCAGAACGCTGGGTCTCCATTAGTGCCCGAGGTCCCTTGCGCGGTCCTGTTCGTCAACGCGCGCTTTTTTCTTTTATCCTTTTCTTTATCCGAAATACGCCGATTTTTTCGCCTTGCATCTTGGGCCGGTACCATAGCATCTTTATCTATATGCCGAAGATCCAGATTCCGTCTCCACTTCGCCAATACTCGGGGAAACAGGCCTCGGTCGATGTCCCGGCAAGAACCGTGGGAGAAGCCCTGGCTGGCCTGGTCTCGCAGCATCCTGACCTGAAGCGCCACCTCTATGGCGACGATGGCAAGCTGCGCGCCTTCGTGAACGTCTACGTCAATGATGAGGACATGCGCTACCTGCAGAAAGAAGCCACGGCGGTCAAGGACGGTGATACCATTTCCATCGTGCCGTCGATTGCCGGCGGCTGCTGCGTTATGATTTGAGCATGACCTGCGAACTGACACATCGCCGAATGTCCCGCCCCGCGCGCTGTTGTCGCCATTGTCTGTAGTTCGCCGTCACCTGATTGAAATTGAAAAAGGACCCTATGGCTACCCTCACTGATGTCAAATCCGCCGCAGCCAAACCCGAAGCCGTTCTAAGCAACGACGAAATCCTGCGCTACTCGCGCCATCTGATCATGCCCGAGGTAGGCATGGAAGGGCAGCAGAAGCTGAAGGCCGCGAAAGTTCTGTGCATCGGAGCGGGCGGACTCGGCTCGCCGCTCGCACTCTACCTGACGGCCGCGGGCGTCGGCACGCTCGGCATCGTGGACTTCGACGTCGTGGACTACACCAACCTGCAGCGCCAGATCATCCACACCACCAACGACGTCGGCCGCAAGAAACTCGACTCCGCTGCCGACAAACTGACAGCGATCAATCCGTTCCTGAACCTGCGGACCTTCGACATGAAACTGACCAGCGCCAATGCGCTGGAGTTGTTTCGCGAGTTCGACATCGTTGCCGACGGCACCGACAATTTCCCCACGCGCTACCTGGTCAACGACGCCTGCGTACTCACGGGCAAGCCCAATGTTTACGGCTCGATCTTTCGCTTCGAGGGGCAAGCTAGTGTGTTCGCAACCGAGGACGGACCATGCTATCGCTGTCTCTATCCCGAGCCGCCGCCACCGGGCCTGGTGCCGTCATGCGCCGAAGGTGGAGTGCTAGGCATTCTGCCCGGACTGATCGGCGTCATTCAGGCGACCGAGACCATCAAGCTGATTTTGGGGCAAGGCGAATCGCTCGCCGGACGATTGCTGCTGGTCGATGCGCTGGGCATGAAGTTTCGCGAACTGAAACTGCGCAAGAATCCCGATTGCCCGGTCTGCGGCACGCACCGGACGATCACTGAACTGATTGACTACGATCAGTTCTGCGGCATCCGCGGGCAGGAAGAACCCGCTGGAAACGACATCCCGGCGATTTCGGTGGAAGAGTTGAAAAAGAAACTGGACGCGAAGGCCGACGTGTTCATTCTCGACGTGCGCGAGCCCCACGAATACCAGATCTGTAACCTGAAGGGATATCTCATTCCGGTGGGCGACTTACCAAAGCGCGTAAGCGAGCTTGACTCAAGCCGCGAGATCGTGGCTCATTGACGCAGCGCGAAGGCGGTGAACTTCCTGCGCCGAGCGGGATTTACGAGAGTCTATAACTTGACCGGTGGCATCTTAGCGTGGGCGGATCGAGTTGATCCCAAGATGCCTAAGTACTGAGAGCAATTATCGGTTGGTGGTTTTCTTTGCCGCTTGGACTGTAGAAGGGAGCACCGAAGTGCTCCCTTGTTTGTTTTCTCTTCCAGGAGTTAGTAAGTTACTTGGTTGAGCTTTCGCTCATTTCGGCTTTCTCGGTCGCGCCGATGGCTAGGGCGTACTTCTTGCCAGCGAAGCGTATCTGGGAAACCGATGCCTTGCCGCTGGCGTGGTCGATCACCGCGGTGTCGTAGGCGGAGGTTTGGCCGAGTTCGACGACCTTCGCCGAAGTCTTTGCGACTTCCTTCTTGCCCTGCATGAAGCTTACCTCGACGTTCGATCCCGTGCCGTCCCAGCGCAGTTGATATTCACCGGGGGCGAGCTGCTGGCCGTTGACTTCGAACGCTTCCCGCACCTCCAGCGTACCCTTGTTACTTGCGAACGCGCTCGATGCGAGCAGCACGGCCAGCCCGAGCACAACAGTCTTTGCCAGATTGTTCAGCGACAGATGGTTCAGTTTCATATGCTCCTTCGCTTTCTACCCGGTCTCTGGCCGGGGCGTTAGGGGCGGCTGTTGATAGTTCGAGGACACTCGACTGAGGACTTGCCTTTTTCCTGCGAAGTCCTACAATGCGCATGTCAGGGTGACGCAAAAAGACACGGGCCTCACTATCGTGCTTTTTGCCGGACCCGGCGCACCCAGGGCCGCCAAACCATGCGTGCGCTAGTCCCGTCACCCTGCAAATTCTTCTAAGTGGATTGACGCGTTCGTCCACCCCACTTTGGTTCGCTACAGGATACGAATCTCGGTTTGAGTAAGTTCCCGATTTCTTTGCAATCCATTTTTCTTGCGAACATGCCTATTGGACGAGCGGGGGCGCGCCGCGTTAGCAACACAGGATGTGCGTTGCCGGAGTAACAAGGTGTAAGTGTTTTGTCTGGAGTTGGGCTAGGTTGAAGAACTGCCGATCCCTCGCTTCGCTCGGGATGACAACCTATGAGGCTGATGACAAATTTATATCGTGCTAACTGATCTTCAGCACGATCTTGCCGTAATTCTTGCCTTCCTGCATCAGCGTGTATGCCTCCCGCGCCTGCTCCAGTGGGAAAACTTTTCCGATCACGGGATGGAGTGTGCCGGCTGCCAACCATTCGGAAAGCTGCTTCCAGGCGGATTCCATCAGCGGACGATTCGCGCTGAGATAGGACAGCCAGAGGCCGTGGACGCTTGCGCCTTTCGCGTAGAGAAGGCGAGTGTCGAGTAGGGGAGTTTCGCCGGTGGCGGCGCCGTAGACGATGACGCGTCCGAAGTCGCGCACGCAGCGGACGCTTTTCGCGACGTGCTCGCCGCCGAGCATTTCGAAAACCGCATCGACGCCTTCGCCGCCGGTTAGATCTTTGATAGCCTCGACATAATCGCGCTGCTTGTAGTTGATGCCGTGTTGCAGGCCGAGCTCGCGCACGCGGGCGAGCTTGTCCTCGGAGGAAGAAGTGCCATACATTTCGATGCCGAGAATTTTTCCGATTTGCACCGCGGCGGTGCCGACTCCGCCGGCGACGGCATGAATCAGGACGCGCGCACCGGCGGACTTGTCGTTCAGCTTAACGTTCGGCTGGGCGAGCAAACCGGCCTTCCAGTAGGCGAAGTACGCGGTAAAGAAATTTACGGGAAAAGCGGCGGCCTGATCGGCAGTCCAACTTTCCGGGACGGGCCAGACGAGATTGCGATGCGCCACCGTTTTTTCGGCGAAGGCGGCCCACTGCGTATAGCCCATGACGCGGCGTCCGCTGCCGTCTTCGGCGCCGGCGAATTCGCGGCCGGCGGTGAGCGGCGGCTTGGGAGTGCCGGCGTATCCGCCGCGCGCGGTGAGCAGATCGGCAAAGTTCAAGCCGCCCGCTTCCACTTTCACCAGAATCTGCTCCGGTGCAGGATGCGCGTCGGGAACCTGCTGCAATTCCAGAACCTCGGGACCGCCGAAACGAGTGATGACAAGTGCTTTCATGCGGGAAGTTTAACAGGATTGTGGAGGGCCGAGCGAGGACGCCCAGCGCTCCACGTCCGAAATGGGGTGGGTCGCGGAATCTGGCTTTGGCATCTATAATGATGACCGAGTTTCCGACCCCCGTGGCCTGAGAGATTCGTATTCTGGAAATGAGTGGCGGCGGGGGCGAGGGTTGCGCCCATTTGGCGGGTGCGATTCGAGGGTGCGGATGGAAACGTCTGCGCCTCCCGTGTTGGAAAGGAAACGCTCGCTGGGATTGTGCCCGCCTGCTTGTTTTCCTTTCGTGGAGAAGTTAGCGCTTAGCTTTTAGCACTTGGCATTTAGCCGAATCGGTTCGGCGCCAGGTGATGACTAAGTGCCAAGTGCTAGATGTTAAGTGCTATATGCCGCTTATCGACAATTTCGGGCGCTCGATCCACGACCTGCGGATTTCTATTACGGACCGCTGCAACTACAAGTGTGTCTACTGCCGGACGGGGACTAACGGCGCGGCTTACGCTGAACTTCCTTTCGCCGATTATTTGCGGATGGCGCGGGTGCTGGTAGGGCTCGGGATCACGAAGATTCGCTTGACGGGCGGCGAGCCGCTGCTGCGCAAAGGCATTGTGGAGTTCGTACGCGACCTCGCAACGTTGCGCACCGCAGACGGCGCGAAGCCTGAAATTGCCCTGACGACGAACGGCCACCTGCTGGCTGAGATTGCACAGCCTCTTAAAGACGCGGGACTCGACCGCGTGACGATCAGCATGGACGCGGTGGACCCGGAGCGAGTCGCGCGCATTACGCGCGTGCCGAATGGGTACGAGAGCGTGCTGGCGGGAGTGCGCGCTGCGCGGTGGGCGGAGCTCGATCCGGTGAAAATCAATTGCGTGCTGCTGCGCGGCTTCAATGAAGATCAGGTTATTCCATTCGGGATGTTCGCGCGGGAAGAGCGGGTGGTGGTGCGCTTCATCGAATTCATGCCTCTCGAAGAGGGCCGGGTTTGGACGCCGGAAATTGTGGTTAGGCTCGATGAGATCGTCTCCCGCATGTCGGAGTATCTGCCGCTCGAAGAGATAGCACACGAGCGCAGCGAAACGGCGCGGCGATATCGTTTCGCCGATGGCGTGGGCGAGATTGGGATCATCGCGCCGGTGTCGCATCCGTTCTGCGGACACTGCAGCCGCATTCGCATCACCTCGGACGGCAAGCTGCGCACGTGTTTATTTTCCGTTTGGGATCACGATCTGCACGAGTTGATGCGTCGCGGCGCGACCGACGAGAAGCTCGCGGAGTTCATTATGCACGCGGTGGAGAAGAAAGAAGAACGGCACCACATCGGGGAGCCGGGGTTTGTGCCGGCGTCGCGCACGATGGTGCATATCGGCGGGTAGCGCTGGGTACGTCGTGTTTCTCGGTCAGGCCCGGGTCGGCCTCAGCTCACGAAAGTGGTTATTGCTAGAATGAGCGGCCATGAAAAAGTTGCTTGCAGTTGCTGCCCTCTTGTCCCTCCTGGGCGTTCTCGCCGATAGCATGCGGATGTTGGAGTTCGGCGAGAGCGAGATCTCTTACCTCGGCTACGATCGCAACGAATATCCCGGAGATGAGAGATTGAAGGATCTGCGTGCGACCTTCTCTTACTCGAGTTATTGGCTGAACAATCCACCGGGGATCAAGGTGAATAACTGGGTGGGGAAGCGCAGTAAGCTGGAGGCGGCCGGCTTTGGATTCGTGGTGTTGTTCAATGGACGCTTGTATCGGGACCTTGAAAATTCCGGGCGGGCGTCCGAATTGGGGAAAGCTGACGCGCTAACTGCAGTGCGGGCCGCCGGGCGCGAGGGCTTCCCGGCGCAGACCATTATCTTTCTCGATCAGGAAGAGGGTGGGCGGTTGTTACCGGAGCAGAAGGCTTACTTGTTCGCCTGGGTGGATGAAGTCCGCCGGTCGGGGTTTCGGGCGGGCGTGTATTGTTCCGGGATCGCGGCGAGGGAAAAGAACGGCGCCAGCGTGGTGACCGCGGAAGACGTACGGCAGAACGCGGGTGTGCGAGACATCGCTTACTGGGTGACGAATGATGCTTGTCCGCCGTCACCGGGATGCGCGGTTCCGCGGCGTCCGCCGTCGCCCAGCGCGAGTGGGGTGCGGTTCGCGGATGTATGGCAGTTCGCGCAGTCTCCTCGACGGAAAGATGTGGCCGCTGGTTGCGTACGCAGTTACTCGGCGGACGGGAATTGTTATGCGCCGCGATCAGGCTCGGGGCAGCCGCTGTATGTCGATCTGAACACGGCGACTTCGCCGGATCCATCGCACGGAAGGACGCGTGAACCATAGCGATGGTCGATATTTACTGTTGTCTAGCGGTGTGGGTAGGTCGATAACTGGCCGGATTGCTTCAGTAGAAGGAATCGTACTTTGTAACTGTCCAGCCGGAGTCTTTCTTTTCTTCGGTCACTGAGAACAGATCTTTGTAAGTTGCGTCCTGGCTGGGGCTGCTGTAGCGCTGGCCTTTGTAGTGCAGAATCACGAGCGGTGGCGCGTCTTCCCATTCCACCAGGTTCCAGGAAATCAGCGGGTGCTGGGCTTCGGAGTTACAGAGGAAGTCGGCGCGCTTTTTGCGGTAGTCCCTTTCCCATTGGGCGAGCAGCTTGCGGCAATTGCCGTCGCGCATCTCGGAGATGAAGCTGTTGGCGGTGCGCTCGATGGTGCGATCGCGAAACGGATTCATGGTGATGCTGATCGGCAACTGGGTGAGCGGGTCGCGTTCTTCCGAGCGCGAAAGAACCGGCGGCTGGTTGCTGAGCCAGTAGAGATAGCCGAGAAACACGAGCACGAGCAGACCAGCCGAGCCCAGTGCGATGGCGATATGGGCGCGCGAAAACGGCATGATGAGAAGTTTGCGGGATGGGCGCGGCGAGGGCAAGGTTACTTCAGATACTTCCGTAACTGGGTCTGTGCTGTGGCTGCCTTCTCATGGCCGATGCTGGGCTCGCGGCCGAGCTTCGCCTGACTAGATAGCCTGTCCTAGCGAGGCGTCTTTGCGCGGGCCTGTGAGGGGTGTACCCGGGTTTGTGTTTTCCATATTGGCGGCGTATAGTTGCTGATGAATACTGTTGTGTTGTAGTGTCAGGATTGCCGAAGCACACCAGTGGGCGAAAGCCCACTTTTTAGTTTGGGCCGATTAGTTCGAATGACTGGCGCGGCGACGTGGGCGCAAGTTGCTGAAAACATGGCTTTAGATCTTGATAAGGTCCGGCAGATTGCCGAGCGGGTAGCGGGCTCGATCGGGCTGGAAGTAGTCGAAGTGGAGGTGTGCGGGGCGGGTAAGCACCGCATGCTGCGCGTGTTTATTGATCGGCTTGAAAACGATCGGCTTGAAAACGGTCGGCTTGAAAACGATATGCCCGGCGCGCTGCCTACGGCGGATCGTCCTGTCGGCGTGACCCACGAAGACTGCTCCAAGTTCAGCCGCGAGTTCGGGACGATCGTCGACGTTGAAGATGCGGTGCCGGGCGGGTCCTATGTGCTGGAGGTTTCTTCTCCGGGACTCGATCGCAAGCTGACGAAGGCGGCAGATTTTGAGCGCTTCCGCGGACAGCGCGTGAAGTTGACGACGCGGGAGCCGGTGAACGACAACCGGTATTTTGAAGGCAAGCTGGAAAGCTTCGAGAACGGCAAGCTGCTGCTGGATCTGAGCGCGGCGCGGAAAAAGAAGATGCGTCCGAAAGAAGGCGAATCGCGGAAGGTTGAAATTGAGTTAGGAAACATAGAGAAGGCGAATCTGGTACCGGAAATATAAAAGTTTCAAGGTTTCAAAGTTTCAGGGTTTCAAGGATCGGCAGAATCAGTGCTGCGGCGAAAACTTTGAAACTCTGAAACCTTGAAACATTGAAACCTGGACTTTTTATGGCGAGTGAGCTTTACAACATCATCGAAGGGGTCAGCCGGGAAAAGGGCATTGATCCGCAGATTGTGGTGAGCGCGGTTGAAGACGCCATTGTGGTGGCGACGCGCAAATACTACAAGACGCAGGAAAACTTGCGCGCCGTGCTCGACAAAGACAGCGGCAAGATCAGTGCGTATGCGGTGAAGTCGATCGTCGAGACTCCGGAGCAGGTGGAAGACGCGAATCTGCAGGTAACGGTGGAGCAGGCGCGGAAGCTGGATCCGGCCGCGGAAGTGGGCGGAGAGCTGCTGATCCCGAAAGTGACGGAAGGAATTCTGGGGCGGATTGCGGCGCAACTGGCGAAGCAGGTCATATTTCAGAAGGTGCGCGAGGCGGAACGCGACACGGTTTACAACGAATACATCGGACATGTGAACGAGATCGTGAATGCGACCGTGAAGCGGCTCGAAGGTCCGGACGTGATTCTCGATATCGGCAAGGCCGAAGCGCGCATGGGACGCAAGGAGCAGTCACGGCTGGAATCGTTCGCGGTGGGCGAACGGATTCGAGTGGTGATCGTGCGGGTGGAAAAAGCGACGAAAGGTCCAGGCGTGATCGCATCGCGCTCCGCTCCGGAGTTAGTCCAGCATCTGTTCCAGACCGAAGTGCCGGAAATTTATGACGGCACGGTGGTGATCCGGGCGATTGCGCGGGAAGCGGGCGAGCGCACGAAGATCGCGGTGTTGTCGAAGGACAAGGACGTGGACGCGGTCGGCGCCTGCGTGGGCATGAAGGGGATGCGGGTGCAGTCGATCATTCGCGAGCTGCGCGGAGAAAAAATCGACATCATCGAGTATCACGAGGATCCGGTGACGTTCGCGGAGAAGGCGCTGCAGCCCGCCAAAGTGAGCCGGGTAACGATTGTCGATGCGGCGGACAAGCATCTGGAAGTGGTGGTGGATGACACGCAGCTTTCACTGGCGATCGGGAAAAAAGGGCAGAACGTCCGGCTGGCGGCGAAGCTCCTGGGCTGGAAGATCGACATCAAGAGCGAAGAAGAAAAGCGGCAGGAAGTGGAGCAACAGATGTCGGCGCTGGTCACGCAGACCGTAACTCCGCTGGAGATTGTTACCGGACTGGGTGAGGGACTGGTCGAGAAACTGAAGGCGGCGGGCGTGAACACGGTGGAGTCGCTGGCCGATATGACGCCGGAGCAATTGGAAGCGATTGAAGGCATTGGCCCGAAAACGGTGGAAAAAATCAGTATTGCGGTCAATAATTACTTTGCCACTCTGGATGGCGGCGAGGCGGTAGACGCCGCCGAACCGGGCAGCACCGGAGAAGCCGCCACTGAAGCGGCATTCAGCGAGGAATCGCTGGCAGAAGGCTCGGTAGAAGCGGATGCGTTGGCCGCTGAACCAGAGAACACCGGAGAAGCTGAATCGCCGGTAGATGGCGAGTTAGAGGCGGCGAGGTTGGCTGCGGAAGCGGAGCCTGCCGAAGCGGCGCCGGCGGCAGAAGGCGCCGGACCTTCCAGCGAAGAAGCCGCGACTGAAGAAGCCCCGGAAGACAAGCAGAGCTGAAACTCGAAGCTTGGCGAGTTTGGAGTTACATCCGAACCGAATGTGGAGGCTTCGTCAGCCGGAAGTCAGAGCGGATGAGTAAGATTCGAATCAACGATCTGGCCCGTGAGTTGGAAGTCAAGAGCAAGGAAATTCTTGACGTGCTGACCACGGTGGGCGTCACGGAGAAAAAAACGCACTCCAGCTCTCTGGAAGATCACGAAGCGGACTTGGTGCGAAAGCATCTCCGTGGCCGTTCCGATGTGTCGCCGAGTTCGGCGAGGGCCTCTTCGCGTGCCGCTCACGGCGAAGAAGAGATCAAGACGAAGATCGACCTCTCCCATATATCTCGACCTGGAGACGTGCTGCGCGCCATCACGCAGTTAAAGGAAGCCGCCGAGCATCCGCCGCGTCCAGCAGTCAGGCCACCGGTTACGGCGCCAGTGGTCGAAGCGAAGACAGAAGCTCCGGCCGCTCCCGTGACTCGGAAGGCAGTGCCGCCCAAGCCCGCGATTGAAGCGCCCGCGCCGCCAACACCGAGACTGGTGACGCCGGCTTCGGTAGCCGCCACGTACCGCCCGCCGACAGTGGTGGTGATTCCACCCAAAGCTCCCGTGACGCCACCCGCCGCGACTCTACCGGCTGCGGGCCCATCCGCTGCAAGCACGAGTGCAGCACCGCCGGCGATCGCAGTTCCGCCTCGAGTCACGACTACAACTCCGGCAGCGCTGGCGGGTAGTGCTCCGCCAGCGGCGCAACCTCCGCCGAACAACGTTACGCAGATGCAAGCCGCGGCGCCCGCGAGGCCAGCGGCTCCGATTGCGCCGCCGCCGCGAATGATCATGCCCCAGACCGGCCCGCGACCGGTATACAAGGCGCCTTTGCCTCCGCCGGGTGCAGCGCCGGGTGCAACTTCGCGATCTGTGCCGGGACGTCCGGTGCCGGGGCAGCCAATTTTTCAGCGCACGGCCCGGCCGCAAGCGCCGGGATCACCGCGTCCGCCGCTTCGTCCGGGTGAACGGCGGCCCATGCATCCGACCCGAGTTGCGCCCGCGGGATCGCGTCCGCTGGGCGTAGGTCCGGGAGCCGGGCTGCCGCCTCCGGGACCAACCCGCCCAGGAGCCCGTCCGGGTGGTCCGGCGCGGCGACCGGGACAGAGATATGTGCCGCGAGGTGTGAAGGAAGGCCCGATGAAGGGCTACACTCCGCCGCCGCGGATGACGATCAGCAACGAGCCCGCGCCGATCACGCGCAACATCACGATTACAGAGGGAATCTCGGTGAAAGACCTGGCCGAGAAGCTGGGCATTCGCGCCAAGGATGTGATTGCGCGGCTGGTGGTGCGAGGCGTGTTCGCGACCATCAATCAAACGCTCGACGCGGAACTGGCCAGTGAAATGGCGCGCTTCTTCGGGGCGGATACGGAAGTGATCACCTTCGAAGAACAAGCTGCCAAAGATACGGACGCAGCCGTCGAGAGCAGCGAGGAAGGCGCGGAGGCGGTGCCGCGTCCACCCGTGGTCACGATCATGGGCCACGTGGATCACGGCAAGACGACACTGCTCGATTCGATCCGCTCGACCAATGTGGCCGGAGGCGAGGCGGGCGGTATTACGCAGCATATCGGCGCCTACAAGGTTCGCATCTCGGACGAGGCGTCTCCGGCTTATGGCCGCGAGATCGTGTTTCTGGATACGCCCGGTCACGAAGCGTTCACGCGCATGCGCGCCCGCGGAGCGAAAGCAACCGACATCGTGGTGCTGGTCACCGCGGCCGACGACGGCGTTATGCCGCAGACGGTGGAAGCGATCGATCACGCGCATGCGGCCGAAGTTCCCATCATTGTCGCGGTCAACAAAATCGATAAGCCGGGCGCGCTGCCGGAGCGGGTCAAGAAGCAACTGGCCGATCGCGGGCTGGTGCCGGAAGAATGGGGCGGCAAGACGGTGTTCGTCGACGTTTCCGCCAAGCAGAAAACGAATCTTAATCTGCTGATGGAAATGATTTGCCTGACCGCCGATCTCCAGGAATTGAAAGCGACCCCGGGACGCGCCGCGAGCGGCGTTGTACTCGAAGCGAAGCTGGATCGGGGACGCGGTCCGGTGGGGACGATCCTGGTGCAGAACGGCACGCTCCACGCGGGCGACAATTTCGTGGTTGGGAACGTGTACGGAAAAGTCCGGGCTATGTTCGACGATCGCAGCAAGCCGCTGAAGGAAGCGCCGCCCTCGACGCCGGTGGAAATTATCGGGTTGGAAGGGCTGCCGCAGGCGGGCGATCAATTCGTCGTGGTCACGGACCGCGAGAAGGCGCGCGACATCTCGGAATACCGCGAGCAGAAAGCGCGCGAAGCCACGCTCGCCAAGAGTTCGCGAGTCTCGTTAGAAGGCCTGGCCGAGCAGTTGAAGACGGCCGGCATGAAGGAACTGAACATCATCCTGAAAGCCGACGTGCAGGGCTCTGTCGAAGTGCTGGGCGATTTGCTGGGCCGGCTGTCGAACGACAAAGTGCGGTTGAAGTTGCTGCGGTCGGGCATTGGCGCGATCACCGAGACCGATGTGCTGCTGGCCTCGGCGTCGAATGCCATCATCATTGGATTTAACGTGCGCCCGGAGCGCAAGGCGCAGGAACTGGCCGATCAGGAAAAAGTCGACATACGGCTGCACTCGATCATTTACGAACTGCAGGACGAGATCAAGCGCGCCATGACCGGGCTGCTCGAGCCGACCATCAAAGAAACGTACCAGGGACGCGCCGATGTGCTGGAGACCTTCCGCATTCCGAAGGTGGGGACGATTGCCGGCTGCCGCGTGAGCGATGGACTGATCAAGCGCGACTCCGAAGTGCGGCTGCTGCGCGACAACGTGGTGGTCTTCAAAGGAAAAGTGGCGTCGTTGCGGCGCTTCAAGGACGATGCTTCCCAAGTGACCAGCGGTATGGAGTGCGGCATCTCCATCTCGAACTACGGCGACATCAAAGCCGGCGACGTGATCGAAGCCTTCATGACGGAGAGAATCGCGGCCGAAGCAATCAAGTAACTTAGTTCGTGGAGCGCCGGGCGTCCCCGCCCGGCCAGAGAGATGCCGCGGGGGCCGGGCGAGGACGCCCGGCGCTCCATCGTGTGATTCATCACCAGATGAACGTGATTTAGCTCCTAGCTAGCGCCTCGAGAGGATGCTAGATCTCTATGTGTGTACTCGTATGAATACCGCCGCCGTCTGCCTCATTTTCAGCCAGACTTCAAAATCATCTTCACTACCTTCTGCACCTATCTTCGCTGGACTCTGCCTCCGGCAGCGAGAACAATTGTTGTCGATACCTGCGTGGCTGGAAATGGTCCGAAGTTTGAACTGTACGCTCTAGTCGTCATGCCCGATCATGTGCACCTTGCCCTGGTGCCGATTTGTCGTCCTCATGGGCCTATCCCCATTGCCGAGACCATGCAGGCTATCAAGGGCGCCTCAGCGCACGGCATCGACAAACTTCTGAATCGCCGGGGGAAAGTTTGGCAAGAGGAATCTTTCGACCGTGCTTTGAGGAAGGAGGAACAATTCGAGGTAAAGCTTTATTACATGCTCGAGAATCCCGTGCGGGCCGGCCTGGTCAGCAATCCGCTGGACTATCCCTGGATATGGCGAAGAACAGGACCAACGGTCGTCAGTGCGACCTCCTAATGTCGATGGAGCGCCGGGCGCCCCCGCCCGGCCAGAGAGATGCCGCGGTGGCCGGGCGAGACGCCCGGCGCTCCATCGTGTGATTCATCGGACAGAAGAAAGGGCGCGGTCTTGAAGCCGCGCCCTTAGTTATTTACGCCATCCATCGCAGTCTACTTGCGCCGCAAGGCTCCGTGTGGCCGGAATGCTGGGCGGACCATCGAGATAC
>JBEKIB010000094.1:0-19180 GCA_050011975.1 Terriglobales bacterium | reverse complement strand
GAAGATCTACGCCAACGTGGATCATCTCGTGCCTCCTTCAGGGCTTGTGCTTCGAGCACGTACTCTACCCTTGGAGGCACGCCTTTTCTTGTTTTCATTACATCTGAGCGAAGCGAAGGACCTGTGCATTAGCGCTCACGATGCAGAGGTCATTTCGCTACGCTGAAGATGACAAGCCAAACTTGTGTTGCGTCCTCTCCGGTAAATCGAACTTTTTCGCTAGAATCAAACTGTAAGCTTTTAAGGATTAACCCCGATGAGATTCTTGCGTCCTTTTGTTTTCGCAATTGTTCTGGCGTCCGCCTTCTTCTATTTCACCACCTACCGTAACGGACGCCTCCATCCCGCCAACTGGATCAGCCGTCCGCAGCACGTTGAGATCACCGAAGCCGCCGGCGGCGAAGCGCTCGACGCCGAAGAGCAGAACAACATCAACGTTTACCGCAAGAACATCGCATCGGTCGTCAACATCACCTCACGCGTCATGACCTTCGACTTTTTCTACGGACTGGTTCCTCAGGAAGGCCAGGGCTCCGGTTTCGTCATCGACAAAGAAGGACACATCCTCACCAACTATCACGTCATTGCCGAAGCGCGCCAGGTTGAAGTGACGCTCCACAACCGCAAAAAATACAAGGCCACGATCGTCGGCACCGACAAGTCTCATGACTTGGCCATCGTCCAGATCAAAGCCCCCGACCTGCAGCCGATGACGCTAGGCGACTCGACCAATCTGCAAGTCGGCCAAAAAGTCTACGCCATAGGCAATCCCTTCGGCCTCGCCGGAACCCTCACGCTAGGCATCGTCAGTTCCATCCGCCAGGTGCAGGAGCCCGACGGCCTAGTCATTGATGAGGCCATCCAGACCGACGCCGCCATCAACCCCGGCAACTCCGGCGGCCCGCTCCTCAACTGGCACGGCGAGGTCATCGGCATCAACACGATGATCGCCTCCAGCGTTGGACAAAGCGCCGGCATCGGCTTCGCCATCCCCATCAACACCGCCAAAGCCGTGGTCAACGATCTGGTCACCCTCGGACGCGTGCGCCGCCCCGCGCTCGGCGTTCGCACCATCCCCATCGATCCCGAAATCGCCAGCGAACTCAGCCTGGCCGCCGACTACGGACTCCTCATCGTTCAGGCCGTTCCCGGAGGCTCCGCCGATCGCGCCGGATTGCGCGGCGGTTCCGAACGCGCCTACCTCGGCAACATTCCCATCATGATCGGTGGAGACCAGATCGTCGCCATCGACGGAGAAAAAATCGAAAGCCAGCAGACCCTAGCCCAGATCATGAACAAACACCGAGCCGGCGACACCGTGAAAGTAACCATCTTCCGAGGCAAGAGACAAATGGAAGTATCGGTGGTGCTAGGCGAAGCAAGAGACCAGGTGTAGGTAGCGCCGGCGTCTCGCCGGCAACAAAACACATGTGGCGCGGGCACTCTTGCCCGCGTGCACTTGAGCGCTTTTCGATGGAGCGCCCCGTCGCGCTATCATTTCCCCCATGCCCGACGCCGACTGGCTCCGCAAGCTCTGCCTCTCCCTCCCCGACGTCACCGAGAATCTGCAGTGGGGCGAAAATCTCTGCTTCAAAGTGCGCGGCAAGATATTCTCTATCGTCGACCTCTCCCAAGGCAAACTCACCCCCATCACCTTCAAATGCGCTCCCGAACAATTTCACGAACTTCTCGAAATCGAAGGCATCTCCGAAGCCCCGTATGTCGGCCGCTTCAAATGGATCCTCCTCGAAACCTCCAACGTCCTGCCCTCCCGCGAACTCGAGGCCCTGATTCGCCAGTCCTACGATCTGGTGGTAGCGAAAGCCCCCAAGCAAGCCAGGTCGCCAAGGAAGACAAGACCTCGATCAACGAAATCCAAGTAAGGTTTTCTCGGCGCCCTCCGCGTCTCGGCGGTAAACCGGTTTGACTCCCCGCAACCCGCTAAGCTAGCCTCGTACTTCGCCCAACCCATGCGCATTCAACGCCGTCTTCTCATCCTCAGCAGCCTGTGCGCTCTATTCGCAACCACCGTCGCGGCTGCGCCTCTGAGCCCCACGCATGCTCCGCACGCTATCGTCACCAGTGTCCACGAACTAGCCTCGCGCGCCGGCGTCGAGATGCTGCGCTCCGGAGGCAATGCCGTCGATGCCGCCGTAGCCACCGGCTTCGCGCTCGCCGTCGTCCATCCCCAGGCCGGAAATCTCGGCGGAGGCGGATTCCTTCTTCTCCGCAACGCCAACGGAGAAACTCGCTTCATCGACTTCCGCGAAAAAGCGCCCGCCGCTGCCACCGAGAACATGTATCTCGACGCCCAGGGCAACGTCATCCCAGACTCCAGCAAAAATTCCAGCGTCGTCGGCTACAAATCCGTCGGCGTCCCCGGCACCGTAGCCGGCCTCGTCTACGCCGAAAAACAATACGGCAAGCTGTCGCTCGAAAAAGTAATCGCTCCCGCCATCAAGCTCGCCCGCGATGGCTTCCCCCTCGCCTACGAAGACGCGCAAGCGCTGAAAGAAGATGAGTATCTCGCCCAGTTTCCCGAATCCAAACGCATTTTCCAGCGCGACGGAAACTACTACCAGCCCGGCGAACTACTCAAACAGCCCGAACTCGCCCGCACGCTCGAACGCATCGCCAAAAATCCCGATGAGTTCTATCACGGCGCCCTGGCCCGCGAACTGGCTGCGGCCGTCCACCAAGGCGGAGGCCTCGTCACTGCCGCCGACCTCGCCGCCTACGAAGTCAAGGAACGCGAGCCTATTCGCGGCTCCTATCGTGGCTTCGACATCATCAGCGCTCCGCCTCCATCTTCCGGCGGGGTCGCGCTCGTCGAAATCCTAAATATCATCGAGGGCTTCGACCTTGCGAAACTCGGCAACCGCTCCGCCGCCGCCATCCACCTAGAAGCCGAAGCCTTCCGCCGCGCCTTCTACGATCGCGACGAATTCATGGGTGATCCCGACTTCGCCAAAGTTCCCGTAGCGCAGCTCATCGACAAAAAGTACGCCGCCGCATGGCGCGACTCCATCGACCTCAACCACGCCAGCGTAAGCAAAGATCTGAAGCGCCCGTCGTTCAGCGAACTCGAGCGCGTCGCCAAGTCGCGCCCCACGTCGATTCGCGAACCTGAAAATACCACTCACTATTCCGTAGTCGATGCCGAAGGCAACGCCGTCGCCGTCACCACCACGCTCAACCACTCCTTCGGCTCTCGCGTCACCGCCGCAGGCCTCGGCTTCCTGCTCAACGATGAAATGGACGACTTCGCCGCCAAACAAGGCGTCCCCAACAACTACGGACTGATCCAGGGCCCGGCCAATGCCATCGGCCCGGGCAAGCGTCCGCTCTCCGCCATGACGCCGACTATTGTCCTCCGAAAGGATGCGCTGGAAGACGGCAGGCTTTTCCTCGTTCTGGGCTCGCCCGGCGGCCCCACCATCATCACCACCGTCGCCAACATCCTCATCGGCGTGGTGGATTTCTCGCTCGATATTCAGGAAGCCGTCAACGCACCCAGGTTTCATCATCAGTGGCTCCCCGATGAGATTCTCGTCGAAGACCGCCTTTCTCCCGATACAATGAATCTTCTCAGTTCCAAGGGACACAAGCTGAAGGTCGACCATTTCTGGGGAGACGGCGAGTGCATCATGGTTGACCCCAAAACCGGCGAGCGCCTCGGCGCCAGCGACGGACGCAACAACGGGAAGGCGGTGGGTTACTGATGCAGAGGGCGGTATCGACATACATCTATGTAAAAGAACGGCTCCATCCGGGCTTGCTCGACGAGCTCGTCAAAGCGGGAGCCCAGTCGATCGAAATCTTCGCCGCCCGCCAGCATTTCGACTACGCGAATCGCAAGCAGCATGTCCGCGAAATTGCCGACTGGTTCCGCTTTACCGGTATTCCACTCAATTCCGTGCACGCGCCCTTGTACTCCGACTACGAATGGGGACGCACCGGTGCGCCGCCCGTCAACATTGCTTCCATCGACCGCGCCCACCGCATCGATGCCATGGACGAGATCAAACGCGCCCTCGAAATCGCCGAGCACATTCCGTTCCGCTTTCTCATCCAGCACCTCGGCAATCCCAACGAAGCCTTCGACGAAAAGAAATTCGAAAACGCCATGACCTCCGTCGAGCATCTGCGCGCCTTCGCCAAGCCGCTCGGCGTCAGGGTGCTCGTGGAAAATATTCCCAACGAACTTTCCACGCCCGAGCGCCTTCTCGAGTTCATCAAGACCATGCACTTCGACGACATCGGCGTCTGCTTTGATTGCGGTCACGCCCACATGATGGAAGGCATTCCCGAAGGCTTCGCCATCCTGAAGAATCACATTTGTTCGACCCACATCCACGACAACAACGGAGACAAAGACACGCACCTCTGGCCCGGCCAAGGCTCAATCGACTGGAAACAGACCATGGAATTGCTGCGTACTGCGCCGCAAAAGCCGCCCCTGTTGCTCGAAATTGACGGCGAAGAAAAGAAGAGTCCCAGCGAAGAACTGACCGCAGCCTTCCGCAAGCTGGAAGATTCGTAAGAACAAGGTCAGAGGTCAGAGGTCAGATTGCAGAAGTTAACCCTAGGTTCTTACCTCTGCAATCTGACCTCTCACCTCTGACCTCTCGGAGCCGGCAAACGAAACGCAAAATCTTAATTTTATGTCCTCACCCATCAGCACCATCGCACAAATCGGCGCCCACGAAGGCCAGTCCGTCACCATTCGCGGATGGCTCTACAACCTCCGCGAAAGCGGCAAGCTTCTCTTCCCCCAATTCCGCGACGGCTCCGGCGTCATCCAGGGAGTAGTCCCGAAGAACGCCGTCCCGCCCGAAGTGTTCGAAGCCATCAAAGGCCTCACCCAGGAATCCAGCGTCATCGTCGAAGGCAAGGTCCGCGCCGATAAGCGCGCCCCCGGCGGCTATGAACTCGACGTCTCAAACGTCCAGATCGTGCAGCGCGTACCCGAGTCGACTCCCTACCCGATCACTCCCAAAGAGCACGGCGTAGATTTCCTGATGGAGCACCGCCATCTTTGGCTGCGCTCCCAGCGTCAGGCTTCCATTCTGCGTGTGCGCGCCGAAATCATTCGCGCCACCCGCGATTTTCTCGACACTAACGGATTCACTCTCACCGACCCGCCCATCCTCACGCCCGCCGCCTGCGAAGGCACTTCCACGCTCTTTCCCGTGGATTACTTCGAAGAGCAAGCCTATCTCACGCAATCCGGCCAGCTCTACATCGAAGCCACCGCCATGGCGCTCGGCAAGGTTTACTCGTTCGGTCCCACCTTCCGCGCCGAAAAATCCAAGACCCGCCGCCACCTAACCGAATTCTGGATGGTCGAACCTGAAGTCGCCTACGGCACGCTCGACGACGTGATGCAACTCGCCGAAGGCTTGCTGACTTTCGTAGTAAAGCGCTGCCTGGAGCGCCGCCGTCCCGACCTCGAAACCATCGGCCGCGACCTCACGAAGCTGGAGAAAATCGACGCGCCCTTTCCGCGCATCACCTACGACGAAGCCGTCGAGAAGTTGCAGGAAGGCCATTCGCAAGGCGTGCTGGAAAGTAAATTCGAGTGGGGCGGAGACCTCGGCTCGCCCGATGAAACCTATCTCTCCTCGCTTTACGACCGGCCCGTAATGGTCCATCGCTACCCGGCCAGCGTGAAAGCGTTTTACATGGAGCCCGATCCCGAGCACCCCGAACTCGCCCTCTGCGTGGACGTGTTAGCCCCTGAAGGCTACGGCGAAATCATCGGCGGATCGCAGCGCACCGCCTCCCACGACCTGCTCCTAAAGCGCATTCACGAGCACAATCTGCCCGAAGAAGCCTTCAAGTGGTATCTTGATCTCCGCAAGTACGGCAGCGTCCCTCACTCCGGCTTCGGCATGGGTATCGAGCGAGCCGTAGCCTGGATCTGCGGCCTGGAGCACGTGCGCGAAACCATCCCCTTCCCGCGCATGCTCCATCGGCTGTACCCGTAGAGCTTTTCACCGCCGAGACGCAGAGAGCGCCGAGAAATGCGAGAAAATGACAGGCTCTATGAGATTTCGCGCCGCATCATTGGCGCTGCGATTGAGGTGCATCGACATCTAGGACCAGGGCTGCTGGAGTCAGCTTATGAATCCTGCCTGGTCTTTGAGTTGAAGCGTCTGGGACTACGAGTCGAGGAACAAAAGCCGCTGCCAGTAATCTACAAAGATGTGAAACTCGACTGCGGCTACAGGCTGGACTTGGTTGTAGAAAACGAAATCATCGTTGAAATTAAGGCAATCGAAAAGTTACTTCCAATTCACGATGCGCAGCTCTTATCGTATCTGAGGCTGGCGAAGAAAAGAGTAGGCCTCCTGATGAACTCCCACGTCCCTGTTCTAAAGAACGGACTGAAACGAATAGTGAATGAATTCCCAGACGCCGAATGGGCAAAAAGACAAGCGCCGCAAACCGAATAAATCAAGAACTAGTTTTTCTCGGCGCACTCGGCGTCTCGGCGGTGAATAGGAAGCCTATGGCACAACGAAGCACGACCTACAGCAACATCACCCCGCGCCAGATTCGCGTGATCGGCGTTCCTCTTGATCTCGGCCAATCCCGCCGCGGCGTGGACATGGGGCCTTCCGCTGTCCGCGTTGCCGGACTCGAAGCCCGCCTCGAAGCCATCGGCCACATTGTCGAAGACGCCGGCAACATCGCCGTCGCCATCCCCGAGCAGAAAAAAGAAGGCGCGGCCCACGCCAAATACCTCAAGGAAATCACCGCCACCTGCACCAAGAGCGCCGACTTGGTGTTGAAGACGCTGGAAGCCGGTAAAGTCCCGCTCGTCCTCGGCGGCGATCATTCTGTAGCCGCTGGCACGGTGTCAGGTGTGGCCGAGTTCTACCGCCGCAAGAACCAGAAAATCGGCCTCCTCTGGATCGACGCTCACACCGATATGAACACGCCCGACTCTTCTCCCAGCGGCAACGTCCACGGCATGCCGCTCGCCGCGCTCATGGGCCTGCCTCCCGCCGAACTCGGCAACATCTACGACTTCTCGCCCAAAGTGCAGCCGGAAAATTGCGTTTTGGTCGGCATCCGCGACGTCGATAATTTCGAAAAAGAAAACATCCGCAAATCCGGAGTCGAAGTTTTCACCATGCGCGACATCGACGAACGCGGCATGCGCGCCGTCATGGAGGAAGCTCTCCGCATGGCCGGACGCGGCACCGCCGGCTATCACGTCTCGCTCGACATGGATTGGATCGATCCCGAAGACGCACCCGGCGTCGGCACTCCGGTCTGGGGCGGCGCAACCTATCGCGAAGCGCATCTCGCCATGGAAATCATCGCCGACCACGGGCGCATGACCAGCTTCGAAATCGTGGAAGTGAATCCCGTAATCGACGAGCACAACCAGACCGCCGACTTAGCCGTCGAGCTGGCGCTCTCGGCGTTTGGAAAAAAAATCCTTTAGCGCTTATCATCTCGTCTCATAAAATACCCCAGCGCTTCTACCATCAAGCCCCTGTCAATATATACCTTGACACGTATATGCCAGTTGGAGTATATTAAGGGAATGGAATCTGTGTTCGAAATCATTGCGGAGCCGAACCGCCGTGCGATCCTGAGCCTCCTGGTCTCGTCCCAACAGTCGGTGGGAGAGATCGAGCGTCAGCTTCGCATGTCACAGCCGACCGTGTCAAAGCACCTGCGAGTGCTGCGCGAGGCCGGTTTCGTGGAATCCATGGTGGACGCACAGCGCCGTCTCTACCGGTTGAAACCTGAACCATTTCAGGAGGTGAATGCCTGGCTGGCTCAGTTCCGCCGGTTCTGGTCCGCTCACGTAGATGCGCTCGAACGCCACCTCGACCGGATGGATCATCAACAACATGGATCATCAACACCACCGAAGAGGAAAACCAAGGAGAAGACGACGCGGCCCAAACCGCGAACGCGATAAAGGAGAAATGAAATGAAAATCAAAGTGACCAGCCTATACGTGGACGACCAGAACAAGGCCCTGCGCTTTTATACGGAGGTACTGGGCTTTGCCAAGAAGACCGATTTCAGTCAGGGCCCATATCGCTGGCTGACCGTGGCCTCGCCCGAGGAGCCGGACGGCACCGAGCTGCAGCTGGCGCTGAACAACAACCCCGCGGCCAAAGCGTATCAGCAGGCGATGTTTCAACAGGGCCAGCCCGCCGCGATGTTCTTCACCGACGACGTCAAGGGCGACTTCGAGCGGATCAAAGCCCGCGGCGCCGAGTTCACGATGCCGCCCACCGACGTGACCGCCTCGACCATTGCGATGCTGAACGACACCTGCGGCAACCTCATTCAGCTCACCCAGCTGGCGCGCTGGTAGGGCCGCGGTTCAGCACGAGGAAGACCAAGGATCGGAAAAGGAACAGAAAAGCAACAGAAAAGGAACAGAAGATGACCGAACCTGAGCTGTACGCACCCGGTCCCGCCAACTTGGCGCGGGTACAGAAAGACGGAGAGAAGTGGACGCTCATTCTCGTCCGAGAATTGCGCCACGCCCCGGAAAAAGTCTGGCAGGCGCTTACCGACCCGGCGCATCTGCGCGAGTGGGCTCCCTTTGTGACCGATGGGAACCTGGGTGCGGTTGGAACGGTGAAGCTTACCTGGATGGGAACACCTACGCCGATCGAAACAAAAGTTGCGCGAGCCGAAGCTCCCAAGGCGCTTGAGTACGGCGATATGCGTTGGGAACTCGAGGCCTCTGGCGGTGGCACGCGCCTGACGCTGTGGCACAAGATCGATCGCCGCTTCATCTCCATGGGTGCTGCCGGGTGGCACATTTCTTTCGATGTTCTGGATCACCTTCTCAGCGGAACTCCCATCGGACGCATCGTTGGTGGCGATGCCATGAAGTTCGCCGGCTGGCGGCGGCTGAACGCCGAGTACGCCAAGCAGTTCGGTATTGAAGCGCCAAACTGGCCGCCTCAGGCGGCTCAAAAATCGTGAATCGAGGAGGATCAGAACCATGCGCCAACCATTGAAGAGTAATAAAAAGGAGTTGTCAGGAGAACAACGTGAACGATTGCTCAAAGCATTGAAAGTCCGTTTTGAGAAAAACATGAACCGCCATAAAGGCCTTGAATGGGCTCAAGCACAAGCAAAGCTGGAAGCGAACGCTGAAAAACTGTGGTCAATCAACGAGATGGAAAGGACTGGCGGTGAACCGGACGTTGTTGGTCAGGACAAAAAGACCGGCGAATACATTTTTTATGATTGTTCCGCAGAAAGCCCGAAAGACCGTAGAAGTCTTTGTTACGACCGTGAAGCGCTGGAGTCAAGGAAAGAAAATAAACCAAAAGGTAACGCTGTTGATCTGGCAGCTGCCATCGGCATCGAGCTCTTAACCGAGGAAGAATATCGAGAGCTGCAGAAACTCGGAAATTTTGACGCCAAAACGTCAAGCTGGGTGAAAACACCATCTGGCATCAGAAAACTCGGTGGCGCCATCTTTTGCGATCGCCGCTTCGACACAATTTTTGTGTATCACAACGGTGCAGAATCTTACTATGCCGCGAGGGGGTTCCGTGGATCGATAAGGGTCTAGCGAGAACAACCATGTCCTACCCGTGGGTGCCCCATTCAAGCCCGTTTTTGGCTTGAGTGGGCCCTTCGAGCACGCCGTTAGCGGGAGGCAAACTCGTCTTGAAACATGCCACCAAGCGATCCAGCGAAATTCCCGCTCACTGCACGTCGGAGACTTTTCCGTTGATAAACGTGACCTTGATGTCCTTGTAAACGTAAATCTGCTTGGTTCCAAGATTGACGATCTTGTCCGGCGTGCCGATCGCAGCTTTCACTTGATCAGGAGTTTGCCCTTTTTCAATCTGCTGAGGTTCCGGCGGAGGCGCTTGTTGTTGGGCTTGTGCTCCACCCTGATCGTTGCCTTGCTGGTTGTTGCCTTGTTGCTGATCGTTGCCGCCCTGATCGCCGCCACCCTGTTGTGCGTCGTCACTGCTGATCGATAGAAGCTGCCCGATAACATCCTCCACCGCACCCGCGCTTGCCTTTGCCAGGGCGCCCGCGGGAAACTGGAAGAGCACTTGCGCCTTGTTGTAGGTCGGCGGATCGGTTTTGTTGCAGGTGTCGCAGGCGACGATGCCCAACGTGACACTGTCTTTGGCCAGGTTAACGTCGATCTTCGTGGCATATACCTTGTCCCCGCTCGCAAACAAATGCGTAGTCTGCCCCTCCGACGCCGTTTGCGAAAAATGTCCGAAGAGGGCCTTCCGTGCTTGCACCGCAACGGCACTGGGAGTATGAACGGTTCCGCCTTCATACTTGGTGGTAAGAATCGTCTTGTCGGAATAAGGCACGCCGAGGATTCCGCCCTTTTGGATGGCCAGCAGTGTGCCCGCCTCCACCACGGAATACCCGCTCGTGTCCGACCCCATCTTCACCAGTTTGTATTGCGCGGCGAGTTGCTCCTGCAGAGAAACCGCCTGGGCACTGGCCAGCGACATTGGAAAGATAGTGGCAGCCAGAAGCACAATTCCTGCAATCAGATCGTGGAATTTCCGTGACATCGTAAGATCCTCCGATTCAGTTTTTCCCAAAGTCCGACCCCGAGCGGTGCGGCAAACAGTGCGCGCAAAGCCAGTGAACATCTCGCCACTGTATTGCAGAAGGGAGCGTCGTCATCCGACGCTCCCAGTGCCTGCCTGACGAAGGTGAACGACAGGTAAAACCGCCCTCTTACCAGCGTCTGTTCTAAAGCCCGCCGCCCGCGGTTTCCTGCTTGACCTGCGACTCCGTCTGGTCGGCCGCCTGCTGTTGGTCTTCCAGAGTTTTTGCCGCCGTGGTATCCGGAGGCGGAGGCGGTACGTCCGTGGCCGTGGTGCCGGTGTCGGGCGCTTTCGGAATACCACCCGTACCCTGCTTCTTCGCCAGTTCGCCCAATCCGCTATTGAGTTGTTCGTCGAAGTGGTTTTGCATTTCCTGCAAGTCGTCCACTTTAACGGCTATAGTTTGTCCGGCGGCGCAATCCGACTTCTTGCTGGCCGAGACGCTGGCGTTCACCATATTGTCCGCGTCCGGAGTGTCGGTGAGCCGCGTGATCACGTCACCTCCGGTAAGCCCACATTCCTGCCCGTTCGCTACTACGGAGAGGTCGCTGTCCACGACAAACGTGCGCCTTGCCGGATCCAGTGCCGGCGGAACCTCGCCGCTGGCATTTGCCGGCGCTGAAGCTTGACCGCTGGACCCGCCATTCTGCGCCGCCTGTGCCTGCTGCGCGGCCAACTGCGCTTTCACTTCGTCGGCAATCGCCTGCTTGACCTCGGGAGTCAGTGCCACCCCATTCGAGGCTGCTGCCGGCGCAGGATCTCCACCGCCTCCGTTGCCCGCCGCGGCGTCCGCATTTGCTTCCGCCTGGGCCGCGTATGCCGCCTGCAAATTCGCCGCAATCAAATAATCCGTCAGCCAGAACGCCGGCGAAGTATAGAAGGGATAAGGCGCGAAGAACCCGCCGTAGAAGCCATACCACGGCGCTCCTCCCCAACCCCACGCTCCTACGCCCCAGTAGACCGGCGCTCCCCACGGCTGATAGCCCCATGCATAAAATCCCGGGTGATACCAATAACCCGGATAGTAGCCGTAGTAGGCATGACCATGCCAGTTGTAGCCGCGATAGACGCCGGAATAGTAGTGGCCGTTTCTATAGTACGTGCGCGAATAATAGGAGTGGCCGCCGCGATTGACATAGGACCGCTGCACGTATCCTCCATGCCGTCCCGTGTTCACGACGCGCGCTCCGTTGTGTTCACCCACGACCGTGCGCCCGCCGTGGACCCCATGCTCAATGTGCATGCCGTTGCGATTGATCGAGCGCACTGATCCATTCTGGCGGACAGTCGCGCTGCCGCCGCCCTTCAGAGAAACGTTCCTGCTTCCTGCGGGCTGATGCGCGCCTGCGGCCCCGCCCCTACCGGCATTCGTGGTCCCGCCCCTGCCGGCATTCGTGGTTCCGCCCCTACCGGCGTTCGTGGCCCCACCCCTGCCGGCGTTCGCCGCTCCACCCTTATTGGCGCCCGCTGCGGGGCCCTTGCCGGCATTCGCTGCACCACCCTTGTTGGCGCCCCCCGTACCCCGATTGTTGGCGTTCGCCCCAGGTCCGCGATTACTCGCGCCTGCCGGCCCACCTCTATTGCTACTGCCAGTCCCTCCGGGCCCGCGATTCGTCGCACTTCCCCCCGGTCCTCGATTGGTCGAGGCGCCCGCGCCGCCGGGCTTGGCGCCTCCGCCCGGGCGCTGCGCTGGGGCGGCGTGCTGCGCCGGAGCTGCGTGCTGCGCTGGGGCTGCGTGCGGAGCGGATGCGTGGGGCGCAGGCGCACTATTGGTCTTTTTTTGCGCCGAAGCTACTGCGGTTACGATGAGAAGAACCAGCAATACGGACAATTTCGGGAGGACGCTCTTTCCTCGGTTGCTCGAATTCATAGACACTCCTGTTAGATGTGAAGCTCTTTCCTCAACAAATTAACCCGCGGGAGCCTTGAGCGGCCAGACAAATCATCCAGCCTTCAATCCCGCTCGTGAGTTTCTTCGACGAAAGCTTCTGGGTCCGAGTGCCATGGGGGAAGAGACGGGCACCGGCCTTCGAAGTATCGGCCAATTTCACACCTGTTTGAATATCGTGTCAAGGGAGGTCCTCCTAAAATTTCCATTTGTCATTACCGGCCGAAGCGAAGGACCTTGCTTCTTGCAGCGTGGACCATTCGGAATTTCCGCCCCGGCCTCGACCGCAACCGCCGATCTTATTGACTACTTACGATCTGTTGACCACTTGTTTACGCGCGCCTGACAACACTTCTCTCGCGGCTTCATAAGCTGCCCTCAGTACGACAAAATTTGGAGGCAAGCTGTGAAAAACAAATCTGTGTTCCCCGTAATTCTGGGCCTGGTCTTTTCGTTCGGCATCGTCAGCGCCGTGGCGCAGACCAATTCCTATCAGCAGACGAATCTGGTTTCTGATATGGCGGGTGTGGCCAACAACACTGACCCCAATCTCATCAATCCCTGGGGGATTTCCTTCTTCCCCTGTCAACCTTTCTGGATCGCCGACAACAAAAGCGGCTTTTCGACCATCTACGACGCCAATGGAGTTGCGCAGTCGCCCTCTCCCGTAATGATTCCAGCTCCTCCCGGCGTCACCACGCCCGCGACACCCACCGGCACGGTCATCAACCAGACCGACGGCTTCAAAGTCAGCGGCTTCCCCAGTCAGTTTCTGTTTGATACCCAGGACGGAACCATTTCGGGCTGGTATCTGTCGGGCAATGCGATTCTGGTCGTTAATCGTGCGTCGACCGGAGCCGTCTACACCGGCCTGGCGATGATCACCAATGCCACGGGGTCGTTCTTGCTGGCCACCAACATCAATAGTGGACAGATCGACGTCTTCGACAGCAACTTCAACCTCACCGCGCTCACCGGATCGTTCACCGATCCCACGCTGCCCGCCGGTTACGCGCCGTTTGGCATTCAACCGATTGGCAGCCAGGTCTTCGTGACTTACGCGCTGCAGAATGCGGCCAGGAACGGGGCGACCGCCGCCGCCGGCAATGGCTACGTCAGCGTATTTGACGTGAATGGAAACTTCGTGAATCGCTTCGCTTCCACCGGCACATTGAACGCGCCGTGGGGAGTGGTGCAGGCCTCGGCGAACTTCGGCTCGTTCAGCAACGACATACTCATCGGCAACTTTGGCGACGGCACCATCAACGCCTTCGATCCTGCTACGGGAAATTTCCTCGGCCAACTCAAGGATCAGACCGGCGCAGTGCTTACGAACGGCGCACTCTGGGCGCTGGTTTTCGGCGCGGGCGGCACAGGCGATCCCAACACGCTCTACTTTACTGCCGGTTTCGCGGATGGAGGTCACGGTTTGTTCGGTGCACTCGCCGCCTCCACCATAGGAACCGCGGACTTCTCGCTTGCCTCTTCGCCGCAATCCGGGACGGTTAACGCCGGCGGGTCGATGAACTTCACACTCACGGTCACGCCCGCTAACGGCTTCTCGAACCTGGTGAGCTTTTCGTGTGTAGCTCCATCGGGAATTACCTGCACCTTCAATCCAACTTCGGTGACTCCCGCGGCCGGCGCGGCGACCACCACGCTCACCGCGACCGCTGCCGCCCCATCGCCGGCCCAGCCTTATGGCGCATCCAAGCTGATGGGGATGGCATTCACCGGACTGGGCGTGTTTGGCTGCTTTCTTGCCGGAGCGGGTGCGAGTCGGCGGCGCTTGTTCTCGCTGCTGCTCGGTGGATTCGCCAGCCTGCTGATTGCGGGAACGCTGCTCGCTGCGACCGGATGCGGCAGTTCGAGCAACAGCCAGATGAATCCCGGGACTGCTTCCATAGTGGTCACGGCGCAATCGGGCGCGCTCACGCAGATGACCACGATTAACCTCACGGTGCAGTAAACGCAGAGTTAGGTAGACCGATCGCAGAGGGGCGAAGCCGTTCAGCGGCTTCGCTCTTGTTGCGTTTTTCTTGCGGGCAACCCGAGCCAATCCGGCGCTGGAAGCACTGCAGACTACTCGGCGCGACTTCCGCGGGCTTTACCAATCTTCTGGTCACCTCCGAGAGTACCCACGGTAACTGGGGAGTGTCCCGTCGTTCGCCGATGACACTAATGAACAGCAATGTTAGTTCATTGGCACATTCGCTCGGCACTCCTGGCTTTATTAGTCTTGACTTATCTCTTTACCCGCTCTTCGGCTGCCGACGACACGAACCGTCCCCCAGGCCTGCCGACATATCACAGTACTGTCTCTGAGGTCCGGGTGACATTTTACGCAACCGATGAGAACAACCATGCGCTCGCAACCCTCACGAAGGCGGACTTTGCGGTCGTCGACAACGAACTTGTGGTCCGCAATTTCCGGAGCTTTACCCATTCGGATGAAACCTCGCTCGACGTGGTTGCGCTCGTCGACCTGAGCGAATCGGTGGCGCCGCGATTTCAAGTTGCCATGAGCGCGGTGCTGCAACTGGTGGTGCGGGAGCAGTCGATCCCCGACGACAACATCGCCGTTCTGTCTTTTGGAGGTACGTCTGGAGGGACGTCGGGTGGGATGTCCGCTGGCTTGCGTCCCGCCATCCTCTGCTCAAGCGGTTGCCGTGCTGCCGACTCCGCGAGCAAACTCCTGGCCGTGAAGAGCGGCGGCACCACGCCCCTGTTCGACGCTTTGATATTCACAGCCGATTTCATCGCGCAGCATCGCCGCGCCGGAGCCCGGCCGGTCCTGATTCTGTTTTCGGACGGAGACGACACCATCAGCCTGCATTCTGCACGCGACGCGCTGCAGGCGGTGCTGGACAGCGGCGCTCTGATCTACTCCGTCGATACCGGAACGTCCGCCAACCAGGCTTCGTACCATGCGTCGAACCAAACATCCGGCAGCACGTTTTTGCGGCAAGTGTCCCAGGCTACGGGTGGGCGCTATTTCTCTTTCACGCTGCGCTCCTCCCAGCAAGGTGGCGCCGCCGCAGTGCTCGACGCCGTGCTGGAGGATCTGCGCGCCTCCTACGTGGTCACCTACGATCTGCCCAACCATCACGATGGATTTCATGCTCTTCGCCTTTTGCCTACCCACAACCTCAACCTCACATTCCATAGCCGAAATGGCTACTTATATGAACGCAGCCGTCCCTGATAGGAGACGGCTGATTGGAGACTTATGAAATTCACATTGCTCCTGGCGCTTGTAATCCTAACGACTGGTATCTCGGTTGCCTGGGCCACGCCGATCGGTATCTATCAACATGGAACCGTGGTTCGTATGCGCATGGGCGACTGCGTTCTCGCGCACCGCGGCTTCATCACTGCGTTCGGGCCGCCGCAGCCTGTAGCGGACGAGGGAACGTGCCCCGAATACACCCTGGTGACCGATAAAGTCGTGTTTGTCATCGTGGGCAAGTCGTCCAATCAACTGGTGCCGCTAGCGGAGATCATCGATTTCCGTTTCCAGAACAGAGAATTGGCGGTGCGCGTGGATGATGCTCGCAAAGAATCCAAGTTTGCCATCAAGGAAATGACGCTGCGCTCGCAATGGGACCTCATCCAGAAACGCATCGAGGATGAACTCAGTGACCCGCCGCTTCACCCCGTCGACACGTCGCTGACGCTAAGAAGCCGGCAATAGCGCGCCCAGCGGATGGGTACGGACCTGGGATCAGACTTTAACCGCAGAGGACGCTGAGAAGAGACTGTCAAACCCTTTTCACTCTCGATGGTTCGGGAATATTTAACAGAGGAAAACCAGTTACAAAAAGCTCTGCGAACTCGGCGTTCTCCGCGGTTCGATTCTCGTGGATCCGGCATGAGATCACCGCCGGAACCATAGCTGCGATTGACGGGAAACACGCGCGGAGCCAGACTGAGATGGCATGGCAAAGCTTAGAGTTGGCATCCTCTTTGGCGGACGTAGCGGCGAGCATGAAGTGTCGTTGCTCTCGGCGGCGTCGGTTCTGAACGCAATTGATAAAACGAAATACGAAGTGGTTCCCATCGGCATCACGAAAGACGGCCGCTGGCTCACGGCAGAACACGCCGAACGTTTGCTGAAGGGCAACGCGGGCGAGGGCGCCCGCGCCACACCAGGAACACACCTTCGCGCGGGCGATCCGGAGGCGACTCCGGGGGCGGCGGTGCTGGCGACGGGCGAATCGGTCGTGGTTCCTCCGGAACCGGCGCGACACGACGCTGGACTGGCGCCGTTCCAGACCGACGCTGCGGCGCTCCGTCGCGCTTCCGACCGCGCCATTAACGTCGATGTCATCTTCCCCGTGCTGCACGGAACCTTCGGCGAAGACGGCACCATTCAAGGTCTGCTCGAACTGGCCGACATCGCTTACGTTGGCGCAGGCGTGCTCGGCTCTTCCGCGGGCATGGATAAGGACATCATGAAGTCTCTGTTTCGCGCGGCGGGATTGCCCATCGTGAAACATGTCACCGTGTTGCGCGGCCGATTCGAACGCGAGCCAGGAAAAACGCAGAAGCTGGTGGAGAGCAAGCTGAAGTACCCGGTCTTCGTGAAGCCAGCGAACCTGGGATCTTCGGTGGGAATCTCGAAGGCGCACGACCGCAAGGAGCTTGGACCTGCCATTGCAGAAGCGGCAAAGTTCGACCGCAAGATCGTGATTGAGGAAGGCGTCGGCGGAAAAAAGAACAAGGCGCGCGAGATCGAGTGCGCGGTGCTCGGCAACGACGATCCCAAAGCTTCGGTAGCGGGAGAAATAGTTCCCTGCAAGGAGTTCTACGACTACGACGCGAAGTATCTGGTAGAAGGTTCCGAAGCCGTGATTCCCGCGAAGATCACCAAAGCGGAAATGAAAACCGTGCAGCGGCTAGCGATCGCGGCATTTCAAGCCGTCGATTGCACCGGCCTGGCGCGCGTCGATTTTCTGATGGACCCCGAATCGCGCAAGATTTTCGTCAACGAGATCAACACCATGCCCGGCTTCACCGCCATCAGCATGTATCCAAAGATGTGGGTGGCATCGGGAGTGACCTATCCCGAGTTGATCGATCGCCTGATTCTGTTAGGCATAGAGCGCCACGAAGACAAGAAGCGGAATCAATACAGCCGCTGAAGCGGCTATCAAATCAGTCTCATGATGGCCTGCGAAGTAGTTGGCGTAAGCGCCTGTCAAAACGTGAGATCGCCTGATAGCGTCAGTTGAGGTCGCCCGTTACACTCCAAGGTAACTTTCGGGTTCGGAATCGGCGTACTACTTTGAACCCATGAGCAACAAGCGCGAAAAGTCACGGCGACAGTGGGAGCAGGAGATACAAGCCCGACAGCAAAACATCACTCCCGCTGACTATCCTGAAGGCCTGCATTATGTGCGAGCCGACGGCCTTCCGAAGATCGTTTCACAGGGAAGATTCTGGCTCGGTATCGTGGTGATGACCGTGAGTGCTTCCGTGTTTCGCTCCGCCGTCCCTGTGGGCGTTGCCATTGTTGCCGTTGCGGGTATTGCTGCTGGCCTGTGCCTTACCATCACGGCAATGCAGCTGAACCATAAACGGTAACTTTGAACTGAAGCCAATGTAGGGGAGCGCGGCGATGAGAGCGGGGAGCGCGGTTCGGATGTTCATAGGAGTGCTGTCCGCTCTTGGTCTCGCACTGTACATCGCGGCCAAGATTGATTTTTTCAGACAGTACGACCGACTGGCGTTGGGAGCTTATCTTCGAGAGCACGGCGTGTATTGGGCCGCCATGGCTGTAATTGGCTTCTTGATCTGGCTTGTAGAACGGCGTTTTCCGCAGGACCCGTCCTAACTGTCGCAAAATCTCGATTTCACTCATTACAACGGATCGTAAGAATTAAGTCGGCGGTAGCTTCACCTGGGCGGGGCTTTTGACTTTTTCATCACATCCAACCAGGTGAGCGCCATCACAGACCCCCAACCCGCCCGATGCGAGAATGTCTTTGTGATAGAGCGTGGAGAACCGTGTCCCGTCTCCAAAACGACGTTTCCCCACTAATGGCTCTTTGATAACTTTAGTTGAAGGAATGGAGGGCGTCGGCCAGCCGCCGAAACTACGAATCTTAGTAGAATCGAGCGAAAAATCGAGCTAAGTCCTTATTCCGGAATATTTTGAAAATAAGTCCTTGCCGCTCTAGATTTTGGCGGCTCGACACCCCCTAACCCGATCATTCCAATAGCAGGGGGGGGGGTAGGGGGGGTAGTGGTAAACACGGGTTAATACCTCAAGAGTAAACAAGCGGACAATAGAACATTGGAAAAATGTGAGAATTGAATCCGCCCTCAGCAGCCTGCCAAGAGTTCAACACTTCAGCATGAGGCAGCCAAAGCCCTGAGAATTTCTCGGCGTACTCGGCGTCTCGGCGGTGAAAATCCGCTTGACAGACCGATTGGTCGGCTGTAGTATCTGATCCCAAGCTAGCTCTTTTTTGAGCAAGCTGGAATTTCATGCAGAGTGGCTGAGGGACGAGCCCTAGGACGCCACGGCAACCGGAACGGGATCATATATCCCAATCGCCAGGTGCCAACTCTCGCCCGGTAACGGGGACCATGAGATTCGGGTAAGCGAAATTTGATTCGCATTTCCCGAGCCTCTTTTCCCATTCGGAAAAGGGGTTTTGTCGTAACTGGGGTATTTTTACCCGGCTCGTCCCGCAGT
>JBEKIB010000093.1:0-20025 GCA_050011975.1 Terriglobales bacterium | reverse complement strand
ACCGAGAACGACGACCGCCATCCGCCGCGCATCGCGTCACGCAGCCTTTTTGACGTATCGGTGGGCGACGACAACCTGTTCAAGGGCGACCATTACAAATGGAGTCTCACGCTTACCGCCATCAACGTAACTAACAAGCTGGCGTTGTACAACTTCCTTTCGACCTTCAGCGGGACGCACTATGTCACGCCGCGGGCGCTGACGGCTCAGCTCGGGTTCCACTTCTGAGGGCAGGCGGTGGAGGCCACGTCCGGAGCGAAAGCGCTAACCGCAGAGTACACAGAGTTCGCAGAGCAAAACTAAGGTCCATGGTTCAGAACCAGATACCCGGAGCGCAGTTCACGTGATACGGCCGGATGCCGCGTTTCTACTGCAGTTTTGCGTACTCCGCTTTGGCTTCGTGCAGGAGCGACACGTCGGGGTCGGCATCTTTCCAGGCGGCAAGAAAGTTTTGATAGGCGATGCGAGCCTTGGGTTTGTCGCCCTGCTTTTGAAACAGCCGGCCCAACTCCAGTTGAGCGGCGACGGGCGCTATGTCGGGGAAGCTGTGGGATTTCATGTCGAGGGCCTTCTGGAGATCCTGCTGGGCTTCGGCGTAACGTCCAGCCTGCCCGTAGGCTAAGCCTCGGGCGTAGAAAACGCCGGCGTTGGCACGAGCATAGAGGGCAGCCGTGTTAAGGAAGTCGATGGCCTTGGCCGGGTCGGCCTTGGCGGGATTTGCCGGCTGCAGGGCGGTGATGGCGCGAATCGTGGGGATGGTCACATTGATCGCGATGGTGTCGTTCGGATGTGTGCGCTGTATCTCGTCCACCAATGCGATCGCTTTCTGATCCTGGCGTAATATCGCGAACGCCGTGGCCGCATTTCCCATCACAGAAACAGTCTGGGATAAACGGAGCGCCTCGGTGGCCTCGCTATTGGCGTCGGCGCGATTTCCCACCAGCGCATCGAAGACGGCGAGCCCCGCCTCGTTGTCGGCTCGGCCTTGCAGGTGCAGGCGATCCAATGCATCTTCGTTCTGGCGCGCAAACTCGCGCGCCTGGCGTACTTGCCCGCGGGTGATGGCAACGCCGGCGCGGAATCCGAAGACGCTGGCTGCTCCCTCGGGGGTTGCGGAGGCACTTTGCAGTTCCTTCTCCATGTCAGCATCTTTGCCTTCACACCAGTCCAACATAGCGAGAAACAGATGGAAGTTCGTGGATCCCTTGTGCTGGAGCGCGGCGTTGATGTTGGCGCGTGCTTCCTCGATCCGGTTTAGTCCGAGGTAAGCCCCGGCGGAATTCTCGTAGCCGCTCACCATATCGGGATCGAGCTCCACGGCGTGCTTGGCGTTCTCCAACGCGTTGTCGAACTGTCCGAGCGCGATATAGATTCCCGCCAGATTGTTGAAGGGAACGGAATCCCGCGGGTAGGTCTGGCGATAGAGTTCGTAGGCGGTAATGCCTTTGTCGAGTTGGCCGCTGTCGGCGTAATAGTGGGACATGATGTAGAGCTTCTCGCGCTCGCTGGCGCGATCGCGAAGCTCGAAAGCCTTCTGGCGGTTTTGCTCCGATAACTGGGTTTGCCCCAGGTTGGAGTAGACCACGCCAAGGCGGGCGTAGGCCATGGCGAAATTGGGATCGATCTCAATGGCATGCTGGTAGTTCGGAATCGCACCCAGTTCGTCTCCCATGTTGTGCTTGGTGTCGCCGAGGGTCAGCGCCTTCAGCGCGTCGAGAGACGAAGTAGTGGCCATAGAGAGAGACATGTCATATTTCTGCACCATGGACAACGATTCGCCGAGCTGACCGCGCAGTTTAGTGGCGGCGCCATGCAGCGCATTCAACACATCTTCTTTTCGATCCGCCTCAGCCTGTTGGCGTCCGAGCGAATCGCCGGAAGAAGCGTTGGTTGCTTCCAGAGTGATAACGTACTGGCCGCCGACGCTGTCAATGCTGCCGTTCAGCATGGCTTTGATGCCGTCGCGCTGGCAGATTTCGCGGCCGACGTCGCTGGTGATGCGGTCGCCCGGGCTGCGGCCCATGAACTGCAATGTCTGGCGGATCCTCTGGTCGGGGAAGACGTTCAGATACGGAGATTGGCCGAGATCAACGGCCAGCGCCTTCTTGAGCGTGCCATCGAAGACGGGGTCGGCGGTGGTGTTTACGAAATCGGCAATCAGGATCGAATCCTTTTCGGTGAGCGCGTGGCCGCGCTTGAGAAACACGAAGGCAATGCCGGCGGCGACCACCGCGACGATCAGAGCCGGGATCAGCCACAGCGGCAATTTACGACCTCGATCTGGCGTCACGGGTCTGCGCGTGGAAGAACTGGAGGCAGTCGCTGCGGAAATCGTGCCCGATTCGGAGTCGCGTTTAAGGCGCTTCAAGTCGGAGCGCACGTCGGCGGCGCTCTGATAGCGCAGGTCGCGGTCTTTTTCGAGCAGCTTGTTCAGGATTCCTTCGAAATGCGGAGGTAAGTCGGGATTCAGGCGAAGCGGCGGCGTCGGGGGACGATTCAGAATGGCGTCGAAGATGACGGCGGATGTGTCCCCGCGGAAGGGCAGCGCACCGGTGGCCATCTCATAGAGCACAGCGCCGAACGAGAACAGGTCGGTGCGGGCATCGAGATCCTTGCCCCGCGCCTGCTCTGGAGACATGTAGGCGACGGTGCCGACGGTCGATCCGGGGCTGGTCAGGACGGGATCGTCCACGGTCGCGGCGGAACCGATGGTGGCGGCAGACTGGAGGGAAGGATTGGCGGTGCGCTTGGCCAAGCCGAAATCGAGGATCTTGGCCTGATTGCGACTGGTGACGAAAATGTTGGCGGGTTTGACGTCGCGGTGGATGATGCCTTTGGCATGGGCGGCATCGAGAGCGTCGGCGATCTGGGTGCCAAGATCGATTAATTGCTCAAGTTCCATAGTTTGGCCGTGGGGCTGGCCGTGGATGTGGTTCTTGAGGGTTTCGCCTTCGAGCAACTCCATGGCGATAAAGTGGCGTCCGCTGTCTTCGCCAATCTCGTAGATGGTGCAGATGTTCGGGTGGTTCAGCGCGGAAGCCGCGCGCGCTTCGCGCTGAAAACGGTCGAGTGCGAGAGGATCTTTTTCCGTTTCCGGGGGCAGGAACTTGAGCGCGACATGGCGCCCCAAATTGATGTCCTCGGCTTCGTACACCACGCCCATCCCTCCCCCGCCCAATTGAGAGAGGACACGGTAGTGGGAGACGGTCTGGCCGATCATGGTCTGGCCGATCATCCGGGGAACACTCCTGGGAGAGAGAGATTCATGTTAGGCCCGAGGGTTCTGGCAAGTCAAACCTGGCGGACGAAGGCCAGGTTCATGGAAGGACTGGAAATCGGGTCATCGGGCCATCTAAGTCCAAAAGTCTTGGCCTTTGACTTTCAATCACCCGATGACCCGATGATTCGATAACCCGATTGTTTTAGCTGTCTTTTCTATGGCTTAAGAGCCGTATTCCGGCGTTCCGGGGGCGTTGCAACGCCGGAAGGTCACCGCCCTCCATTACGGAAGTTTACGTCCAAATACCCGAATGCTTTCCTGCCCCTCCGGTGCCTGTTATCAATTAGGTATTCGCTTATTTTGCCCCGGGGAAACTGCAACCCGGCCTCCCGGGCAGGAGCTCGCCAGAAATGAAAACTCGCCCTCAATCCTGGAGGGAAATGAGCTGGGCCCCACGCTTTTTTATTGCCGTGGTCGTAGTCTGCGGGACGACCGTCCTGACCTATTCGGTCTTGCACGGCAGGAGCCAGAATCCGCTCAAATTTTTGTGTTATGTGGTGATTGCGCTGGCGGCTTCGCGGCTCAAGGTGAACCTGCCCGGTATTACCGGGACGATGTCGGTGAACTTTCTTTTTGTGCTGCTGGGTGTGCTGGAACTGAGCTTCTCGGAAGCCATGGCGCTGGGCGCCGCGGCGGTGGTAGTGCAGTGCTTCGACCGCGATCGTCCGAGTCCGATTCAAATCGCCTTTAACGTCTGCTCGACGGCGCTGGCCATCGCTGTGACCTTCGCCACGTATCGCTATTCGTTGTTGCATCGAGCGGTGAATAATCCCTCGACATTGCTGTTTCTGGCAGCGTCCGTTTACTTCGTCGCCAATACGCTTCCGGTGGCCGCCGTCATCTCATTGACCGAGCGCAGGTCGCTGCGGAAGATTTGGGCCGACTGCTACTTCTGGAGCTTCCCGTACTACCTGGTGGGCGCGGGCGTAGCCGGGGGAATGAGTTGGCTGCACGACTTTACCGACTGGCAGACGTCATTGCTGACGCTTCCGGTGGTGTACCTCATCTACCGTTCCTACCGCCTTTACCTGGGCAAACTGGAAGACGAGAAGCGGCACGTGGAAGAGATGGCGGACTTGCATATGCGCACCATCGAGGCGCTCGCGCTGGCCATCGAAGCCAAGGATCAGACGACGCACGACCACTTGCAAAGAGTTCGCGTCTACGCGGTTGAGGTTGCGAAGGAGTTGAAAGTTGAGCGGGAGGGAATGGAGGCCTTGCAGGCGGCAGCCTTGCTGCATGACATCGGCAAGCTGGCGATTCCCGAGCACATCATCTCGAAACCGGGGCGCCTGACGCCGGAAGAATTCGAGAAAATGAAGATACATCCGCTGGTGGGAGCGGAAATCCTGGAACGGGTGCGCTTTCCTTATCCGGTCGTGCCCATCGTACGGGCCCATCACGAGAAATACGATGGGACTGGCTATCCGCTGGGGTTGCGCGGGACGCAAATTCCGATCGGGGCCCGCATCCTGGCAGCGGTGGACTTTCTGGACGCGCTGGCTTCGGATCGGCAATATCGGCGAGCGCTGCCTCTGCAGGAAGCGATGGCGCGCCTGGTGGATGAATCGGGAAAGTCGTTTGATCCGCAAGTGGTCAAAGTGCTCGAACGAAGATACGTGGAGCTGGAGCAACTGGTCCACCAACGAACGGACAACCTGAGTAAGCAGAGATTATCCACGGAAGTCAAAGACCAAGATCCGAAGATTGAACCGACCATCAAGCCGGCAGCCGGTTTCGAGGCGCAAGGAAAACAGCAATTACCGGAGCGCAGTTTTCTGGGATCGATCGCGGCGGCGCGCCAGGAAGCGCAGACTCTTTTCGAACTCAGCCAGGATCTGGGGGCTTCGCTCAGTCTGGGCGAAACGCTCTCGGTGTTTGCGGTGAAGCTGCGCCGGGCCATGCCTTATGATGCGATTGCGATCTACGTCCGGCACGGCGATGAACTGGTGCCGGAATATGTGAATGGCGACAACTTCCGGCTGTTTGCTTCGCTGCGCATTCCGATGGGACAAGGGCTCTCGGGGTGGGTGGCGCAAAACCTTAAACCGATTCTGAATGGCAATCCTTCGGTCGAGCCCGGTTATCTGAACGATGCTTCGAAGTACAGCACGCTGAACTCAGCGCTCGCGGTTCCGCTCGAGGGTTTGCAGGGCGTGGTCGGGGTGGTCGCTTTGTATCACGCGGAAAAAGATTTCTTCAGCTCCGACCACCTGCGCATTCTGCTGGCGGTAAGTTCCAAGATGGCGCTGGCCATCGAAAACGCGATGAAGTACGAGCAGGCGGAGAGTTCGGCGGTCACCGATTACCTCACCGGCCTTCCCAATGCGCGCTCCCTGTTCATGCAACTCGACCGGGAAATGGCGCGCTGCAAACGTGACAACCAAACGCTGACGGTGATGGTCGCCGACATGGACGGCTTCAAGCAGATCAACGACCGTTTTGGACACCTGGAAGGGAACCGCGTACTGCGGCTGTTTGCGCAATCACTGAAGGAGACCAGCCGCGAGTACGACTATGTCGCGCGCATGGGCGGCGACGAATTCGTGGTCATCGCTCCCGGTCTCACGCCAGAAGCGGCCGCGCGCAAAGCGGAACAGATGCGCGAACTGGCGCAGCACGCTGGAAAGGAGATCTGCAACGAGGACATGCTATCGCTGAGCGTGGGCAAGGCGGTGTATCCCGAAGACGGGATGGATGCCGAAAAGATCCTTTCGGAAGCCGACAAGCGCATGTATCTGCAGAAACAGAGGCAGTCGAGTCCGAAAAACCTGCGTCTTTATCCCCGGGTACGGGGCCGGGTAACCACGGAAATTTCTGGAAACGGTCAAGAACTCGCGATGCTGGGCATTGTTACGAACCTGAGCCTGGGCGGTTGCTATGTTGAAACCAGCGGCCTGCTGTTGCCCGGAACGCAATTGAAACTCACCTTCTCGCACGAACAAACGAAGGTTTCGATGGACAGCGAAGTCGTGCGCATGGACATGGGCATCGGCGCGGCGCTGAAGTTCAGCGAACCGGCGCACGAAGTCCGCGCCGCCTTGCAGCGCATCTTGGAGCAGTTGGCTGCCGCGGAAGCGGTCGTGGATTTAAAGCGCAGCCACAACGCTGTTGCCGGGGGCAAACTCTAACCGGCACTTCCGCATCACGCGGGAACCGTGCTCGGCCGAATCTCGATTGGCCGAATCTGGATCAACGGAACGCTATTGCCTGACGTGCTGCGTGGTTTCGAGAGCCCTTGCCGCATCATATTAGCCGTCGGCACGCCCGTCCGGTAGAACGACTTCTCGCAATCCGCGGTGGATGGGCCCCGCATATTTCCTTCCACATAGGCCAACCCCGGACAGCGCGTGCAACTCGTGACGTGCGAGCACGACGAGCAGACGGTCAGGTCTTTGGCCTGGATCGAGCGCACCTCTTTCATCTGTGGGGAAAGGTTCCAGATATCCAAAAACTTCTGCTGACGAATATTTCCCGTGGGAAGCGGAAACTGGACGCAGGGAAAGACGTCGCCGTAGGGCGAAATGTAGCAAAAAGAATGGCCCGCACTGCACGAGTAACCCTCCAGATCTTCTTCCGACGGCGGCTTCGGAGGAGCGCAGAACTCTTCCTGGCTGCCGACCAGCGCAGGATTGCGGAAAATTTCCGGGAGTTCTTCTCCCGGAATGCGCAACGAGAGAACCGACGTGTCGCCGTCCATCATGGGCGTAATCGTGGGATCGAGCGTGTACTGCACGCCGAGTTCGGCGGCAAGTTTCTGCACCCCGCTGTGATCGGAGGAATTGACCGTCATCAGCACATTGGCGATGGTCACTCGCAGCCCTTGTTCGCGCAAGAAGCGAATGGCTTTGATGGTGCGCTCGAACGAGTGCGGCAGCTTGGTGATGGCATCGTGCACTTCGGGACGATGCGAGTAGACGCTGATCTGGACCGTGTCTATGTCCAGGGCGCGGATTCGCCGCGCTTCTTCTTCGTGGATCATGACCGCGTTGGTCTTGATCTTGACGTTGAACATGAGACGCCGGGCGTGTTCGACGATCTCAAAGAAGTCGCGGCGCAGGAAGACTTCGCCGCCGCTGAAAGTGAGAAAGAAAACGCCCGCCTCGGCCAGTTGATCGAGCACGCCCTTGATTTCGGCGGTCGTCATCTCACCGTGGTCGTCGTGATCGAGATAACAGTGCACACACCGCTCATTGCAGCGATACGTGACATCCATGTGTACGGCGAGGGGGACACCCAGGCTAAACGCTTTCTGGCCTACTTCGGTCATCAGGCTCATCAGGGAGCCTCCGTAGCCAGCGGTTGATTCGAAACGATAAGAACTCCGTGGCCGGAAAGCTCGGCGACAAACTGCTCGGCGTCGGCCTGAGCCTGTTCGGGATCGACGTCAAATTGCGCGCAGATCTTCTCGCGGACAATTTCCCGCAGAGGAGTGTGGCCATCGGCAGCCTGAAAGATGGCGGTTGCCACCTCGTTCAGCGTGAAAAACGTGGAGTCGGCCGAGTTCATGACCATCATTTCGCCGGCCAGCGCGCGGGCGGCAATGGCAGAACTGCGCGCAATGTAAATGCAATTTTCAGGCATGCTCGGGCACCCCCGGGGAGTTGCGGTCGAGATTTCGTTCGAAATCGCGGTCGAAATTCCGCACTAGCTCCCACACCCTGGAATCAGGATAGAACGTCAGGCGGCGAATGGGAACCCTGGCGACGAAATCGCAAGCCGTGGCAAGAAGTTTTTCCATCAGGCCATGGTCTTCGGCGAAGAACAGAATATTGCGCATCAGGCGGCGGACGGCTTCTGCAGACGTCAACTCATCCACGCGGTTCTCCGGACCTTGCTCCAGAAAAAAAAGGGCAGAGACCGGAGCCGCGCAGTTCTCGCCTGCCCTGGCCAGCTCTCCCGCGAACGGAGTGCCGTATGCTGCGTACCCGTCGGCGCTCGGCCGCAGGTAGGAAATTTCGTCGGTGAGCAGGGTGATGTCCGCTGGCGCGAGCCGAGTCATCGTGGTTTTGCCCGCGCCGGAAACGCCCGAGAAAAGATAGGCTCGGCCATCGCAAATCGCACTGGCGGCGTGCAGCAGAAATCCGCCGCGCTCGGCCAGGATCAGGCTATGCAGAATGCGCAGCACGGAATCGAGAGAATACGGGTTGGCATTTTGCCGCACACGGCCTTGTCCGGTGCGCGGGTTCCAGCGGGCGCAGAAGTCTCCCCGCTCTAGCAACCACTCATCACCTTCGCGGCGGACACGAACGTCGTCATCGGAAACCGGTCCAGTGTCAGCGAGATCAAACTCCAGCTCAAATTCGGGAGGCGAAGAACTCAGGAATCCGTCATAGCGCTGGCGCAGCAGATCGAGGAAGCGATCGTCACAGGTGGACAAAGCTATCGGAACTCTTCCGATCTCGACACATGCGACTTTTAGGGGCGCGGCCATCAGAACTTTCCTTGCTCTGCGGTAGTGAGATTCGCAGCGTGTTCCGAATTTCGAAATTCGCGCTGTGATGCCTTCCAGCGGCTGCGAAGTTTCAGCGCAAGACGGCGCGCCACGCCGCAATGGCAGAACAGCACTCCCACAGCGCGAGACCACTCCGCGCCAAACCACTCCAGGCCAAACCATGTCACGCCAAACCATGTCACGCCAAACCCCGGGCGAGCAGCAATGGTTCGCCCTTGGTCAGCGCGGCGCACCAACCGGCCGAGCAATGCTTCGGGAGGGAACACGGGATCGGGACCGGGCACGCAATCGCCGCGCAGCAGGAAGCCGTTCGGTGTGCAGGGAGCGACCAGGCGGTGTAGGACAAGGCGGTCATCACGCAGCGCCAGCACGATCTCACCGGGCCGAACGTCTTCGACAGAGCAGCTTTCGATCTCGACCACATCGCCCGGCCAAAGAGTGGGCAGCATGCTTTCCCCTTGAATTTCCCCGCGAACGAGCAGACGTCCCCGCAAACGACCGTTGCCACGCAAGACGTCAGCCACCAAAGCCGAACGCACCGCGCTCCAGTTCGAGCGTGGCGCACTCGCGGTGTTTTCCAGCAGCAGGGAGCGTTGAGCGGGTACGAACATTGAAAGAGAGATGCCGCCTTTCTTGCCGCAAGACAGAGCGAGGTTTCGAAAAACCCCGCTAATAGCGGATCAAGCCAGTTGTCAAACCAGAAAAGCCGGCTTGTCCCCAAGTTTGATAAGAGTAAAGGCAGTGTACTACACGGGTTTCCCGGGCGCCAATAATGACCTGGCTACAATGCGAAGAACGGGAAGCAATGTCCTCAATAAAATGACAGAGTTCCATTCTGGCGCGCGCGCCGCAAACTTAGCGACAGGCCGGCGAGCGCGAGCGGCAGCAGGACCACGCCAAACCCAGCCAGCACAGCCAGTGTGGGAGCCATCGCCATTATGGATTGCCCCTCCAGCAGCGCCCGTCGCATGCCATCGATGGCGTAAGTCAGAGGAACGGCGCGGGCGAGAAGTTCGAGCGGGCGGGGCAAGGTCTGGATCGGGAACATAGTGCCGCTTAGAAACCAGAGCCCGGAACCAAGCAGCCACAGCAGAGCCGAGCCTTTCTGGAATGCAACCTGAAGCGTGGCCGCGGCGATTCCGAGGGCCAGGGCGATCGCCAGAGAAAAAATCAATACGGCCACGCACGAAAAAAAGTTGGCGTGGATCGCTGCCCGGAAGACCGCCACCCCCGCGAAAAGATAAACCAGCAGATTGACCAGGTTTCCGGCAAAGGCAGAAATGGAGCTGAGGATGACGAGTTCGGCAGGAGCGGTGGAGGTCGTCATGAGGACTTCCAGCGTCCCCGTCTGCTGTGCTTCCTGCACTGCGCTCAGGAAGGCTTGCGCGCTCATGACGAAGAAAGTGTAGACCCCGGTTCCGACGAGAAGGAACGGGAAGTATTCGACGCCATTGGGGCGAAAGCCGGGACCAATGGCGCGGGATAGAAAATAAAAAGCCGCCAATTCAGTGAACACTCCGACCAGGGTCACGACGAAGCCGCTGCGGTGGCGGATGGCCGTGAGCAGATCGCGACGCAGAATGGCGTGGAGTTTGTCCAGGGTCGAAATCATAAGAGCATATGTAATTTGCGATTTGTAATTTGTAATTTCAAGCTCGCACGCTGCCGGCACCAAATTCGAAATACGATTACCAATTACAAATTACCAATTACAAATGCCTCATCAATCTCGCCGGTCATGCGGAAGTAGAAAGAGCGCAGGGCATCGGCGCTCTCGCTGTTGCCCACGGGGCGGTCGGCGAGCAATTCTCCGCGATGCAGCAGGAGGAGGCGATCCGCGACGGCGGCCGCTTCCGCGAAGTTGTGGGTAGCGAGCAGAACGGTCGTTTGCTGCCTCGCCAGCGCGCGGATCGTAGCCCAGAAGTGTGCCGTAGTGGCGGCGTCGAGGCTGCGCGTTGGTTCGTCGAGCAAAAGCACGCTGGGCCGCTTGACCAGGCCGCGCGCGATCCCCAGTCGCTGGTACATGCCGCTGGAGAACTTCATGACCAGCGTGTCGGCTTGCTCTTCAAGGCCGGTATCGTGGAGAACCTCTTTGATCCTCTGTGCTCGCTCGCTGCGGGAGACTTCGTCGAGGGCGGCAAAGAACTCAAGGTTCTCACCAGCGGAGAGACGAGGGAAGAAAGAGCGCTCTGTGGCAACGGCGATGCCGACCTGCCGCCGGACTTCACCGGCATCGCGCCGTGTATCGAAGCCGCCCACGCGCACCGATCCCGCATCGGGCAGGAGCATGGTCGAGATCAGTTTGAGGGCCGTGGTTTTTCCGCTGCCGTTTGGGCCGAGCAGCACAAGGACCTCCGCGCGCGCTGCCGAAAAAGAAACGTCTTTCAAGGCAACGGTCTCGCCGCCCCGTTCCCTTCCCAGCCAATTGAACAGAGCTGGACGATGCCGAAAGATCTTGCGAACGGATTCGAAGACGACTTGGTCCATGAAAGTGGAAAGGCAAAACTGCGAACGAAGCTTCGGACGCGCGCCGAAGACTCTGTATTATAGAGGCGATTCGCGATCCTGATTGATTCCGGCTCGGGCCGTTTTGTCGATTTGCCGGAATATGCCCCATGACCGAACTCATGTCTCCGACTCGCGCGTCGAGTGCTGCGCTGCAAAGACGGAACGAATTTGCGCTCCTGTGCGCGGTGGCTGGCGTGGAGTTGTCTCCGGAGCGGATCGAGCGCATTGCGAATTGGAATCGCTCCGCACTCGACTGGAGCGAGGTTCTTCGCCTGGTTGAACACCATGGAGTTCTTCCACTCGCGGCGCGCAATCTGATCGGATATGCTCGCGGGCTGCCACCCGAAATCGAGCACGCGCTCGGATCTGCCTACGCAGCGAATCTGCGGCGCAGCTTGTGGTTCACCGCTGAACTGGCGCGCATTATGCAGCACTTCGAGCGCCGGCAGTTGCGGGCAATCCCTTACAAAGGGCCGGTGCTGGCACAATCGCTCTACCGCGATCTCGGCCTGCGAAGTTTCTCGGATCTCGACTTCCTGATTTCTTCCGTGGACTTCGGGCGAGCGCAGCAGGCTCTTGCCGAAATCGGATATCGCCCTTCTTTGTTCCTTACCCCGGTCCTTACCCCAACCGTCGAGCGATTCTGGCTGCGGACAGGCTACGAGCGCTCGTTTGGTAGCGCGGCGGGAAAGAACCTGGTCGAACTGCAATGGGCGTTGCTGCCGTATTTTTATGGGGTTGATCTGAGCGTGGATGATCTGTTGGCGCGTGCCGGCCGCACGGTTGTCGGCGGGCGCGAAGTGCCTTGCCTGTCTCCCGAAGATTCGCTGCTGGTGCTGTGCCTGCACGCCGCCAAGCATCTTTGGTCGCGGCTGAGCTGGCTTGCGGATATTGCGGAGACTTTGCGAATTCAGACCATCGACGACGCGCTTGTGTTCTCCCGGGCGCGCGCGCTGGGAATCGCTCGTATTCTCGGCGTAAGTTTCTGGCTGGTGAAGAACGTGCTTGGGGCGGAGATTCCCACGGCCGTGGAGGAGATGATTGCGGCCGATTCTCAGGTGCCTGCACTCGGCAGCGAATTCGCTGAACGCCTCGCTCGCGGTGCGGGCTATGATTTCGAATCCACGGAATACTTCCGCCTGATCCTGAAACTGCGCGAGCGACGCGGCGACCGCTGGCGATATCTCTGGCGCCTGGTATGGACGCCGGGCACGGGTGACATTGCGGCGGTGCGATTGCCCGGAGCGCTTTTTCCTCTTTATCGAATCGTGCGGATTGGCCGATTGATGCGGAGGCTGGTCTGGTGATGTGTAGAGACGGGCTTGCCCCGTCTTTGGCGCGGTGCGGGGAGACGCGGCAAGCCGCGTCTCTACGGGAAATCCTAGTACGCTACTCCTAGTGCAACTCCCCGTCGCCGGGCGCAACGTCTGGAGTGTCCACTTTCCGCGCGACGGCTGTCCCTTGTGCGGGCGCGGGCTGGAATTCGCCGGCATCCTTGCCGGTCAGCGCGACGTTCATGAATTGCATCCAGATGGGCAGGGCGGCGCGACTTCCGGTCTCTTTCTCGCCGAGAGATTTTTTTTCGTCGTAGCCGATCCAGACGCCGCAGGTGAGCGACGGCGAGAAGCCCACGAACCAGGCGTCGGTGAAATCGTTAGTCGTTCCCGTCTTGCCCGCCAGCGGATAAGGCATTTTGGCCGCGGCAACCGCTGTGCCATGGAGCACAACTTCCCTCAGCATCGAGGTCATGACGCGCGCAGTGCGCGAACTGACCACGTCTTTGATGTCGGAGAAATCTTCTTCCAGGACGCGGCCTTCGTAGTCGGTCACCTTGGTGATGTAGCGCGGAGCGACGCGCACGCCGTCGTTAGGAAACACGCTGAAGGCGGAGGTCTGCTCGAGCGGCGTGATTTCCGCCGAGCCCAGCGCCACTGGGAGATAGGCGGGAATGTTGGCGGTAATACCGAAGCGGCGGGCGTATTCGATCACCGTCTTAATGCCGACGCGGTCGGCAAGCTTGAGCGCGGGAATGTTTCTGGACTGCGCGAGCGCGCGGCGCAGTGTGATGGTGCCCTCAAATTTGGCGTCGTAGTTGTGCGGCGAATAGGGGCCCGAGGCAGTTTGAAAAGTTACCGGCGCATCCAGAATGGTGTCGTCGGTGCTGCCGCCCTGGTCGATCACGGCGGTATAAACGTACGGCTTGAAAGATGACCCAACCTGTCGCAGCGCCTGCGTGGCGCGGTTGAACTTGGAGAGGTTGAAGTCACGGCCGCCGACCATGGCCTTGATTTCTCCGGTTGCATTGTCGATGGCGACGAGGGCTCCTTCGGCCCCTGAATCCTGCTCCAGACTGACGCGCGCTTTTCCGCCTGCATCGAGCGTGAGCACTTTGATGTAGACGACATCGCCGGCCTGGAAAATTTCGGGAAGCTTGAGTTTGAGTTTCGTCCAGGCCACGTCGGCCTGCACGAGCGTGGCTGTTCGCTGGCCGAAGCGGATTTCGGCGGCCGCCGGCGAAACTTGTGTGACCAGGGCGTGCATGTATCCGTTTACTTCCGGCTCTTCGTCCCAATCCGGATCTGCGTATTTGTCGAGTTTTTGACCCTGGGCAATTACGTTCAGGAGTTTGCCGTGCCAACCATGCCGGCGCTCGTAGGCGGCGAGGCCGTCGAGCAGCGCCTGGCGCGCGGACCTCTGCAGATCCATGTCGAGCGAGGTGTAAACCCGCAGGCCGCCTTCATGAACCTGGTCGCTGCCATACTTCGCTTCGAGGTAGCGCCGGATCTCTTCCACATAGTGCGGGGCCAGCGAATTTGGATCTTTCTGCAAGTCGAGCACGATCGGCTTGCCCTTTGCTTCCTCGGCCTGGACCTTGGTGATCTTGCCGTCCTCAAGCATGGCATTGAGCACGAGGTTGCGCCGTTTGATCGCGCGGTCCGGGTGGTTGATGGGCGAGTAATATTGCGGCGCCTTGGGAAGTCCCGCCAGCAGCGCGGCTTCTTCGAGTTTCAGTTGCCTGGCCGGTTTGCTGAAATAAAATTCCGACGCGGCTTCGTATCCATAAGCGCCGTGGCCGAGGAATATCTGGTTGGCGTAGAGGGTGAAGATCTGCGGCTTGGTAAAGCGGCGCTCGATCTGGATGGCAAGCAGCGCCTCCTGCACCTTACGGTAAAACGAGCGGTCGGGAGAGAGAAACAGGTTGCGCGCGAGTTGCATGGTGAGCGTGGACGCTCCCTGGATTTTGCCGCCGGATTCGATATCGCGATACGCTGCGCCTACGATGCGCCAGATGTTGATGCCCGAGTGCCGGTAGAAATCCTTGTCTTCGATCGAGACCAGCGCATTGCGAAGAACTTCGGGGTAATCGTCATAGGTGGCGATAACGCGGCGCTGCAGCGCAAAGGTGCCGATGACTCTGCCCTGTCCGTCGTAGAGTTCGGTGACCGAGCTGGGACGGTAACGTTCGAGTTCTTCGACCTGGGGCAGGTCCGTCGAGTAGACCAGCAGCAACCCAGCGGCCGCGCCCACCGCGGCGGAGAGCAGGACGAGCAGTCCGAACAGGACGAGTCCGACCAACTTCAGGCCGCCAATTTCTACCGTCGGAACATGTTGGTAGATGACTTTCATCGGCAAGCGCAGGTTTGAGGAGCAGGTTTCAAGGTTTCAGAGTTTCAACGTTTCAATGTTAACGCAGAGGCCAGGTTTCAAGGTTTCAATGTTGCCAGGGAGTCGGGTGTGCTCTCAGGTCTTCTGAGTGACAAAAAAATCGCCCGCCAAGGCGAGCGATCGGAACTTTGAGACCTTGAAACCTTGAAACTCTGAAACCTTGAAACCCTTACCCTTTCGATTCCCGGTTCTTCAACACTTCCAGGGCTTTGTTGAGTTGGTCGTCTATCAGGTTCTTCGGCTTCTCGTCTCTCTTGTCGCTGGGCTTTTCGCCGGGAGCTGCCTGCTGATCTTCGTCGGGCAATCCACCGTCATCTTCAGCCGCGTCAGCGACCAGAACGTTCGGGGTGACGGACACATCCTGAATTGCCTTTCCGCTCGGCGAGTAGTACTTCGCGACCGAAAGAATCAGGGCTGAGCTGTCCGGCATCTCGATCAGTTTTTGCACCGAGCCGTCGCCGAAGGTTTTATCTCCGACCACGTCGCCACGAGCGTTCTCGAGGATCGCGGCGGCCACAATCTCGGCTGGGCCCGCCGTGCCACGATTCACCAGCACAGCTACGGGCAGCTTGGTGATGTCCTTGGCGGGGTCGGCGTTGAAAGCCTGGCGCGGATACTTCTGCCCCTGCAGATAGGCGATGGTGCCATGGTCAAGGAAAAGATTGGCGGTGGCAACGCCCTCAGACTCCACGCCACTGGCCGAGTTGCGCAGATCGAGTACGAGCTTCTTCGCTCCCTGCCTCTGCAGGTCGCGAATCTTGCCGGCGATCTCCTGCGACTTGCCTTCGGGAAACGCATCCACCTGAATGTAGCCGACATTGTCTGCGAGCATCTTGTCGCTAACCGGCGGAATGGTGACCAGGTCGCGCGTGATCACAATCTTCTGCGGTTCGGCGCGACGCGGCCGTACCACCGCGACGGTGATCGTAGATCCGACCTCGCCGTACAGCATGGCGTGAATCTCAGCCAGGGACATCTCGTGCGTGCTCTTGCCCTCGATGGATTCGATGATGTCGGAGTTGTCGACCCCGGCCTTGTCCGCCGGGCCCCCAGGAATCACCGCGACCACGGCGGCGTATCCGAAGCGCTTGGAGACGGTGGCGCCGATATCCGCCTTACCGTCGGACTTCATCGTCTTGTAGCGCTTGTACTCGGCCGCCGACAAGTAGCTGGAATTGGCGTCAAGCGACTCCAGCAGCCCGTGCAGCGCGCCATCGGTGACCCCGGCGATATTGGGCTCTTCCACGTATTCGAGGCGGATGCGCGACAGCACTTCGCTGTACACCGACAACTGGCGATAGGCGCCGTCATTCGAAGATGCGCGAACGTTGACGAACCCGCCAACGATGGTGAACAGCAGAATGGCCAGCGAACTGGCAATGACAGTGACCTTCAACTTCGTCGACATAATTTTGATCTTCGCCCTTTTGACCTTCTGATCTTCTTTTGATCTTCGGCTCGCTGGTCTTCCAAGGAAACAGACAGGCTCTGCCCGAGGAACAGTTACTTCATTATAGACGGTTTGATGCATAGATCGGGGAGCAAGCTTCGCAGGGGCGGAGTCGTGGGTAACGTGGGCAAGAGCTCATCGTCCCAAACGTGCTTTACCGGTTAGTACTGGCATGCGAGATCTAGTCCACGACCCATTAGAATCACAGACTTAGCGGCCCGTACTAAGCTCACTAGGCCGAACTGCGGTTATTGTTCCAGCAGGGCGGCAATCTCCTCGTGGCCCTTTTCTCTGGCTACCATGGCCGGAGTCTTGCCCTCGTCGTTGGCAAGCTTGGGATCGGCGCCGTGCTTGAGTAATAGTTCGACCATGGGGCGATCTCCATTTTGAGCGGCGGCGTGAATCGGAACCCAACCGCCTTGCTGGCGGGCATTAACAATGCTGGGGGCTCCGTGTTCGAGCAGAAGGCGGGCGGCTTCGAGGTTGCGGGCGGAGGCGGCGGAGTGCAACGGCATGACCTGCATCGGATTCGCGGACACGGCGTCGACCGCGGCTCCGCTTTCTAGCAGCAGACGGGCGGCATCGGGCTGGCCGAAAAAACAGGCGAAATGCAGGGCGGTGAAGCCGTCTTTTGAGCGCACATCGATCGAGCGGGAGTTGATGGCGGAAGCATCGCGAATACGCGCTTCGCTAAGGCACTGCTTCAGGCGATCGAGGCGGCCGAGCGAGGTGGCTTCGAAAATGTCCAGCGTCTTTTTCTTGCTCGCGATCAGTTCCGCCAACTCGCGGCGGCCGCGATAAAGGGAATGCATGAGCAGGCTCACGCCGGACGCGTCGCGGGCGTCGGAAGCGGCAGGGTCCTGTTCCAGAAGTCGCCGGAGGCCGTCGGCATCGCCTGCCTGCAAGAGTTCGAAAGCACGCTGAGAGTCTTCCATGGATGTCTCCTTCTAATTACTTAGCATTGCTAACGAAGTATAGAGTTCCAATGCGGATTGTCAAGAAAAATGTTAGCAGTGCTAAGCATTAATGCTAAGCTGGGGCGTATGCCGCGTCCTCAGGAGCCATTCCGGTTGGAAGTAGCGGATCGCCTGCACTCGGCTGCGATCCATCTTCTGCGCCATGCCCGAAAACGGGACGTGGTCGCCCGCCAGGGTCCGGCGCGGCTGTCGGCTCTTTCGGTGCTGGTGTTCAGCGGCCCCATGGCGCTCGGGGAACTGGCAGCCGCTGAGCAAGTGAAGGCTCCAACCATGAGCCGCATCGTGGCGGGGTTGAAGCGCTCCGGGCTGGCCAGGATCGAGGCCGACGCGAAAGACGCGCGCCGGATTCGAGTGACGGCAACGGCCAAAGGGAAACGGTTGCTGCGGCAGGCACGGGAGCGGAGAATCCAGCTATTGGCGGAGACGCTCAGCGGGCTGCGGGAGCCGGAAATGGAGGCCCTGCTCCGGGCGGCGGAACTGATGGAGCGAGCTGTGCGGCAGGCGTCCGGAAGAAAATAAGAGTTCTTGCGCGAGGCCGTCCTGCGCTCGGCGGACAGCCGGGGGCGGCTGTCCCTACGCAACCCTGGACTTTACGTAACCTTGGACGGGCGAGGACACCCGTCTCTCCACAGGCTCCAGCAGTTCGCTATGGTTCGTCGGCTACGGGATTGCGCAACTGCCCGATGCCTTCGATCGAAACTTCGATGACGTCCCCGGCGACTACCGGGCCGACGCCCTCGGGGGTGCCGGTGGCGATCAGGTCGCCGGGTTCGAGGGTCATGATCTGCGAAATGTAACGGATGACGACGTCGAGCGGGAAAATAAAATCTCGCGTGTTGCCCGATTGCCGCACCTCGCCATTCACGCGGGTTTCGACCTGGACGCCCGCCCAGGGATCGAGGCCGTCGGTGACCAGGGGGCCGACGGGGCAGGAGGTATCGAAGCCTTTGCCGCGGACCCACTGCGGCTCTTTTTTCTGCAGATCGCGGGCGGTGAAATCGTTGACGCAGGTATAGCCGAGGATATAAGGGCGCACGTCGTCGCTGTCGGCGAGCCGGTAGCAGCGCCGGCCGATCACTACACCCAATTCGCCCTCGTAGTCGGTGCGCTCGGAAACTTTGGGCCGAAGAATGGTCCCACCCGTTGGCAACAGGGAAGAAGGCGGCTTGAAAAATAAGAGCGGCGCTTGCGGAACTTCGTTGCCGAGTTCGGCCGCGTGCTCGCGATAGTTGCGGCCGACGCAGACGATCTTCGAAGGCTCGACCGGCGGCAGCAGCGACGCCTGTCGGAGCGGGATGCGGTCCATGCGGCGACTGGGAAGGCCTTCGACGTCGCCATTGCTATTCTGCGGGGCCTGGAGGAGCAGGCGAGTGATTTCATCTTCGTTGTTCGCAACAGACTCGATCAGGCCGTAGTGGGCGGAACCGTTGAAAGCGAATCGGCAGTATTTCATGTGAGCATTATCTAAACACAATTTCCAAACACAAGCGGCAGAAAGATCACAAAGAAAATCTAGGGGACAGGCTCGCTGGTTTCTTCGGAGCGCTGACTTTCGTTTCCCCGCACGTCCACGGCGGAGACTGAGTAGGTATAAGTCTTGCCGGAGGCGACGGCGCTATCGCGATACGACGGCGATTTCAAGAGATCGGAATTCAGCTTCACCCTGGTCGTGACTTCGGCTCCGGTCGATTCCGAGCGAAAGACGTTGTATCCGGCGAGATCGGCGTTTGTGACCGGCGCCCAGATGAGATCGATGAATGGCTTTTGGCCCTCGCCTGAATACGCCGCCTGCAAGCCGGCAGGCACGGCCGGCGGGAAGACGTCATGGGCGACGACGCGCACGGGCGGAGTGTCGTCTCCCTCAACCTGCACCTCGCTGTCGGGCCGTTTGACGATGCTTACAGCGGTGATGCGATAGAGGTAGGTCCTCTCCCAGTCGAAGCTTGAGTCCGTGAAGTGGGCAGGGCCGGGCTCGCCCAAGGGAACTTCGCCGGCAATCGCGTCTTTGCCGGAAGCTTCGTCGCGTCGATAGATTCGATAACGAAACTGAAGGCTGGGGTTCTGCGTTTCGCCTGCGCTCGTCCACGTGATCACGACGCCATCGCCCGTGAGTTCGGCAGCCAGATCGCCCGGTGGAGGGAGGGTCACGATGGCGGGCACGTGCACGCGATTCGATAATCCCGCCCCGCGGGCGCTGCGGTTCAGGATCTGGACGGCGTAGATGATTTCGGTGGCCGGGTCCTGCGTCTGCATGTTTGCGGGCAGAGTGTCGGTGTAGGTCTGCGGCGCGGGGCGCTGAGCACCTGACTTCTTAGGCGCGGAGTGCGCTGCGGTTGATTTCTGCGGAGCGGCAGGTGGTGCGGGCAACATGGCGGCGGGATTCCCGCATTCGCTGATTGCAGATTCGAGGCTGCGGCAGACGAGGGTGGGACCTAAGTAGCGCACGCTCTGGCGGTCGGTGGTGAGCGTGGGCTCGCTCCAGCTTAGGGTGACGCGATTGCCCTTGCGGCTGGCGCGCAGATCGGTCGGCGGCCTGGGGAGTTCGAGCGACGGTGGCAGCGGCGGCCCGGTCTGAGCGCAACTGGCCAGTAGAAGGCAGAGCGCGGTCGGCGCGAGGAACTTGGCAAGATGTACTCTCATGCGGAAAAAGAAAGAGTATCAGAGAAGCAGTCAGTACCCAGCACCCAGT
>JBEKIB010000092.1:0-37670 GCA_050011975.1 Terriglobales bacterium | reverse complement strand
TTTTTTCGTCGGAACGCGGCCGCTGGAACTTCGGCTAAACCATTGCAAACAGGCGTGATTCAGTTCTTGACAATATTTCAAATTGCGATATTATGATCGCGATCTGGAATATATGACGCTCGGCGAAAAAATTCGCTACCTCCGCGAGGTCGAAGGTTCCCTCCGCGGCATGAATCGCCCCCTCACCCAACAGGAGTTGATGAAGGGCATTCAAGCCGAGACCGGCAAGACCATCAGCCAGTCGTATCTTTCCCAGATCGAGCGCGGCAAGCGCCCGCATATGACGCAATCCTCGCGCACTGTGCTGGCGCGCTTCTTCAAAGTGCACCCCGGCTTTCTGGTCGACGACCCCGAGGGCTATCACACCGAACTCGTTTCCGACCTGCGCACCACCGAAGGCCAACTCGATGTCTGGTTCTTGCAGGGCTCGGAGCGTTTCGCCAACGACCCGGAGGTAAGCGACGTCCTGATCAAGGTCGCGCGTGACAAGGACACGCGGCGCTGCCTGCTGCTGCTCGGCGAAATTCTGAACACCCCCGGACTGGCCGACCGCCTGTTCGAAGCTCTGCGTCCGGAACCCGCGCGCCCCGTTGGCGCCGCGCCCAGGAGGCGAAACTTATGACGTGGGCTGATTTTTACCTGACCTGTTTCGCCGTCGGTTTTTTGCTGAGCGCGATTTCGTTCCTCGCCGGCGGCCTGCGCTGGCACTTGCATCTGCCGCACCTCCCGCATGGCGGCGGCCATATTGGCGCCGGCGCCGGACACGCACCCGTGGGGCATGGCAGCAACGGCGCGGCTCCGCATACCGGTCAACAGGCGCCGGTGTCGCCCTTCAACTTCGTCACTTTGACCGCGTTTCTCGCCTGGTTTGGAGGCACCGGCTTTCTGCTCACGCGCTTCTCCAGCATATGGTTCGCGCTCGGCCTGATGATCGCCCTCGGAGCCGGACTCTTTGGCGCGGCTGTTGTTTTCCTGTTCCTAACCCGCGTGCTGATCTCGCACGAGGAGAACATGGACTCCGCCGACTACGAGATGGTCGGTGTGCTGGGACGAATCTCGATGCCCATCCGTGAAAACGGCACCGGCGAAATCATCTACTCGCAGGCCGGAACCAGGCGTACTTGCGGCGCGCGCAGCGAAAACGGCAGCGCCATCGAAAAAGGCGCCGACATTGTAGTCACAAGGTATGACAAGGGCATTGCGTATGTGCAGTTGTGGGAAGAGATGAATAACGAGGAGCTAAAGGCTAAGAGCTAACAGCTAACAGCGAAATATGAACGACGCATTCCAAGGCGATGTGCTAGCGGAAGAGACGCATTCGGGGCGCGCGTGGAGCCTCATCATTCTGCTGGCGCTGATGGGACCGATGATCGGAGTGGCGCTGGTGCCATCCACAGCCGGACGCTGGGCGGTGGCGCTCGTCGGAGTGCTCGCCATCGGAACCTTCACCATGTCATGGAGTGGCTTTCAGTACCGCTTCCTGCGGCACGGGGTCGAGATTCGAATGCTGGGATTTCGGCTGCGGTCGATTCCGAAGCAATCGATTGTGAGTTATTCGATCGAGCCCTGGGCCTTTATTCGCGGCTATGGCATTCGCGGCATCGGCAGCACGCGGGCTTACGTGTGGTGCAACAAGGTGGTACATATAAGGACTTCGAGCGGCGACATTTTCCTCGGCCACAGCGATCCCCAACGCATCGTGCACGATCTGGACCAAGTTATGGGTCACCCGCAAGCTGCGGGATCCCTCCCGCTTCGCGCAGGTTTTGGGAAGGGCACGACTTCAGTCGTGCCGTAAGTGCCCGGATTAAAGGGCGGCTTTAGCCGCTGAGGAAAACGATTTTTCAGGAGGCGATATGTTCGGCATAGCAATGGAAATCTGGGTCATCGCGGGGCTGATGGTTCTGGCCATCCTGTTCCTGATGAGCATGCTGGCCCGCTTATACCGCAAAGCGGGACCACATGAAGCGCTGATTGTTTACGGCTTTCGCGGAACCCGCGTGGTTCAGGGTCACGGCACCGTCATCTTTCCAATGGTAGAAAACTGCCGCGACCTTTCGCTCGAACTCATGTCGTTCGACGTGGCCCCGCAGCAGGATCTCTACACCAAGCAGGGCGTCGCCGTTACCGTCGAGGCCGTCGCTCAAATCAAGGTGAAGTCCGACAAGGAATCCATTCTCACCGCGGCCGAGCAGTTCCTCACCAAGACCGATCAGGAGCGCGAAAGCTTGATCCGCCTGGTCATGGAAGGCCATCTGCGCGGCATCATCGGCCAGCTCACCGTGGAAGAAATCGTCAAGCAGCCCGAAATGGTGGGCGACCGCATGCGTGGCACCTGCGCCGACGACATGAACAAGATGGGCCTCGAAGTCATTTCTTTCACCATCAAAGAGGTCCGCGACAAGAACGAATACATCACCAACATGGGCAAGCCCGACGTCGCCCGCATCAAGCGCGACGCCGACGTCGCCACCGCCGAGGCCGAGCGGGATACAGCCATCAAGCGCGCCCAGGCGACTCGAGAAGCGGCGATTGCGAAAGCGCAAGCCGATCAGGAACGCGTGCTCGCGGAAACGCTTTCCCAGGCCAAGCAGGCCGAATCGCAGCGCGACCTCGAGGTCAAAAAAGCGCAGTACCTCGAAGTAACGAAGAAGCAGCAGGCGCAAGCTGACAAGGCGTATGACATTCAAACCAACGTCATGCAGCAGCAAGTCACCACCGAAAGTGTGAGGGTGCAGCAAGTCGAAAAAGAAGGACAGGTCAAAGTCCAGGACGCCGAAATCAGCCGCCGCGAAAAAGAACTCATCGCGACCGTATTGAAGGGCGCCGAGATCGAGCGTCAGCGCATCGAAACCCTGGCCGCCGCCGAGAAGCAACGCCTGATTGCGGAAGCCGAAGGCCATGCGTCGGCGATTCGCGCTCAAGGAGAAGCCGAGGCCGAAATCATCTTCAAAAAAGGTGAGGCCGAAGCGAAAGCCATGAACGTAAAAGCCGCCGCATTTCAGGAGTACAACCAGGCCGCGGTCCTTGACAAGCTGCTTACGGGCCTGCCGGAGGTCGTGAAAGCTCTGGCCGCGCCGCTCGCCAACGTGGATAAGATCACCATCGTCTCCACCGGCAACAGCGACACCGCGGGACTGAACAAGATCACCGGCGACATAACGAAAATGGCGGCACAGGTGCCCGCCCTGTTCGAAACGCTATCAGGCATGCCGCTGGGAGAGCTGTTAGGCAAAGTGCGGCAGATCGGCGATAAGTCGCCGAAACCGGAGGAGAAACAGTAAGGCAGGTCGTTGGTCGTTAGTCGCTAGTCGTTAGGAATGCATATCCCGCCTGCGAATCGCGAACGACCAACGACCATCGACCATCGACTAACGACCGATTTTAGGAGGATTCTGTGCAACAGGAAGTTCATCACGCCAGATCACTCGGCCTGTCCGTCGCCCTCGGAGCCGCCATGGGTGCGGCCATGGGCGCCGCCACCGGCCACATGGGCCTCTGGGTCGCCGCCGGCATCGCAGCCTACATTGCGATTTCGCTGGTAGGTGGCGCCTGGAGCAAAAGACCGAACGACTAACGACTAACGACGAACGACCAACGACGATTCAACACGAGGTGTTTTATGGCATTACTCGAACGCGTTTCCACCTTAGTCCGGGCCAACCTCAACGACCTGATCGACAAAGCTGAGGAGCCCGAAAAGATGATCAAGCAAGTCATCCTCGACATGAACAACCAGCTCTTGCAGGTCAAAACGCAGGTCGCCATCGCCATCGCCGACCAGCATCTGCTGGAAAAAAAGAAACTCGAAAACGATGACAAAATCCAGGAATGGATGCACAAAGCCGAGCTCGCCGTCGACAAAAAGCAAGACGACCTGGCCCGCGCCGCGCTGCTTCGCGTTGAAAGTTATCGCGACCTGAGCTCGAATTTCGCGCAACAGCTGGAAGACCAGAAGGCCCAGGTCGAGAATCTGAAATCGGCCCTGCGCAATCTCGATCAGAAGTTGGCCGAGGCCAATGCCAAAGCCGATCTGCTGATCGCGCAGCACCGCCGCGCCCGGGCCGCCAATCGCGCCACCGACGCGCAGTCTGGCATGAGCGCCAACAGCAAGTCCGCCACCTTCGATCGCATGAAGAGAAAAGTCGCCCGCGAAGAAGCCCTGGGCGAAGCCAAGTCGCAAATCCTGGCCGACGACGTAGAAAACCGCCTCGCCGCCCTGGAAAAAGAAGACCGCATCGAGCAGTTACTAACCGAACTGAAGACAAAGCGCGGAGCCTAGCCGGAGAATCATGTCGGAAAGCGCGAATAAAGCCCGTTTAATTGGGATGCTCATCGGCATCGCCGCGCTGATTGTGGCCTTGTTATTGAAGCGTCTTAGATAGGCCTATGCCGGGATACGGCCTACGCCCGGCCGGACGAGGCGTCGCCCGTATGCCCGAGAAGACTGTGGAGCGACGGGCGCCCTCGCCGTCCGCGGCACAGAGCGCAATCCATCGGTTGCCCGATTAGAATCGAAGAGGATCTCTTATGCGCAAGGTCTTCCATTTTGACTCGCCCGCCGACCCGTACGTCGCCGATGCCGCCGTCCTCTGCTGCTTCGATCACCGCATCAGCACGGCCGTGCGAAAGTTCCTGAAGAAACAAGGCATCGAGCGCGCCGACATGATCATCGTCGCCGGAGGAGCCAAGACCCTCGCCTCCCCGCGCAACGACTTCGAACAGGACTTCATACTCGAACAGGTCCGCATGTCCACCCGCCTGCACCAGACCAAACGCGTCCTGGTCATGAGCCACTCCGACTGCGCCACCTATGGCGGCCTGGCCCATTTCAAAGGAGACGAGGCAGCCGAGGCCGAACATCACCGCAGCGAACTTCTCCGCGCCGGAGAACTTCTCAGCTCAAACTTCCCCGACATTTCCGTCGAGCCCTACTTCGTGAAGTTCGACGGAATCTGGGAAGTAAGAGCCGCGAACCAGGTAAGTTCCGCGCCGCAGGGAAAATTGGCGAGTACTGCCCGCGAGATCGCGTAGCCGGGGTGGCTCGAACCTCGTGTCCTCGCTTCATGGGTTCACTTCGGCGATCAGCAGTCCGAAGGGCTCCAGGGTAACTTCCTCGCCTTTGACCGACGCCGCAGACGACGCGATCAGACTTTTCAGAGTGGCCCCGGCGAATCCCTGTGGGGCAAGGTTGAAGACTGCTTTCTGCGGAGTGGCGGACATGTTCAGCGCCACCAGCACGGCTTTTCCTTTGTAGCTGCGCAGGTAGGACATTACGTTGGGGTCATCTTCGTTGAGAGCGGTGTAGCTGCCTTCGAGTAACGCTTCGTTGTTGTGGCGCAGCGCGAGAACTTTCTTATAGAGGTTCAGCACCGAGTTGGGATCTTTCAACTCCGTCGCCACGTTGTGGGTGCGGTAGCTGGGCGGCACCGGAAGCCACGGATCTTTCTTGCTGAATCCGGCGTTGGGCGCGCTGTTCCACTGCATGGGCGTGCGTTCGCCGTCGCGGCCTTTTTCTTGTGGCCATCCCGTGCGGCCGATCGGATCTTTCACGTCTTCCTTGCGAATGGGGTCGTTGTTCTCCATGCCAATTTCTTCGCCGTAATACATGATGGGCGTGCCACGCAGCGTCAGGTAGAAGGCCCCCATCAGCTTGGCGATGGCGTCGTTGTTCTTGCCATCTCCGTAGCGGTTGTAGGACCGGACGAGATCGTGATTGCCGATCACGAACACCGGCCAACCGTGGGCGCTATCGACGGCCGCAATCTGCCGCCGGAATTCGACTGGGGAAAGTTTGCCGACGGTGGTGAACATGAAGTCCATGGGCATCTGCAGTTCATTGCCGCCCGAGCCGTAATACCGGTCGAGCTCGGCGACGTTCGACGTCCAGGTTTCGCCGATGAGCACGGCCCCAGACTCGTCGGCCACTTTTCGCAGCTTCTGCAACTCCTCGTGAACTTCGGGAAAGTTCGTGTTGTTCTTGTTCTCCATATTGGGATCGCCCTGCTTGTTGGTGCCAGGAAGAACGGGATTGTCGTGCAGCTCGGGATCTTCAAACAGGGTGTCAACAGCGTCCAGGCGAAAGCCGGAAACTCCACGCTTGTACCACCAGCGCGTAGTGTCGAGCATCACTTTTTCGACCGCGGGATTGCGCCAGTTCAGGTCCGGCTGTTGCGCGTAGAAGAAGTGATAGTAGAACTGGTTGGTGGTGGTGTCGAGCGTCCATGCCGAGCCGCCGAAAAGAGAGATCCAGTTGTTGGGAGGCTGGCCGGGCGCTTTGCCGTCGCGCCAGATGTACCAGTCGCGATGCGGCGCGGTGCGTGAAGACTTCGAATCCAGAAACCACGGGTGCTGGTCGGAGGTGTGGTTGGGCACAAAATCGAGGATGATGCGGACATGATGTTTCCTGCCCGCGGCAACCAGGTGATCGAAGTCGGCGAGGTCTCCATACATCGGGTCGATGTTCCGGTAGTCGGCGACGTCGTAGCCGAAATCGACCTGCGGTGAGGGATAGCAGGGAGTGATCCAGATGGCATCGACGCCCAGTTCATGCAGGTAACTCATCTTGGAACTGATGCCGTTGAGGTCGCCGATGCCGTCGTTGTTGCTGTCCGCAAAACTGCGGGGATAGATTTCGTAAAACACGGCGTGCTGCCACCACTGATGGCCTTCTGCATCGACCGGCTTGGCTTGCGCAGCGGCGAATAGAGAATAAAGAAACGTCAGCAGCAACGGCAGGATCAGCGATGGTAAGCGCAGCGACAACCGCCTGGGCATGAATTTCTCTCCTGGGAAAAACATAAAGTGGTCTCTGGAAGTTAGCAAATGGGCACGGGCCTCCCGGGGCGGCGACACGAGTCACGCCGGAATCAGGCGCGTCCCGGCAAGTTAGGGGCAGCCGGTGTCATGATCCGGCGATTGGAGCCTGGCGGAGCGTACTCGCTTTTCGCTGCCGTGGCCAATTGCCGCAAAACCTCGATGAATGCAGTGGTGGCGCAGGAAAGCGTTCGGTCGCGGCGATAGGCCAGTCCCAGTTCGCGAAAAAGTTCCACATCCTCCAGATCAATCAGTTTGACGCTGCCGGATGCAACCTCATCACGGGCGAACGACGAGCTGATGATAGACACTCCAAGGTCGGCTGCCACAAAGCTCTTGATCATGCCGATGCTCGGCAGTTCCATTCGCACTTGCAGTTCGTCGCGATGCGGGCGAAACAGCTTGTCCAGGAGCCTTCGGGTGTGGCCTGTCTTCGGCAGCAGCAGGGGATGCTTGACAATATCGCGGACTGCCGCCGTCTTATGTTTGGCCAGGGGATTTCGTGGACTCACCATCAGCATCAGCTTGTCGCGGAAGATAGTTTGGATTTCCAGGCTCGGAGACTGAATGGGCAAAGTTAGAAAACCCACCTCGATGGAGCCGTTCTCAAGCTTTTCCGTGATCTTGTAGCTGAAATTCCGGTAAATGTTGATCTGTACCGGCGGGTAGCGCCGGCAGTATTCCGCAAACACTTTTGGCAAAACGTACAGGCAGGTAGCCTCGTTGGCGCCGACGCGAAGTGTGCCCCGGGGCGTGCGGCTATGGTCCGCCACCGCCATCAGCGATTCCTCGCGCAGCAGTTTCAGCCGCTCGGCATAGTCATAGAGCACCTGTCCGGCCGGGGTCAGTCTTACGGTCTTGCCCGAGCGGTCGAGCAGCCGGTCGCCATACTCCTGCTCCAACTGGCGGATTTGGGCGCTGACCGCCGATTGCGACCGGAAAACCTTCTCTCCCGCGCGCGAAAAGCTGCCCTGTTTGGCCACTTCCAGAAACGTGATGAGCTGATCGAAATCCATTGCGTTTATGCGGGGATTATAACGGACGCCGCAGTCTCGCGGGAAATTAGACTGAACTTGCCGTGGAACCACGAAACTCCGAAATTTGCATCCTTCGCATCGAAATTCTGAATTGTACTTTCCGGCTCGTCTGGCGGTAAGTAAGAATATACAGAGGTGTGTTCCTGAGCCGAAGTGCGCGACACCCCCGCAACCTTTGCGGCAAGGTCCCAACTCCCAACTCAAGAACAACGGATCCGGAAGTGGCCAAGCACCCCGCAACCATGCTTATGCCGCCAACGTGCCGTGCTGTAAATGTCCTAATGACGACGCGTCGAGAAAAAACGAATGGCCCCCCGCCCGCCCAGGGCCTCTACCATCCTGCGCAGGAGCACGATGCCTGCGGGATCGGATTCGTGGCCAGCGTCCGCGGCGTCAAGAGTCACGGCATCATAAGCAAGGGAATCCAGGTGCTGCTCAACCTCACGCACCGCGGCGCCTGCGGATGCGATCCCGAAACCGGCGATGGCGCCGGCATTCTCCTCCAGATCCCACACCAGTTCTTTGTGCGCGAGTGCGGCAAGTTGGGTTTCGAACTGCCTCAGCCCGGCGCGTATGCCGTGGGCATGACATTTCTTCCGGTGGAGAAACACGAGCGCTTGCAATGCGAAGGAATTCTGGAGCGCATTATCCGCGAGGAGGGATTGACGGTACTCGGCTGGCGGGATACGCCAGTCTACGCTTCCGCAATTGGCCGCGAGGCGCGAGCTTCCCAGCCCTACATCCAGCAGATCTTTGTAGGCTGTGCGGCGTGCACCGGTACTGGCGTACCGGATACTGGTGTACCGGATACTGGTGTACCACATGAAGACGCCTTTGAGCGCAAACTTTATATAGTGCGCAAGCGCGCTGAGAGCGAGATGGCAGCGTCCGGCATCAAGGATGCGGAGATGTTCCACATTCCTTCGCTCTCTTGCCGCACCATTGTTTACAAAGGTCTGCTGCTCGCCCCGCAGATCACCAATTTTTACCGTGAGCTTTCCGATCCCGAGGTGACCAGCGCGTTGTGTCTGGTGCACCAGCGCTTTTCGACCAACACATTTCCGAGTTGGCAACGAGCGCATCCCTATCGCTACATCGCGCACAATGGCGAGATCAACACGCTCAAGGGCAACGTCAACTGGATGCACGCGCGCCAGTCGCTGCTGCAGTCGCCGCTGTTTGGAGAAGACCTGAAGAAGCTTCATCCCATCATTGCGCCCGATGGCAGCGATTCCGCGAACTTCGACAATGCCGTGGAACTTCTGGTGCAGGCGGGACGCAGCCTTCCGCACGCGATGGCCATGCTGATTCCGGAAGCGTGGGCTGGAAACTCTCACATGAATCCGGAGAAGCGCGCATTTTACGAGTATCACGCGTGCTTGATGGAACCGTGGGACGGGCCGGCGGCCATAGCATTCACCGACGGCAGAGTCATCGGCGCGATCCTCGACCGCAATGGCTTGCGCCCCGGACGATACGTGGTCACGCATGACGAGCTTGTCATCATGGCCTCCGAAGCCGGTGTGCTCGACATCGAGCCGGAACAGGTAAAGATGAAAGGCCGCCTGCAGCCCGGGAAGATGTTCCTAGTGGATACGGTCGAAGGCCGCATCGTCCCCGACAAAGAAATCAAGCACCGGCTGGCTTCACGACAGCCGTATGCGCAGTGGCTCAAAGACAATCAGATCACGATCGATCAGTTGCCGAAGCCCTCGCGCATGCACCATCCCGATGCGGAAACCCTGCTTCGGCGGCAGCGCGCGTTTGGTTACAGCGATGAAGATCTGCGCATGATCCTCAGCCCGATGGCTTCGAAGGGCGAGGAGCCGGTTGGCTCCATGGGGACCGATACGCCGCTCGCTTGTCTCTCGGACCGGCCGCAATCGCTGTTCAACTACTTCAAGCAGCTCTTCGCGCAGGTCACGAATCCTCCCATTGACCCGATTCGCGAAGAGATCGTGATGTCGCTCATCAGCTACATCGGCGCAGAGCGCAACATCCTCTCGGAAGAGCCCGAGAACTGTCACATGCTGAAGCTGGCTCACCCGCTTCTGACCAACCTCGAACTGGAGAAACTGCGCCGCGTCTCAACCGGAGATCTGCTGGCCATCACGCTGCCCGCGCTCTTCCGTGCCAGCGAAGGCGAGGCGGGACTGAAGCGGGCGCTCGACGAGTTGTGTCAGCGCGCATCGCTCGCCGGCAAAGCCGGATACACGCTGCTGATTCTTTCCGACCGCGGCGTGAACAAGGACTATGCGCCAATCCCCAGCCTGCTGGCGCTGGCGGCCGTGCATAACCTGCTGGTCCAGGAGGAGACGCGAACCCAGGTCGCTCTGATCACAGAATCGGGCGAGCCTCGCGAGGTGATGCACTTTGCGCTGCTCAGCGGCTATGGAGCAAGCGCCATCAATCCTTATCTCGCGCTGGAGAGCGTTGAAAGCCTGGCACGGCGAGGCGAATTATATGACGGAGTAACTCCCGAACTTGCCGTGAAGCACTTCATCAAATCGGTGAACAAGGGTTTGCTGAAGACCTTCGCCAAGATGGGCATCTCGACGTTACAGAGCTATCAGGGAGCGCAAGTTTTCGAAGCGATTGGGCTGAACAAGGAACTGGTCGATTCGTATTTCGCAGGCACGGCATCGCGTTTGGAAGGCGTCGGCCTCGAAGTACTAGCCCGCGAAGCGCAGATGAAGCACGAGCACGCGTTCCGTCCCCTGACCGATTCCGAGACTGAGCTCGCGATCGGAGGAACTTACCACCAGCGCGTCAACGGCGAGTATCACCTCCTGAACCCGCTGACCATCAGCAAGCTGCAGCAGGCCGTGCGACAGGAGAGCTCCCAGACCTTCCAGGAATACACCGACCTCATCGACAACCAAAGCAGCAACATGGCCACGCTGCGCAGTTTGATGAAGTTCAAGAAGAGAGCCAAGCCAGTTCCGATCGAAGAAGTCGAGCCCGCAAAAGAAATCGTGAAGCGCTTTAACACCGGAGCCATGTCATTCGGTTCGATCAGCAAAGAAGCCCACGAGACTCTGGCCATCGCCATGAACCGCATTGGGGGCAAGTCCAATACCGGCGAAGGCGGCGAAGATGAAGAGCGCTTCAATCCCGATGCGAATGGAGACCTGCGGCGCAGCGCCGTGAAGCAAGTCGCGTCGGCGCGCTTTGGCGTCACCGCGAACTACCTCGTCAATGCGGATGAGTTACAGATCAAGATGGCGCAAGGCGCAAAACCCGGTGAAGGTGGCCAGCTTCCCGGACATAAAGTGGATGAGGTCATTGCGCGCCTGCGGCATTCCATCCCCGGCGTAGGTTTGATCTCGCCTCCGCCCCACCACGACATCTATTCCATCGAAGATCTCGCGCAACTGATCTACGACCTGAAGAACGTGAATCCGCAAGCCCGCATCGCGGTGAAGTTAGTGGCGGAAGTAGGAGTGGGCACAGTGGCGGCGGGCGTTGCCAAGGCCCATGCCGACGTTGTTCTGATCAGCGGCGACAGCGGAGGCACGGGAGCTTCACCGCTGAGCTCCATCAAGCACGCCGGCATTCCCTGGGAGCTCGGCTTAGCGGAGACGCAGCAAGTGCTCCTGCTGAACGATCTGCGCAGTCGAATCCGCGTACAGACAGACGGCAAGCTGCAGACGGGCCGCGACGTTGTGGTCGCCGCGCTGCTCGGTGCCGAGGAATTCGGTTTCGCCACCACGCCGCTGATCGCGATGGGCTGCGTCATGATGCGCAAGTGCCATCTCAACACTTGCTCGGTCGGCATTGCCACGCAAGATCCCTTGCTCCGCAAGCGATTTCAAGGGCAGCCCGAGCACGTCATCAACTTCTTCTTCTTTCTCGCGGAGCAAGTGCGACAGTACATGTCCGACCTGGGCTTCCGCCACATGGACGAGATGATCGGGCGCGTAGACATGCTCGACGTGCAGCCCGCCGTGAATCACTGGAAGGGCCGAGGCCTCGATTTCTCGGCCATTCTTTATGACCCGCCCGCGCCCGCGCGCGTATCACGCCGCTGCGTGCAGGCGCAGGACCATGGTTTGGAGCAGGCGCTCGATCATCAGCTTCTTGCCAAGTCGCAAGCTGCGCTAGAAACCCTAACACCGGTTGTGATCAAAGTTCCTGTGCGCAACGTTCACCGCTCTGTCGGCACCATGCTAAGCGGAGCGATCGCCCGCCGCTACGGGTCCGCGGGTCTGCCCGACGACACGATTCGAATTCATCTCGACGGATCGGCGGGGCAGAGCCTGGGCGCGTTCCTGGCCAAGGGAGTCACTCTCACACTCGAAGGCGAGGCGAATGATTACGTTGGCAAGGGGCTCTCCGGCGGACGTTTGGTCGCCTATCCACCGCGACGATCCCGTTTCGCGCCCGAGAAAAATATTCTGATTGGCAATGTTGCCCTCTACGGCGCAACCAGCGGCGAAGCGTTTTTCAACGGTGTCGCGGGCGAGCGTTTTGCCGTGCGCAACTCCGGAGCGACCGCGATAGTCGAAGGTGTCGGCGACCACGGCTGCGAATACATGACCAAGGGCTTGGTCGTGGTGCTCGGAGCCTGTGGCAGAAATTTTGCCGCCGGTATGAGTGGCGGCGTCGCCTACGTTTTTGACGAGCGCGGAGACTTCACCGAAAAGCGCTGCAATCTGGACTCGGTCGACCTCGAGCCAGTCTTCGAAACGCCGGCTTTCGGAACGCCAGCCTTCGGAACAGAAGATGCGCAACTCGCTAAGGCCAGCCTCGCCGAGGCAAAACTTGTCAAGACGCTCGTCACCCGCCATCTCGGACTGACCGGCAGCCCGCGCGCCGCTTGGATTCTCGACAACTGGTCTGAAGCCCTATCCCGGTTCATCAAAGTCTTCCCTCACGAGCACAAGCGCGTGCTGGGAGTGGGCCGCCGACGCCAGCCTTATATCCCGAGTCCGCCGCTCGCCGTTCTTTCCTCGCCCGAGCAGGTGCAGCATGGGTAAAGACACGGGATTTTTGGAATACGCGCGCGAGCTCGCTCCTCGTCGTCCAGTCACTCAGCGCGTCAACGATTGGTTCGAAATCTATCTCGATTTTCCCGAAGCGAATCTTCGCACCCAGGGCGCGCGCTGCATGGACTGCGGCGTGCCCTTCTGCCAGACCGGATGTCCCGTCAACAACCTGATTCCCGATTGGAACGATCTGGTTTATCACGGGCGCTGGAAAGAAGCAGTGCGGCAATTGCACGCGACCAACAACTTCCCGGAATTCACCGGCCGCATTTGTCCCGCGCCGTGCGAAGCGTCGTGTGTGCTGGGGATCAATCAGCCTCCGGTCACGATTAAGCAAATCGAAAAAAATATCGTGGAGCGCGGATTTGCTGAAGGCTGGATCCATCCCGAGCCGCCGAAATTCCGCACCGGGAAAAAAGTTGCGATCGTTGGTTCAGGCCCCGCAGGATTGGCTGCGGCCCAGCAGTTGTGCCGCGCCGGACACTCCGTAGTGGTCTACGAAAAGGCCGACCGCATCGGTGGCTTGCTGCGTTACGGCATCCCGCAGTTCAAATTAGAAAAGCACCTAATCGATCGTCGCCTGGAACAGATGTCCGCCGAGGGCGTGAAATTCGTCACCGGCGCGGAAGTGGGCAAGAACGTCGCGGTCGAGGATCTTCGGCAAGAGTCCGATGCGATTGTGCTCGCCGGCGGAGCAGAGTGGCCCCGCGATCTGGACGTTCCCGGACGCGAACTGAAAGGAATCCATCTGGCGATGGAGTTCCTGCCGCAACAAAACCGGCGCTGTCTCGGCGACACCATCGAGCCCGGAACAGAAATTTTGGCGACCGGCAAACGCGTGGTCATTATCGGAGGCGGCGACACCGGCGCCGATTGCCTCGGAACCTGCCATCGCCAAAAGCCGTTTTCCGTGCACCAGTTCGAGATCATGCCGAAGCCTCCAGACGAGCGCTCGCCTCTCACGCCCTGGCCACTTTGGCCGATGCAATTACGCACCGAAGGCGCACACGAAGAAGGTGGCATCCGCGACTGGAGTATAGCGACCACAAAATTCAGCGGCTCCGATTCCGGTCAAGTTCAGCAACTGCATGCGGTGCGCGTCGGGCCGCCGCCACGGTTCGACCCGATTCCAGGTACCGAATTTACGATGGAAGCGGATCTCGTACTGATCGCGATGGGCTTTGTAGGACCGGTGCGCAATGGAATGATCGAGCAGTTGAGAGTGAAACTCGACTCGCGCGGCAACGTGGCCACCGACCAGAACAACATGTCATCCGTGCCCGGAATTTTCGCGGCGGGCGATATGCGGCGCGGCCAGTCGTTAGTGGTGTGGGCCATCGCCGAGGGCCGAAAAGCAGCCGCGAGTGTGGACGCCTATTTGCAAACGAAGACGATGCTCCTGACGACTCCGCTGGTCTTCAAAGTACAACCGATAGCCTGATCGCGCATGTAGAGACGGGGCTTGCCCCGTCTCCCGCCGAAAGTCAGAGAACTGGAGACGCGAACTGGAGACGCAGCAAAATCCGCGATTTTACCCCAGCGAACTGATTCAGCGGACTGCCATCGGAGCAAGGGAGCGAGTCAAAACCGCACCGCTCTCGTCCAGCACCGAAATCTCAGCCTGAACGCGGGAGCCGCCTCTACGCACCTTAAGGCTCGGCAAAATAAATGTAATCAACGTCCGGTCCGATGTGCAGCCGGTCAACTGTCGCATTTCGGTGGGGAACTCAGAGTCCGGGCCGGTGAAACGCGCGACGACCTCCACCGATCCGCTGAGATTTTGGCAGTGCAGCGGGATCAGCACTTCCAGTGCTCCGCTGACGCCGCGCTTTGCGCTGGGCACCCCGGCGTATACCACAACGGGCGAATTGCCGCCTGGCGAGGCATAACGTTCCGGCCAAAGGCGATCGTACTCTTTGCCTGCCGCGACATAAAGCTTCTGCAGCCTTTGGTCGCGCTCGTCCCAGCGTGGATGGGAGGGATCAAGAGAATTTCCGTCCAACTGTCCGGACTGACCTTCGAGCAAGTGGTGCAGTGCGGGCACGAAGTCGGGATCAAATCCAGCGCGCGTCATCAACTTCAGACCCTCGGAGTCAGCTTCCAGTTCCATGGTTTGGCAGAAACTGGCCAGCAGGGTCGAAGCGCCTCGGGCGTCCACCCAGGAACCGGAGAGCGCACCAGCGTCGCCCAGCGTGATCTGTGAGCCCGAGGCCTCCTCTAATGACTTCTGGTACAAATACCGCCGCGCCCAGTCGCGCCGAACGATGTGAGAGATTTCATGGGAGAGCGCCGCCGCCCAAAGACCGGCCCGCGGTCCCAGCGTCTGAGCGAGTTCTTCGTCGACGAAAATGGTCCCGTCGGGAGAGGAGAACACATTCCCTGCGTCCTTCGCGATGCGCAGGTTCCAGTAGAAGCGCCCGCGGTTCGCGGGAAGTTGCCGCACCAGCGTCTCCAGGACACGCTGGCCGGTCGCATACTGTCCGGTCGCCGGTTCAGTGTAAGGAAGCAGCAGTGACCGGACCCGCGCAGCGAACACGGCGTCCGCGGTGAAAGTGGATGGAACGGTATAGGGAGGGACAATCTCCTGGGCCGGGCCGAGGTTTGCCCGGAACACGCACAAAAGCGCGACAGAAACTAATCGCAAAGCCTTGCCGCTCAATCCTGACATGCGCCACTCCTTGCGCCAGCATGCCCGCAGACACTTACCATGGCCCGGCGGAAACACGGTCCACGGCCACACCCAGCCTGCAAGCGGAATATAGCACGAGCTTTTCAGGCGAGTCTGTGACGCATGAACGACGAGTCACCGCCGCTCCTGAAGCAATCCACTCTGCCACCGCCCCCAGCCCGACTCGGCCACAGTTCGCTCGAAAATGCTAAATTAGAAGATTCATGTCTGCCCCAAACTCTCTCTTTGTTCGCGCCGCCAAGGCTCAGCCCACCGAACGCACCCCTGTCTGGTTTATGCGCCAGGCTGGACGCTACATGCCTGAGTACCGCGCCGTCCGCAAGCAATATTCCCTGATCGAGATCTGCAAAAAGCCGGAGGTCGCGGCCCAGGTCACCATCGAAGCCGCCGAGATCCTCAAAGTCGATGCGGCCATCATCTTCGCCGATCTTCTTCTCCCCCTCGAAGTCATGGGACTGCCCTTTCACTTCGCCGCCGGCGAAGGTCCGAAAATTGAGAAGCCGGTGCGCACCGCCGAAGACGTTGCCCACCTGCGCACCGATCGTGCCGCCGACCTCGGCTATGTTTCTGAAGCCGTGAAGCTCGTGTGCAAGCATTTCGGAGACAAGCTCCCCGTCATCGGCTTCTGCGGCGCGCCCTTCACCCTCGCCAGCTACATGATCGAAGGCGGAGGCTCGCGCAACTATCTTTTCACCAAGAAGATGATGTACTCCGCGCCCGCCGCGTGGAACGAACTGATGAAGAAGCTGGTCGCGGTGACCGCCGAATATTCCGCCGAGCAGGTGCGCGCCGGCGCCGATACCATTCAGATTTTCGATAGCTGGGTCGGCTGCCTGAGCGTAGAAGATTATCGCCGTTATGTTCTGCCGCACGTGACCGACCTGGTGAAACGCGTGCAAAAGACGGGCGCGCCCGTGATTTATTTCGGCACCGACAGCTCCACTCTTCTGCCCTCGATGCAAGAGACCGGAGCCGAAGTCATTGGCCTAGACTGGCGTATCCCGCTCGGCACCGGCTGGCAGAGCCTCGGCCTAAAAGGCGCAGTGCAGGGCAATCTCGATCCAGTGCTGCTCTTCGCCGATTGGAAAGAACTCAAATCGCGCGCCGAAAACATTCTGCGCCAAGCCGCCGGACGCCCCGGCCACATCTTCAATCTCGGCCACGGCATTCTTCCTGAAACCCCGGTCGATAACGTGAAAGCGCTGTGCGATTACATCCGCGAGCACTCGGCCGATTTCAAGACAGCGCTCAAAAGCAAGCGTTGATGGCCACTTTTATGAATTGTCATCCTGAGCGAAGCGAAGGACCTGCTGTTCGCCGCGAAATACAGGTCACTGACCTTAATCCCAGTAGCGAGTCGCTGAAATGGAGCCGAAAATGACGGCCTGCCCGCTGGGCCTATCGCGCCAGTGCTATTGCGCTAACCATGTGAGTTCGTTTGCCGCCGAGGCGAACTCTTCGGCCTCGCCCGCGAAAACCGCCGTGCTTCTGCTGGCCCACGGCAGCCCCGAGAACCCCGATCAAGTTCCCGAGTTTCTAAGCTACGTCACCGCCGGACGTCCGCTGCCGCCGCCGGTGGTCGAAGAGATTCGCCATCGCTATTCGCTGATCGGTTTCTCCCCGCTCTCCTGCTGGACTCTTCTGCAAGCCGATCAACTTTCGCAATCGTTGCAGATGCCGGTCTTCGTCGGCATGCGCAACTGGAAGCCCTTCATCGCCGATGCAGTGAAAGCAATTGCGAGTCAGGGCTACGACCGCGTCATCGCCACTTGTCTCGCCCCGCAGAATTCGCGCACCAGCGTTGGCCTCTATCGCAGCGCCGTTAGTAGCGACGCCAGCGGCAACGGAAGTCTTCCCTTCCAGTTGGATTTCGTCGATGAGTGGCACGATCAGCCCCTGCTCGCTAGCGCGTTCGCGGAAAAACTGCGCTCCGGCTGGTTAAGAGCCAGCGGCGAAAATGAAGCGGAACTGCCCGTGATCTTTACCGCGCACAGCGTCCCCCAGCGAAGCTAAAGACTGGACGTTCGCCTTCCAGAGCCAGGGCATGTCCGGCGGCCCGTGGATCGGCCCCACGGTAGAGGAAACAATCAGGAATCTAAAAGCGAAAGGCCATCGCGGCGTCTTCCTTCATCCCATAGGATTTCTGTGCGATCACGTCGAGGTGCTTTACGATATCGACATCTTTTTCAAACAGTTCGCGGAAAGAGAAGGCATGCGCCTATGGCGAGCCGAATCGCTGAACGGTTCCAAGACATTAACCGCAGCTCTGGCGGAAGTAGTAAACGCCCGCGTGAAAGCGCTGAGCTAGTAGCTAAGAGTTATAGACTGAGAGCTGAGAGCTGACAGCTGACGGCTAGTTAATGAAACGTATTGCCATCATCGGCGGCGGAATCTCCGGCCTCTCGGCCGCGTTCACGATCGAAGACAAACGCCGGTCCGGCACGCCCGTCCAGTACGTTCTGTTCGAGTCCAGCCCGCGCCTGGGTGGTGTGCTGGTCACCGACCACGTCGACGGCTGTCTGGTCGAAGCCGGACCCGATTCGTTTCTCACCGAAAAGCCCTGGGCTGCGGATCTCTGCGGCAAGATTGGCTTGGGCGATCAGCTCATCGGCTCGAACGACTCCGAGCGCAAGACCTATATCGTCGCCAAGGGCAAGCTGGTGGTGATGCCCGATGGGCTCATGTTCATGGTGCCCACCAAGATCATGCCCACCGTGTTCTCGCCGCTTTTTTCCTGGCGCACAAAACTACGCATGGCCGCCGAATGGTTTCATCCGCCGCACAAGGCCTCCGAGGATGAAACTGTTGCCGAGATGGTGAGACGCCACTACGGTCCCGAGATGGTCGAGCTGCTTGCCGATCCGCTGCTCTCCGGAGTTTACGGCGGCGAAGCTTCGGGGTTGAGCGTGCGCGCCGTGTTGCCTCGCTTCGCTGACATGGAATCGAAGCACGGCAGCCTGGGCCGCGCCATGCTCCAATCTCGTAAGCAGGCGCGCAAGAAAATGGGTGCAGCCGCGAGCCTCCCAGCGCGTCCGCTGTTCAGTTCGCTAAAAGACGGCATGCAGCAGATGGTCGATGCCTTGGTCGCTCGTCTGGATGCGAAAGCACTAAAGAGGTCTGCCGTCGTGCAGTCGGTGATTCGGCAAGATAACGGTTGGACGGTTTGTGCCGGATATCAGACCGATCAGTTCGACGCAGTGATCATCGCGACCCCAGCTCATTCTGCTGCGGACTTGCTGGAAAGTACAGATGAGAACCTGGCCCGCGATCTCAGCGAGATTAAGTACAGCTCTTCGGTGACGGTCACGCTCGGTTACGACCAAAAAGTGCGGCGCGCGCTTCCGCCAGGTTTCGGATTCCTGGTGCCGCGCAGTGAAGGCCACCGCATGCTCGCGGCCACCTTCGTCCACAATAAGTTTCCGCATCGTGCGCCGGAAAATCGAGCCCTAGTCCGCTGCTTTCTCGGCGGCGCGCGCGACGAGCCGATCCTCGAAATGAGCGAAAAAGAAATTCTCGAAATCGTTCGCGACGAACTGCGGCAGATCATTTCGCTCAATGCCGAACCTCTGTTTGCGCGCGTCTACAAGTGGAAGTCCGCCATGGCGCAGTATTCGGTCGGCCACCTCGAACGCTTGCAGCGCATCGAAGCGCTCCGCCAGAAACTTCCCGGCCTGGCGCTAGCCGGCAACGGCTATAACGGCATCGGCGTCCCCGATTGCGTTCGCTCTGGTACCGAAGCGGCCGGCAAAGTCCTTGCCGAGATGGGGATGTGGTCGTCTGCCTAGCCTTCTGGCCACCCGACAACTCCTCGCCGCAACCAGTCGATGACGCCCGAAATTACCGGCGTAACATCTCCTCCGGATTCTCCGTTGCGCGAAACTAAGACGCTGAGGCAGGGTTAGTACAATTACCACACTAGGGGTTGGGGAACCATTATGAAAACTCTGTTGACTCTGCTTTGTCTCGCGGGAACGCTCTCGTTCGCACAACAAAATTCGCCACAGGACATGAAGGGCATGAACATGCCGGGACACGACATGTCGCAAATGCCAGCGCAAGATTCTGGAGAAGACGCGGACGCGAGCGCGCATGCCATGCATTCCATGGAAGGTCATCACATGGACCTGGGCCCGCACATGAAGATGACCGCGCTCCGCACTCCGCAACCGGGCGATGCGGAGAAGGCTCAGCAGGTAGTGGAAGCAGCGCGCGGCGTGATGGAAAAGTACAAGGACTACCACGTAGCGCTCAACGAGGGCTTCAAGATTTTCCATCCGGAGCTGCGGCAGAAGCAATATCACTTCACCAACTACCGCTATGCGATGCAGGCAGCGTTCAATTTCAATCCCGAGCATCCGACCTCGCTGCTCTATGAAAGAAATGGCGACGACTACCGGCTGGTGGGCGTGATGTACACGGCCCCCAAGCGTTTCACCGAAGACGACTTGAACCAGCGCATTCCGCTCAGCATCGCGCAGTGGCATGAGCACGTGAATTTCTGCCGGGCGCCAGAAGGCCGAAGAAAAGAAATGTTGGGACCGAATCCCAAATTCGGACTGAGGGGGTCCATCATCACGCAGCAAGAATGCGACGCCAACGGCGGAGAATTTCATCCCATAATTTTCAACTGGATGGTGCATCTCTATCCGCTGGAGAAAGACGCAGCCCAGATCTGGTCGGTCGATCGCCAGCACGTCGACTAAGTGGCCGTCAAGCAAAGCTTCAGCAATATCGGGTCATCTGGCTATCGAAGTCAAAGGCATTTGAACTTAGATGAGCCGATGACCCGATCACGCGATCACCCGATTTTCTTGCGCTCGCTCTGATATTCTGATTTTTTCCATCTCATGAGCAGCGCTGCACCCCCAAATCGATGGAAGGTTATTCTTGCCTTTGGCTTGGTCTACGTCTTCTGGGGCTCGACCTACCTGGGCATCGGCATTGCGGTAGAGCAGATTCCTCCGGGCGTCATGTGCGCCGCGCGCTTCTTGACCGCGGGCGTGGTTATGCTCGCCTACTGCGCGCTCACCGGACGCCGCATTCGTTTTTCTGCGCGCCAGCTCGGCCGCCTGGCGGCTGTCGGCATTCTGCTATTGATGGGCGGCAATCTCACGCTGTCTTACGCGGAGAAAATCGTTCCCACTGGCCTTGCTGCACTGCTGGTTGCAGTTTCGCCGCTCTGGTTTCTGGTGCTCGATAGCCTCTTGCTCGGCGACCATCACATCGCCCGGCGCGGCAAAATCGGGCTGGTAATCGGGATTGCCGGGGTGGTCGTGCTCATCTGGCCTGACCTTCAGCATTCCAATTCCCTTGGCCATCGCGAACTCTGGTGGTCGCTGGCCTTGCAACTCGGGTCCCTCAGTTGGGCGTTCGGTTCGGTGCTCTCGAAAAAATGGCAGACTGCCGCCACCGATCCGTTCAGCGCCACGGCATGGCAGGTGACTTTCGCGGGGATCGGAAATCTGATTTTCGCGCTGCTCTTCGAGAAGCCTTCCACCGTGACGTGGACCTTCCGCGGAGTGGGCGCGATTCTGTATCTGGTGGTCTTCGGTTCCTGGATCGGCTACACGGCCTACATCTTTTTGCTGCAGCATGTTCCGACTTCGAAGGTTTCTACTTACGCCTACGTCAATCCCGTGGTCGCGGTGTTCCTGGGATGGCTGATCCTGCACGAGCGCATCGACCGCTATATCGTGATGGGGAGCGCGATCATAGTGGCTTCAGTGGTGCTGGTGACGAGCGCGAAAATCTCGACTCGGACGGCGGAGGAAGAGCTTCCTGCAGTTGAAGCCGCGGGAGACTAACGGCGGCTCTCAGCTTTCCGTGAAACCTGCTGTTTCGGGGCGCGGCCGCTGGAGCTTCGCGCTGATTCGACCGAGAGCGTCGTTGCTCCATGAATTGTGGATGCTACGGCTATTCTTCTGGTTCCTCAGCGTCGTTGACTACATCGACCACGCGGCCGCGGATTGAGAACACCAGCTTCGGCTCGTTGCCGTGCTGAAACGTGACGCGCATGGGCGTGCGCTCCCAGACTGGAGGCGGACACTCCGAGTCGGGATCATCGGTTGCTGCGGGTTCGCCTGCGTCTTTTTTCAGGATCGGCTTGCGCCGTCCGACCTGGGCAACGACCGCGTAGAGTTTCTTGCCGTCTTCGGAGACGCCGCAGTAGGCGATATAGTCGCGATACCAACTCGCCGTCGAATAGAAAGGATCGAACTCGGGCAGATTGAGTTGGGAGACGCGTCCGGTGAGTCGGTCGACGAGTAGCCAGCCGCCGCGTTGCCATAGCCAACGCGGGGCGTTGCCGTTTGAGCTCTCAGTGGGCAGCGCATCGTTCACGCGAAAGGCGCGCCGGACTACAAACAGGCGATCGGTCAGCTCATGCGGAGCTCCGGCGGTGTACTCCTTGAGTCGCGTGTCGACAAACAACGGACGCACTTTCAAGTCGAGCAGCTTCTGTCCCGTCGCATTGGGCCACTTGGCGGAAATCCATTTTCCAAAGACGATGACATGCGGTTTCGTGACGGCGGCGCATTCGCTCGGCAGGCAGAGCATGACGAGCATCTGGACGAGCGTCAGGACGAACATCGGTGAGGGTTTCCGCTGCATGATGAGGGAAGAGTGGCACGGGGCTGGAAATCCGCGCAATGACGGTTGAACAGGGAAAATGTTCGGTTTTTTCACGGGGACTGGACAGCCGAGGGTGGCGCGGGTCGCGGTGGTGGCGCAGTTTCCGGCGGTGTGGGAGACTGGAATCATGGCCAAGCGCAGTCTTCGGATACTAAAGCGAGTCAGCAACGTCCCGTCGCGGGGAATCTGTGAAGCGTGCCATGCGCAGTTCTCGGCAGACCCTCGTCAACTGGGGCAGTCGGGAGTTCAGCAGCAGTTCAACGCGCACAAGTGTGACGTCAGCCAGAAGGTAGCGCCGGCCGCCAAAGAACCTTCGAAAGTTGTGGGAAAATAGTTTGATGGGCGCAGGTTCGCAGCCGTCAGTTGCCAGTCAACCCAGCCCTACCGGCAACTGGGTACTGGCAACTGGCAACTAGTGAAGCAATGTCGCAGCGAATTGATTTCAGATACCATCAATTGCAACGCAGGTGAAGTGATGAGTCTTCCACCAGGACCGCTCCGGACAACCCTTTCTCCGCATTCAACCTCTCATGCGGGTATGGGTGATCTGCTGGCAAGCCGCCGGAAGCAGTCGATTCTGGTGGTCGAAGACAATGTGATGAACGCGGCGCTGATGAAAGAGATGCTGGCGAGCCGCGGCTATCCCACGATTGCAGTGCAGAGTGCGGCTGCGGCGGAAGAGGAAATACGTCGCGAGGCTCCCGATCTGATTTTGCTCGACGTAATCATGCCCGGTAAGAGCGGCTACGAACTGTGCCGCGAACTCAAGGGGGACCCGAACACGCGGCTGATTCCGATCGTTATGATTACCGGGTTGAGCGATCGAGAAGACCGCCTGAAGGGAATTGAAGCGGGCGCGGAGGATTTTTTGACCAAGCCGATCAGTTCCGAGGAATTGTTTGCGCGCGTGACTTCGTTGCTGAAGTTGAAGGAGTTCACCGACGAACTGGAGACCGCGGATTCGGTGCTGTGCACACTAGGGCTGAGCGTCGAAGCGCGCGACCCTTACACCGAAGGCCACTGTGAGCGCTTGGCGCGTGATGCCACGGATCTGGGCCGGTTTCTCGGCTTGGATGAAGAATCGATTGTGGCCCTGGGGCGGGGAGGCTATCTCCACGACCTGGGAAAGATCGCGGTGCCGGATGAAATCCTGAAGAAAGGCAGCGATCTGACGCCGGCGGAGTGGGAGATCATGAAGCGGCACCCGGTAACCGGCGAGACGATTTGCCGTCCCTTGAAGTCGTTGCGGCTGGTACTTCCGATCATTCGATATCATCACGAGCACTCCGATGGCAGCGGCTATCCGGATGGGCTGCAGGCGGCCGAGATACCGCTTCTGCCGCGCATTCTGCAGGTAGTGGACATTTATGATGCGTTGCGCACGGCGCGTCCTTATAAGCCGGCGCTTGGCCACGAGCAGTCCGCGGTTACCATGCGCGCCGAGGCGCGAAGCGGACTTTGGGACGAGGAGTTGGTCTCGGAGTTCTTCGCCATGCTCGACAAGCGCCGCCAAGTGGCGTGAAATCATTGGGTCATTGAATGATTGAATCATTGAGTGATTAAACTCGCTGCCTCAATCGTTCAGTGACTCAAGCACTCAATCGCTCAATGATTCAATGGCTCTGACCTACAGTTTCGTCATTCCCGCCTACAACGAAAGCGTGCGCATCCGTCCGACGCTGGATGAAATTCTCCGCCATACGCGCGAACAAAACTGGGACGCGGAAATTCTGGTCGTCAACGACGGATCGCGCGACGATACGGCGCAAATCGTGCGGGAATATGGCAATTTGCATCCGCAGATTTTGCTGCTGGAGAATCCCGGTAACCGCGGCAAGGGTTACAGTGTGCGTAACGGAATGCTGCATGCGCGGGGCGACATCTGCCTGTTCACGGATGCCGATCTCTCTTCACCGATCACGGAAGCACAGAAACTGTTCGACGCGATTGATCGCGGTGCCGACATTGTGATCGGGTCGCGCTGGCTGCGGACGGAACTGCAGACCGAGCGGCAGCCACTGTACCGGCAGGCGTTTGGACGAATCTTCAATCTGGTGCTGCGGGTGATTCTGGGCTTGCGTTTCGCGGACACGCAATGCGGATTCAAAGCGTTTCGGCGCGACGCCGCGCAACGCATCTTTCCGCTGCAGAAAATTGAACGCTGGGGATTCGATCCGGAAATTCTGTTTCTGGCGCGCCGCGCGGGCCTGCGAGTGGAAGAGGTTCCGGTGCTCTGGGCGCACAGCGAGGGCACGCGGCTCCATCCTTTTCGCGACGGAATGCGAATGTTCGTGGAAGTTTTGCGGATCCGGTGGAATGCGATGACTGGGGAGTATGCGACTGTCGGCGTGCCTTCTCCGGGAAAATTGTAGAAGCTTGCCCCCAACCCAGATTTCCCGTAGAGACGCGCCGCGTCTACGGAGACCCTAACTACGAGGCGGCTCGATTGTTCGTGTTTGCGGCTAAGCGCACGAACTCGGCGATCTGGGCGCCCATTTCTTCGGTGGAGACGGCGTGCTCACCGGAGCGCGCCAAATCGCGGGTGCGAAAGCCTCCCTGCAAGGTTGAGATGACGCCAGCCTCCACGCACTCCGCTTCCTTGAGCAGATGAAAAGTATGGCGCAGCATCAGCGCAACCGAGAGGATGGCGCCCAACGGATTGGCGACGTTCTGCCCTGCGATGTCGGGAGCTGAGCCATGAACCGGTTCGTAGAGACCGACCGGGCCTCCGATGCTGGCCGAAGCGAGCAGCCCGAGCGAGCCCACGACTCCACCGGCCTCATCGGACAGGATGTCGCCGAACATGTTTTCGGTGAGAATAACGTCGAACTCCGCGGGCTTGAGGACGAGCGCCATGGCGGCCGAGTCCACGTACATGTGGGAGAGGTGGACATCGGAAAAATCGCGGCCGATGCGAGTGACGACCTCGCGCCAGAGACGAGAGCACTCCAGAACATTCGACTTGTCGACTGAGAGCAGGCGCCGGCTGCGGGTGCGAGCGAGTTGAAATGCGACGCGGGCGATGCGCTCGATCTCCGGCTCACAATAGCGCATGGTGTTGATCGCGTGGCGCTCGCCATCTGCGCCTTCGATGGAGCGAGGCTGGCCGAAATACAATCCGCCGAGCAGTTCGCGCACAATGAGAATGTCGGTTCCCCTGACGATTTCTTCGCGCAGCGGCGAGCAGGCAGCCAGGCACGGATAAAAGACTACGGGACGGAGATTGGCGAACGTTCCCAGTTCCTGGCGGAGGCGCAACAATCCCGCTTCGGGGCGAAGTTCACGAGGATTGTGATCGAAGGCTGGACTGCCGACTGCTCCGAGCAGTACAGCCTGTGAGGCAAGGCAGGCCTGAATAGTCGCGTCCGGCAGGGGATTGCCGAACTTTCCGAGGGCAGCGCCTCCGATCTCTTTTTCGTCGAGTTCGAGATCGTGGCCAAAGCCGCTGGCTATTTCTTCCAGAACACAAATCGCTTGGGACGTAACTTCAGGACCGATCCCGTCGCCGGGAAGGGACGTGACGCGGAGTTGCATAGGGTCCTCGCTCTTTTCGAAAGCATACTACGAGGAAACACCGCTGCGGTAGCCCGGTCTCAGGCTACCCACGCTTGTCACTACACGCGATTGTTACACCCCGTCATTACACGCCCCACAGGTAGTCTTCCTGCTCGCTGTGATGATCGGTCACGCAGGCCGACGCTCCGCCAAACCAGTTGGCAGGCGCAGGCGAACCCGGCCGGGCCTGCGCCTGGCCAGCGTTGCCCGATACTTGCGCCGCATGCGACTCGTGGGTGCTCGCTCCGGCGGCAGCTGAGGCGGCACGCGGGAAAGGCAAAGAGGCCGCAGCGGGCGGAAACTTCCTGGCTTGGCTGCCCGCGGCATCGCTGCTGAGGTCACCTCTCATAACATCTTGGATCAGTTCGATCAAGTGGCTGTCCTGCACCTTCTTGATCCGGTCGGCAAGAACTACAAACTTGCGATACACCTCATCGAGTTCGCGGCGCTCAAACTGGTGTCCTAGTTGTTCACAGCGCAGAGCCAGCGCGTGGCGGCCCGAGTGTTTGCCCAGCACCAGCCGCGAATCGGGCACACCCACCGACTGGGGCGTCATGATTTCGTAGGTCAGCGGATTCTTGAGCATGCCATCCTGGTGAATTCCCGCCTCATGCGCAAACGCATTGCGGCCCGTGATCGCCTTGTTGGGCTGCACCGGAACCCGCGTGATCTCCGCCAACATCTGGCTGGAGGCAAACAACTGCTCGCTGGCGACTGCGGTTTCGTAAACATAACGGTCGGGGCGCACCCGCATCACCATGACAATTTCTTCCAGAGATGCATTGCCGGCGCGCTCGCCAATGCCGTTGATCGTGCACTCCACCTGGCGCGCACCCTGCTGTACTCCCGCCAGTGAATTCGCGACCGCCAGCCCGAGGTCGTTGTGGCAGTGCGTGGAGATCGTTACTTTCTCGATGCCCGCGACTTTCTCACGCAGCGTGCGGATGAGTTGGCCGTATTCCTCGGGCATGCTGTACCCGACGGTATCGGGAATGTTGACGGTCGTTGCACCCGCCGCGATCACTGCTTCAACTACCGCGCAGAGAAACGGGACATCGGTACGGGTGGCATCTTCAGGCGAGAACTCAACGTCGGCGCATAAAGAATTGGCGTGCCGCACCGCTTCCCGCGCCTGCTCCAGACACTGCTCGCGAGTGATGCGCAACTTGTATTTCAGATGAATGTCAGAGGTGGCGAGAAACACGTGGATGCGCGGGTGCGCGGCTCCCTGCAACGCCTGCCAGGCGCGGTCCACGTCGCCGGTACAAGCGCGAGCCAGCCCGGCGATGATGGGACGCCGCACCGAAGCGGAGATGCGTTGTACAGCCTCGAAGTCGCCATCCGAGGCGATCGGGAATCCAGCCTCGATCACGTCGACGCCGAGGCGGTCGAGTTGCTGGGCCAGGCGCAGCTTTTCCTGCACATTCATACTGCAGCCCGGCGACTGCTCGCCGTCACGAAGCGTGGTATCGAAGATAGTGATGCGCGGCCGATCCATGGATTCCATACCTCCAGGAAAATGATCTTTCTACTCTATCGGCGAATTGGGGTAAAAGAAAAGGTTATTATCGTAACAGTAGCATTAGTGTTAGTGATAGTATTAGAAAGTCTTATGACTTGTCTCTGATTGACAATGTGGTTGAGCCCCAGGTCTTAGGTCTCAGGAACCCCCGCCTGCGGACCCTCGAGGCCTGAGAAGTGGCAACTGACAACTGACAACTGGCAACTGGCAACTGAGACCTGCTCCCATGGACCTTTCGCAACTCGAAGTCTTCCTCACCGTAGCTCGCGAACGCCGCTTTTCGCGGGCGGCCGAAAAACTGTTTCGCACGCAATCGGCGGTCAGCCAGACCATCCGCAAACTCGAACTGGACATCGGCGAGCCGCTGTTCGACCGCTCTTCGCGCGAGGGCGTGCTCACCGACGCCGGACGCGTTCTGCAGGAATACGCCGAGAAATTGCTCAACCTGCGCCAGGACGCACAAACAGCCCTGGTAGAGATGCGCGAGTTGCAGAAGGGCAAGCTGGCGATCGCCGCCAATGAATTCACCGCGCTCTACCTGTTGCCGGTGCTGGGCGAGTTTCGCCGCTTGTATCCTGCTATCAAGATCACGGTTCGGCGTTCGCTCGGCAGTCGCATTCCCGACGATCTGCTCAAGCACAACGTGGAACTCGGGGTTCTTTCTTACGATCCCCAGGAGCCGCAGTTGCACTCCGCCGTGGTTTATCTGGACGAGTTGGTATTTGTGGTTCCTCCCGGCCATCCGCTCGCCTCGGCGGGCGAAGTCAGTGTTCGGCAACTGGGGGCGGAGTCGTTCGTGGCCCACATCGTCGCGTCTCCTTATCGCGATAAAGTGATCGAAGCCTTCCGCCAGCATAAGACTCCGTTGCACATGGATGTGGAACTCCCCACGTTGCAAGCCATCAAGCGTTTCGTGTGCATGGGGAACGGGGTGGCGCTGGTGCCCGAGATGAGCGTGGACAGCGAGATCAGCCGCGGAGACCTGGTGCACGTTCCGGTGCGCGATCTGCATTTTCAGCGTAAGCTACGCCTGGTGTATCGGGAGGAATCCACGCTGTCGCACGCGGGCAGAGCGTTCTTGAAAGTGGCGGAGCAGGTGGCCAAAGATCGAGGCGGCCGTTATCGCTTCCATCGCGAAAAGTAGGATCAGCTACTTCGCGAAATCTTTTCGGCGGGAGGAATCCACGGCTGGTAGGGTTCGCCGCAGCGGCACGATCGCGCCTTTGGAAGGATCCGCGGCAGCCGAGGCCCGCGTCAGCACCTCTTGCTGGATGTACTGCACGAACTCCTGAATCTGCCGCTGCATTTCTTCCATGCGCTCGCGCATTTGAAGAATGATGGCGATGCCGCTGATGTTAACTCCCAGATCGCGCGCCAGCGACAGGATGAACTCCAGCCGCTGCAAATCCTCATCGGTATAGAGTCGGGTATTGCCCTCCGTGCGGCTCGGCTTCAGCAACCCTTCGCGCTCATACAGCCGCAAAGTCTGCGGATGAATCTCATACATCTCAGCCACCGCCGAGATCATGTACGCGCCCTTGGATTTACGCTTGGTCATCGCCTCGGTTCCGTCATCATCATTCTACTGCTCAAGCTGTTTCACCGCAGAGACGCAGAGAGCGCGGAGGAAAGAAGGACTGCAGGTTGATGGCAAGATGACGCTTTCAATGAGTCGGCGTTCCGCGCAAACGAGACTTGATCACCTTTCGGCAGACGATCGCACCGAGAATGATCCCGAGAAGGAGTCCATACGTCAATCCCATGACTGGCAACCACGGCTGGTTCTCTCCAAGGTTGATCCATCCCGTGGATTGAGCAAACTCCGTAATCGCGGTTCCGAGCAGGCACAGCGCGGCAGATGTGCCCGCAGCCACGCAAGCACCAACCGTCAGACCATAAACAACAATGCCGACCTTCTGGGGCGTGCTCAGGGGCAGACTCCACATCACAGAGTAATACTGGCGTTGGCTCTCTCCAGCGTCAAGTGGTTCCGGGCAAAAGGGTCACTCCCGTAATCCCTGTGTTCCCCTGTGCACTCTGTGGTGAAGGGTTCTTGCAGGCATCGCCAAGGCTGCGCATGAAAGAACGAGACGGGACGAGCCCCGTCTCTACGGTAACTGCTGATCGGCTGAAATGCTACGCCGCCATCTCCGGTTTCGGCGTGGCGGCAGCCCAGCCCGTCGGCTTCAGCGCGTGGTTGATGAGGTAAGCGACGACGCCCCCGCCGATCACGATCAGTCCAAACAAAAGCGAACTCATGCCGAGCACCACTTCATGTTCGCTGCGGATGATGGCAAATCCCAGCAGCAACACTGGAGGAATGCCCACGGCAATCGCTCCCAACAGGCCACCGGGCACCCGGAACGGCCGCTTCAATTCCGGTTCGCGAATGCGCAGGCAGATCAACGCCACAAATTCGAGCGCCAGGCTGGCGCCGTAAATCATGATGTCGAGCGTCACCAGCCGTTCGAAGCCGAGATTCAGAGCCAGGCCCCAACCCACCGCCAGCGCCAGAATCGCGACCCATGGCGCGCGCGACTTCTTATGCAGCTTGCCAAAAACTTTCGGCAGCATGCCATCCTGCGCCATGGCCAGCGGCAGCCGCGAGTAGCTCATGACCAGCGCATTGAACATGCCAAAGCCACTCATCATGCCGCCCGCCACCAGCGCGATCCGAAGCACCGGGCCGCCCATTAACTGCGCGATGTCGGCCCACGCGCCGGTTTCCCAGGCGCTGGCCGGAAGCCCGGTGATCCACATGGCGGCAAACGGAAGAACGTAAGTAATGCAGACAATGGCCACCGCGACCAGCATGGCGCGCGGATAGGTGCGCTGCGGACGCTCCACTTCGGTCGCGATGGTCGAAGCGTTGTCCCATCCCATGTAGTTCCACATGCAGATAAGCAGGCCGCCGAGAATGTCGACGTTTGAAGTAGTCGGCTTGGTCACCGCATTTGCCAGCGCGTGAATCTTGAAAGGCGCCAGCACAAAAATGGCCGCGAAGGGCGCCGACAAGGCGAAGAACAGCCACAGCGAAGTCGTCGAGACGACCTTCACGCCCATGATATTAAGGACGGCGCAGACGATCACCACGCCCAGCGCGACGGCCACGCCGCGAAGGTTCTCCTGAAACCAGGGAAACATGCGCGTCAGGTAGGCGACAAACAGCGTGGGATAAATCGCCATATCGAAAATGGACGCTACCAGCGACAGCCAGGCCTCCTGAAATCCCCAGAAATTTCCCATGGCGCGTCGTACCCACGCGTAGTAGCCGCCTTCAAAAGGCAGCGCGCTCGAAAGCTCGCCGATCATGAACGCCGTCGGCAGGCTCCAGAGAAGCGGGGTCAGCAGCAGGATGAGAATCCCTTTGCCATATCCGGCGCCGTGCACGATGTCTTCGGTGCCATAGGTCCCGCCCGAGACCATAAAGAAGGTCGCGGCGACCAAAGGCCACAGCGTGAGGCGGATAGACTTTTTCTTCTTCCCGGGAGCGACGGCAGGAATAAAGCCAGGCTGCGAAAGGTTAGTGCGTGCGGTAGCTGTTGCCAATTTCTATGGCTTCCTCCTCAGGCGACTCACTCTCACCACCGCGTCTCCCTTGACTTTCGTTACGCGGCTCCCAGGGTGAACAGCGATTCCCGGGCATTGTCGGCGAAGTTAGTTCGCAGTTGTGAGATTACGGCAAATTTCCACAGATGCAAGATTTTTTTTGAGAAATTGCGAAAATTTTTGTCAACGAGGACGGGTACGGAGGTAACGATCGAGGCCAGGTCGCCCAGCAAGATGTTTCCCAAAGGAAAATCCCTATGGCCATTATCGGTGATTTGAGGTATAAGACTGCGCTGGGATTGGCCGTTCAATCAACATTGGAGGAGTCAGCGATGAAGAAAATGATGCTCGGAATTCTGTTGCTTTGCGTAGGCGGATTGCTAGCTCAACCGGGGACACATCAGAATGCGTTCACTCCCGACCAGATCAAGTACGGACCACCACCACCGTTCGTCGCTCCGGGCGCGCAGTTGGCCGTAATCGAAGGAGATCCAACCGCGAGTTCAGGCGACTTCACGATCCGCTTAAAAATGCCTAACGGCTACAAGATCGCTCCCCACTGGCACCCCAAGCGCGAAAACGTAACGGTAATTTCCGGCAAATTCAAAGTCGGCATGGGCGACAAGTTTGAAGAGACTAAAATGACGACTTTCCCGGCGGGCAGCTTCGCCTACCTTGATCCCGATATGCACCACTATGCCATGGCATCCGGAGAGACAGTGGTTCAGGTACACGGCATGTCGCCGCTGCAGTTTAACTATGTGAATCCGGCGGACGATCCGAGTAAGAAGTAGTGGAGAGGCTGCCGAGGCTGCCTATGAATATTCCCATCGCCGCGCAAGTCTGCGAGCGACAGCGCACAGCACGACGCCGACTCCCAGCAGCACCAGCACCTGGGGCCAGAGGTGTGAAACCGGTTCATCGCGCCAGAAAACCTTTGTGAAGCCGTCGATAGCCCACGCGTTGATGGTCAGCAACCCGGCTTTCTGCATAGCTTCAGGCATCAGAAACCGCGGGAACATGCTCCCCCCGATGGAGGACATGATCAGGATCACCAGCGTAGAGAGCGGGCCCAGTTGCGCGCGCGTGCGGCATATGCTGGCCAGCACCATGCCAAACGCTCCCACCGCAAAGGCCGTGGAGAGCCCCATGACCACAAAGCCGGGAATATGCGGGATGAAATCCAGTTTGAATACCAGCCACGCCCAGATAAACATGAGGACCAGTTGCGCGAACGCCAGCAAAGAGCAGAAGCAGAGCTTGCCGCCCAGCAGGGTTCCCATGGTGACGCGCGAACTCAGCACCCGGTCCAGCGTTCCACTTTCGGCTTCATCCAAGAGCGACCCACCCGCACTGCTGGCGGTGAAGAGCAGGAACATAACTCCAATCGCCGCGGCGTAGAAAGACACCATGGGATTGTCTTTGTTCTCGCCGACCACATCGCGGCTAGTCAGTGCAATGGGCATGCCGCGGTTGGGGTCGGCCAGCGCGGTTTGTTGACCGCTGCTCTCCGCGCTTTTCCGCTTGCGCAGTGCTTCGAGGCCCGCGTCGATTCTCTTCCGTTGTTCCGGAGTAAAGCCGCCGGCGTATTCATCCATGTACTTCGATCCCTGTTCCGCCATAATGTCCGGCATCGCGGTCATAGCAACTTTCTGGAGTAGCCCGGCGATCACCTGCGGTGCGACCATGTCGCTGCTGTCTTTCAGCAACTGGATCGTCGGCCGGTCCTGGTCGGCGCGGCCGAATGAAATCGGATTTTCTCCGAAGCCATGAGGGATGATGAGCGCCACCGGCGCAGCACCGGCTTTCACCGCGGCTTCTGCGGTTGCGGCCGTGTAGTTCGGTTGCTCCACGCCTTGCTTCGGCGCCGGCCTTTTCTTTACCGAAAGCGATCCTTCGCGTTCGAGGCCCTGGATCAGTCTCTCGGAGGCAACGCTGTGGTCTTCATCGACCACCAGGAGGCTTACCTTGGGCGTGGTGTCGCGGCGCCCGCCGAAGATCACGGCAAAGATGGTGAAAAACGCGATCGGCAGGATGAAGCTCAGCGCCAGAGCGCCACGGTCGCGGCGCAGGCCGATCAGTGCGGTGCGCACAATGGCGAAAATCAATCGCGTAACTCCCTTCCGGTCAAGTGCAGGAATACGGATTCGAGGTTTGGTTTCCGCAGCGAGATGTCCGCCAGTTCATGTCCCGCCTTGGTCGCAGCGTCGAGCAATCCGGCAATTTCAGTCGCATGATCTATGGTGAACTGCGCCATACCGTTTTCGTAGAGTCCTCCACGCTGTTTCACCCATGCAGCCACGCTGTCGTCGGCGCTCGCGAATCGCGCCAGCACCTCGCTGCGGGAAGCGAAAGCATTCCGCACCAGCTCATCCCTGGTTCCCAGGGCAATGATGCGCCCATGATCGATGATCGCGATGCGATCGCAGAGCCGCTCCGCTTCCTCCATGTAGTGGGTCGTGTAAATCATGGAAATCCCCTCGTCGCGCAGATTCTCGATCATTTCAAAGATGCGGTTGCGGGATTGCGGATCGACTCCGACCGTGGGCTCATCCATCAGGATCAGTTTGGGACGGTGGATCAGTCCGGCTGCCATGTTCAGCCGCCTTTTCATTCCTCCCGACAAATTCTTTACGGGTTCTTGCGCGCGGTCGGTGAGCGCCGCCCAGGCGAGACACCATGCCACCGCCGTTTTCAGGGCGCCGCGTCGAAGGCCGTGATATTCGCCGAATGATTCCAGGTTTTCGCGGCAGGTCAGCTTCGGGTAAAGCGCCAGTTCCTGCGGAACCCACCCCAGTGCCATGCGCGCGCCTGCCGAATCGGCCCGCTCGCCGAACACCGACACTGTACCCGCGTCCGGGATGACGCGGCCGACGATGCTGCGAATCAGTGTGCTCTTGCCGGCGCCATTGGGGCCGAGCAATCCCAGGCATTCCCCACTCTTCAATTCCAACGTAACGCCGTTGACCGCAGTCAACTCGCCGAAACGTTTGACCAGTCCCTCAATTCGCAGGGGCAACAACAGTAATGGAGACGGAATCGAAACGACCGGTGCAGACGCCATTCATCCTCCGGGGCTAAGGGCGCGTAGCCTGATTGTAGGGCCAGTCAACGCTCAAGCCTTCTTTACTCGGCGGACTCGGCGTCTCGGCGGTGAGAATCAGACCTTACTCCAAAGTTCTTCCCGTGGGTCCTCAGGATTCAGCTTGGCCAACTCGCGCAGCAGTTCTTTAGTTTTTTCGTCGTGGGGCATAGGGACGGTGATCTTCACTTCCACGATCTCGTCGCCGCGCACTCCATCTTTCGTTGCCGACGGCACGCCTTTTTCGCGCAGCCTCAGCTTCTGGCCAGACTGCGTCCCTGGAGGAATCTTCAGCACGCTTCGGCCGTCAATGGTGGGCACTTCAATCTTCGATCCCAGCGCCGCTTCTACCACTGTCACCGGTACCGTGATGTGGATGTCGTCGCCCTCGCGGTGGAACAGCGGGTGCTCGCCAATACGGATGATGACGTAGAGATCGCCGACCCCACCTCCCCGCAGCCCGGCATTGCCTTTACCCGCGATCCGAATGCGCTGCCCATCGCGCGTTCCCACCTTGATGCGGATTTCGAGCGGATCGGTGCGCTCCACGCTGCCTTCGCCATGGCAGACCGGACAAGTCGAAATATTCTTACCCGTCCCATGGCAGCGCGGGCAGGTGACGTTGAACTTCATCCGCCCGCCCGTCTGCTCAATCGTTCCCTTGCCATGACACTGCGGACATACCCCCGGAAGTTCGATGTATCCATTGCCGTGGCAGTTTCCACAGACATCGCGCCGGGCGATATCCAGCTTCATCACTCCGCCGCGGATTGCCGTCCAGAACGGCACGTTGACCATGTACTCAAGATCGGTGCCCGGTTCCGGACCTTCCTCGGCGGCCCCACCCCGCCCGCCTCCAGTGAAAATGCTGGAGAAGATGTCTTTGAACCCGCCGCCCGCGCCGCTCGGTCCCTTTCGTCCGCCAGCGCGCGCGCCTTCGAACAGATCGGAAAAGTCAAAGCCGCCGAAATCAACGTTGCCTTGTCCTCCAGGATGGCCGCCCGCAAAGCCTCCGCCAAAGTCGCCGGGGCCGGGGCCAGCCCCAGGCTGTCCGCCGCCGCGCGCGTAGGCGTCCGCCGTAGCCGGATCGATATTGTCAGAGTAGAACCCGAGCTGGTCGTAAATCTTCCGCTTCTTGGGATCGCTGAGGACGTCGTTGGCCTCGGAAAGCGTCTTGAACTTTTCTTCCGCGCTCTTGTCGCCAGGATTAACGTCAGGATGATACTTACGCGCAAGTTTACGGAACGCCTTGCGGATGTCGTCAACGGAAGCGGACTTCTTCACGCCGAGAACGCCGTAATAGTCTTTGTCTTTGGTTTGGGTGGCCATTATCTAGCCGTCAGCTCTCAGTTTTCAGCTATCAGTTTTCGGAGTCAAGCACTTCTTCAATTTCCCAACTACGCAAGTGTCGTACACCAGTGAGGACAAAACTGAAAACTGAGAGCTGATAGCTGCTTTCTCAGTTCACCACTTCCTTCTCTTGCTCATCCACCGCGACCGTGAACGCCTCAAATGGCGAGGCATCCATCGACACGGGAATCCGCTGCACTCCCGTTGCGGTGGGCGCGAAGCAATACCAGCGTCCCTCTTCCGGGATAAAGTTCACAAAAAACATCTGTCCATTGACTTCAAATCTCAATTCGCTTTCCTCTTTCCTGGGCCGGCTGCAAATCCCTCGCTTCGCGCGGGATGACAACTTCTAACGACTTAGATGCAGCTTGGGGGCGCTCAACGCGCCCCCTGAAAGCTGATGGCTGATGGCTGACAGCTGACAGCTTACTTCTTGTCTTCAACATCCACGTACTCGGCGTCGATCACGCCTTCGTCCTTTTTCTGGCTCGCGCCGTTCGTGCCAGGCGCCGCGCCTGACCCGTCAGTCGGCCCCGCGCCGCCAGCTCCCGGAGTCGCTCCCGGAGCCGCCTGCGTCGCCTTATACATCTGCTCCGCCAGCTTGTGCGACGCCGTGGTCAGCCGCTCGCGCGCCGAATCCATCTGCGCCTTGTCGCCGTTTTCGATGGCCTTCTTCGCGTCCGCCAGCGCGTTCTCCACGTCCCCGCGCTCCGTGCCCGAGATCTTGTCGCCATGTTCCTTCAGCATCTTCTCGATGTTGTAGACCATCGAGTCGAGCTGATTCTTGGCCTCGATCTCTTCGCGCCGCGTCTTGTCTTCGGCCGAGTGCGCGTCGGCTTCCTTCGCCATCCGCTCCACTTCTTCCTTCGACAAGCCCGAAGACGACGTAATCGTGATCTTCTGATCCTTGCCCGTAGCCATATCTTTCGCGGTCACGTTCAGGATGCCGTTCGCGTCAATGTCAAACGTCACTTCAATCTGCGGAATCCCCCGAGGCGCCGGCGGCAGCCCGGTCAAATGGAATTTGCCCAGCGTCCGGTTCTGCGCCGCCAGCGGACGCTCGCCCTGCAGCACATGCACTTCAACCGAAGTCTGACTATCCGCCGCCGTAGAAAACGTCTCCGTCTTCTTCGTCGGAATCGTAGTGTTCCGAGGAATCATCGGCGTAGCCACGCCGCCCAGCGTTTCAATCGACAGCGTCAGCGGAGTCACGTCCAGGAGCAGCAGGTCTTTCACCTCGCCCCCGAGCACTCCGCCCTGAATCGCCGCGCCAATGGCCACCACTTCATCCGGGTTCACGCCCTTGTGGCCTTCGCGTCCAAACAGTTCTTTTACGATCGCCTGGATGCGCGGCATGCGCGTCTGTCCGCCCACCAGCACCACTTCGTTAATCTTGCTGGCGTCGACGCCCGCATCTTTCATGCACTGCTTGCAGGGGCCGACCGACCGCTGCAAAATGTCTTCGATCATGGTTTCGAGCTTCGCCCGCGTCAGCTTTTTGACCAGGTGCTTCGGCCCGGAAGCATCCGCCGTAACGAACGGCAGGTTGATCTCGGTCTCCATGGTGGTCGAAAGCTCGATCTTGGCGCGTTCCGCCGCGTCCCGCAGACGCTGCAAAGCCATCTCGTTGCCCTTACCGCGCAAGTCCAGGCCTTCATCCTTCTTAAACTCGTCTATCAGCCAATCCACCAGCCGCTGATCGATGTTGTCGCCGCCGAGGTGCGTGTCGCCATTCGTGGCTTTCACTTCAATCACGCCTCCGCCCACTTCAAGCACCGAGATGTCAAAGGTCCCGCCGCCGAAGTCGTACACGGCGATGGTCTCGTCCTTGCCCTTGTCCAGCCCGTAGGCCAGAGCGGCCGCTGTCGGCTCGTTGATGATTCGCTTCACCTCAAGCCCGGCGATTCGTCCGGCATCTTTGGTGGCCTGCCGCTGCGCGTCGTTGAAATACGCCGGCACGGTGATGACCGCCTCCGTCACTTTGTCGCCCAGATAGTCTTCCGCCGACTTCTTCAACTTTTGCAGAATCATCGCGGAGATCTCGGGCGGGGTGTACTTCTTGCCCTGCGCCACGATCACGACATTGTCGGCGTCCCGCTCCACCTTGTACGGGACCATCTTCAATTCTTCGCTGACCTCGTCATAGCGGCGTCCCATGAACCGCTTGATCGAGTAAACCGTGTTCTCAGGGTTGGTGATGGCCTGCCGCTTGGCGACCTGCCCCACCAGCCGTTCACCGGTTTTCGTAAACCCAACCACCGAAGGCGTAGTCCGCCCACCTTCTTCATTAGGGATAACTTTCGGCTCTCCACCCTCCATAACCGCTACGCAGGAGTTCGTGGTGCCAAGGTCAATTCCAATAATCTTCCCCATAACGTATCCTCCGATACATATAAGTGCTTTAAAATGAATGTGATGATTGTTACGCCCAAGTCCATGCTATAACCTGAGC
>JBEKIB010000091.1:0-33876 GCA_050011975.1 Terriglobales bacterium | reverse complement strand
GTAAAGAATTGGCTGATCAATCACATTCAAGGCACCGATCAAAAGTACGGGCCATATCTCAACGCCAAAGGAATTCACTAGGGGTATGAATCACGCGGTGAAGGGATGACCTGAAGGTGGAGGCTTACACGCCCATGCCCGAGCCGAGGAGACTGTAGAGCAGGATGGCGAGCACGATCAGGGTGAAGGCGACGTACATGCGATCGCGTTCCATGGCGAATCCCACGATAGAGAAAGCTACGCGGGCAATGGGGGTGGCGATGAGGAGGAGCAATCCGAGTTGGATCCAGCCTCGGCCCCGGCCGTTGATAACGCTTCGGATGACTCCGGGGATGGTGCGGAATTCGGAGGGCTCGCCGCGGAAGATGCGGTAGTCGGCGGCCTCGTGCGCGTGCCGGAAGAGATAGATACCCGCTCCCCAGAGAACGATAGCCGCCGAGATCAGGACTCCAGTGCGGAGCAGATTGCCGAGAATGACTTCGATGCGGTGATCGTCCCACCCTTGCCGCTGGGGTGGGAGCGGTTGCGGCGCGGGCGCTTGGGCGGCGGGCATCAGATTTTCCCCCAGAATCCCTGGTAGAGCATTTGCAGGCCGAGAACGAGAATCACCAGGCTGAAGACGAGGCGGAGCGATTTGGTTTCGGCTTTAACCAGGATGCGGCTGCCCAGCAAGGAGCCGGCCAAGACTCCTAACATGACGGGCATGGCGAGGCCGGGATCGACGTATCCGCGGCTGAGGTAAACGCCGGCGCTGGCGGCGGCGGTCACGCCGATCATGAAATTGCTGGTGGTGGTGGAGACTTTGAAGGGGATCCGCATGGCCTGATCCATGGCGACTACTTTGACGGCCCCGGAGCCGATGCCGAGCAATCCGGAGAGCGCGCCGGCGCCGAACATGAGGCTGAAGCCGGCGGGAACGTGCTGGACGTTGTAACTGCGCTGGCCTTCGAGGTCGGGGAAGCTGCCATTCAGCCGCAGTTGGGTAGCGAGCGGATCTGGTGGCAGGTTGCGCTGATCCAAGGGGCGCGGCTTGCGGGACAGAAACGCCGAGTAGAGCAGCATCGCTCCGAAGATGATCGCCAAGGCACTGGTCGGGATGCGGGTAGCCAGGAAAGCTCCGAGCAACGCGCCCACCGTGGTCGCGATTTCCAGGAACATGCCGATGCGAATGTTGGAGAATCCCTCTTTCACATACGCAGCGGCGGCACCGGAGGAAGTCGCGATCACAGAGACGAGCGAGGCTCCAATGGCGTAGCGGATATCCACGTGGAAAAAGATGGTGAGCAGGGGCACGAGGACGACACCACCACCCAGACCGGTGAGCGATCCGAGGAGTCCCGCGACGAAGGAGACAATCGCGACGACGGCGGTGAAGGCCAGAATGGTCATTTGAATTTCTCATAGGTTAACATTTCTTTTCTTATGAGCAGCGGAGGGCAAATCGGATGAGGGACCGAATCTAAATGAAGATGGCGAAGCGAAACGAGGCGCGAAGTTTTTTGACCTCACGCCGAGCCCGCGCACAAAACGCCGGGCTTGTCATCTTAAGATTGCAGATTGCAGTTCGAGATCGTGCGAACTAGTGTGTCCGCGCACCCTCTATTGGTTTACCCAGACGACGCGGGATTTCTTCAACTGCGCGTGCTGCTTCCTGAGTTCGCGCGCAACGGCGCCGAGAGAAGCGCTCTCTGCCTGCGGGAAATCCGACGGCCGCCTTTCTCCCTGGGCGGCGGAGTAACCCGTGGCGGCGAGGACGTTCTGTTCCTGAGACATGGGCGCATAAGCTGCATGTGCCGGGTGGCTCGGCGATTCGTAGATTTGCGGTTCACTGGAACGGGGCGTGCCACCGTAAAGCTGCGCAAAGGCTGCGGTGGTCGAAAGCAGGCAGAGGACGAGCAGGGTCGTTTTCATCGCAGGGTCTCCAAATTCCGGAGAAGGCGAGGGATCATCCGCCGACCAAGCGGCGGATGTGTGCTCCTCCATTAAGAGTAAGAGCAAGCCCTGTACCAAACTTTGCCGGGGTAAAATGGCGGCTTGCGGGCGTTTACGGCAAGTAATGGCAATTGTTTGCACAATTGTGGAGAGCGCATGGAAATGGGCAGGCCAAGGCTCCAACTGCCGGATTGGGAGGTTGCCAGGAGGTTGCTGTGCCCGGGAGATTTTTCCTCTAAATTTCGATTAAGATGATGACCATGAAAATGCGGACGGTGGCACGAATCTCTTTGATCTTGCTGGCAACCATGGTGGTGCTGGCAACGGCGGCGGCAGGTGCGGATTACAAGGTCGTCAAAACGTGGAAGCTGGGTGGCGATGGCGGATGGGATTACCTGACCGCGGACACCGATGGACATCGTTTGTTCATTGCGCGAGCCACGCGGGTGATGGTCATCGATACCGAGTCGGGCAAGCAGGTGGGCGAGATTCCGGAGACGACGGGCGTGCATGGGGTGGCGTTGAACTCGGAAATCGGACGCGGATTCACCAGCAACGGCCGCGAAGATACGGTGAGCGTCTTCGATCTGAAGTCGTTGGCGGTAGAAAAGAAAATCAAGGTCGGCAGCGGTCCCGACGCGATTCTGTATGATCCGTTTTCGAAGCGCGTGTTTACTTTTAACGCAAAAAGCCATGACACGACGGCCGTGGATGCGTCCAAGGGTGAGGTGGTGGGCAAGATCGAGTTGGGAGGAAAACCGGAATTTGCCGCAACCGACGAAAAGGGCACGGTGTTCGTGAATATTGAAGACACGTCGGAACTGGTGGCGTTCGATCCGCAGAAGCTGACAGTTAAATCGCGCTGGAAGCTGACGGACTGCGAAGAGCCGACGGGACTCGCGATCGACCGGAAAAACCGGCGGCTGTTTGCCGGTTGCGGCGGGAATAAAAAGATGGCGGTGGTGGATGCGGACAGCGGGAAAGTAGTGGCGACTCCCGCCATCGGCGACGGATGCGATGCGACCGCGTTCGATGCCGATCGGGGCCTGGCGTTTGCCTCGGCCGGAGACGGCACGATCACGGTGATTCGGGAGGATAGCGGGGATAAGTTCAGCGTCGCGCAGACGGTGACGACCCAGAAGGCAGCGCGCACCATGGCGCTCGATGCGAAGACGCATCAACTCTTCACGGTAACCGCGAACGTGGGACCGCGTCCGGAGAGAAAAGTGGAGCCGGATTCGTTCGTAGTGCTGGTGGTGGAAGCAGCGCGCTAGCAGGCTGCGGAGAACGTGAGACCCCGCCCTCAACTCTCAATTCGCCAGACTTTGTCATGATCGGTGTTGCTCGCGCACCGCTCCGGCCAAATGGAACATCCTTTCGTAACCCTCCTCTTCACCACCCTTTAACAGTCGCCCCTTACAATATATGTAAGAAAATGAATTGTGGGGTGTCAGCAGTGGACAGCTTAACCAGAACTCGCGAACGGCAGAAACTGATGGTGGAATTGCTGGAGAGAAAAATACGGCTGCGCGCCCGCCAGCTTTACGATGAGCGCGGAAAGGCGGAAGGGCGTGAACTGGAAGACTGGGTCAGAGCCGAGTCGGAAGTTCTGCAATCGAGCATTCTTGCCCCGCTGTGGTACACGCGCCAGGAGCGGCAACTTGTGGATGTCTAGAGGTGGAAGTCTAGAGTAAGACCTAAGACCGTAGAGCGAAATGGCGCGGGATTGCTCTTGGCGCCGCCGACGCTTCGCGCCGTCGTCCCAATTTCTGACGGCGAATCCTAAGATTCTTGACGCTGGCCCGAAATCCGCAGCAGAAACAATGCGGACGACAGGCTGAGCATCGGACCGGCGATACTGAAGAGCGCTCTGCCCCAAGCCGACCCGGCTGCCGGTATTCCTCCAAAATATGCATCCAGCACAAATGCCGTGGCGCAGGTCGCTCCGACTGGAATGAGCCACGATTTTGGAAAGCGTTTTAGGTTCGGAATGGCGGTGGGCAATAGCCACAGAAAGATATACCAGAGATTTCGGTCATGCAGCGAAACCGCGAAGTGGTGGCCACCGCCGCGATGCAGTGCGAGGGCAAACTGCAGCGGACTTACATACGTCCCTGTGATCGACCATTGCAGACCCATTATGGCAGCGACACTTAATGCCCAACTCGTCAGGATCCACGCGGCGTCCGGCAAGAACCGATTTCGGGCGCGCCTGCGATCGTGGTTTCGATCAGGGTTTCGATCAGGGTTGCGATCGTGCCAGGTTGAGAACCACCAGGCGGATGTGAGCACGATGCTGAGGGGAACGAACGATTCTTTCGTTAGCGCTCCCAGCACGGCAATCACGGGTAACGCCCACAGTTCAAACTCCGACAAACTCCAGAGTAGTGCCAGCAGGAAGAAGCCTTCGCCGGCGTCCACCAACCCAACCAGGCGAAGATTTGGAATGGCAAAATTGACCAGGTAAAGCAAAGCGCCAACCAGCCCTACTTCGGAACTGCCCAGCTGACGATTCCCGACCACGACGATGAGAACAGCGGTTCCGGCGACGAAGAGAGAGTCGGCAACTAGAAGTCCAAACATCACCGGATCCCAGGTTGCGACTCGTCCTCGCGCGAGCAAATAGAAGGGCTTGGCGAGCCATGGAACCAGTACACGGAAGCGGCGGAAGCGCATGTCTTCGGCGTCAGGACTGGCGGTTCCGGTAACCAGCGATGCGTAGGTTTTGACGTCGGAGAGCCCCGGCGTCTGGCGCGGGTCGAATCGGTTGAGCACCGGGTAACCCAGGCCGCACGTGATCAGGAAGAAAATGCAAAAGAGCAACGCCGCTTTGGCGGTCGCGATTTTCACCTGGTGGTTATGCAGGATATTCATTTCTATCGGCGAAGGTATCGTCCGGAGTTCGACATTGCAACTCAAATCCTCGGCCACGTTCGCCTTGGCAAACTTGGCTTTTGCGGAACGAATCTGTTAGCTTTCAGCGTCGGCGTGAGGCGGAACTTTTGTTGCCGGAATCTTTGTCGGGGGTGGACGTGGGTTCTCAAAAATGGTGGCGAGGCCTGTTTTGTTGCCTAGTACTTGCGGTTTCGATGCAGGCGCAGCAAGTAACGCCGGCGGACGAAGCTACGCGGCGGCTGGCGCTGGATATCTTCAAACAACTGATCGAGATCAATACAACGGACTCGGTGGGCAGCGTAACCGCGGCCGCGGAAGCGATGGCGCAGCGCTTTCGCGATGCTGGATTTCCGGAGAGCGACATTCAGGTGCTGGGACCGAGTTCCAATGATCGCAAGAAGAATGTAGTCGTGCGCTTGCATGGATCGGGCAAACACAAGCCGGTGCTGCTGATCGGGCATCTCGACGTGGTGGAAGCGCGGCGCGAAGACTGGACGACCGATCCGTTTCAGTTCATCGAGAAGGACGGATACTACTACGGGCGCGGCTCGAGCGATATGAAGGATGGAGACGCGATCATGTCGGCGACGCTGATCCGTATGAAGAAAGAAGGATACGTGCCCAGCCGCGACATTATTCTCGCGCTGACGGCGGATGAGGAAGGCGGCACATCGAACGGAGTTGACTGGCTGATCAAGAATCATCGCGAACTGATCGATGCCGAGTTCGTGCTCAACCACGATGGCGGCGGCGTGCTGGCGGATCACGGCAAGCCGGTGATGATGGAAGTGGACGCCACCGAAAAGCTCTACGGCGATTTTGTGCTGACGGCGACCAATCCGGGCGGCCACAGTTCGCTGCCTCGGCCGGATAACGCGATCTACGAACTCGCCGATGCCCTGACGCGAATCGCGCACTACCAGTTTCCCTTCGAGCTCAACAACATTACGCGCGCATACTACGAGCGGCAGGTGAAGCTGGCAACGCTGGAGCGCGCGGCCGATCTGAAGGCGATGCTAAAGACGCCTCCAGATATGGAGGCGGTAGCGCGGCTGTCGAAAGATCCGCTGGACAACTCAACCATGCACACCACCTGCGTGGCAACGCGGTTGAGCGGAGGCCATGCCAACAACGCCCTTCCGCAGATGGCGCAGGCCAACGTGAACTGCCGCATCGAGCCCGGACACACGCTGGAGGAAACCCGGTTGACGCTGGAGAAAGTGGTAGCTGATCCGAAAATCGCGAATCCGACGATTAAAGTGCAGTTTCGCGAGAACAACAACGAACTGATGGATCATGGCTCGGACCGGCACAGTTTTGTGCCGGCGGCTCCGCGGAAGGAAGTGTTCGAAGCGCTGGACACGGTCGTGGCAAAAATGTGGCCGGGGATTCCGGTGCTTCCGACCATGAGCACAGGCGCGTCAGACGGCGTGTACACGAACGCCGCGGGGATGCCGACTTATTGCGTGTCCGGCGAACAGTACGAGCGGGACGATATCCGAGCGCATGGAAAAGATGAGCGGATCGGGGTCGAGTCGTTTGCCCGGGGCGTGGATTTCTATTATCTGTTCTTGAAGCGAGTTACAGCGGAGTAAGATTCGTCCGCCAGGGGTACCCCCCTCCCCCCTCGGTATATTAGAATCAAGACTTTAGCGACCAACTCCCGCCAAAGTCCTGAGCGGACGGGAGTTAGAAGTAAAGTCTTCAAAACACGGGAGTTAGTGGATAACTTTGATGGTTAGTCGTTCTTTGGTCGCTTGTTGGCACCCGGAGTAAGTTGTCAAAGAGCTGGGTGGTTTCGTGGCTTTGGGCCTACTAACTATCTTAGCAGGTTGTGTCAACGGTAGGTTATTGCAATAAGCTTGTTCGGGGATTTTTCGCACGGCATAACAATATCCTCCTGAAGAATTTGTTTCGTTCGGGGGATTCCGCTGCAGCTTGCGGCTAGTACGCTGCCGTGTGATAGTAAATTGGTCCGCTGCCGCTGTTTTCGTCGTGTACCTCCAGGATCATTGCTCCGGCCACCGAGACCCGCGGCGCTTCACCGCTGTCATATTCGAGCGGCTTTTTCGCGAATTTAACCGTCCCGCTCGACTGCAATCCGGCTGTCTGATACCACAGTGCACCGGCTCCGCTGACCACCTGGTGCGCTTCAATGACGGTCGGTCCGGAGGCCGATACTGAGGGAGCGAGGCCACTGCCATACTGGAAATCCTTTGCGGCCCACACCACCGAACCATTGGCCCGGATCTCAGCGGCGTGGTAATACAGAGGCCCTTCACCGGTCTCTGTCTGATGCACTTCGATGACCGTCGATCCCGCAACCGCCACTGATGGCGCCGCGCCGGTGTCATATTGAGATGGAGTCGCAGACCACTCGACAGTGCCCGACAGGAGCTGGCCGGTGTGATACCAGAGCGGACCGACTCCGCTGCCTCCCTGGTGCACTTCCACAACACTCAGTCCATCCGCTGCCACCGAAGGTGCCAGGCCATTGTCATACTGCTGGGAAGTACTGCCCCAGCTAACCCCGCCGGTGGGCGTCATTTGGCCGTCTATATTCCAGAGCGCTCCAAAGCCCGTGCCCGCCTGGTGTACTTCAATCACGGTGTCGCCGCTGATGGCGACCGAGGGAGCATATCCGTTGGCATACTGGGTGGAGTCGGTCCAGACCACTGTGCTGCCTTGTATCTGTCCGGTGCTATACCAGAGCGTGCCCGAAGCACCCTCATGCACTTCTACAGCAAACCAACCGGAAACTGCCACCGACGGTGCTTGACCGTTGTCAAACGAAACCGGGGACGCGCTCCAAACCACCGGAGATATCCCTTGTGCCCAGGCGGCAGGCGCCTTGAAAGCGATGGCGACAGCCGCCAGAGTCATCATCACTAGAACTGTCTTGTTGATTTTGCAAGCTCGTTTCATTCTGATTCTCCTTTTAAGGTTCATGGTTGAGGATGTTCCTTACTCCTCTTTGTTTCGGGATACGTCGGCCTGAGCTCAGAAGCGCAATCACCTTGGTTTGTGCTTTTTCTAAGGTCGTCCTCGAAACCCAGGAAGTCGGCATCGGTCGAGGCGGTGCTACAATAAACCTCCAATCCGTACTTCCCGTCTGCCCCCAGACGGACGAAAAGTAGCCGAAATGATCTGCATAAGTCCTAAAAGGGGTTCTCAAACTTTCTCAAAGCTTCTCAAAGTTGAGCTATGCCTGGGCTAGTCAATGGCTTGTACGAGTTTGGAGAGTTCCGTCTCGACGCGCACAAAAGAACGTTGCAGCAGGGACAAGAGCCGGTCGCGCTCACTCCAAAGGCCTTTGACACCCTGCTCTTCCTGATCGAAAAGCACGGACAGGTGGTCACGAAAGACGAGTTGATGAAGGCAGTCTGGGCCGACAGCTTCGTCGAAGAGTCGAACCTGACCCAGACGATTTTCATGCTGCGTAAAGCATTGGGACAGGCTCGTGATCAAGGCTATATAGTGACGGCGCCGGGACGAGGCTATTGTTTTGTGGCGGACGTGAAACCGATCTCCAGGACCGCTACTCCGGTTGCGGACACTTTCCCGATTGCCTCTTTACCTGGGTGGGAAGAGCGACTTCGCAAGCGACTGCCCGTTCTTCTTGCTATCCCTGCGGTTCTGATTCTTGCCTCCGCCGCTTACTTCCAGTGGTTCCGTCCGCGGCCGGTATCCGCCGGACGCTCCATGCTGGCGGTTTTGCCATTTGAGAATTTCACGGGCGATTCGTCAGAAGATTACTTCAGCGATGGCCTGACCGAAGAGATGATCGGCCAGCTCGGCAATCTCGATCCCGCGCATCTCGGCGTAATTGCCCGGACTTCGGTGATGCACTACAAGCACTCGCAGGAATCAATCCCCGAGATCGGAAAGGATTTGGGGGTGCAGTATGTGATCGAAGGCAGCGTGCGGCGGGATGCAAAACGGGTGCGCATCACGGTTCAGCTGATCCAGGTGAAAGACCAAAGCCATCTGTGGGCGCGGCAATATGATCGCGATTTGGGCCACCTGCTCGAGCTCCAGGAGGAGGTCGCTCGGGAAGTCGCCAACCAAATCGAATTCAGCCTGAGCGGGCGGAGGCCGATCGAGCCAGCGCCGGCCGCTGCGCCTGTGCGGGGAGCAAACTCCTATGAAACCTATGACCTGTATCTAAAGGGCCGCTATTTCTGGAACAAGAGGACAGCGGACGGATTTCGACAGGCAGCCGATTACTTTCAGCAGGCGATCGACAGGGATCCGAATTTCGCCCGCGCCTACGCAGGGCTGGCGGACACCTTCGCCCTGATGAGCACATGGTACATGGGCCCGCAAAATGAGCTCATGCCCAAGGCGAGAGCCACGGCCTTGCGGGCGCTGGAGCTCGACGAGAGTCTCGCCGATGCGCACGCTTCGCTGGCCATGATCAAGGAGAATTACGATTACGACTGGCCGGGAGCGGAGAAGGAATTTCGGCGGGCGATTGAACTCGATCCGCAGTATGCGACCGCGCACCAGTGGTATGCGGAATTTCTTTCCTGGCAAGGCCGGTTCCCGGAAGCGTTTGCCGAGAGCGAGCAGGCGCGGAAGCTGGATCCGTTATCGCTGATTATCGCGACGGATCGTGGATCCATCTTGTATGAGTCGCGCCAATATGACAGCGCGTTGAAGGAATGGCGCTCGGTGCTCGATCTGGACCCAAATTATGATCGCGCGGAAGACTTGATGATTCCTGCCTATCTGCAGCTGGGCCGATACGACGACGCAGTCAAAGTGATCGACCGCTGGGAGGCCGTTGGCGAAGGTCCTTGGATGTGGGGTTGGAAGGCAGCCGTTTACGCCCGCGCCGGTCATCCTGACGAGGCACGCCGGGCCTTGGCGAAACTGGAGCAGAGTTCTGGATCGCCGGCGAACCGGGCCGCGACGTTATTGATCGCTTATTCGGGCACAGGCCAGAAAGAGCGGGCCCTCGAACTGCTCCAACAAATGTATGCGGAGCATTCGAACATGGTCGTGCAGATCAAAGTGGACCCGATGTTTGACCCGCTGCGCAGCGATCCCCGGTTCAAGGACCTGCTGCTACGCCTTGGATTCGAACCATCGCAACCCGGTCAATGAGCAAGCGAAGTTGAGCTCACGAAGAGTAAATTGGCGATAAATTGCCAATTACACTCAGTGACCGCATCCCCTTGTGGTAAACGCCTTCTCTTTTCCTACGATGGATTCCAGCGTCGCCTGATGGTGTTTGTGAATCTTGTTCTGACTGGCCTGCCTTCTTGACATTCGCCATACATTCGCCTATGCTGCGCGCATGGCGATCACTCGGCGTCAACGCGAGCTGTATGACTTTATTTCGCGCTTTGTGGCGGAGAAGCAGTACTCCCCTTCGTTTGAAGAGATCAAGGAAGCTATGGGGCTGAACTCTTTGGCCACGGTGCACAAGCACGTTACCAATCTGGAGAAAAAGGGCCTGCTGACGCGGGACTACAACCGCAGCCGCTCGATCGATCTGCTGCCGCCGCGGGGAAAGTTGAAGCAGTCGATGGCGGTGAACACGGCGGTGGTGCTGCCGCTGATGGGCAGGATTGCGGCGGGGCGTCCGATTGAGGCGGTCGAGCACAACGAGACTATTTCGCTGGCGGATTTTGTGCGCTCGAAAGAAGTGTTCGTGCTCGAAGTGCGCGGCGAATCGATGCAGGACGAAGCGATTCTTGATGGCGACTACGTGCTGGTCGAAAAAACGAAGACGGCGCACAACGGGGATATTGTGGTGGCGCTGATCGATTCGTCGGACGCGACGCTGAAACGCTTCTTTCGCGAAGGAGACAACATTCGCCTGCAGCCTTCGAACGCGACCATGGCGCCGATCATCGTGCCTGCGGCGTCGGTAGAGATTCAGGGACGAGTGATTGGCGTGTTGCGGAAGTACTGAAGAGCGGCTCTCAGCTATCAGTCTTCAGTTAAACCGAGGCCCATGAAACTGAGAGCTGATGGCTGAGAGCTGACAGCTTAGCCCAGGTGGCGATCCAGGGCTTTCTGAATGTCGTCTTTCGAGCGGTAGCCGACGAGCTGCTCCACGACCTGTCCGTTCTTGAAGACGAGCAGGGTAGGAATTCCGGTGACCTTGTAGCGCATGGGCGTGGCGGCGTTACGGTCGACGTCCATTTTGCCAAACGTGATTTTCCCCTGATATTCGCCGGCGAGTTCTTCGACGATTGGAGCGATGGCGCGGCAGGGGCCACACCAGGCGGCCCAGAAATCGATCAACACGGGCTTATCGGACTTCAGTACATCGGAATCGAAATTAGCGTCGGTGACTTCGACGGTGGTGTTGCTTGCCATTCATCCTCCAGAATTGCCGGTTAGCTACCAGTTCCCCCAGAGTGGACCATGTGGTCTCCTTCGGGCGGAACTACTATCCTAGCACTGTTGATTGGATGCTCGGCAAGAGCGGAAGTCGCAGGAACCCATTGAGGCATTGAGACATTGAATCATTGAGACATTGAGTCAATATTTCAATCCTCAATGATTCAATGTCTAAATGATTCAATGCCTCAATATCTCAATCCCGTTAGAATTCTCAAATCATGACTGCTGATCGCGACAATCTCCGGGTGGTGCTCGTGGCCACGCGGAATCCGCTGAATATTGGGGCGGCGGCGCGGGCCATGAGTAATTTTGGGGTGTGGGGATTACGCGTGGTGAATCCGTACGAGGCTGCGTTTCGCGAGGCGCGGTCGGCGGTGGGCGCGTCGGAGCTGCTGGCCAATGCGGAGCAGTACGAGAACGTGGCCGAGGCGGTCGCGGACTGCAGGTTGGTGGTCGGCACGACCGTCGCCGGGGCCCGGCGAGATTTGCAGCATCGGTTGCAACGGCTGGAGGACGGCGCCCGAGCGATCAAACGGCAACTGCGGACGGCGCGCGTGGCCTTGCTATTTGGCTCGGAAAGATACGGGCTATCGAATCAGGAACTCAGCCACTGCCATTGGGTGATGCGGATTCCGACGCGAGAGGAGCACGGCTCGATGAATCTGGGGCAGGCCGTGGCTGTCTGCCTCTACGAACTGGTGCGCGGGCGCAAGACCGCGCCGGCAAAGACTGCGCGCGGAAAAAAAGAAAGGACTCCAGCGAAGTCAGGAGAAATTGAGCGGCTGTTGCAACAGCTGTTTCAGGTTCTGGACACCAGCGGATACGTGAAGCCTCGAGCAGCGGCCGCGACGGAGGAGAATTTGCGGCGCATGCTTCGGCGCATGCAGCTGGACGCTAATGACGCGGTGCTGTGGCTGGGAATACTGCGGCAGATCGCCTGGAAGCTGCGCGCGAACGAAAAGAATGGCAAATAATCTGAACAACTTTTGGCTGTTAAGTGTCAATTGTGCGGCACCTATACACGCTACCCAGATACAACTCCGGTAGTCTCGCGTAAAACGAATCACGCGCTAACCCTTGCCACTTCCGGGAGTCGAAGGAATAGTGGCGGGGCGGGTTGGCGTTCCTAGATGGTCGTTACCGGATACTCCGTCCCTTGCTGACCTTGAGGTGGCGACATGCGCATGCTGCTGGACACCTTCGCGCAGACCTTACAAACTCTGTGGGCGCATAAGCTGCGGTCCTTTCTCACCATGTTTGGGATCGCCTGGGGCGTAGGTTCGCTGCTGCTGCTGGCCGGAGTGGGCGAAGGCTTCCGCAACGGCAATCGCAAGCAACTGGAAACCTTCGGCAAGAACATCATTTTCTTTTTTGGCGGGCGCGCGCCGGCTGTCGAGGGCAGTTTCAACTCGATGAAGTGGTTCAACCTCACCTATGACGATTACCTCGCCATCAAGAACGAATCGAAGCTCGCGATCAACATTTCGCCGCTGATTGCGCGCGACGACATACGCGCAGTCAGCGATTACACCAGCACCAACGGACAGGTCTCGGGCGTGCCGGCGATTTACAGTCAGGTGCGGACGATTCCGCTGCAAGTTGGACGCTGGATCAACGACGACGACAACGACCAGCGGCGGCGGGTGTGCGTACTGGGGCGGGAAATGACGCGCAATATGTTTCCGGGGCGTCCCGCGGTCGGCAACACCATCCTGCTCAATGGCGTTCGTTTCCAGGTGATTGGCGTGCTCTCGATGATCGGCCACGAGGAGCAGAACGCAACCAACATCCGTATTTTTATTCCGTTCAACACCATGCGTGAGTTGTTTCCGTTGACCGGCGACAACTCGCAAGAGGGCAATGCGATTTCGTTCATCAACTATCAGCCGCGCAGCTTTGACGAGAATGAAACTGCGAAAGATGAGTTGCACCGGATTGTGGCGCGCAATCACGGCGGCTTCGATCCGAAGGGCACGGACATCTGGGAAGAATGGGACACGGTCAAGAACCAGAAGACGATGGGAAAGATCTTTACGGCCATGGATTGGTTCCTGGGCGGAGTCGGACTGGTGACGCTCGCGCTAGGCGCGATTGGCATCGTGAACATCATGCTGGTGGCAGTGACCGAACGCACGCGCGAGATCGGCTTGCGCAAAGCGGTGGGCGCGACCAATCGCAACATCTTATTTCAATTTTTCCTTGAGGGCGCATTTCTAACTTTGTTGAGCGGCGCAATCGGAGTCGGCGGCGCCATGCTCGTCATTCACCTGCTCTCGGGAGTGCAACTCCCGCAGGGCTTCGATACTCCGCGGATCGTGCCTGTATCGGCGATTGGCGCGGTGCTGGCGCTGGCGCTGGCAGGCATAACCGCCGGGCTTTATCCAGCGCGCAAGGCGGCGATGCTGGAACCAGTGGAGGCCTTGCGCCAGGAGTAACAGGAGTGGAGCGACGGGCGTAGCTTACGGCGCGATGCAGCACAATCGCCGCCGCACCGCTCTGACGATGCTGGGAATGGCTTGGGGGATCGCGACGGTGGTCATCCTGCTCGCCTTCGGCTCGGGATTCGAACGCGCCATCAGTCTGATTTTCAGTTCATGGGGGATCGACGTGATCGGAGCGTTCCCAGGACGAACGTCACTGCAAGCGGGCGGTGCCAAGGCAGGGAGCGAAGTCCGGCTGAAGCTGGCGGATGTGGACTACGTCCGCAACGAAGTGCCGATGGTGAAAGGGGTCACTCCGATTTTCGACAAGCGGGGCACGACCATTCAGCACGACGCACGGACCTTCACCAATCTTTTTCTCACGGGCGTGTACCCCGTGTACGACCGCATTCGCGGCTTTGACGTTGCGGCCGGTCGCGGCATGAGCGAACTGGACCTGGCGGAGCACGCCCGCGTGGCCGTGATCGGCGACGAAGCGAAGCGCAGACTTTTCTCCGGCGAGCAGGCGCTGGGGCAAAGCATACGGATCAATGGCGTCAGCTTTCAGGTGATCGGCGTCTACAGACACAAAGTGCAGGATGGCGACGATAACGACAACACTATGGTGGTGATCCCTTTCAGCGCCATGGGCGACCTCTATGACACGCAGTACATCAGCGGCATTTTTATGGATTATGAGGGGCAGGACCATCAGCAGCTCGCGCGCGTGGTGCGAAGCGTGCTCGCCGGCCACCATAACTTCCGCCCGGATGATCGCCGAGCTGTGTTCATCGCCGACTTCAAGCAGGACTTTGACGAGTTCACCGTCGTGACCACGGCGCTCAAGATCCTGCTGGCGTTTATCGGCGCGCTGACCCTGGGAATTGGCGGCATTGGGCTGATGAACATCATGCTGGTGTCGGTGCAGCAGCGCACGCGGGAGATCGGCGTGGAGAAGGCGCTGGGCGCGCAAAAGCACCACATCCTTTTACAGTTTCTCGCGGAAGCGCTGGCGATTACTTTTGCTGGAGGAGCGGCCGGAATCGTTATCGCTTACCTGATCTCCTGGAGCGTGGGCGCGCTGCCACTGATGAGCGCCTTTGGCGATAACCTGCAGGCTGGCGATATCCATCTGCATATCAACCTCAGCAGCCTGGCCGTGGCGACGATCATTCTTGGCGCGGTCGGCATCCTGAGCGGGATGGTGCCGGCAATTCGGGCAGCGCGACTGGACCCGATCGAGAGCCTGCGCTACGAATGAATCGTACCAGCGTGTCCCCGCAGGGATGGGGTTTGCCCCGTCTAACTCTGCGGCGGGAGACGCGGCAAGCCGCGTCTCTACGGGGAATTTGCGATAGCGCGCGTCGCGCGAATAATCAGGCTGTCTTTTGCGGTCGGCTTAGCGAGCCGACAATCACTGTGCCGACCACCAGCAGCGTCAAAAGTGTAATGATTCCAAGCGAGATGACGCAGTAGATACACCAAACGCCCAGGACCATGGATTCGACGTCCGCGAGGTGGACCGCAAAGGCAAAGGCAACGATCACGAATGGCAGCATCCACGCGTACGCCTTTCGAGCGGCGAGTAAGCCGAGCAGCAGATATCCGGCGATGCCAATCACGGCCACGGGCACTCCGTGGAACATAGCGTATGGACTGTGATTCACGATGCCGCAGTCCCAGCGCTCATTGATGCTGCAAGGCGAAGAGTCAGTGCGGTAATGCTCACGCAACGCGAGCGCAGAAGCGGCGATACCGGCGACGGCGAGCACAACTAGCACCCATCTCATGCAGGACTCCCAGACCAAGAAAAATGACGTGCATTCCTGAAAAAGATATTATCCACGATTTGCGCCAATCGAGATTGGTGGAGCGCCGGGCGTCCCCGCCCGGCTGGACCCTTCGACTTCGCTCAGGACAGGCTCGCGAGACGCCCGTCCCTCCATCAATCAATCGTGATAACGCTGCTCGCCGGCCGGTATCGGGACGCTGAGGCGATTCTGCGGCGGAGGCAACGGACACGTTGCATAGGCGGTGAATGCGCAGGGCGGGTTCACCAGGCGATTGAAATCGAGCCAAACTTCGCCGGACTGGCTAACGCCGTGGTCGGGAAGTTCAGTATAGAGAAAGCGGCCCGCGCCGTACGTCGTGGTTTTGCTGGTCGCGTCGCGAAGAATAAAGAAAAGATCGGTTGATTTCGGATCTTCGAGCACGGGCTCGAGCTGGAGAACCTGTCCATCGAGTGTGAATTCGGCAACGCCGGGCGCGGGCATATGGGTCGTGGTCCCGAGCACGGTTGGGATGTCGAGCACTTTGGGAGGGTTGTACGGGATCCAGCGCGCGTGCACGCGGTAGGCGGCATTCGGCCCGTACCAGCGCAATCCGTGGAAACCGACGCGGGTAGGGGCTTGCAGATCCTTGACGCGCAGGGCGAACTGGTCGTCGCGATGGATCACGACGATGGTAAGCGTCCCGATCGTGAGCTTCGAGGGCTTGTCGGCATCATCGGCAAGCAGCGTCTGCTCCTTGGCGGGTTGACCATCGACCAGAAGATCCTTGGGGAAGCCCTCGGCCGGAGGCAGCAAGCGTAGCGCGCCTTTCTCCAGGCGCACGATCGCGATGTGCGCCGACGCCTTTCCCGCGATCTGAACGCGGCTGTCTTCAGCCGAGCCAAAGCTGTTGTCCCCGTCTTTCAGCCACCCGAGGGCGATCAAAGAAAGCCAGCCTTCCGGAGCCTGGAGGTTGGTTGCCCGCGCGGCGCGCCAGGCGAGCAGATCGCGCTGCCAGGAGCTTTGATCGTCTGAGCTTTTACTGTCGGAACCCGCCGCAAGCGACAGCATTGCTACCAGAACGAACGCCGCGGTCACCAGGAATCTTCTTTCCATTTGCAAGTCTCCTCCCACCAGATAATACTGCACTGTCTCCGTCGCAGCCGTTCATAATTCCCGCCGACTGTCACAAGTGACAGTTGCCACGCAGCCCTAGGTATAGTCTCCTTCTCCCGATCCCAGTTCACGCCGAACAGGCTGCAGATGTCGGTAGCCGGGAGATAGAGAATGAAGGCAAAGACTGTGCGAACTTCCGCCCATGCGGGAGACAAGAAGGACAAGACTATGGGGAGACAATAAAATGGCGGCATCAGATAAAGGGCCGGCGGCCCGACCGAACGTAGTGTTCATTCTGGGGGACAACATCGGTTATGGCGATATGGGACCGTATGGCGGCGGCGAATTGCGCGGCTGCCCCACACCAAACGCCGACCGACTCGCTCGCGAGGGTCTACGCTTGACGCAATTCATGGTGGAGTCCACCTGTACCCCATCGCGAGCCGCGCTCATGACCGGGCAATACTCGATCCGCAATGGACTTTCGCTCATCGCTTCCCCGGGCAGCCCCTTTCAGCTCGCGGGCGATGCCTACACCATGGGACGGCTGTTTAAGGATGCGGGCTACGGGACAGCCATCTTCGGCAAGTGGCATCTCGGGGCAGACGATTATGCTCAGCCGACTTCGCACGGCTTCGATGAGTTCTACGGCATCCCGCTGGACACCTCTTGGAACGACGCGATCACGGTGCCGCTGATCATGATGACGCATTCCTTCGACGTGCCCGAGAGCGCCCTCATCGAGAAAGGACCGTGGATCCAACAGCAAAAGGCGGGCGGGCCGATCGAGCGCGTGAAACCGTTCACGCCTGACGTGCGCGCCGAGATCGACAACGAACTCACAGAACGCTCCATCGCATTCATGAAACAGCAGCAGGCGGCGGGCAAACCCTTCTTCGTCTACCTTCCATTCTCGATGGGGCATGGGCCGAATTATCCATCCAAAGAATTCGCTGGAAAGTCGCGTATCGGGAATTATGGCGACAAGATGATGGAAGGCGACTACCACGTCGGGCAGGTGCTCGACGCGCTCAAAGAAATGAACGTAGATAACAACACGATTGTTGTTTTTTGCGCCGACAACGGGCCGAGTGGCTGGATTCTAAGGGAATTGGGCAACCTAGGATCACCCGATATGGGCAATTCCGGTCCATTTCGCGGCGAACTGGGCGAGGTCACCGAGGGCGCAATCCGGACCTTCTGTTTTATCCGCTGGCCCGGACACATCGCACCGAACACCACTTCCTATGCCATGTTCTCGCTGATGGACTTCCTGCCGACCTTCGCGGCTATCCTCGGCTCCAAACTGCCCACCGACCGTCCGATTGACGGCGTGGACCAGACGGAGGTGCTGTTCGGTAAGAGTGAGAAGGGGGCGCGCGAGTCACTCCTGACTTTCATTGGCCCCGATCTAGTAGCCGCACGCTGGAAGCAGTGGCGCTTCTACTTCAAGGACATGCAGCTGACCGGCACCGGGCAGCAGATGCTCGGGGGGATGTACGTGACCAGCAACGATCTGTACTTCCCCAAGGTCTACAACATCGAGATGGACCCGCACGAGGATCTGAATCTTGGCGGCATCACCGTCTTTATGGCAGGTCCAGCATTCGAGGTGGTAAAGAAATACGAGGAGTCTGTTAAGGAGCATCCAAACCGGCCATGCGCTAACCTCACGCGCTTTTCCCCGGCCTACGATTGAGGGCATGGATCAGGGGGGTGCTAAGACTTGGACTTTGGAATACGAGAAGAGCGTCGCCCAGTTTCCGAACATCAAGCCGGGCGAGGAGTTCACCGGCAATGAGAAGCGAATTTTCTCCGAATGACAAAGGGATGTTTAGAGGGAGGGAAAAAAATAAATGCAACTTAAAAGCGTAATCTTAATTTCTGCCTGCTTGGTACTGGTATGCGCCTTGCCCTCGCTGGCACAACAGAAGGGGCAATGGGTTCCAGGACAGTTTGGTCTCAACGCCGGCGTGATTCCCGATCCCGGAATCACCTATGCCAACCTGGCAGTAAATTACTCCGCTGATCGATTGAATAACTCCAGCGGAGACCGGATTCTTACGAACGTTACGGGGACTTACTCGTTCTGGGCGGATGAGAACATTATCTACTATGTGCCGGAACACAAGTTCCTCGGCGGGTATTTCATGCCCTACATTGCTATAAACTATGCGACCGGTTCGCTGGTCGCCGACCTGCCTCCTCTTTTACCCGGGAGTACATCCGGGATCAGTCTCAGCGGGGGTGGATCGGGGCTTGCCGATACCTACGTGCAGCCAGTGAACATGGGCTGGCACTTTGGGAAGCGAGTTGACTTCAACGCCGGGTACTCTTTCACCGCCCCTACGGGCCGCTACTCTGCGGGAGCCAGCGATAACGTGGGTTCCGGATATTGGGGTAACGATATCACGTCCGGCACCACGCTCTACATCACGAAGAACCATGGGACCACCGCGAACCTCGCAACCGCATGGGAAATCCACGGGCAAAAAACGATTGCCAGCAGGCCGTCGGGCCAGTTCAGCAAGATAACGCCCGGCCAGGCTTTCACCCAGGAGTGGGGAATTGGCCAAGTTCTCCCCTTGAAAAAAGATATGAGCCAACTCGCCCAACTCGGCCTGGTTGGATACGACCAATGGCAGGTTTCAGGTAACGGAGGCAATTACTTGTTGGCCGGGACTCCTATCGCCGCGAGCAGAGTTCCGTACTACTCAGTTCATGGAATTGGTGTTCAGGCCAATTACATTCTCCCGGCAAAGGATCTCGCTTTCTTCTTCAAGTACTACGACGAATATTCGGCCAAGGCTCGTCCACAGGGACGCACGATTGTATTCGGCTTTTCATGGACCTTGAAAATTCCGAGGACGCAGCCCGCCAAACCTTAAAGACCGGCTATATCGCTTCTTGACCGTTGCGGGGACGACGAGGGATAACTGTCGCAACGAGATGGGATGAGACTGCCGGTCTCCGACGGGACGCTGTACGCTCCCAAGTTGTCGACGTGCTCGAAGCACAAGAGATAAAGGAGACCGGCAATGAAGAAGATTAGCACTGCAACGGCAAAGAAGTGAGGGCAATAAGAGAGGCTTAGGTGTGACCGAGTTGGCCGAGTGCTTGCTCTGCCCAGGCGCTGTGTTCCTGCTCGAACGCCACAAACTCTTTGTAGAGGGCCTTTAGTTCCAGATCGGGAGTATTTTCAACGAGTCGGGCGTAGTAGTTGACTGAACTGCGCTCCGCTGCAAGAGCCATCCCAAACGCCATTCGTCGTGCCAGGGCCACATCGCCTGCCTCGCCGGCGGCCGAGATGTCGGCAACGCAGAGGTGAGGCACCTCGATAAAGTCCCAAATGTCCTCTTCGGTTATGTCCGCATAAACCGCTCCGAAGCGCTCGAAATGACGCGCTGCTAAAGTGACGCCATGCTCCCGTTCCGTGTTTGCCAGGTCGTAGAACGCAGACGGGATCTGCGGCGAGTCGGGGCAAAATCTGGAAAACATCTCGCCCAGCCGCTGATAGATATGGGCGTTCCGTTCCTCGATGACGATGGCGATGCGGAGCGCTTCTCGGAGGCTGAGCGAGGCAAAATCTCGTTTCACAGGCGCGGATGTCCTCCGCCCCAACCCTACACGACGAAAACTTCGCCACAACTGTAAGATTTGACAGTATTCGTTGCTCGACCCGCTAGATGTTGTGAGCAGGCGTGGCTGTTGAAAAAGTCGCTTTTGGGTCAAAACGTTATGCCCCCTCTCTGTGACGGGGGAGGGAGCATTTTGCCGTCCGTATACATCATCCCGCAATTCATTGACTTGCCGTAGCTCAGCCCCCTACTATGATTGCGCATAAGGCGCGCCTTTCATGATCGGACAAACCATTTCGCACTACCGCATCGTCGAGAAATTAGGCGGCGGAGGCATGGGTGTGGTTTACAAGGCTGAGGACACCCGGCTTCATCGTTTTGTCGCACTCAAATTCTTGCCCGAGGACGTTGCCCGCGATCCGCTGGCCCTCGCCCGCTTTCAGCGCGAGGCGCAGGCCGCATCCGCACTGAATCATCCCAACATCTGCACGATTTATGACATCGGCGAGCAGGATGGTCAGGCGTTCATCGCCATGGAATTTCTCGATGGGATGACGCTGAGGCATTGCATTGGGACGAAACCGCTGGAGATTGAAACCGTGCTGTCGCTCGGCATCGAGATTGCCGACGCGCTCGATGCCGCGCACGCGGAACAGATCGTCCATCGCGATATCAAACCGGCAAATCTTTTTGTGACCAAGCGTGGCCATGCCAAGATTCTGGACTTCGGACTGGCTAAACTGACGCTGCGTGGCAATCGGGTTGCCGAAGCGGCGGGAGCAACCATCGAAGAATCCGTGCTGAGCGATGAACACCTGACCAGTCCCGGCTCGACGCTCGGCACGGTTGCCTACATGTCGCCGGAGCAGGTGCGGGGCAAGGAATTGGACGCGCGCACGGATCTATTTTCTTTCGGAGCCGTTCTCTACGAGATGGTGACGGGCACGGTGCCGTTTCGCGGCGAAGGCTCGGGCGACATTTTTGACGCGATCCTGCATAAGGCGCCGACGGCTCCGGTGCGTCTGAATCCGGAAGTTCCGGTTGAGCTCGAACGGATCATTCATAAGGCTCTGGAGAAGGACCGGGATTTGCGTTACCAGCATGCGTCCGACATGAGAGCCGATCTCAAGCGGCTGAAGCGCGAGACGGAATCAGGCCGGGTGGTTACGGATGCCGCGTCGGCCGGTTCTTCTGCGTTGGTTCAGCCAGCATCTTCTCCGTCGGGAGCTTCAGTGTCAGTGCCTGCGGGCGTGGCGCTTTCGTCTTCGGCCTCAGCATCGCCTGCCTCAGCATCGTCAAGTGCGGTGCTGATCGCCGAAGCCCAGCGGCACAAGGGCACGCTGATCGTCACGGCTGTGGTGGCTTTGGTGTTGGTGATCGCCGCGGCGTTTGGCGCTTACAAACTTCTGGGCAAGAAGGAACCGGCAATCGACACCCGCAACATCAGCATTCGGGCCCTCACTGACCACGGGCAGGCCGTCGGGTTTGCCAGCATCTCGGGGGACGGCAGATTGGTAGCTTATGGCAGGCGCGAAGGCGAACGCAGCCTGCGGGTAAAGCAGGTAGTCACGGGCAGCGAAGTCACGGTCGTGCCGCCGCAGACCGGGTTCTTCGGCAGCGGAGCCACCTTCACCCCCGACGGCAACTATCTGTACTACACTCATGGCGACCCGACCAACGGCAACAACATGAATCTCTATGTTGTGCCTGCCCTGGGTGGGGCATCGCGACAGGTTATGAGTGACGTAGCCAGCCGGGTGGCGTTCTCACCCGACGGCAAGCGCATGGTGTACCGGCGCACGATTCAAGACAAGGGTGAAGATCAGGTTTTGATTGCCAATGCCGATGGCGGCGGCGAGCAAGTCATCTTTCGGCATGAGTCGGGGATCAGGGGCCTCAACACTGATCCTTCCTGGTCGGCTTCGGGGGACCTCATCGCCGTCGGCACCCTGGCGTTGGGAAAGAACACTCTGGGATCCATTCTGGTGCTGACGCCGGAGGGTAAGCTGGTAAAGAGTTTCCCCCTGCCCATGCTCATCAACGCAGTGGCATGGCTGCCCGATTCCTCCGGGTTGTTCGTCGTCGGCTTCGAAAAATCGACTGGTTTACGCTCGCAGATCCGGTTTCTGCCTTATCCCACTGGAGAACCTTTCAAGATCAGCAACGACTTGAACCAGTATTCATCGATCAGTGTTACAGCGGACGGTAAGTCATTCGTCACCACCCAAGGGCGGCCAGCGGCGACGATTTACGTAAGCGATTCTCCAGCCGTCCTGAATGACAAAATCGATTGGAAGTTGACTCCGATCTCGACCGAACAAGCGACTGGATTCGACATCTCATGGACCGCGGCCGGAAAACTCCTGCAACGCGATGTGGCGGGGCACACCTATGTTACTGCCAGCGATGGCAGCGGCCGGGTTCGCTTGCTGGAGAGTGATGACTTTGCTTTCCAACCACACGCCTGCGGCTCGGGCGACGTGGTCGTTGTGTCCAGATTTCTCGAGAACAACACACCCAACCTCTGGAGTTTTAATGTCGCAACGGGTGAGTTGAAGCAACTCACCGCTGGGCAGGACGACGAGTCGCCGTCCTGCACCGCTGACGGCAAATGGGTGGTGTACCGCGGCTTCGCGGCGACGGATAGCTTGACGCACATTTTCAAAGTTTCCATCGAAGGCGGCGCGCCGGTGGAATTGGCTAAGGGACAAGTGTCTAACCCAACGGTATCTCCGGATGGCACAGCGGTCGCTTATGGCAGGGTCGACGGGCAGGGCGCCAGCGCAAAGTCAAAGTTCGTGGTGCAGAAGTTGGAAGCCGGCGCACCTGCGCAGGAGATTGAGGTGCCTTCGACCTATAGCTGGCAGCAACTCGGATGGACGCCGGATGGACACGCGCTCACTTACGTGCACAATACGACGGGGAATACGACGAATGTGTACATGCAGCCGCTGGCGGGCGGCGCACCCGTGCAGTTGACCCACTTCGATTCGGAGCCAGCGGTTGTGTCCGCCTATGACTGGTCACGCGATGGCAAGAAATTCGCCATCACCCGCGCTCGCTACAACGATACCGATGTCGTCATGTTCAGCGGTTTCCGTTAGGAGTCCAAGCATCGGAGAACATCGATCGGAAAGGAGCCTCGCTTATGCTGGAGATTCAGACCAAGGACCTGCCCCCTGACATTGTTGTCCTGGAAATCAAGGGAAGAATCACGCTTGGCAGGGAGAGCAAGCAACTGGAATGGGCCGTCGAGAGTCTCGTGGCTGAGGGCCGGAAAAAAGTTATCTTTGACTTCGGCGGCGTGACCAACCTTGACAGCACTGGAATTGGGATCATCGTGATGTCCGCCGGCAGAGTGAAAAACGCGGGAGGAGAATTGCGAGTAGCAGGCGCCGCCGCCCACGTGGAGCAAGTTTTGAAGATGACGAACGTAGATCAGATTGTCGGACTACACCCCACGACCGTGGCAGCAGCAGCGGGCTTCTGAAGCGAATCGAGGCTCTGCGAATAACCATCTGACCTGGCAGTAAAGACTGGTGCGCTGTTCGCGCTGAGCTGGGTTCGTGCCAATGCGCCGTGACAGCCGTGAATTGGGATGTGCGGTGGATCACAGTTTTGTGACTCCCCGCCGAAGTACAATCGCGGTCTTGATCGGCCTGATGCCAAGGCTGATCTCGGCGGGAGGCCCTGTGTCGGATCAACTCTTTCGAGCGATGCGCCAAAGTATCATCGACGGTGCGCCTGATATGGCCACGGATTTGGCGCAGCAGGCACTGGCCAGCGGCGTCGATCCACTCGAAGCGGTGAACCGGGGATTTGCCGCTGGCATCAAGTTCGCCGGCGATCAATTCGGCTGCGGCGAAATGTTTCTGCCCGATCTGCTCGCGTGTGCCGAAGCGATGAAGGCGGCCATCAAGGTCCTTGAGCCGGAGATGCTGAAGCGTGGCTCCGAGCGTGAAGCTCTGGGCAAAGTCGTGCTCGGCACCGCCCGAGGCGATATTCACGACATTGGCAAGAACCTGGTCGCCACCATCCTATCTGCCAGTGGGTTCCAGATCTTCGATCTGGGTACCAGCGTGACTCCCGAGCAATTCGTCGCCAAGGCTAAAGAAGTTGATGCCGACATTGTCGGCGTCTCCGCTTTGCTGACGACGACCATGGCCGGCCAGAAAGCCGTGATCGAAGCGCTCGATCGGAATGGTTTGCGTCCACGGGTAAAAGCGATCATTGGCGGCGCCGCGGTCACCTCGAAGTGGGCCGCTGAAATCGGCGCCGACGGCTACTCTCGCAATGCCATCGATGCCCTGGAACTGGCAAAGAATCTGATGGGCAGAGTGATAAATAAAGGAACGGTCCAGGCATGAGACCCAGTATCCAACTGTTAGGTCCCGAGCTCATCGGCCGCATTCTGCGCGAAGCGTTCGAACTGCTGATGAACCCTGGAGTGCGTGTGGGCTCGGCGGTGGTCGAGCTATTACAGTCGGCGGGAGTCAACGTCGATGACGGAGTGGCGCGTATTTCTGAGCCGCTCGTGCGACGGTGCATGGCATCGGTCCCGCGCGACTTCTACCTGTACAACCGTCAGGGAGAGAAAGTCGTTCATTACGGCGGCGACGACGTGCATTTCGATCCCGGCTCCTGCTGCGTGCAGATGCTCGATCCGGAGACGATGGAAGCACGCCAATCCGAGACCCGCGACCTGGTGCGCATCGTGCAAGTCACGGAAACTTTGCCGCAGTTCGCGGCGCAATCGACCGCCGTCGTGTGCAATGACGCCGTTGTCGTCAACAATGACGGCAACAATGCCGGCAATAACGACGCGCCCAGCGCGATCGGCGATCTCTACCGCCTCTTCATAGTCCTGCAGCATTCCGACAAGCCGGTGGTGACCGGATCGTTCTCCGCGGCTGGACTCGAGGGAATGATCGACTTGCTCGCCGCCGACCGCGGCGGTCTCGACAAGCTGCGCCAGCAACCGCGAGCAGTATTTGATGTGTGTCCTTCGCCGCCCTTGAACTGGTCGGAGTTCGGATCGCACAACCTGCTCGACCTGGCCCGCGCCGGTGTGCCCGCGGAAATCGTCTCCATGCCGCTGGCCGGCGGCACTGCTCCCGTGACGCTGGCCGGTTCCGTGGTGCAGCATGCCGCCGAAGTGCTGGCTGGCGTCACGCTACACCAACTCGCTGGACCGGGCTCGCCCATAGTGTGGGGTGGCGCTCCAGCCATCTTCGACATGCGTACCGGAGGCGCGCCCATGGGCGCGGTCGAAACTGCCATGCTGAACCTGGCGTGCGCTGAGGTCGGCAAACATCTGGGCCTGCCGACCCACGGCTACCTGGTCGCGACCGATTCGAAGTTTGTGGATGCCCAGGCCGGCGCCGAGAGCGCCCGCTCCGCGATGCTGGGAGCGCTCGCCGGCATCAACATGATCTCGGGAGCGGGCATGCTCGAATCTCTCGCTTGTTTCAGCGTCGAGAAGCTGGTCATTGATGCCGAGTCGATTGCCTCGGCGCAGCGGCTGACGCGCGGCATTGAAGTCCGTAGTGACGACGTTCGCAGTGAAAGCTTGGCCACCGCCATGTTCGCGCAAACCGGGCTCTCCGGAGAATTCCTCCAGCTGAAGGAAACGCGCGCACTTTTTCGGCAGGAGCAGTATCTCCCGTCGTCGGTCATCGATCGCAGCGCGCGCGGCTCGGAGCCCCCTGCCGACGTCTTCACGCGAGCCCGTGCCCGAGTCGACGAACTGGTGAGCAAGTATCAGAAGCCATCTCTTCCCGAAGACGTGCTGCGAAAGTTTCAGGCAATCGTCAGCCGCGAAGCAGAACGAGCAGGCGTGGCCGCCGCCCTCCCCATGAACTGAGAAGGAACAGGTTTCAAGGTTTCAAGGTTTCAAGGTTTCAAGTGCTTCGCAAAACCGAACCCGCTTCCGCTGGTCCGTCACACATACCTGTGATCTAAACACAGGGGTCGCGTGATTTGGCGCACAGCGGTCTGCCCACATACTCCTGTATCTACTAAGGGCAGCACACTGCTATGAACTCCTTCAAAGATGCCGGGCACCTCTTTCGGCTGGCCGCTGTTTTCGTCGGCGGCGGCTTGGCGTTTGTGGGAGTGCGTGCGCTCCTTGTGCCGAAGAGCTTCGGGGAGTATGGACACTACCGCGGAAATGCCATGGCTGAGGTTGCCGCCCGTCCCGTGAACTATGCCGGCCACCAGGCTTGCGAAGACTGCCATACCGAGGTTCTGGAAAAGAAGAAAAGCGGCAAGCATGTGCACGTGAACTGCGAGGCATGCCACGGACCACAGGAGAAACATGTCGATGACCCGGGCTCGGTGCAGCCCGCCAAACTCGATACGGCCGTGCTGTGCGTCCGCTGTCATGAAGCGAACATCGCCAAGCCGAAAGGATTCCCGCAAGTCGTCTCCGCCGATCACTCCAACGGGCTCGCCTGCGATACCTGCCACCAGCCGCACAGCCCGGCCATCGACACTGGAGAGACGGCCGGAGGGACGGCAAAAGAAACGGCCAAAGAGACGACCGGAGGGACGAAATGAACCTTACCCGGCGCCACCTACTGATTCTGTTGCCGGCGGCGGCCATCGCGTGGAAACACGTCCTCGCCGGAACCCCGGAAGCCTCCCCCAACTACACCATGAGCCAGCACTGGTGGGGCATGCTGATGGACCTGCCAAAATGCATCGGCTGCGGCAACTGCGTACGCGCCTGCCAGGCCGAGAACGACGTACCCGACGGATATTTCCGAACCTGGGTGGAGCGTTACCACGTATCGGACTACGACATTGAAAATCCCCACGTGGATTCGCCCGACGGCGGCAAGAAGGGATTTCCTCCTTCCAAGGAAGAGGGAGGCAAGAACTTCTTCGTGCCCAAGCTGTGCAACCATTGTGCGGATTCACCCTGCACCCAGGTTTGCCCGGTGGGCGCGACGTTCATAAGCCCCGATGGCGTGGTTCTGGTGGACAAAACATATTGCCTCGGTTGCCGGTATTGTGTGCAGGCCTGCCCTTACGGTTGCCGCTTCATCAACCCGAAGACCATGACCGCCGAGAAGTGCACTCTCTGCTATCACCGGATTACAAAAGGGCTGACCACCGCTTGTTGCGAATCGTGCCCGACCGGCGCGCGCCAGTTGGCGGACCTGAAGAATCCCAACGATCCGATTCATGAATTCCTGAAGACCCACAACGTTCAGGTCTTGAAACCCTACATGGCGACCCATGCCAAGGTCTTTTACAACGACCTGGATGGTTCAGTGCGATGAGGTTCTGTGCGATGACGCTCTGTGAGATGACGTTCGGTGCGATAAGGAGACGGTTGACCGTTTATGCCTGGCGTTGAAGGCTTCATGTATCCGAACGAAGTAGAGCTCCAGTGGAGCGTACTGATCGTGTTGTATCCGTTCCTCACAGGGCTGGTGGCCGGCGCATTCATTCTGGCTTCGCTGGAGCGCGTTTTCCAGGTGCAAGCGGTAAAGCCCACCTACCGGCTGGCGTTGCTGACAGCTCTGGCCTTCCTGCTGGTGGCGCCGCTGCCGCTGCAACTGCACCTCGGACACCCAGAACGCTCCTACGAGATGTACCTGACGCCGCACCGCACGTCCGCGATGGCCATGTTCGGGTTCGTGTACCTGTGGTATCTGATGGCTGTCCTGGTGTTCGAGATCTGGCTCGACTACCGGCGCGACATCGTGGTGCTGTCCCAATCCACAACCGGCTGGAAGCGCCTGATCTATCGCGTCATGACCCTGGGCTCGAGCAACATCAGCGAGCATGCGCTTCACGTCGATGAACGGGTCGGCTGGGTGGTCACCCTCATCGGCATCCCTTCCGCTTTCCTGCTGCACGGATACGTCGGCTTCATCTTCGGCTCCGTCAAGGCGAACCCGTGGTGGTCGACGCCGCTCATGCCGGTGGTGTTTATCTTCTCGGCCATGGTGTCGGGGATTGCCGCCGTGATGCTGCTCTACATGCTGTTGACGTGGTTGCGCAAAGAGACGATCGACATGCGCTGCGTGGACACGGTGGCCAGCTATCTCTTCTACACCTTCATCATCGATTTCAGCCTGGAAATGCTCGACCTGATCCACCGCATCTACGAGTCCGATGAATCATTCCGCAGCCTGGATTTCATGGTCCATACCAAGCTGTACGTGTCGCACATCGTGATCCAGATATTGCTTGGCACGGTCACTCCAATTTTGCTTCTGGCCGTGACCCAGGTGTTGCGGCTCAGCGATATGGCCCGCAAACGCATTTACGCGGTGGCCGGATGCCTAACCATGGTCGGTATTTTTGCCATGCGCTGGAACGTCGTAATCGGGGGCCAGTTGTTTTCCAAGAGTTTCCTGGGATACACGACGTACAAGATGGGCCTGATCACACGCGAAGGACTGCTCGTGGCCATTGTGCTGACCGTTCTGCCACTCGTCATTTTGTGGGTCCTGGTGAAGCTTCTGCCTCCCTGGCCGGAGAAAGATTCAGGTTCGCTCCCCGACGCCGCACCCGTGCACTAAGTTTCGCGCACACTGAGTTCGCGTACGAGGTTTAGCGCACGACGTTCGACCCGTATTCGTTGCCAGTTCGAAAGCCGGTGGAGATTATGGACGATCTCGACGCTCTAGCACGGCTCACCACACGCATCGAGAACCTGGAGCACCGAATCTCCGTCCTGGAACATCCATCCGAAACGGCCTCGTCTGTTCCCGCCGAGGCGGCCGGTCCGGCCACACTCCAGCCAACCGCCGAAGCGGTCCCGTTTGCACCAGACGGCGGAGTCTTCCCGGTGCTGGGCAAAGCCATGCTCGGAATCGCCGGCGCCTACGTGCTGCGGGCCGTCGCCGAATCGGGATCGTTTCCAAAGTTGGCAGTCGTTGTTCTGGCGCTTGCCTATGCCGGGATGTGGCTGGTATGGGCAGCCCGAGTCCCGGCTGCGGCCTACTTTGCGAGTACTGTCTATGCCATCACAGCGGCCTTGATCCTCGCTCCCATGCTCTGGGAACTAACCCTGCGATTCGAGGTCTTGCCAACCTCGGCGACGGCCGGTGTGCTCGGCGCATTCGTAGTCACCGCATACGCCCTGGCGTGGAAGCGCAGTCTGACATCGATCGTCTGGGTGACCAATGTCGCCGCGGTCCTCACCACCGTCGCATTGCTAATCGCGACACACGATCTGGTGCCTTTCACATCGGCGCTTCTCCTCATGGCGCTGGCCAGCGAAGTGGCGGCAGGTTGCAACCACTGGCTCAGGCTCAGGCCGCTGGTCGCGGCCGCGGCCGATCTTGCCATTTGGATTCTGCTCTACATTTATTCCCGCCCGGAAGGCATCCCCTCGGAGTACAAAAACGTCGCACCGCCAGAATTGCTGGCGCTCGGGTGCATTCTGTTTCTGATTTATGGAGCAAGCATCGCTTTCCGGACGATATGGCTTCGCCAGAAAATCAAGGTCTTCGAGGCCGGGCAGACCGTCATCGCATTCCTGCTGGCTGCCTTTAGCGTGCTGCGTTTTGGAGCAAGCGCCGGCGCACCTGCTATCAGCGTAATGTTAGGAGCGTCCTGCTTACTATTCTCGGCAGCGTGTTACACGGCTGCCTATGCTTATTTCGACCGCTACCATGAAGAACGTAACTACCACGTGTACGCCACCTGGAGTGGGGCTCTTTTTCTGGCCGCCAATTTTCTGTGTCTCCCGCCGTTGCTGCTGACGTTGTGCTTGAGTGTAGCCGCGATCGTGGCCACGCTCCTGGGCGTGCGCTCATCTCGACTGACGCTGGAATTCCACGGCCTGGCATATCTGGCCGGGGCGGCATACGCATCCGGCCTGCTCGATTATGCCGGCCGTGCGCTGGCGGGGACCTTCCCAGCCGCGCCCGGATGGATGGTCTGGATCGTCGCCGCCTCGGCGGTTCTGTGCTACGCGGTCGGGGGCCATTTCCGCACTGAGCGCCGGAATCAGCGACTCCTGCAACTGCTTTCGGCGATCCTGGCGGTGGCCGCGGTGATCACGTTCCTGGTTTCTCTTCTAGTGTGGCTGGCAGAACTCGGCATGACTCCCGGCGCATCCCATGTGGCCGTCATCCGCACCCTGATCACCTGCGCGGTCGCGTTGGTGCTCGCCTTCAGCGGCTCCCGTTGGCAGCGGGTTGAACTCGTATGGATTGCCTACGGCACGCTGGCTTTGGTCACGGCGAAGCTGCTGTTCGAAGACTTGCAACACGGGCACCCGGGCTCCACTGCCGTGTCCATCTTCCTGTATGCCTTGGCCCTGATTCTCGTGCCCCGCATGGCGCGCGTTGGCCGGCGAACTTGAACCGCGGCTGCCTGCGCTTCACAGGCTGATCCAAGTTCCGGCCCAGGCGCCAGGCCGCCTTGCTTCAATCAGGCTTGCTTCAATCAGCTTTGGTTCAACCAGCTTTGGTTCAACCAGCTTTAGTCCGACCAGCCCTTAGTTCGGCCAGTTTTAGTCCACCCACTCAAGCCCTTCTGTAAACCGCCGATATACCCATTAACTCCGTCAGTAACCATTTGTCGCTAACGAGCAATACAATGCGTTCGCTTCGGTTTCCTATTCTCGCGTTAGCCTTGTCCCTTAGCTCCTCCGCTGAGCTGGCTGCCTCCAAGCCCGAATTGCACAACTTCACGCAGGTCAAGACGGAACGAGTCGTCATTGGCTCCGTTGCCGATATTTCCGCAAGATACGAAAACGGCACTCCGATAACCGTCATCCACATTCTGGAGTTCAGCACCGACGTCTTTCTAAAAGAACCTAACCTATTGCAGGTGCGCTTGTGTGGAGACCAAAGCGGCAGGCTTGGGCCTGCTGTACATACAAACATTACCTTGGTCTATAACCTCGCAAGTCACAAAAGGCTAACTGGCTGCCTTAGCCTGATAAGTAGTGAGCCCTGGCAGCACAGCATCACTCCGCAAACCCTTACCTTCAACCCCAACAAAATGAAACGGAGCAGGCAACTTGACAAGTCTATTCAGAACATTATCAATTTCACTTTTGCTGACTAGTCTGTGCCCTGCTGCCGACGTGCGGAGCCACCTCGTTGGCGTTCATCATTCCGCCGTTCACTTTTCTTTTCCGGCGATAAAAGGCCGAGATATACGAGGCAGTGGCATTTGTATCAACGAGCGCTGCTCCGTCGTTGCCACGGCTTACCATATCCAAATGTTGGCAGGGCGGACACACTTGACAGTTACCAGCGGACATACCGACAAAGTATTATCTCTTGCCAACGAGCACGCCACGAACAAATCCGACGTGTCTGTAGAGAACTCGCACATAAGCCTATCTTATGACATAGCGAATGACGTTTCATTCGTCTATACGAAGAAGGCGGTCCCATACAAGTCAGGTATCCCGTATTCATACAAATTCTACGTTGGCCAAAAAGTAGAAGTTGCTGGCTACTACGACCACGAGTTCGTGACAAGAGAGGCTCGTATAATCGGCGCCAACGTGCTTTTGGTAATTGGACAAGCTCAACTGAGCGAGAACTTGGTTCTGGATATTCGCGTTAATCCCGGAACTAGCGGTAGTGCTGTTCTTGATGAGCGGGGAAATCTGCTGGGAATGATCATACTTACCGGTTCACTAAAGCTCAGCAGCGGCGACTTAATAGCATCCGTCGCCCTTCCCGTCAGAACTATTGCGAAAGCGCTGGTGAAGTTAGACCCAGTTCTTGGTTCCGTCATCTTCAATGACATCCCAGAAACAGAACCAAGACTAGTACACATGACTCCGGTAGTTTACCAGGAAAGCGACACGCCCGAAGATACGTCGCCGGTAATACCGGAACTATCAGCCATTCCCAGCGATGTGCCGAACTCAATAGACATGTTGCGCGCCAAATCGGAGGCTGCTTCCAAACTAATGGTCAACTTTGTCACGAGGCAGTGCTTCGCGCAAGGAACGCAGAAGCCCCTGTGTCATGAGTTGTCTATCATTGACGATCAGCAGCGCTTTCGAGGGATACTCAAGAATGGTAGGCTCGGTAAGCTAACGGACTCCTTTCCTGTACAGAAGCACGGCATCTGGGCGCAGTCTGACTGGGCGGACACGCTGGGCGAAATAGCAGAGGATGGCGATCCTTGGGTATTCGAAGGCTCTGTGGACGACCGTTATCTGTTTACTCTTAGATCCACCCCCAAAGACGGCCGTTGCTATTGGGAAGAGTATTCACAAGGAACTCCGCTTTTTGGCGGAGGGCACCCAGCTTGGAAAGGCCCGGTTGACTGCTTTGAGCAGATTCTAACAGACAAGGATTTCAATGTATTGTCCGTATTCACTGAACGGCGCCCACCTGCGGACTGTCTGGCCCAGGTAGTTCAGACTGCCATCTACTATGATTGGATCAAGTTAGAGGGACTAACGTCACCTGTCCTGTTGCCGGTTAGAGAAAGGATAACTGCCCAAGTACAGGGACAAAAGAACCTATGGTACGCCAATATGTCGTGGACTGACTACGAAGAGTTCCGGGCTGAGCATAAAGTAAAGTTTTGAACAGAAACTCCCTTTCTTGCCGCCTGTTGACTTCCGAATAACATAGAGCCAGATGGGCATCTGCTTGACTCAGCAGGCAGCAACACTTAGCTCTAGTGCGCTTCGGGCTTGAAGATTACGCCTTGACTGGTACGGCTGTTCATCACCACGCGCATCGGTTCCGCAAACTGCAAGTGGCGGACACAACCTTCCTCTTCCACCGCCGCTTGTTCCGTCAACCACTGCCAATCGACCGAACCTTCTCCGGCATCGGGATTCACGGTGAAGTAACCGATCTGAAAGGCGGTGAGATTCTGGAAAAAATGGCTGCCCTGCGATGGGGTAACGCGAAAATCGCGAAATCCGGCCTCCACAATCACGCGCGCACCCGAGATTTCATCCCATTCGACCGGAATGCCCAGCCAGGGTTCGGTCGATCCCCAGCGCCCAACCCCGATCAGCAGATAGGGCCGGTTCTGCTCATTGAGCCGGCGATTGAACCGAGCCACCGCTGTGGCTACTTCCTGACTGCGGCTGCGCTCGAAGCGCTGCGAATCGACCACTACGACATCGTGAAGGTTCTCAATGCGGCCGTTGCCCAGAACTTTGCTGCTCTGGCAGATCAACTGCTCCGGTTGCACATCGTCCACGGCTAGGTCCTCGCCGTCGCTCGCCAGCGTCAGTGGCCGGATCTGCAGGAAACCAAACTCCGCAGTTACCGGGCCAGCCTGCTGGGGCAGACGCACGGCAAATTCGATCTCCACCGGATTGCCCAGCGCGTCCTCACCTGCCCGAACCAGGACGTCGAGAATCTCAGCCAGGGGGAAGGTACCGTGCTTGAGCATGGGGGCAAAGGTTACGATGCGCGCTCCCGGCCGGCTCACTCCATCGTAGATGGCGTGGTTGTCCCTGGAGTAAGTCGAGGCCACCGCCCGCAAGGTGCCGTCGCTCTCGGCGGCGTCCAGGCTGAAGCGCCGCTCGTGCCAGTGTCCCGGACGGCCTTCCGGACTACCATGCAACTCCAAAGCCCAGAATTCCGTCTGCGAGTTGGTCAGTATGTCTTCGACCGAAGAAAACTGCACCAGGTTTTGAGGATAGCGCGGGCAGAAAGTTAGACACTTGCCCCCATCCACGACCGCCCGGCCCAGTCCCAGGGCAACGGCCGCGATGCCATCCTCGAAGGTCATGGGCGGCACGGGATAATAATTGCGCGAGCGCACGACTCCGGAAAAATCCGGATAAAAGCGCTCCCCGTGGGGCGTGCCCACAACCTGCTGGAGAATCACCGCCATTTT
>JBEKIB010000090.1:0-34709 GCA_050011975.1 Terriglobales bacterium | reverse complement strand
GCTCAGAGGGAGCGGCGGAGTCCGGACATACCTTATGTGCCTCGAGCACGAATAGAAGCCTGTCCGCAGCGCCGCAAAAATACCTGTGGACGGTGCGCCTGTTTTCATAGAAGGATGACAACCCAAACCCATGTTGCAAACTAACGGGATACGATATTAGTGAGTGAAAGAAAAATTCAGACCCGTTGCAATCTGCAGGTCATTCTTCTTCGTTCCGAGTGGCGGGTTGCTGACATAAATATCCGCGAACGAATTCTGCCAGCCCAACCACTTGCTGAGCTTGGTAACCGTGCCGAAATTGAATGTGCCGCGGTACTGTGAAGTATCGCTGAGGTCGGGGTAAAAGAAAAAGCCTTGCGTGATAACTGTGCCCTTCCCAACCTTGTGGGTGAAGGCATCCCCCAGCGTCAAGCCCGCCAGGCTGTCGGTCTTAGCGGGGATCGGCGTCGGAGTCGTGGACGGCGGCACGGGCGCAATTGTGAAAGACGAGTAGCTTTCATGCGTGTAGTTGAGGCCCGCCAGCAGATCGAAGGTAGTGACAGCATTCTTGATCGCATGCACGCCAATACCACCGCCTACCGTGGCCCGGAGATTCAGTTCTTGCAGTGCATTGGAAAGGAAATCGCCATTCACAAACCCGAACACTCGCGGGGAGAAATCGTGGTCGTAGCGGGCTCCTCCACCGGTCGAGTTCGCGGTGGTGTGGGGCGATGCCGTGGGCAGGTCATTGCTGGCGTATATCGAGTTGGTGTAGAGGATCAGCTTGTCGTGGAACCCCGTTCTCACGGCATTGAAAGCGATATCCAAATTCTTGGTCTCGCTGTTGCCGCGGGTCAGGGCAAAGCCCAGATTTACACCACCGTTCCAGCCTTCTAAGAGTCCCGGGTGCAGGCTCTTCTCATAAGCCGCCTGCTCGGCCGGGTTGCGTAGCATGGTAACGGAAACCTTCGGCGCTTCGACCGGTCCCGTCCTGGTTGCGACAACAACATCGTCGCCGTTCGTGGTCACAGGGCCCACGACCGTCTTGTCACCGAGACTGACGTTCAAGTCGCCGGCGGAAGTGATGCTTTGGATCGCGTCAAACTTCACGGTTATGTCCCCGGCAAAGTCGGTCTTAATCACGAGCACCTTGCCGTCGGACTTCGTGATCGAACCGGTCAACCGGTCGCCGTTCTTCAGGATGACCTGGTCGGCGAGCGCCGGAATCGCCAATAAAAGACAGAGACCTACCACAAGTTTCTTAAGCACAAAAGCCTCCCAAGTGATCAAAAACGGAATGGAATTTCTACTGCAAGCTTGCGGACACAACAGTATCTAACTAGCAGGAAGTGGGTACACAGCTCCCCGCCGCCAAAATTACTTAGTTTGAATGCAGGAATTATATCGAACTAGCGACGATTCGGCACGCGGCGACCAGGATGTTACCGCGGACTCAGGCTTTATTCTCGGGTTTGATTTCGGGCTTGGTTTCAGCCTTGGTATCGTTGCTGTTATCCTTCATACCTTCTTTTAGTGCACGAATGCCCTCGCCCAGACCCTTGCCTAACTCGGGCAATTTCTTGGGGCCAAAGACCAGCAACGCGATGAAGAAGATCACCAGCAGATGCATGGGTTGAAACAAACCTTCAAACATAAAACCTCCGAACCGAGTATGCCGACCGGTGACGCGGGACAGCACATCCACTCTGTAGTGTACTCCAACGGTCCCCCGGCAGTCTCGCCGATTCCCGCCAGGGTCTCTACACCCTGCCTCGCCGGGGCATGTCCCACGAAATTACTTCCGTGACCTATCGTCAACACCGCAGCCGGACTATTTTGGCCACAGGGCGATTCTCGCGCGTCAAACCCGCCGGAGGCTTCGTGAAACGCTGTGTCCTGAGGTGTCTTTTGTTTCTACTGGCGGCAGGCTCTTTGCACGCTGAACAGGCCCCGTCCACTCCCGTCTCCGACGCCATTTTCCTGTGGCTGGCGGGGGGCATTTCGAGCGCGCGGATCCAGCGCCTGCTCCACACACAGAACGCCCAAACGCCGGATGCCGCCCGCAACCCTTCCTGCCACGCCACGTCGCAATGCATCCGCGCCCTCCAGAAGGCCGGGGCTGACGCGGGCTTGATTCAGAGCCTCGGGCATCTAGGTCAGGCCCGGACTTCGGATCGGAATCCCGAGCGAAGTCCCGACGGAAAGTCAGCCGCCAGCACCGTCTGCTCCACCGCGGCGGCACAGGTTGCCGCTCTGGTTCACGACAAGAATTTCAACGCCGCCGAAGACAATATCCGCACGCTGCTTCGCGAGCAGGCGGACAACGATGCAAACAATGCTACGCTGCATTTTGTCCTCGGAACCATCCTGCGCCGGCAAGACCGATTCGACGAAGCACTCGACGAATTCACGGAATCTTCGCGCCTGATGCCCAGTTTCCCCGAAACGCACAGCCAGCTTTCTTATCTGTTTTACCGGACAGACGATGCCGATGACGCCCTCGCCGAAGCGCGCACCGCCCTCAGCATGGATCCCGCCAACGCCGAAGCCTACCGCTACCTCGGACTCGCGCTCTACGCCAATGGCCGCTACGACGCCGCCCTGCACTCCTTCGACGAAGCCCTCGCGCGCGAACCCGCCGGCTCGCTCGCGAACGCGGACGTCTACTTCGACATGGGAATCACCCACCGCGATCAGGGAGATCTGCGCCGCGCCGCCATCGCCTATCGCCACGCCCTTAGCCTGCGCCCCGACTTCTGGGAGGCGCACAGCAATCTTGGCGTTGTCCTGCACGATCAGGGCAAGTTGGATGAGGCGATCGCGGAATATCGCTCGGCCAAGCGCCTCAAACCCGACGAAGCCAGCGTCCGCAACAACCTGGGAAACACGCTTTGCGACAAGGAAGACTTCGATAACGCCATCACAGAATTTACGGATCTCTACCGACAGACTCCGGAGTGGGAAGGCGGTCATAACTGCCTGGCCCGCGCTTACATGTCCAAGCGTGATTACCCATCTGCTATTCGCGAGTTACAGGCCGCCATAGCCACCAACCCCACCGGAGCGGCCGAACACCGCGTTTTGGGGCAGGCCCTCCTGCTTTCGGGAAAAGACCAGGAGGCCGTCGACGTGCTGCGCCAAGCAGTTGCGCTCAATCCTGAATCCGGCCTGGCCCATCACTATCTCGGCACCGCGCTGGTGAACACTCAACAACTGGCCGAGGCTGAAAAAGAATTCCGCGAGGCCCTCCGGCTCGAACCGAGCGCCCAGAATCACTATTCCCTCGCCGCCTGCCTGATGGCTCTGAATCAATACGAAGAGGCTCTCGGAGAACTCGAAATCGCTTCCCGCATGGATCCCAGCCAGAACCTTTACCGGGCCCGCATGCAGGAGGTCGTCCGGTTGATCACAACCTCGAAGTAACCCGCGATCCGACTAGCAACGCAACTCGCAAAGTGACTCGCCACGACATGCACCATCGGGCATTATTCTGTATGCACTGACGTGTATCGCCTCCGGCCCTCAACAAACCTAGAATAATAAGTGGAAAACGCGGCGCTCGCAGTGCCGCCCGGTCGGTTAAAGGCCCGGTCGGTCAAAGGAAAGATCAATGGAAACCAGCGCGGCCAAGCAAGCCCGGGAAAAATCCGTCAACCCTGCTGTATTATCCACCCCAGAGCTGCGCGTGCCGCAGGGCTCCGCCCTCGAACCCAATTCGACGCCGGAGAAGAAAGCCATCGGCTACGGGCTCCCTTGCTCGCGCTGCCACGCCTACTATCCCGCTGACATGCACGTCTGTCCGATCTGCAAGTCGCCGGATCGGGTCTCGCCCACCGCCCCGGCGGCGTATTCGATCACTTCCGCCGTGCCGCAGCCGGCAACCGGTGCGCAGATCGACGACGAACGCGCACGCCTCCTGAAAGAGATCAAGTCACAGGCTTTCGCTTCTCACACTCAGATCAACGGCGCGGCCACGTTCCGGTGCGTTCTCGAACACCTGCACAGCGGAGCCACCGAACCAGCCGCTGTTTGTCATACCTGCTACGGCGAGGTGCGCCAGCACGCCGACCGCATGGAAGCCGCTCTCCACATGGACGCGAAAGAAGCGGCAAAGATTGTCTATGAAGCCGTCTGGGCCGACACCTCTGATCCCAACACCACCTACCTGAACGCCGCCAACGCACTGCTGTCGGAGTTGCGCAAACGCGCCGGCGTTGGCCTTCTGCTCGGCGCAAATCAGCCTCTGGCGCACTAGCCGCTGGATATCTCCAAGATGAATCAAACTATGGAGGGAGGGGCGTCTCGCGAGCCTGCCCTGAGCGAAGTCTAAAGGTCCAGCCGGGCCGGGGGCGTCCGGCTCTCCATTAGTCGCGGTTTGCAACTTTCGCGCCCGTTCTACATCTTATTTCTGGAGACACAACATGACCGAAAAATCCAGCGACCAGATCGCCAAGGAAAAGATCACCAGGACCGAAGCCGAGTGGCGGCAGCAGCTCACTCCTGAGCAGTATCAGGTGGCCCGCGCCTGCGGTACCGAGCGCGCTTTCACCGGCCAGTACTGGAACAAACACGACGACGGGACGTACCACTGCGTCTGCTGCGGCGCACTGCTGTTTGGCTCGGAAACAAAGTTTGATTCGGGAACCGGATGGCCAAGCTTCTTCGCCGCCGCCGACCGCAAGAATATCGTCGAACACACCGACACTAGTTATGGCATGACTCGCACTGAGGCGCGCTGTGCCCGCTGCGATGCGCATCTGGGCCACGTGTTTCCGGATGGCCCTGGTCCAACCGGCCTGCGCTACTGCATGAATTCGGCATCCCTCGACTTCAAGCCGAAAAAGTAATCGGTCCACAAAAAGAAAACGATGGAGCGCCGGGCGTCCTCGCCCGACCGGACCGGCAAGACGCCCGTCCCTCCATCGTCTTCCTTTAATGCAACTTTGAAATCAACTTCGCGAGATTATGCGTTACCCGCAGTCGCGGCCAGGGCTTTTGGAGGTTCTGGCTTGTTCTGTACCTGCACCGGCGTCTGCGTTTTCTGATCTTTCTTTTCGGGATTGCGCACTTCGACACCGCCCTTGAGGATCGCGCCTTCTTCGACGCTGATGCGATGCGTGATCACGTCGCCCGAGAGCAGGCCTTCGCTGCGGATGTCCAGCCGGTCCGCGCACTCGACGTTGCCCTGCACCTTGCCCATGATCACGACTTCTTTGGCGGTGATGTTCGCCGCGACGTTTCCGTTGCGGCCGATGGTGACGCGATTGTCGGGAAAGTTAATGGTGCCTTCGACGCGTCCGTCAATAAAAAGCGATTCCGCACCCGTCACTTCACCCTTGATGACAAGCGAGCGTCCGATGTTAGCCTGATCCATGGGTGAGGTGGCCGGCTTGACCGGAGTGTAACTGTTGGTGGGGGCTGCGTTTGGAGAGTACTTCGGTTCCGGAGACTGCAACATGAATGAACCTCACTTGAGATCCGCGACCACAGCGGGAGTTGGCCCTGCGGTCGCGGTCGATGGGCTTCTAACGGCAAGATGAGAATGGCACGAAAGGACGTATGACGACAGGTTACTGAAGGTTACAGCAGGTCACTAAAGGGTGTGTCCCGTTGGCTATTAGCTCAAGACTCTGAGCTCTTCAGTCTATGTCTTTCCTCTCGACCATACATTGCTTCACACCTGCAACCTCAGGACGGAATCTCCCACCCTTCGTCCTTCATCTTCCGATTCGTCCAGTGTTGCAGTTGCTCGAACAGAGAAGGTTCGATCACGACAAATCGCAGCCCCGCTCTTCCTCCAGCGTCGGCCCATACCAACCGGCCTTTCGCCTGGATCACAGTTTCGCTCTCTGGCAGCAAGAAACTAACGTCGACTAATCCGGCAAAACCGTTCGGATCGCTCACCACATCAAGTCCCATGCCTCCCGTGCTCAGGTTGACCGCCTGCACCTGCAACTCCTTGCCGTGAACATTTTTCAGGGTTACGGACACATTGACTTTGGCGCGAAAGAACTTCTGCTGGTCCTCACTGATGATGCCGAGCTTTGCCGAACCCTCGCCCGAAGGCACGCCAATCTCGTACTCGCGCAGTTTGCGGCTGAGTGTGCGGCGGGAAATTCCCAACTGCTCGGCGGCCTGGGCGCGACGCCCGCCGGTTTGTTCGAGCGCCCGAATGATCATCTGCTCTTCCATGTTTTCGAGGTTGCCCAGCGGCACCGCGCCGCTAGCGTGGGTCACGGGTGCGGGTTCGCCATTCAACTCGGCGACAACTTCGGCGCCGGTGATCTGCCGGTCCTCCGTCGCCATCGCAAGTTTTGCGACCAGGTTCCGGAGTTCGCGGATATTGCCCGGCCAAGCATGGGCCTGCAGGGCAACCAGTGCCTCTCCAGTAAAAACTTTATTCGCCGCTTTCAGCGCCAGAAAGTGACGCGCCAGCGCGGCAATATCTTCGGGACGCTCGCGCAATGGCGGAACGCGCAACTGGAACTGGCTCAGCCGGTGAAAAAGATCTTTGCGGAAACGTCCTTCTTTCACCGCCAGTTCAAGATCCTGATTAGTGGCGGCAACCACGCGCACGTCCACGGTGATCTTTCGATTCCCACCCAAACGGTAATACGGAGCACCGTCCAAAACCCGCAGCAATTTCACTTGGATTTGCGGCTGCAATTCGCCAATTTCGTCGAGAAAAATCGTGCTCTTGTCCGCCAGTTCAAACAAACCCGACTTCGAGGAATCGGCGCCACTGAAGGCTCCCTTCTCGTAGCCGAACAGTTCGCTCTCCACCAGATGTTCGGGCAAAGCGGCGCAGTTGATATCCACCAGTCCATGCTTGCTCCGGTACGAGGATTCGTGGATGGTGCGCGCAACTAACTCCTTGCCAGTGCCGGTTTCGCCAGTTACGAGAACGGTCTCGGTGTGCCCGGCCACACGGTCCACCATGCCCATGAACTTATGCATGATCGGGCTGGCAATCAGAAATTGTGTGCCGTCGATTTCACGCCGCGCCACTGGAACCACACCGGCTGCAGCCGCGGCCTGCTTCAGCGAATCATCAGTCTCCAGAAGCTTTTTCCCGGTGATATCGATCGAGAATCCCAGAATGCCCGCCGGAGCTGCGTTCGAATCGCGCAGCAGCGTCAAACACAGATGGACATCCACGTCCTGGCCGGACTTCGTGCGGCAGCGGATTTCGCCCTCGAAACGCCCTTTCTCAAGAACCGAAGCAATCGCCCCTGTGGCGAGAAACGCCTGCTGCCCAATGCCATAGAAATCGGTGATCTTCCGGCCAACCAGTTCTTTCGGCGCAAAGCCGTATCGACTTACACCCTGGTTACAGTTAGTAATGACTCCATGAAGGTCAGTGGTAAACACCGCGTCCTGCAACTGGTCCAGAATGCCGGGCTGCAGCACGGGTAGAAGAATGCCCTCGCCCGCCCCAGTGGAGATATGGCAAGCTTGGCTCCCAGTTACGGATTTCTGCGTGCTCTCCGTTGGCGGAGTCTTCGATGAAATTGGCATTTCTGCGTCAATGGCCAAAGGGGGAGTGTCACTTTGTGCTGCGCCCGCCGCATCCGCGAAATTCAGGTATCAACTCCAGGCAATTGCAAACAACACGCCCCTTCTATAAGATGCTGCCACAACCCCGCTCACTTGGTAGGGTTGTTCAGCACTGACCTTCACACCAAAGTAACTACGTCCCCCTCTTACTTCAGAGTTAAGCCTTACCCATCTTTCATTCCACGGCGCATCCTACAACCTTCCGCATCTGTCGTTACCTCGGTAAGTACGTGATTCTCTGGAGACTGACCTACTATCGGTTACAACGGGAGAGCCAGATTTTCAGGCCCGAGTGGACCCGGGTCCTGACGGCCAAAAAGTGGCCAGGCCCGGACACTTTTGGGATCGGTCTGACGATGTGCCTCGGAGGCATTGCGGCATCGGTAAGCATAACTCCCGCAGATTCAATGCGGTGACAGAGGGAATGAAAATCACCGGCGTGGATGTGCAGTTGCACGCGGTGTGAGCAGAAGTTGCGGGTCGGCCTATGTCCTTTCGGGCAAGACTGTTTATCGGAACCACCGCTGCGCTCGGCATGGCCGCGCTCGCGCACTCCCTCGGACACTGGCAGAGCTTCGACCTGACCCGATTCTTCTGCTACCTGCTGGTCGCCGTTCTTGCTTCAAGCCTCAAGATTCAACTGCCCGGCATCGACGGCACCATGTCGGTCAACTTCCTGTTCATTTTGCTGAGCGTGCTCGAGCTGAACCTCCCCGAGACGATGGTCATTGGCTGCACCGCGACTCTCGCGCAATGCTTGTTCGGAACGCGGCAGAAGCTGGTTCCGATCAAGATCGTCTTCAACGTCTTCAGCATGATGGCGAACGCCATCGTCCTGTCGTACTTCGCCTATCACGATCTGCAGCGCGTGCTCGGAGCGGGTACGCTGCCGCTGCTGGTCATCACTGCCCTGGTTTTTTTCCTGGCGAACACAGTCCCGGTTGCCGTGATCATCTCGGTGACCGAACGCAAACCGGCTTTCAAGGTCTGGACGGAATGCCACTTCTGGTCGTTCCCCTTCTACATGGTCGGCGCAGCGGTAGTGTTTGCCGTGGGTTTCATCAGCAAACAGGTGGGATGGCAAACCTCGCTTCTGGTTCTTCCTCTGGTCTACTGGGTCTATCGCTCGTATCATCTTTATCTCGCCAAGCTGGCCACGGAAAAGAAGCAGGTCGAGATCGAGAAACGCCACGCCGAAGAAGTTGCCTCGCTGCACTTGCGCACCATCGAGTCCCTGGCGCTAGCCATCGAAGCCAAAGACCACACCTCGCACCAACACCTGCAGCGCGTGCGCGTATTCGCGGTTGCGGTTGCGAAGGAGCTGGGTTTTCCCGAAGAAGAAATCGAGGCGCTGCGCGCGGCCGCGCTGCTGCACGATATCGGCAAGCTGGCGATTCCCGAACACATCATCAACAAGCCCGGGCGCCTGTCCCCGGAAGAATTCGAGAAGATGAAGATCCACGCGCTGGTGGGCGCCGAAATCCTGCAGCGCGTGGCGTTTCCCTATCCCGTCGCACCCATCGTACGCTCGCACCACGAGCGCTGGGACGGAACCGGCTATCCCGACGGACTGAAAGGGGAGCACATCCCGATGGGCGCGCGTGTCCTCGCGGCCGTCGATTGCCTCGACGCACTGGCATCGCATCGCCAGTACCGCAGCGCCATGTCGCTCGATTCCGCCATGGAGAAGGTCGCTTCCATGTCGGGCTCGGCCTTCGAACCCAGAATTGTCGAGATCCTGAAACGCCGTTACCGCGAACTGGAGATCATGGTGCAGTCGGATTCGATGACCACAGAAGAGACGACTCTACCAACATCGGCCCACGTTGGCATGGATGCAGCCCTGGAGCCAGCGGCGGGATTCGAGCACTCCGCACCGCTTCCCAGCCCGGCGAACGACGCGGATTTTCTCTCCTCGATTGCCTCGGCACGCCAGGAAGCGCAGACCATGTTCGAGCTTAGCCAGGATCTGGGCAACTCGCTGAGCCTCGGCGAAACGCTTTCCGTGCTTTCCATGCGGCTGCGCAAGATGATTCCCTACGATTCGATGGCCGTGTTTCTTTTGAAGGACGGCAGGCTGCTGCCCGAACTCGTGAGCGGCGACAACTTCCGGTTGCTCTCATCGCTCAACATTGGCCTGGGAGAAGGCCTGTGCGGCTGGGTCGCTGAAAAACGCAAGCCGATCGTCAATGGCAATCCCGAGGCCGAAGCCGGATATGTGAGCGATCCCGCGAAATTCACCACGCTGCGCTCGACTCTCGCCGTGCCGCTCGAAGGGCTCAACGGCGTGGTCGGCGTGCTCGCCATGTACTGTGCCGACCGCGATGCTTTCTCGGCGGATCATCTGCGCATCCTGCTCGCCGTCAGCTCGAAGATCGCGCTCTCGGTCGAAAATGCACTCAAATATCAGCTGGCCGAGGACTCGGCAACCACCGACTACTTGACCGGACTGCCCAACGCCCGTTCGTTGTTCGTTCATCTCACGCGCGAACTGGCACGCTGCCGCCGCACCGGCACGTCCCTCGCGGTGATGGTCTGCGACCTCGACAACTTCAAGCAGATTAACGATCTCTATGGCCACCTCGAAGGCGACAACCTGTTGAAGGATTTTGCCGCCCACTTGAAGGAAACCTGCCGGGACTACGATTACGTTGCCCGCATGGGCGGAGATGAATTCGTGATCGTCGCTCCCGGGCTGAGCCCGCACGCTTCCAGCGAAAAGGCCAGCCGTCTCAATCAACTGGCCGTCGATTCCGGCAAAAAAATTGCCGGCAACGATCTGGTTGGCCTCAGCGTGGGAACGGCGTTCTGTCCGGAGGATAGTTTCGACATCGAGCGGCTGCTTGCCGAAGCCGACCGCCGCATGTACTCCATGAAGAAGCTTCACCACTCCGAATCCGGACCCGAACGCGATGCGAATCTTCCCGCCTCCCGCGCGCGGGGTGCGACGGTGAACTAGGACGTTCTCATGCTAATGCGGAAAACGCTGCTCTGGAAAATCCTCCGGCACCTTGGCGCGATCGCCGCGCTCGTCCTGCTGGGCGGACTGCTGTCGGCCACGCTGGTGCGCCTGGCACCCGGCTTCGATGCCGACGAGCGCGAACTCGATCCCAGCCTGAACGCCGAAAGTGTGCGCGCCTTGCGTCAGTCGCGCGCCGCTGAACACAACGTCCTCAGCTTTTACGCCGGCTATCTCCGCGGCGCCCTCCACGGCGATCTCGGCACTTCTCATGCCCTCGGCCAGCCCGTGCAAACCCTCTTGCGCGAGCGCTGGCCCGTCACCGTGCGCGTGGCTGGCATTGGCCTTTTGCTGGCCTGGTTGCTGGCCTCGACTCTCGCCTTCACTGCCTGCCTCTGGCGTCGCTCCGCCTATGAAATTCTGGGTACCACCGTCAGCGGCGCGTTTCTCTGCATTCCGGCAGCAGTGCTGGCCTTGCTTTCCGTGATCCTCAACGCTCCCGGATATCTCGCCATCGCTCTCATCGTGTTCCCCAGGATCTATCGCTATTCGCACAATGTGCTCGCCAAGGCCTACACCTTGCCGCACATCACCGCCGCTCGCGCCCGCGGACTCGGCGAAGCTCGCATCCTGGCCTGGCATGTGCTTCCCGTCGCCGGTCCGCAGATGATCGCTCTCGCCGGCATTACTGTCAGCATCGCCCTCGGCGCAACCATCCCCGTCGAAGCCTTATGCGGACTGCCGGGCATCGGTCAACTCGCCTGGCAGGCCGCGCTTTCCAGAGATCTTCCACTGCTCGTCAATCTGACCGTGCTGGTTACGCTTGTAACCTTGCTGGCAAACTCTGGCGCCGATGTAATGAACTACATGTTGAGGCCCCAAGAGGCCAAGCGAGGCCCAGAAGAGATAAACGCCGCATGAACGCAGCCCGCAAGCTGGCGTGTGTCGTCGTGCTCGCCGTGTGCGCCGTGTCGCTGGCCGCGAATTGGCTGGCGCCCGCCGGATACGCTCGGCAGTTTCGCGAAGCCCCCAGTGCGCCTCCTTCGCATCAGCATCTGCTCGGCACCGATGAAGTTGGACGCGATCGCTTCGCGCGCATTCTTTACGGCACGCGCATCTCGCTCCTGCTCGCTCCCGCTGCCGCTTTCGTCTCTACAGTACTAGCTGCGCTGGTGGGCGGCCTCGCAGGATACGTGGGCGGAATCTGGCTACGTTTGGCCCGGGGCTTTACCGACCTGTTTCTTTCTCTGCCCTGGCTTTTCCTGCTGATCACGGTTCGTGCCCTCTTGCCGTTGAACGTTTCTCCGCTGGTCTCGGTTTTGATTACGTTTCTCATCCTCGGTCTGCTCGGCTGGGCCGCTTCCGCGCGCGTGCTTTCGACCAGCGCCGATGCCTTGCGCAATTCCGATTTCGTTTTGCAGGCTCGCGCCTCAGGCTTGCACGGTCCGCGCCTCTTTTTTGTTCATGTTCTGCCCAACCTGAAGCCGGTGCTCTACGCGCAATTCTGGATTTCGATTCCGGTCTTCATCCTGGCCGAGGCGAATCTTGGCATCCTCGGCTTGGGTGTTGCCGAACCGCTGCCTTCCTGGGGAAGCCTTCTGCGCGAACTCGAAGGCTTGATTTCGTTCCGCGAAGAACCATGGCGGTTGGTGCCATTGCTGCTGCTGATCGTTGTCATGACGTCGTTCCAGTTGCTCTTGTCGAACGAGGAGGTGACCGCATGACGGGCCGCCGAGCATTCTTACGACTTCTTTTTTGTTTCGCACCTCTGTGCCTCGCTCTTGTTTTTCTTACTTTGACATCTGGCGCGGCGTTCTCCCAGAGCGGCGGCGAGTTGCGCTTCTGCCTGCGCTCCGAGCCGAAGACTTTCGATCCGCTCCTGGTCGATGACGATTCTTCACTTTCGATTCGCTATCTGACCGGCGGCGTCCTGCTGCGCGTCAATCGCCACACGCAGGACCTTGAACCCGAACTGGCGGAATCGTGGAAGGTTTCGGACGACGGCAAGCAGATCACTTTCAAGCTCCGTCGCGGCATTACATTCTCCGACGGCAGCCCGTTTTCCTCCGAGGACGTCGCCTTCACCATCCAACGGCTCATGGATCCCGCGCTGCACTCCTCGACCGGAGACGCATTCCGTTCCAGCAGCGGCGCCGTCAGCACAAAGATCATTGCGCCGGACCAGATCTCCATCACATTTCCCGCGCCTCTAGCCGGACTTGAGCGCCTCTTCGATCAGGTTGCCATCATGTCCGCGCATTCTCCCAAAAAAGAAGCGGCCGTGCTCGGGCCGTTCATGGTTGCGGAATACAAAGCGGGATCAAGCGTGCTTTTGCGCCGCAATCCCAACTACTGGAAAAAAGATTCCCAGGGCCGCCGCTTGCCCTATCTCGACTCCATCCGGCTCGACATTCAATCGAATCGCGACGTCGAGATGCTGCGCTTCAAGCGCGGAGAGCTTGACCTGATCAACGTCATCGACAGCGATTACTTCGATCGCCTGGCCGCCACTTCGCCGCAGCTCGCGCACGATGCCGGACCCTCGCTCGATTCCGATTTCATGTGGTTTAACCAGGTGGCGAGCGCTCCCATCCCCGAGTACAAGCGCGCCTGGTTTCGCTCCACCAATTTCCGGCGCGCGATTTCTCAAGCCATCAACCGCGAGGATCTGAGCCGCGTAGTCTTCAATGGTCACGCCCAGCCCGCCGTCGGCCCGGTTTCGCCCGCGAATAAATTCTGGTTCAACAACAAGCTCAAGGCCGAACCATATCGTCCCGCCGCCGCCCTGCAGCGCCTGCAAGCCGACGGTTTCCACCTGCAAAACGGTGCATTATTCGATAAGGGGGGCAACCCCGTCGAGTTTTCCATCGTCACCAATGCCGGCAGTAAACCGAGAGAACGCATGGCCGTCATGGTGCAGGAAGATCTCGGGAAGCTAGGCATCAAGGTCAACGTGGTCACGCTCGATTTTCCGTCGCTCATCGAACGCATTTCGCAGAAATTTAATTATGAAGCCGCGATGCTAGGCTTCCGCAATGTCGATCTCGATCCCAACGGTCAGATGAACATCTGGCTGAGCTCGGCCGAGGATCACGCCTGGAATCCGCAACAGAAGTCTCCGGAAACCGCCTGGGAAGCCGAGATTGACCGGCTGATGCGCGCGCAAGCGTCCACCGCCGATCCAAAGAAGCGCAAGGAGAGTTTCGATCGCGTGCAGGAAATCGCCGCCGAACAGGCGCCGTTTATTTATCTGGTCAATCAAAATGCACTGTCCGCCATCTCCAGTGCGGTCCAGGGCGCGAACCCCGGCATCCTTTCCCCACAAACATTCTGGAACGCCGAGCGCCTCACCCTGAACTCAACCACGCGGGCGAGCCGATAACCGAGTTCATGACTATGACAACGCCGACGGACACCTCGCGCAGCCTGCTCTCCGCGCAGGTGACCGTGCGCTATCCCGGCAAGGCTCCGGTCCTCCGCGGACTCTCGCTCGAAATCGCGCGCGGCGAAGTTGTCGGCCTCGTCGGCCAGAGTGGCTCCGGCAAAAGCACACTGGCGATGGCTATACTCGGATTACTCGGCCGCCAGCGCGCCATCGTCGAAGGCAACATTTTTTTCCAGGGCGCCGATCTGCTCGCCCTGCGCGAGCGGGAATTGCGCGACCTCCGCGGACGTTCCCTGAGCCTCGTGCTTCAGAGTCCTCTTGCCTCGCTCAACCCCGCGCTCCAAATCCGCACCCAACTAAGAGAAGCCTGGAGAGCGCACAGCGATAACAAAGCCACAAGTGAAGACTGCGACCGCGCCATCCAGTCCGCTTTGAAAAGCGTCAGCCTGCCGAGCAACGAGGATGACCCAGATTTCCTGCACAAGCGCGCTTCTCAACTTAGCGTCGGCCAGGCGCAACGCGTGCTCATCGCCATGGCCATCATGCATCGCCCCGCGCTTCTGATCGCCGACGAAGCCACCAGCGCGCTCGACGTGATCACGCAGTCCGAAATCCTGGAGCTGTTTGCGCGCCTCAATCGCGAAATCGGCATGTCGATCCTTTACATCTCGCACGATCTCCCTTCAGTCGCCGGAATCTGCCAGCGCATCGCCATCCTGCACGAAGGCCAGATTGTCGAGTGCGGCCCAACCGAACAGATTTTCACCGCGCCCGTCCACGCTTACACCCGTCGCCTGATGTCGGCCCTGCCCCACCTTCCCACCCGCCGCGAAGCACCCATAGCAAAAGCGCAAGCCGCCACCATGGACTGACGGCATTCCCACTAGCGCTTCGAAAAATACAAATCAGCCACGCTTTCGGCCAGAGCGGGCGCGTCCACCTCGGCGCGATTCGCCAGGATAATCACGGTAAGACGGTCATCGGGAAAGCGCTGAATGGCGGTGCGGAATCCCACCGTCTCGCCATAATGAGCGTAGCGGCGATGCCCGCGGCACGGATTGAGAAACCATCCGAAGCCGTAGAGCGGGGCAAGGTTGCCGTTCGATTGCCGCAGAGGAGCGCCGTTTGCCGCGGTCGCCGGGGTCAAAGCCGGCTCCATTTCTTTCGCGCTGAGCAGTGTGTGATTGGCCAATGCGCGCTCCCACTTTTCAAGGTCGTCGAGCGACGTGTAAACACCGCCGTCGCCCAAGGTAGCCGAGGTCGAACTCTGATCTGTCTCTCCCCACCCAGCCGCCGTCCTGGTGTGCCCGTAGGCGCGATGTGTAACCTCGTCCCTGCCTTTCTCGTGCGCGACCGTATCTGTCATCCCCAGCGGCGTGAAAATTCGCCGGCGCAGAAACTCCCCAAATCTCATCCCCGACCGTTTCTCCACCACCATGGCCAGTACCACGTAACCCGAATTGCTGTATTCCCAGCACGTGCCGGGCATAAACTTCGTGCCCGTCTGCTGCTTCAAGAGGTCGAGCACGCCGGCGTCCCTGATCTGTGGGATTTTGTCATCGGGAATACCTGCGTACTGCTTCGCCATGATGTCTTCGTAATCGACGAGTCCAGAAGTGTGGTTCAGCAACTCGCGGATCGTAATCGTCTTCCCATAACCGGGAAAGTCTGCGAAAACATCGGTGAGACGGTCTTCGTAGTGCAGCCTGCCATCGTGAACCAGCAGCATCGCCGCAGTAGCTGTGAATTGCTTCGTGAGTGACGCCAGCCGAAAGTTCGTTTCCGGACCGATCTTCTGCAACGTTCGCAGATCGGTAACGCCATAGCCTTTCCGGAATACCGGCTGCCCATCCTTGATCACCAGCACCGCGCAACCGGGATCGTGCGCGCTGGTGAACTTCGAGAACAAACTGTCGATCGCTCCGGCTGATACCTGAGCAGGCGCCGCATTGGGCCAGGAGAGAAGCACCCATAGAACCACGGAACCGACTATGATGAAACGCATCATGCTTTGGCGAGTTGCTCCGCAACTTCCGGAAGCCCGGCGGCATGCCACGCGTCGAAGCCTCCCGCCACGTTGATCACGTTGCGATATCCGCCGCGCTCCAGCAAACTACAGGCAATCATGCTGCGATATCCGCCCTTGCAGTGCACCGCAATCGGCCGCTCCCGATCCATTGCCGGCAGTCCTTGCGGAAACGTATCGAGCGCCCGGCACTGCACTTCCGCAATGTGACCCGCTTGCCATTCGCCTTCGCGACGCACGTCGAGAATGTCGAGCGCCCGCCAGCTCCCCTCAAGCAGTTTCTGATTCAATTCCTGCGGAGAAATCTGCGCTGTCCTCACCAGCGGGAGCCCAGCCTTCTGCCACGCCGCCACGCCGCCCGCCAGGTAACCGCGCAGTTCTTCGATGCCCACACGAGCCAGCCGCAGCCGAGCTTCCTCAATCTGCGCGTCCGTGTCGCCGATCAGAACCGGCTTTGAGTGGATCCCCAGAATCCCTCCCGCCCACGAAGCGAATTGCCCCGAAAGCGCGATGCCGATCGCTCCCGGCACATGTCCCGCTGCGAACTCGTCGCCCGGACGAACGTCCAGCACATTGGCATTCTGCTGCAACAGCGCCTGCACTTCGGCCGGCGAAAGCGCCGGAAGCCGCGGCAATTCCGTCAACGCCGCCGCACCCGACCGATTGATCTCAGCATCCTCCAGAAAATAGTCGGGACGAGCCGGAAGGTTGGTGGTCAATTGCGCGATGAATTCTTCCCGGCTCGCGATCTGCAGCGCATAGTTCGTTAGCCGCTCCGTCCCAATCGTGGACGAGCGCTCCATTCGCATGGCGCGTCCGCACAGCGAACCGGCCCCGTGCGCGGGATACACCATCACCGCATCGGGCAGCGTCAGCAGCTTCTGGTGCAAACTGTCGTAGAGCAATCCCGCAAGTTCCCGCGGCGTGTGCGTCTTTGAAAGATCCGGGCGTCCAACATCGCCAATAAACAATGTATCGCCGGTCAGCACCGCGCAGGGCTGCGCTGATTTGCTTTTAGACGACTTCCTTTTAGACGATTCAGTTTCATCCGTAATCACCAGGCAGACGCTCTCCGGCGTGTGGCCCGGCGTCTCCAGCGCGCGAATTCGTACCGCCCCCATCTTCACTTCAAAACCGTCGGTCAGCGGCACATGCCGGAATTCGGCGTTGGCCCGCGCTCCAATGTAAATCTTCGCGCCCGTGCGCGCCGCCAGCTCTTTGTGTCCGGAAACAAAGTCGGCGTGCAGATGAGTTTCGAATATGTGCCGGATCTTAAGATTCTGCTCATCCGCCGCCTTCAGATAGATGTCCACATCGCGCTGCGGATCGACCACTGCCGCCTCGCCCTCCGACCCGACCATGTACGAAGCATGGGCCAGACAGGTTAGATAGAACTGTTCAAAATGCATTTCGCGACTCCGGGCCGGATGCAGCTTCCGGCGATTGTCAGATTATCCCATCCAAAGTACAACTCCAGATACGGCCTTGGCATTCAGAAGTTTTTGCACGGAACCCACCCAATCATGAAAAAATATCCTGAATCCTCTTTCGCTCCAAAATCCGGCAGGAATTCCCGCGCCGGCATCGACCTGCCGCTTTGAGCCCTACTTCTGAGCACTTCCCAGCCGAGCTCCCAACCTATTGACCGGCTTACGGTTAGGGACGCACCGTCTGCGTACTCCTTTTGTAACTTGGACCCGCACCCGATAACGGCCTACAGTCAATCAGGCCGCGTTTTGTCGGCTTTCGGCCCCCGGCGTGCATCGAAGTACTTGAAAGTTGTGAGATTCACTGTGCCCCGAATAAGATTTACGAGCACATGTGTGAAGAATCATGTGTAAAGAATAAAGAATCAAACAAGAAACAATCAAAGAATCAAAAATTAAAGAAGAATGACAAAGCGCGACCAATTCGGGTTGGCACCGAGCGGATTCGCCGTAATCGTACTCGCGATCGTCGCCGTTCTTGGTCTGTCCGTTGCCGGATGCGCCCAAACCAGTCCCTACGTCGTCGCCGCTTCTGCCCTTGCGCTGGATTCCAGCAGCGCCGCTGCCCTTCCCGCCGCCACCGACGAAGCGGACCAACCGATCCTTACGATCAAGAGTCGCGTCGATGAAGTCAACGTGCTCTTCATCGCGACCGATCGGCACGGCAAATTCGTCCGCAATTTGAACCAGAACGATTTCTCCATTTTCGACGACCACAAGCCCGTGCAGTCCATCCTCAACTTCCATCCCGAGACCGACCTGCCCATCGAGCTCGGCCTGCTCATGGACGTGAGTGGCTCGGTGCAGGGTCGCTTTGGATTTGAAAAGGAAGCCGCCACCGGTTTTTTGCAGCACATCATCCGTCCCGGCTACGACCGCGCCTTCGTCGTAGGGTTCAACAAAGAAAGCCGCCTTACCCAGGATTTCACCGACAAAGTGCCATTACTTGCCGCCGGAGTGCAGCGCCTCAGCAATGGCGGCGGCACCGCGCTCTACGACGCGATTTACAAGGCGTGCAAGGAAAAGTTGCTGCGTGAAACCTCCGACCATCCTATTCGCAAAGCCATCGTCATCCTCAGCGACGGCGAAGACAATCAGAGCGAATATACGCGTGCCCAGGCCATTGAAATGGCCGAGCGCGCTGAAGTCATCATCTACGCCATCTCTACCGACGACAGCGGCCTGATTCTGCGCGGCGACAAAGTTCTCGAAGACCTCGCTTCCGCCACCGGCGGCCGCGCTTTCTTCCCCTACAAGATGAAAGACATCACCCGCTCCTTCGCCGCCATTGAAGACGAACTGCGCAGCCAGTACGCCGTCTCCTACAAGCCCTCCGACTTCGACCCCGACGGGCGCTACCGCTCCATCCAGATCACTGCCCTGAAAAAAGATCTGCAAGTCCGCACCCGCCGCGGATACTTCGCTCCACGGCAATAAAGCAAAGGCCGGCTTTCAGAGTTTTAAGGTTTCAAGGACTCAAAGCAACTCTGAAACTTTGAAACCTTGAAACTCTGAAACCTTGCTTCTCTGAAACCTTGCTTCTTTGAAACTTTGCTGTTAACGTCCCTTTGAATCCGCATCGAGGAGATCTACATGGCTTGGATTGTTCTGGCAGTCATAGTTCTATTGGGCGTCTTTCTGATCGCGATGTACAACAGCCTGGTGCAGTTGCGCGTGCGCACTGAATCGGCCTGGTCCGACATCGATGTTCAGCTCAAACGCCGCCACGACCTGATTCCAAATCTCGTCGAAACTGTGAAGGGCTACGCCACCCACGAAAAAGACACGTTCGAGAACATCGCCAAATTCCGCTCCATGGCCATGCAGGCCACCGGCCCTGCCGACAAGGCTGCCGCCGAGAATCAACTGACAGGCGCGCTCAAGAGCCTGTTTGCGGTGGCCGAAAACTATCCCCAGCTCCAGGCCTCGCAGGAATTCACGCAGTTGCAGAATTCTCTAAGCGAGATCGAGGACGCAATACAAAACGCCCGCCGCTACTACAACGCCGTGGTGCGAGACTTGAACACCAAGATTCAATCTTTCCCGACCAATATTCTGGCCGGGATGTTCAACTTCCAGCAGAAGCAATTCTTCGAAGCGGCTGCCGCCGATCGCGAGCCAGTCGCGGTGAAGTTCTAGATCGCGTAGGGACAGCCGCCCTCGGCTGTCCAAGCCGAGCAAAGCTCGGCAGTTGCCGGTAACCACAGCAACCCTGGATTCGCTACAAAGTAAAGTGAAGATTCTAGAAATGTTCCGCGGAGCTCATACGAATCGCCGACTGCTCGTTTCATTCTTACTCGTAACCCTAGCCGCCACCGCGTCTGCCCAGGCCCGCAACTGGCGCGTGGCCGATTTCCAGGACACCATCTCCATCGCCGCCGATGGCACGGCCCTGGTCAGCGAGAAAATCACCCTCGCTTTCGTCGGCGAGTGGCACGGCATTCACCGCACCATCCCAGTCGAGTATCCCGGACCTCAAGGCACCAACTACACGCTCTTTCTAAATGTCATGAGCGTCACCGACGAGAGCGGAAACAAGCTGAAGTACGATTCAAGCAAGTCCGGAGCTTATCGCGATCTCAAAATCTATATCCCCGGCGCCGTCGACACGACGCGCGTCGTCAACATCGATTACTCCGTAGTTCCCATCGACCACGCCTCGGCCTTCGTAACTCTGCCCGAAAATGCCAACGGCGGCTTGCGCGCTCAGGCCTTCACCGGCGCCTACGGTTCCAAGGAAGGCAATGCGTCCTCCGAAGTCAAAGGCGCCGATGTTCTTTTCGAGACCACCCACCCGCTTTCCATGCGCGGCGGCCTCACCATCGACATCTACATCCCCCAGGGAGTGCTCAAGCCTCCGTCCGCGCTCACGAAGTTGGGCTGGTTTCTGGGCAGCAATCCCATCGTGTTTCTCCCGCTGCTGACTCTCGCCGTCATGTTTGCCCTCTGGTATTCCGTGGGACGCGATCCCGATCCCGGCGTCTCCGTGGCCCCGCAGTACGAACCGCCCAAAGGCATTTGCCCCGCCGAAGCTGGAACTTTGATCGACGACGCCATCCATCCCCGCGACATTACCAGCACCATCGTCGATCTTGCCGTCCGCGGCTACATCAAGATCGAAGAAAAAGTCGACACTTTCCTCGTCTTTCACCACAAAGATTACTTGTTCCACCTTTTGAAGCCACGCGAGCAGTGGGGCCCCGACCTTACCCCGCACGAACGCGTGATGCTGGAGAATATTTTTGCCGGCGGCGCTGAAACCCGCTTGTCCAGCCTGAAGAATCGCTTCTACACCGTGATTCCCATCGTGCGTCAGGACATCATGTCCGCGCTCAAGACCAAAGGCATCTACGCGCTCGACCCCGAATCGGCCAATGGCTACAGCATCGTCGCCGGCGTCGCCATCGCGATCCTCGTCATCGCCGTGCAAGTCATGGGTTGGATGAATCTGTTCTATTCCATTCCTCTGCTGATCGGCAGCGTGCTCATTTCCGTTCCGATATGGTGGCTCTTCGCCCGTCAGATGACGGCAAAGACCGCGGCTGGGGCGCGCATCACAGTCGCGGTCCTCGGATTCCAGGAGTTCATGAATCGCGTCGACGCCGACCGCATCAAGCGCATGCCGCCCGACACCTTCGAAAAATTCCTCCCCTACGCCATGGCGCTGGGCGTCGAGCATCACTGGGCACAAGCGTTCGACGGCATTGTCAAAGACCCGCCAAGCTGGTACGTTTCGCCGAACGGCTACGTCGGTTTCAGTCCGCTTTTCTTTTCCAGTTCCATGCACAGCATGGCGTCAGACATGCACCAGGTTTTCGTCTCCGCCCCCAGATCCAGTTCCAGCGGATCCGGCTTCAGCGGCGGAGGCGGCTTCTCAGGCGGAGGCTTCTCCGGAGGCGGCTTCGGCGGCGGAGGCGGCGGCGCCTTTTAAAAATATAAATCACAATTGTCATCCTGAGCGAAGCGAAGGACCCATGCATTTTGCCCGTCGCAACGACGAATATGTCCTTCGCTCAGCGAGAATGACAACCCCATGTGCCTTGCGAAATCTGAGCCCCTAGCCCGCGACCGCTTCTTCCAGTCGGCACTCATCCGCCGATTTGTCAGCTCGCAGCCCCATGAATACAGGCGCCCGCAGCTTCATGCCACCCTCCGCGCTCTCATGAGTCCACTCCGCGAACTTGATTTCAGCAACCAGCTCCGGACGCACGAATTGAACTTTCCGCAATCCGCCAATCTCGCCATAAAACGGATTCTGTTTCGTCTTAAGCGTCTGCAGCCGAGTGAACATTTCTTTGAGCGCCTTCTGATCGAAGCCGGTCCCAACTTGGCCAACGTGAATGAGGCGCCCTTGCTCGTCGTACAAACCAAGCACCAGCGCCCCGAAATATTCGCGGCTGCCCTCCGGATCAGTGTAGCCTCCGATGACGCACTCTTGACGCTGCGTGATTTTGATCTTGAGCCAATCGTTCGAGCGCTTCTCCTGGTAGACGCTGCTGCGCTTCTTGGCGAGAATGCCTTCCAGTCCGCGCTGCTTGGCCGCTTCAAAAAGAGCAAGACCCTTCTCCGCGTAGTGATCGGAAAATTGAATGACCCCGCCAACTCTGATCCGGTCTTGCAGCAACTGCTTGCGCTGCTCGAGCGCGACGCGGCGCAGGTCGAGACCATCAAGGTAGAGCAGATCGAACGCGTAGTAGATGACCGGCACACCTTCGCGCCGCGCCAGGCGGCGCTTACCGGGATGGAATCCCGTACGCTGCTGCATCAGGCTGAACGAAGGTCGGCCCTCTTCATCGAGCGCCACGATCTCTCCGTCGAGAATAGTACGCTGGGCATTTACGAATTGCGGCAGGCTGCCAAGTTCGGAAAACTGCGCGGTAAGGTCATTCTGATTGCGCGACACCAGGCGCACGCCACCGTTCTCGATGAACGCAATGGCGCGGTAGCCGTCCCATTTAATTTCAAACAGCCAGTCAGGGTCGTCGAAGGCTTTAGCAACTGAAGTGGCCAGCATCGGGTGAATGACCGTAGGCATGGGCTTCAACTCCGCGCCCGCGAGAACTTTAACCGCAGAGGACGCAGAGTTCGCAGGGGACTTCTTGCTTCTCGATTTGGGTGCGAAATCCTTCGCCGCAGCAACCTTGTGCGCGGTGTCCTTGGACGAGGTCTTCGCCTGAGCTGCACTTCGAACAGCCCGCCTTGGTTTCTTGCTTCCAGTTTTCTCCGCGTCCCCCGCGTCCTCTGCGGTTAAAGCCTTTCGCTTCGCGTCGGCCCGCGCCACCGCGTCCGCAAGCCAAGCGGCCTTCACTTTCCCGCGCGACGCCGGACGACTGCTCGTCCATTCCGCCGAGCCTTCATCGCCGGCGATCTGCGCCATCGTGCGATCGGTGAGGATGGAAGTGTCGTACGCGTCGATGTCGAATCCCGCGACCACGTGATCGTCTTTTTTCTTGATCAGCAGCCATTCGTTTCCCTTGCTTCCGCTTCGGCCTTTGATGTGCACCAGCGCGAAATCGCCGTTGAGCCGCTTCCCTTTCAGGCGAAACTTCAGGTCGCCTTTCGCCAGCATGGCAGCAGCTTCTTTTTCTGTGCCCGGAACGTACTCACCCTTAACTGGCACCGGCGATAGTGGTACCCAGGTACCTGCATCCCAAACCATCACGGTACCGCCGCCGTAGTTGCCTTCGGGGATGGTGCCTTCAAAATCGAAATACGAGACGGGATGATCCTCGACCTGCATGGCCAGACGCTTGTCGGCAGGATCGAGCGACGGGCCTTTGGGGACGGCCCAAGACTTGAGCACGCCTTCCATCTCCAGTCGAAAATCGTAGTGCAGGCGCGACGCGGCGTGGCGCTGCACGCAAAAGCGGTGCCGTGATTGTTTTGCGACCTTGGCCGGAGGCTCGGGCGTTTCCTCGAACCGCCGTTTTCGTTTGTATTCATCGAGCGACATGTTGGCTATTGTAATTCCGATTTGTGATGTCCCAGCCTGGGAGACTATGTAGAAAGTGACACTCCACACTTCAAATCGCATTAATCAGATTTTGTCATCCCGAGCGGAGCGAGGGATCTGCAGTTCGCCGCAAGATGCATCCCTCGCTCGGGATGACAATTCATAGGAGGTCCCGGTCACTCGACAGAATGTTAACCCAAGGCCGTATACTGTTCCCGTTTTCGAGGCGTCATTCATGAATCGTCCGTCGCAATCTAAACCTCTGCTTGCCCTTCTAATTATGTTCGCCGCTTCGCTTCTGCAAGCGCAAAGCCCGGCGCCAATCTCGGCCGCGCTGCGGGAGAAGGTTGATGCCATCGTCCATCAGGCGCTGACCACGACCGGCGTTCCAAGCGCTTCGATCGCCATTGTGCAAAGTGGAGCGATCACTTATCTCCAGGCCTACGGCGATGGCCGCATCGAGCCGCCCACGCCCGCGTCGCCCTCCATGCGCTACAGCATCGGCTCCATCAGCAAGCAGTTTACGGCGGCCGCGGTGCTGCTGCTGGCGGAACAGGGCAAGCTCTCGCTCGACGATCCCGTGTCGCGATTCGTCCCCAACCTCACCCGCGGCAACGAGGTCACGATTCGCGAATTGCTCTCGCACACCTCGGGTTATCAGGACTACTGGCCGCAAGACTACGTTCCGCCGTTTATGCTGCAGCCCACCACGGCGGACAAGATTCTCGACCAATGGGCGCGCAAGCCGCTCGATTTTGATCCTGCGACGGAGTGGCAATACAGCAACACCAATTTTGTGATTGCGGGACTCATTGTCGAGAAGGCCAGCGGCGTGCCTCTTCTGCAATTTCTGAGCGAGCACATCTTCTCGCCGCTGGGGATGAAGAGCGTCATGAACATCGACCAGAATCGGCTCACCGAAACCGACGCCACCGGTTATCTGCGCTATGCGCTCGGCCCGCCGCGACTGGCTCCGAAAGAGGGCAAGGGCTGGCTGTTTGCCGCGGGCGAACTGGCCATGCCCGCCGAAGATCTGGCGAAATGGGACATCAGCATGATCAATCAGAGCCTGCTCCGGCCGGCCTCTTATGCGCAGATGGAAAAAGAAGTCGTACTCAAGAACGGGCTCGGAACGCGCTACGGCCTGGGTGTGGATGTGCGGCAGGAATTCGGACACCGCGCCATCGAGCATGGCGGCGAAGTCTCCGGCTTTACGGCGCACAACATAGTTTTTCCCGAGGCACGCATAGCTGTGGTCGTGCTTGTCAATGAGGACTCGGTCGAAGCCTCGGGCGACATTGCCCGCAACATCGCCGCCTTGCTTTTCCGCGAGGCCGATGCCGGCAAGCAAGAGGATCAGTCCCGCGAAATCTTTGCCGCGTTGCAACAAGGGAAGATTAATCGCGCCTTGTTCACCGAAAACTGCAACAGTTACTTCACCGAACAAGCTCTCCAGGATTTCGCCAGCAGCCTTGGGCCGCTGGGATCGCCGACAGAATTTACGCAGACCTCCAAGCAGGACCGCGGAGGCATGACGTTCCGCTTGTTCGAAGTGCGCTTTCCACAAAAGTCGGTCGAGGTGTGGGAACGGATCATGCCCGACGGCAAGATCGAGCAATATCAAGTGGGCGCGAAATAATCAGCGCACGGCCGGCTCTTATTGAAACGTGCCGCTTGAGAGAGTGCCGTGTGAAGAGTGTCGCATGAAACGTGAATACCCGGACAACCCGCTGGTGGGCGTGGGCGCGGTGATCATCAAGGAGAGCCGCGTCCTGCTGATCCAGCGGGGGACACCGCCGCTGCTGGGCGAGTGGTCGTTGCCGGGCGGCGTCCTCGAATGCGGAGAGACTCTGCGCGAAGCGGTCGCCCGTGAAGCACGCGAAGAAACGGGCTTGGTGGTCGAACCGGGCGAGATGCTAGGCGTGTATGAGCGCGTGATCCGCAACGACGAGGGACGAGTCCGGTATCACTACGTGCTGATTGATTTTTTGTGTTGTCCGGTCGGCGGCGATCTCAAAGCGGGGAGCGATGCGGCGGATGTTCGCTGGTTCACGCGCGATGAATTGCCCGCGCTCAACCTGGCATATGACGCGAATGACGTCGTGCGCAAGGGATTGGCGCGGACATGAGAATCCGGCTAAGTCCTTTGTTTGCGATCAAAAGTGTTTCACGTGAAACATAAGTGCGATATTTTGGCCTCGACAGTAGCTACTTGCTATAGTTAACAATAACTACTATATCTCATCTTAGTCGGCCATCTTTGCCACATGCAACTGAAAGCCCGTCTTGGGCAGCAGCGACGTTAGCTCGAACACTTTGAAGCCGTCACCGGTGATTTCCGTCTGGCGATAGATGCCCGGTTCGGTGTCGGCGGTTTCGTGGCGGCCCTGCAGGTTGTCGAGAAACTTCTGCGCATCTTTGAGGCTGGCTTCCCCGCCCTTGGCACGCGTCACCACCGCCTCGGTGGCATAGGAGCGGATAAGCTTCGGCCAATACTTTTGCAGCAACTGAGTGCTGGCGAAGATATCAGCCCAGACAATTTCTCCATTCACGGCGACCACGACCCCCACCGCATTCTTATCGCGCAGTTGGCGAATAACGCTCTCGTAGTTGCGCTGCACCGGTTCGGCAACAGCATCAACCTGCTTTTGAACTTCTTTGTTGTCCATAACACGCGCATAAGAAGTGGTCGCGTTCACTGCGGGAGCGGCACCGGTAACCTCTACGCTCTCCGCCATGGCGGCCTGTGAACTGCGGACGCTCTCCCACACCTGCTGCTGATCTTTCGCACCCATCGCCTTGCTGCGCACGACGGGAGCGGCGAGAAGACCTCCGCCAACACCGCCCGCCGCGCTGCTGAATTCGTTCTTACCGTTCGCCGCCACCCACCGTCCGGGCTCGACGCAGAAGACACTCAGATCGACGGGATCGCTCTCCGCGGGCACGATGCGGTCTTTGCCGATGACGCGGTCCTGCTTGCCGCCAGTAACTATCTCGCCCGCGAGGAGTAATAAAGGCCGCTTCGAGTTATTAACCAGGACTAGCTGATTCACCTCCGCCCCGCGCACGGGATGGCTGATTGCCGGTTCGCCCGGACGGTGACGGATGAGGCCGCGCGCCTGGCCAGCTTCCGTCACGACCACGTCGCCGCTGCGCAGGCCCTCATCGAGGGTGAGAAATTCCGCCGTGTCAAACGACTTACCGGCTACAACGGGAAAGACGGTCAGATTGCCGCTGCGAATCGGGCTGAGCAGCGAATAGCCAGACGCTGGTGTTACCTCGCCCGCTTGCAACAGGCACGGAAGGAAAACCGCCGCCACTACCAACAGAGCGATTCCCGCAACCGCGATGACTAGCCGCATGGTTCGGCCTCCCAGCAGTAAAGACACCAGTGAAGACACGGCTGCTCCCGCACGCCCGCGGTGCTCTGTTTGCGCCGCCTGGTGCGCCGCCGCCCCGGCACACCAAGATAGAGCGTGCCGGGGGACTGAACCGCGAGTCTTCCAGGAGTGTCTTTCTCTGCTCGCTGATCGAAGAACGCAAGATTTATTCGTCCTTGCATCAAATATATTGCTAGCATCATCTGGGAGATGCCAAGGTCCGCCCAATCCGGCCACGGAGCAGATATCGCTACGGCTTTTTACGAGCGCAGCGGGGGTGCGGCCTATGGCGTGAGCGCGGAGCAGTTCGCCGCCATCCTCGATGAAATTCTGCGCAAGTATCTTCCCGACAATTTGGCCCAAAGCTCGACCCTTAATTCAGCCCCTGCTTCGGCAGAACAGAAAACCGACTTCTGCGCCGGGCTGCGCTTGGAGGAACTGACGCTGGCGCGCGCCTGCGCCGCGGGAAACGAGCGGGCGTGGCAGGACTTCATCAGCCGCTACCGGCAGAAGCTGCACAGCATGGCGCTGCACATCACGCGCGACGGCGCCCATGCTGCGGAGTTGGCCGATTCGCTATTTGCGGATTTGTATGGCGTAAACGCACGCGATGGAATACGCAGTTCGAAGCTCGTGTTCTACACCGGCCGCGGTTCGCTTGAAGGCTGGTTGCGCACGGTCATGGCGCAGGAGTTCATCAATCGCTATCGCAAGCAGAAACGCACGGTAAGCCTGGAAGAACAGACGGAAGAGGGCGTGCAGTTTGCGGCCGCGGTTCCTGAGCCGGCCTGCACTTCCGATCGCCTTTCAGAAAGACGGCTGGAAGCGGCCATAGACGAGGCGCTGGCGGAACTCTCGTCGGAGGACCGGTTTACGCTGGCGTCTTATTATCTGGATGGGCGGACGCTGGCCGAGATTGCGCGCCCGCTGGGGCTGCATGAGTCGAGCGTAAGCCGGCGGCTCGATCGGCTGGCAACGGGGCTCCGGAAGCGTATTCTAGCGGGGCTGCGCGCGCAGGGGATGAGCCACGCCCAGGCTACCGAAGCGCTGGAAACCGACGTTCGGGACATGGGGTTGAATTTGCGCTCACGTTTGACGCAAGATCCCGGGGCGACAACGTTCCCTGGTAGTAGAAAGGTTCCAGCACAAGACGCGGGCGGCGGGAACAATGACCTGCAAAAGCCATGACTGAAGTACCCAAAATCGTCTATGACCGCCTGCGGGCTGCCGGGTCGGAGCGTGCTTTGCCGATGCGAACCGGGCCCGAACTCGTGCATCCGGATGCGAATCTGCTGACGGCTTTTGCCGAGCAGGCACTTTCGGTGACCGAGCGCGAGGGCGTGCTTGCGCATTTGGCGCTCTGTGCAGACTGCCGCGACGTAGTCGCCATGGCGCTTCCGGCCGCGGAGACTGTGGCCGCTCCGATTGAGTCCGGGGGTGAAGCGGTTCCGGCGACGGCGGTGCCGAAAACAGAGAGAAACTGGCTGACCGCAACGAAGTTTGCCTGGCCAAGTCTGCGCTGGGCCGTGCTGGCAGCGGGAATTGCGGTGGTTGCCTCGGTGCTTCTGCTGCGTCCTGGGAAGCTGAACCAGGCGATTCCGCCCTCCGCAAATCCGCAGGTCGCGATTACTACGCCGTCGGCTTCCGGCCCGCAGATCGCATCATCGGCGCCCCCATCGTCACCGACCGCACCGTCGCCAACGAACCAATCAGCACTCTCATCCAAAGCCGAGGAACTACAGGCAAAGTCCGAATTGGCGCCGTCCAAGAAACTCAAGGCTGGACAGATGGTGACGCCGTCGCATCAGGCGGAGCGCGGAATGTTGCTTGCCGAAAACAAGAAAGACTCAGGCCCGGCAGCCATGCTGTCGCCAGCCCCAGCAGCGGGAGCGCCGGCATTCGATGCAGCAACCAGTCGAGGAGCGACTGAAACCGTCGAGGTCTCTGCCGCCGCAGTAGAGACAACGTCCTCCGCCGAAGGCAGCCTGATGGCGCAGAACGAGTCGCAGCCGGTTATAAAGTCAAAGCCAGCGCTGCCGGGGGTCGAAGTAAGTGAGCAGCAAACAACCGGGGCAGCGGTTGTTGTTGCCGCACCAGCCAGGTCACAGAGCAAAGATATAATGTCAAACGCGAAACTGGCCGCGCCTGCGAGCTCGAACATCGCGCGCAATGTCACCTGGACGATTGCAGCGGGTGCACTGCAGCGGTCACTGGACGGCGGTCAGAGCTGGCAAAACACTTTGCACGCGGATCATCCATTGCTGTGCTATGCAAGCCACGATAACGATGTATGGACGGGCGGGCAGGCGGGCACGCTCTTCCACTCCGCCGATAGTGGAGTAACTTGGGTGCAGGTGCAACCTTCTATCAAAGACCAGAAACTTAGTTTTGATGTAACTCACATTGGTATGCACGGCCCAGCGGAGATTGTAGTTTCCACCAGTAACAACGAAATCTGGAGCAGCGCGGACAGCGGAAAAACCTGGGACAAGAAGTGATCCGGGTTTCTCTGAGGTGGCAGTTTTGCGGAAGCCCGCCGAGCTTTTGATGAACTTTCCCTATTGCTTTCAGTCAGATAGCAATCTATATCTCCGCGAAGTGGTTACCTCCGCACATGACCCCGCGGTACTTGTTTGTAAGCCTCACATTACGGAAGTGACATTTACAGTAGGGCCAACCGGACATAGGATGAGCATGTGGTTTGGCAGTTCTGGGGGAGGGCTGCCGAAGACGTCCTGAGCTTAAGCGCTCAGGGCGTTTTTCATTGCGCTCAGCAGTTCACCTGACGAATAAAGCTCTCTCAGTTTAGCTCGTGGCAGAAGCGGCAATCCTCTTCGCTCCAAAAACCGAATCCACTGTGGCTACGATCTGGTCCATGGCTCCGTCGACGTCGAGCGTGAAACGAACCAGGTCCATATTCGTGAGCGCAGGATAGGTGCAGATCAGGGTTTGCCACGCCGGATCACCGCCGAGATCAACTCCCATGATTTCGTCATAGCCATAGCCCAGGTAGCGCACCCGGCACAGGAGATCACTCAGGTGAACCAGGCAGGCCAGCGGTCCGGCAGTGGGCAGAAGGCTTACGTCGTGGTGACAGCGAGCGGCGTCCACCAACTCCTTAGACAGGCCCCAATGCTCGCAGAGCATCTGCCCAGTGTCGCAATGAGTAAACCCGAGAACCTGCTCCTCGATGACATGGAGCGGTACGTGCTGCTCGGCGGCGCGTCGGAGGCACTCTCGAAAGTTCTCGGTATAGAGGACCGAGTTCACCAGAAATCCGAGGTCGTGCAGCAGTCCAGCCAGGTAGGCCTTTTCGGGCTCCGGATATTCGATTTTCTGCGCCATTCTTTGCGTGATTAATGCGCAGCCGAGCGAGTGCCGCCAGAACGCATCCGGCGCGATCACCCACTTATCTTGCGGGATGACACCATTCATGCACAAACCAAACAGCATCGAGCGTACTCTCTCGAGGCCTAGAGCCATGACCGCGGAGCGCACGGTTTCTGTCTGGCGCCTTCCAAAGAGAGGAGAATTTGCCAGGCGGAGACATTGCCCCGCGATCGACCCATCGTAAGAGATAAGCTCAACAACTTTTTCAAGTCTGATTTTGTCGGAAGGCAATCGCAGCATATCGAGAAGCGGCATCAGGATTGCCGGAGCGGTCGAGACCGAATCCAGCTTGTCGATTTGAGCTTGCAATTGCGATTGTAGTTTGACGTTCACTTCTTGCCTCCACCGGCCTGAGCGGCTGTCGGTTTCCAATACGCCGTCGTTCCTGGGAAATGGACCAGCCGAAAGGAATCGTCCACTTGGAACAGAGATTCTGCACTTCCCATGAAAAGATAACCACCGGGCAACAGATTCGAATAAAAATGCTGCACCACGCGGCGCTTCGAAGCCAGGTCGAAGTAGATCAGCACATTGCAGCAGAAAATAATGTCGATCCCTTTCTGGAACAACATCTTGTTGTCGTCCCTGAGGTTAATGCGGTCAAAGTGGATCGGCGCTTTGAGCAGATCGTTGGCCTGGAGTTTCTTGTCACCCACATCCTTGAAGTATTTCCGGCGCAGCGCGTCGCTGGTACTGCGCAGCGCATACTCTCCGTAAATTCCCGCGCGTGCCGCTTCCAGCGAATTGTCGTTCAAATCGGTGGCGAGAATGTCGAAAGTCCAACCCGCCAGCAGCTTGTCTTTTTCTTCGAGCAGAAACATGGCCAGCGTGTGAGGCTCTTCTCCGGTCGAGCAGCCGGCGCACCAGAAGCGAAGACGTTTCAGGCTGATCAAACCTTTGACCTGCAGGATCTGGGGAAGAATCACGTTGCGCAGCGCATCCAGCTGGCAGGGATGGCGGAACATGTAGGTTTCGCCGATGGTAATTTCGTTCAGCAGCAGGCGTAACTCCGCATCGCGGTTTCCGCGGGTAGTCAGATGCTCCAGGTACTCCGAGGGGTTGACCACGCCGAGCGCGACCATCCGGCGCGCGCAACGCCCGATCAGAAGATACAGCTTCTCCTCCGCATGATAGATTCCTGAGATCCGGTAAATCAGATCGCGAATCTTCAGATACGCCGGATCACCCGGGTTGGAGTCCGGAGTTACGGCAGGCTTCGCTTTTGCGATTTCGATAGGCATCGTTTCGTCTTTCGCCAACTAACTTCCGGGCATGGTTTCGTACATTCCCAGGTTCTTCACGGGTGGGCAGCGACGGCGATCCCCCTCCGCATCGCCACCCTGCGCACAACTTCCGGCGCGATACCGCCCAGAGGACAGATGCGATCGGCCAGGTTGGCGGCAACCACGTTTCCGGGCATGCCCCAAACCACCGAAGACGCTTCGTCCTGGGCGATTACTTCCCCGCCCGCTTCCCGTATGTCGGCCGACCCGCGAGTGCCGTCCGACCCCATGCCGGTCAGCACCACCGCCAGCACGTTCGCGCCGTAGGTTTGCGCCACCGAACGGAACAACACGTCCACCGCGGGGCGGCACGAATTTTCCTGAGGATCATGATTGAGGCCGAGCACGAATTCAGCTCCCCTCCGAACCACGGTCATGTGATAGTCGCCGGGCGCAATCCAGATCTGGCCGCGCTGCAATTTCTGCCCTGCCTTGCCTTCCTGCACCTCAAGCTGGGCGAGGGTATTGAGACGCTCGGCGAGCAGGCGCGTAAACAGCGGCGGCATGTGCTGCACGATCACGATGGGCACGGGGAAATCCGCGGGGAATTGCGGAATTACTGCAGTCAGCGCGTTCGGTCCGCCGGTCGACGTGCCGATGGCCACAATTTCGATGCGTGGGTTGGAGCGTGGTCTAGCTTTCACTGCCGGACGGAACTCGGGCAGAGGCAGGAATTTCAGAGGGACCATGCCGCCACACAGCGCCTTGATCTTGGGGATCAGCTCGGCGCGAATGCGCTCAATGGCAGCCGCGGGGCTGCCGGTATTGCTGGGTTTCGTGGCGTAGTCCGACGCTCCCAGCGCGAGCGCATCGAGGGTCGCCGCCGCCCCGCGTTCGGTGAGCGTGCTGAACATGATCACCGGCAATTTGGGATACAACTTGCGCAATACCGCGAGCGTTTCCAGCCCGTTCATCACCGGCATCTCGATGTCGAGCGTAATCAGGTCGGGTTTGAGCAGTGGAATCTTCGCCAAAGCGATTCGGCCGTCGCTGGCCGTCGCAACTACTTCCAGCGCCGGGTCTCCAGACAAAGTGTCCGAGAGCAGCCTGCGAATCACCACCGAATCGTCGACTATCAGAATACGAATCGGAGTCATATCAAACCGTGCCGGTCCGTTTCATGCCGGTACAAAGCACGATCGAGGCAACCGGCCAACCGACCGCAGCCGGAAACACTCGGGCCCAAACCGCACGACCGAGCAAGCCAACAGGCGTGGGCATGGAGGTTATGCGCCTGCACGGGCCGCCCTGCTCTGCATTCGAGTTGCCGCGCCGTCATCGCCAGCGTTGATCTTGAATTGCTCGACCAGGCGGCGAAGCTCGACCGATGTCTCCACCAGTTGCTGCGATGCCTTCTGCGTCTCGGTGGCTCCGTGCGTCGTACTCTGCGCCGCTTCCGCCACCCCCGCAATGTTGCTGGTGATCTCGCCGCTGCCCTGCGCCGCTTCGCTCACGTTCCGTGACATCTCGTTGGTGGTCGCGTTCTGTTCCTCCACTGCCGTGGCTATGGTGTTCGAAATATCGTTGATCTGGTTGATGACTCCGCTGATCGATGCAATCGCGTCCATCGCGGCTTTGGTGTCCGTCTGGATCGCTTCAATCTTGCGGCTGATGTCTTCGGTAGCGTTGGCCGTCTCCTTGGCCAGTTCTTTGACTTCGTTCGCTACTACGGCGAAGCCTTTGCCCGCTTCGCCCGCGCGTGCCGCTTCAATCGTGGCGTTCAAGGCTAGCAGGTTCGTCTGCTGCGCAATCGAAGTGATGACTTTAATGACCTGTCCAATCTCAGTCGAAGAATCGCCCAGCTTGGAAACGGTGGCAGTGGTGGTTTCGGCGACTTTAACGGCAGCGGTTGCGACCTTGGCCGCCTCGGTAGCGTTCTTGGCAATCTCCTTGATGCTGGTCCCCATTTCTTCCGCCCCGGTGGCCACGGTCTGCAGGTTCTGGCTGACCGACTCTGCCGCCTTCGAAACCACGTCGGCCTGCGCCGAGGTTTCTTCGGAATTGCGGTGATCTGCTGGCTCGTGGCATTCAGTTCTTCGCTCGCGCTGGCCACGTGCAGGGACGCCTCCGCAATCGCCTGGACCGTCCTTCGCAGGTTGTTTTTCATGGTGTTCAGCGCCGACGTTGCGCTCCCAATTTCGTCATCGCTTCCTACCGGTAAATCCTCCACCGCCAGATTGTTATTGGCAATGTGGTTGGCCAGATCGACGGCAGATGACAGCGGCTTGGTGACGAGTTTTCGCACCAGGACGAAGACAACGCCTGCAGCCGCCAACAGCGAAAGAAAACTGGTGAGGAAGAGTGCAATCGAATTGGAACGGGCGGTTTGGACCAGCCCTTCCGTCGATGCCCTTACAGAAAATGCTCCGCGCAGGTCACCCGCCTTCATGCCTTCCTTCGCGTAGCCGAATGGATCCTTCGCCCCGACCGGATCCCCATGGCAGAATAGGCAGTCCTGCGTGAGCCGGATGGCCTGGGCGTAGCGCATCACACTCTTTCCGTCCTCCACCCGCCGTTCCGAGAATTCTTTCAGCGACGGATCCTTCTGAAAGGTTTCGAGCGCGTGACGCTCGAAATCGTCCGGCTGGTTCTTGGGGTTGCGCGGGGTCAGCGACGGCGTGTGAAACTCCATGTCTTGCGAAGTCGCATATTGCCGGGCGACGCTCCACGCCGCGACCACCGGAACCTGATTCAGACTCTTGAAGCTCTTGCCGGGTACCAACGTATCGATGTTGTCGGAAAACCAAACGCGCGTGGCGCCGGCCATTCCAGTGATCTGACGGACCTTGTCGCGGAAGGCCTCTTCCGCCTGTTGGTTCACACGGCGTTGCGTAATCCAGAAACTGACGATCGAGGTCAAAAGGAGGGTTAAGGCAATCGATCCGAGAATCTTTCCGTTCAGTTTCATCTTCTTGAACATCTCGCTGTCTCCAATAGGTTTCTGATCATCGCGTCAGTACGTTTCATCTACGCGTGAGCCGCCATGCTCCGAGCACCAGTCGATGACACGCCGTTCCCGCCCCGACTTTCGCCAGCATTGACCTTGAATTGCTCGACCAGACGGCGCAGTTCGGCCGATGTCTCTAGCAGTTGCTGCGACGCCTTCTGGGTTTGGGTGGCTCCGTGCGTCGTACTCTGTGCCGCTTCCGCCACCCGCGCAACGTTGCTGGTGATTTCATTGGTGCCGTTCGCCGCTTCGCTCACGTTCCGCGACATCTCATTCGTGGTCGCGTTCTGCTCTTCCACCGCAGTGGCAATCGTGCTCGAAATATCGTTGATCTGGTTGATGACTCCCGAAATCGATGCAATC
>JBEKIB010000089.1:0-20406 GCA_050011975.1 Terriglobales bacterium | reverse complement strand
ACGACCTGCTGCTCCAGGAGTATCAGCGCAACAGCACGGATGACTGGACGGGATCGGTCGAGTGGAAGCCCGTATCGCGGACCCGGTTGACCTATGAAGAGCAGATCACTCACTACAAGGGCGATTCCACTTTCAGCATGGCGCCCCAGTATTTCAACCTGCAGGAAGCGAACGGATTGAGGGTCGCAGTGCTCCAGAGCTACGACAATCCGATCAACAGGCCGGTCGGCATCACCTGCAACGCCGGCGTTGGACCAGCCCCCATTTCCCCGGCCCAGACTCCGAACGGTCTGCCCATCGTCGATCCGGCGTGTAATGTGGTTACCAGCTATTCACGTTCCCAGCCAACCCGCGAAATCTTTCCTACCGAAATCTTCCGGTTCCAAAGCTCCAGCATCAAGAACGTTACGATGAACGGCAACGTTCGCTACACCAGGGCGAACACGAGCCTGGCGAACTACTACGACGACTTCCAGGGTCTGGCGGGAACGACCCGCGAAGCCACGTATGCCGGCAACGCCAGCGCCAAGCGGGAAGCGATCGCTAGCGACTACGGCGTCACTTGGCAGGCGCTGAAAAAGCTCAGTATCTCCGAGCAGATCGACTACTCGAATGTGCACCAGCCGGGAGTTGCCAACATGACGAGTCTAACCACCGTGACTGCCGCAACCCCGAACATCAATAGCACGGCGTTAACCACCACGGTTTTCAACACTCCGATCAACCCGATCACGGGCAATCCAACTTCTACGTTTGAAGGCAGTCCGAGCGTCGCCACTCCGCTGTTTGATTTCTTCGGCCAGAAGTTCATCACGAACAACCTCACGGCGGCGTACGATCTTACGGATCACACCGTGTTCACGCTCACTTATCACCACCAGGAGCACAACATCGGCGAAGGTGCCGCGAACACCACGGGATACCTGTCTGGCATCTCCAACTACACCATTAAAGAGAACGGCGGAACCTTCGGCGTCGCTCTGCAGCCGGCGAGCAACTGGAACATCAACGGTTCGGTCGAACTTCTGTACGCCGACAATGTCCTCACCCCGGTCGCACCCCGCGAGCTTCAGCATTACAGAATTCACACCAAATACCGGCCCAAGACCTGGGCGACGTTCTCCGGTGCGTACAATGACCTCGAGCGCCACAACAATACGAACAATACAGGCACAGCGTCCGTTGATGGCCCGCTCCAGCACGTCGATCATAGCCGCACGCTGAGTTTGAACGCCGACTTGATGCCGAACGAGCACTACGGGTTCGACATCGGCTATGCCTACAGCGACGTGTACACGGCGACCAACATCTGCTTCCTGGGCACGGCCTCAAGCCCCACCATACCGGGCGCCGCGACGCCCACCGGCGTGGCCTGCCCGTCTCCGCCTCCCCGCGTGCCGGGGACTCCTTATACTTTTGGTCCGGCTAGGGACTTCATGAACGCTCCAACGCAGTACGCGTCAGTGGCCTTGGCTCTTTCGCCGATCGACAAGTTCCACGCCAACATCGGCTACCGCGTAAGCTCGGTCAACGGCAGCCGCTTTTTCAACGATCCGCGCGATGTGAACGGATCGCTGGTCTCTCTCTACCAGACGCCTTTTGTGAATCTCTCCTATGCGATGCGGAAGAATCTGATCTGGAAGGGCGAGTATAACTACTTCGGCTACGGCGAGGGTGGTGTTTCGGGAGCACAGTATTGCAATCCCTCCAGCACGCTCCCGACGCTGACTATCCCGGCTCCGGTCGTGCCCTGCAGCACGCTGCCAAATACTGCGATGAGCGGTCCGGCCTACGGGTTCACCGCTCCTCGGAGCTTCCATGCAAACAACGTAACCCTTGGAGTGCATTACGAGTTCTAAAAACATCCGTTAGCCTTCAGCTTTTCGTGTGGAGTGCGCAGTTGCTGGCTTCCACAAGAACAAGCTGAAGGCTAACAGTCTTTTTCAGTACAGGCCAAAGCCCCCGTATTCTGTCTTACTTCTTTTCGGCGTCGTCGCCTTTGCTTCAGGAGTTGATCTGCCATCCCCGGATCGCTGCCGGCTCCAAGCCCAGCCATGTATAGGGATGACCTCTCTCCGCGCCGCTTCCTGCTATCCTAGAAACCTTCGCCCTATGAGGGACTCTATGAAAATCAAGTCATCAACTTTGCTGCTCGCGCTGCTCTTCGCGATTTCCGCCGCGGCCCAGACCGCTACTCATTTCGACGGCCAGACCTGGTGGAATCACATCAAATTCCTCGCCGACGACAAACTCGAAGGCCGCGACACCGGCAGCCGTGGCGAACGCGCCGCGCAAGCTTACGCCGTCGAGCAACTCAAGAGCGCGGGCGCGGAACCCGCGGGCGTAGACGGCTTCTACCAGTCTGTCAAATTCGTCTCCCGTCAGATCGTCGAAAAAGATTGCAGCCTTACTCTCATCCGCGACGGCAAACGCGAACCGCTCACGCTCGGCGAAGATGCCATCATCAGCACACGCGTGATGCCCGCGCCCGAGGTCGAAGCGCCGCTGGTCTTCGTCGGCTATGGCCTCAAAGTCCCCGAGAAAAATTATGACGACTTCGCCGGCGTCGACGTCCGCGGCAAGATCATCGTGATTTTTTCCGGATCGCCCGCCGAGATTCCGGGCGCGCTGGCTTCGCATTACCAGACGGCGGCGGAGCGCTGGAAAGTGCTGCGCGCGGCAGGCGCCGTCGGCATGGTTTCGTTGATTAACCCCGCATCGATGGACATTCCATGGTCGCGCGTCGCGCTCAACCGCACTCATCCCACCATGGATCTCGACTATCCGGAGTTCAACGAAACCGAAGGCGCGAAGCTTGCCGTTACCGTCAATCCCGCCAGCGCTGAGAAATTCCTTGCCGGCTCCGGCCATACTTTCGAAGAAATCGCTGCTCTTGGTAAGGATCGCAAGCCACTGCCGCAGTTTCCGCTCGCCGTTTCGCTTGCCGCAAAAACGAAGGTTGAACTCACGAAGGTAGAGTCGGCAAACCTCGTCGCGAAACTCCCGGGCAGCGATCCCGTTCTGAAAGATGAATACGTGGTGCTCTCCGCCCATCTTGATCACATCGGCATCGGAGAGCCCATCAACGGCGACCGCATTTACAACGGAGCGATGGACAACGGCTCCGGCAGCGCCCTCGTCCTCGATATGGCTGCCAGCTTCAAGAAGAATCCGGAAAGGCTGCGCCGCTCGATCCTGCTGGTCCTGGTTACCGGCGAAGAAAAAGGTCTGCTCGGCTCAAAATACTTTGCCGCTCATCCCACGGTCGCGCCCAAGTCCATTGTCGCCGACGTCAATGTCGACATGTTCTTGCCCATCGTGCCCCTCAGGCTTCTCACGGTGTTCGGTCTTGACGAGACCGATCTAGGCGATCGCGCGCGCGACGTCGCGCAATCGCTCGGCGTTAGAGTTCAGCCCGATCCCGAACCGCTGCGCAATATCTTCGTCCGCAGCGATCAGTACAGCTTCATCCGCCACGGTGTTCCCTCGCTCATGATGAGCGTTGCTCCCGAACCCGGGTCATCCGAGCAGAAGATTTTCAAAGACTGGCTCACGCAGCGCTATCACGCGCCTTCGGACGACGTGGACCAACCGGTGGACATTGCCGCCGCCGCGAAATACGAAGCGATCGTCAGGGCCCTGCTCATCAACATCGCCAATGGCGATCATCGTCCCGAGTGGAAGCCAGATAGTTTCTTCCGGAGATACGCGGAACCTGCGAAGATTGGACAATGAATTCCCGTAGAGACGGGGCTTGCCTCGGCTTCGCGTGAGACGCGGCGAGCCGCGTCTCTACATTGGAGACGCCACTTGAACGAATATCTAATATCCGTGTTGCTCGGAATTGTCGAAGGGCTCACCGAATTTCTGCCCGTCAGTTCCACCGCCCATCTCCGTATCTCGGAAGTCCTGCTGCACGTGCCGCTCGATAGCGGCTATTGGAAGATGTATTCCATCGTCATCCAGTTAGGCGCAATCTTAGTTCTGCCAATTTATTTCCGCCATCATATCGCCAAGCTTTTCTCGACATTTCCTGAGGGCGAGAAAAAAGACTGCACCGTGCTGACTCATCCGTTGAGCCTGGTCATGATCGCGTTCGTCGTCACCGCGATCCCGTCTTTTCTGCTGACCAAGGTGATCGGCAAGAACCTTGAGAGTCTCTACGTGATGGGCGCAGCGCTGCTGATCGGTGGCATCGTAATGTGGATCATCGACGCCATGAAAGCGCCGTGGGAAAAGGCCGGGCCGGGTGCGCCGGGTTCGCCCATTCAAGCTTCGCCCATACATACATGGAGGATGGACGACATCCACGGCGGCCAAGCCATCTGGATCGGCGCCTGCCAGATTCTGTCCGCCGTTTTCCCCGGCACCTCGCGCTCCATGTCCACGATTGCCGGCGGACAGCTGGTGGGGATGTCACGCGCCGCCGCGCTGGAGTTCTCCTTCTTTCTCTCCATACCGACCATGACGGTGGCCACGCTTTATACGCTCTTCAAATCGCTCCGCGGCAAAGATGAAAATCCCATTGGCGTCGCCCAAATCACGCCTCACGATTGGGTCATCCTTGCCATCGGCTTCGTTGTCTCTTTCATCGTCGCCTACGGAGCCGTCGCCTGGTTCATGGGCTATGTTCGCAAGCGCGGCTTCGCACCGTTCGCCATGTATCGCATCGTGCTTGGAATCGCCGTGCTGGCCTGGGCGGCGGGAATGATCGGAAGATAGCAAGCACGAACGGCAGTTATCGCGCTCCCACTTTCCGCGTTATGCAAAGAAGAAGCCGCCCAGACAGCGGGCGGCTCATCTGTGATTTCCATTCGAACAAAGAGCAGCGCGTTCTTCGTCGAAGTCTATTCCACCACCTGATCCAACACCGAGGATGTGCTTTCGGCGGAGCTCGTATCGCCCAGGTACTCAGCCGTGATCGGGTGTGAACCCACGGCAAGCATGGACTTGGTAAGCGTGGCTACACCGGCGTTCAATATCGCCGATCCAATGGATTTGGTTCCATCCTTGAACTCCACTTTGCCGGTTGGTGTGTTCGGTCCCGCCGATGTAACCGTCGCGGTGAAAGTCACTGCCTGCTTATAGTTCGAGGGATTGAGACTCGAACTTAGGGCCGTCGTTGTCGTGTACTTATCCACCACCTGTCTCACCAACCCAGTGCCCGGCTCAAACGTGTCATCCCCGGGGTAGGCGGCGTTGATGGTGTGCGTCTTCGCCGTCAGCGAGGAAGTTGTGAACGTCGCTACGCCATTCGCGGTGGTGCCCGTGCCAATCGCGGTCTTCCCGTCGTAGAACGTTACCAGTTCGCCATCCGGAATTGCCCCGTGGGTTGACGTGACCGTTGCGGTGAATGTTACCGGCTGCCCGACTAACGAAGGCGATCCCGAGGTGGTCACGACTGTTTTGGACGGAGGGCTCTTAATGTGCTCCGCGAGCGTCGCGGACGTGCTGCCAGCGTACTTCAAGGTCCCTGAGTACGCGGCTGTGATCGCGTGCACACCGCCTTTCTTGTACGCTGTGCTGAAAGCCGCCTGATTGTTGGCCACCGGAACCGTTGCGACCGTCGTGCCTCCGTCCTGAAACGCCACCGTTCCGGTCGCTGCCCCTCCGTCCTGAGTGGTCACTGTGGCCGAGTAGGTCACTAGCTGATTGTAACCCGCAGGATTCATGCTTGAGGCCAATGTGGTTGTCGTGGGTGTCGTTCCTGTGTGCAGCAGCACACCCACCGAGCCGTCGCCGTTGTTTCCCCCGGTTGTGTTTCCCACCACGAGGTCGGGGTTGCCATCATGGTTTACATCCGCCACTACGATCGAACTGACCGGTGTTGCGCCCGATCCATACGTTAAGGCCGACTGGAACGTGCCGTCACCATTCCCCAGCAGTATGCTTATGTTCGAGGTTTCGGGGCTCCCGGTGATCAACACAATATCTGGGTTGCCGTCGCCGTTCACGTCGGCTACCGCGACCGAACCGGCGCCGCTTCCACCCGAGTCGTACGCCTGCGCCGGCTGAAAAGTCCCGTCCCCGTTGCCCAGCAAAACCCCAACTACGCCGTCGCCATTTGCTTTGCCGCCCCCGTTGCCGACGACAATGTCGAGCTTGCCATCGCCATTAACATCCGCCACTGTCACGGACCCAGGGCATGCTCCACCCGTGTCATAGCCGACGGCCGGCTGGAATGTACCGTCGCCATTGCCCAGCAGCACTTCTACCGCGCTGCCCGAACAGTTGCCGTTGACATGAACGGCCACGACCAGGTCCGGCTTGCCATCGCCATTCACGTCCCCGATTGCGACTGCCGTTGCACCTACCCCGGTAGGGTAGCTCCCAGCCGGCTGGAAGGTGCCGTCGCCGTTGTTCAGCAATACGGTCACGGATGATCCCTGGAAGTTTGCCACGGCAATGTCAGGCTTGCCGTCGCCATTCACGTCCGCGACCGCGACGGCAATGCTCAACATACCACCAGCGTCGTAGCTCACAGGCGGTTGAAAGGTGCCGTCGCCGTTGCCCATCAGGACGTCCACCGCGCCGTCGTAATTTCCCCAACCTCCACCACCCCACCAGTTGGGCACGACAATATCCTGTTTGCCGTCGCCAGTTAAATCCGCAACCGCGAGCGAGGAGGATACGGGTCCACCCGAGCCGTACGTCACCGCCGGCTGGAATGTACCGTCGCCGTTGCCCAGCAGCACGCCCACAGTATTGGGGCCTGGGTTCGTTACCACAATGTCAGGCTTGCCGTCGCCATTCACGTCCGCGACGACCGCCACGGCTCCGATTCCATACCAGCCACTGGTTCCACCCGCATCGTAGAGGGTCGCCGGAAGGAAGAAAGGGCCGGCGTCCATCGGGCGCGCTCCGTGCCGCTTAGCTCGCGGGTGGCTTGCAGGAGCGGTCCCGGCATTTGTAGCTCCCGGCAACAGCGGACGTTGCAGCAATTGCGCGGCCGCGCCGGCCGCGCCGGCACCCTGTTGCACGGGCAAAACTGCCTGCTGAATTGGCCGCTGACCCGCTCCCGGCATTTGCGCCAGCGCCGCCATAGCTGCCAATGCGATCAGCACTGCGACGAAAGGAACAACAACACTGAGAGAATAATTACCACTGAACTTGCGCCTCATACACTACCTCCTTCACGAATGGAAGCGGGGCCATGGTCGAGGTCGATCGTTGGCAGTCGACCATTCGTCGTCGATCGTTCGTTGTCGATCACTGGCCGTCGATCATTGGACGTCGATCATTGGACGTCGATCATTGGACGTCGATCATTAACGGTCGATCATTCAGCTACGAGCAGCTACCCGCGTTCTGATCTCGATCTGCCAGGCCCGGAATACGAATCTTCACCGACAAACTAATTGCTAAAGGGGCCGACGTTCTAAGCTCTCGTCTCAGGGGGTGTGCACACCGTGGTGGGACCTGCTCTTCGGGGAGACGGGACGAAGAAATACAAACACACATGGGCGCTTGCTGTCAGTGAAGTAAGTCACATATTGATGTGCGGTGAGCGCCAGGAGCCTCTGCGCAAAACCATCGTTCCCCGCCCGGTACCCAACTCGCCAACCCGGCCCTTTTCCCGCATTGTAGGAAGCGGCGCTTCTTGTCATAATTATGGGGCTCTGGCCTTGTTACGGCGCTGTGGGTAGGCTTTTTGGCCGACGCCGTCGCTGCCACATGACATTTTTCTCGAAGATTTTTGCGCCAACCAGGAACCGGCGTCTGAACGAGCTCGTCGGATTCCTGTTGTCGGTCTCCGCACTCCTCCTTTTCCTCGCGCTGGCGTCTTATTCGCCGCTCGATCCTTCGCTGAACAGCGCCTCCATCCTCACCAAGTCGCACGCTGCCCGCAACTGGATCGGCATTTTCGGAGCCTATCTTTCCGACGTCGTCCTGCAATTCTGGGGAGTGGGCTCGTTTCTGCTGCCCATCTTCATGGTTATGCTGGGGGCGCGCTGGTTCCGCTCGCGAGCGGTGCAAACTCCAATCGCGAAGACGCTGGGCGGAATCTGGCTGCTCATGTTCGTGCCCGCGCTGCTCGCCATTCTGCCCGGACACATGCGCTGGATGGGAGCGATCCCGATCGAAGGGCTGGCTGGGCGCATCGTCGGCGACGTGTTAATCCGTTACCTTAACGTTGCGGGCGCATACATTGTCTGCACTACCGTTCTGGCCGTTGCACTCTACCTCACGACGGCCTTCTCGTTTGCCGCGATTGAAGTCTGGGCGCCTACCCGCTTCGCTTTCGTGCTGGCGCTCAGAGATCGCTTTAAGGATTGGCAGGACGAGCGCGAGCGCAAGCGTCAACAGAAAGAATTAGAAAAGCGCCGCGCGGAAAAACCAGTGGTCACGGCACAACTCGTGCCGGCGCGGCCCGCGCCGCTGCGGCAGGAAGTCTCGCACCTCGAAGTCTCGGGTCATGAGCAGGAAATTCCGGGTGTGCAGTCCGCAGCTCCGGCCGCGCGCACTGGCATCGAGCGCATGGCGGAGGAAGTCGGCGACTCCGGCATCAACCCGCCGACACAGAATTCGTCCGCGGCCTCTGCCGAAATCGAAGCCGAAGTCAAGGTCAAGGTTACTGACCGCGCCGACGTCGAGCACAAGGCGAAAACGATCCTGCCCAAAATCGCGGGCAGTTACAAGCTTCCGCCGTCGAGCCTGCTGCACCGTCCCGACGAGCAGCAAGCCGTCCACGAAGAAGAACTCAAGATCGTCGCCCAGGTGCTCACGGCGAAGTACGCGGAATTCGAAGTCCTCGGCCAAGTCACTCAGATCAACCCCGGGCCGGTCGTCACCACCTTCGAATTCAAACCCGAGGCCGGCATCAAATACAGCCGCATCATCAGCCTCACCGACGATCTCTGCCTCGCGCTGCGCGCCGAAAGCATCCTGGTCGAACGCATGCCCGGCAAGAGCACGGTCGGCATCCAGGTGCCGAACCGGGAGCGCGAAATCATCTGGCTGCGGGAGAACATCGAGTCGCCGGAATTCCTCGGCTCGAAATCGAAGCTCACGGTCGCCATGGGCAAGGACATCAACGGACGCATCGCCGCCGCCGATCTCGCCGGCATGCCCCACCTGCTGATCGCCGGTTCGACCGGTACGGGCAAGAGCGTGGCCATCAACGCCATGATCATGTCGATTCTTTATAAGTCGACGCCCGACGAAGTAAGGCTGGTGTTAGTCGACCCCAAGCGCCTCGAACTCGGCGTTTACGAAGGCGTCCCGCACCTCTACACGCCGATCATCACCGAGCCGAAACTTGCCGCCAACGCGCTGCGCAACGCCGTCCGTGAAATGGAGCGCCGCCTCAAACTGCTAGCCTCGAAAGGCGTACGTAACATCGACAGTTACAACCGCCTGTTCGATGACACGCCCAGCTTGTTCAGCGAGCAGGCGACTGCCGACGACGGACCCATTCCAAAGATCGTCATCATCATCGACGAGTTAGCCGATCTAATGATGCTAGATGGCCACAACGTAGAAGAATCGATAACTCGCTTAGCGCAGATGGCCCGCGCCGTTGGCATTCACTTAGTGTTAGCCACGCAGCGCCCGTCGGTGGATGTAATCACGGGACTAATCAAAGCGAACTTCCCCGCGCGCGTGTCGTTCCGTGTCGCGACTAAAGTTGACTCACGCACCATTCTTGACGCGAACGGCGCCGAATCGCTTCTCGGACGCGGCGACATGCTCTACCTGCCTTCCGGCTCGGCGCGCGTGCACCGCCTGCATGCTCCGTATGTAACCGAAAAAGAAATCGCAGCCGTCGTGGAATTCTGGAAGGCGCAGGGCGTGGCGCAATATCAGGAGAAATTCCTCGAGACTCCGAAAGAAGATCGCGAGTCGCCCGAGGGCGCCGGCGATTCCGGAGAAGTTCCCGCCGACGACAATGATAATGACCCGCTCTTCAATGATGCCGTGCGGCTGGTGATCGAGTTCGGCAAAGCCTCTACTTCCCTCTTGCAGCGCCGCCTGCGCATAGGCTATGGACGCGCCGCCCACCTCATCGACCTGATGGAACGCGACGGCATCGTCGGCGCCGCCGACGGCCCCAAACCTCGCGAAGTGCTGAAGCGTCCGGATTGGATTTCCGAAATCGAAGAGTCGATGCGCTAAGGGCACCCCTGATTAGGTCGGCTCACGAATAGCCCACCTTGACAAGTGACAACATACACTTTACGGTGTATTCTGGTGATTAGAAGCTTCAAGCATCGCGGGCTCAAACGACTTTATGAGCGCGGTGACCGTAGCGGGATACGCCCCGACTTGCTCGACACGGTTGAAGACATTCTCGCCCGGCTCGACGAAGCCGAAACTCCGCAGGCCATGAACCTTCCCGGTTATCGCCTGCACCCGTTGAAGGGCGGACTGAAAGGCTTCTGGTCGGTAACTGTACGGGCGAACTGGCGCATTATCTTCCGCTTTGAAGGCGCGGATGCGTTTGACGTTGCCATGACCGATTACCACTAAGCGCACAATATCAAGGAGCAGAACACCATGCCGATGAAAAACCCTCCGCACCCCGGACGCAGTATCCGAACCGCGTGTCTTGAACCCCTAGGCCTGTCCGTCACCAAGGGAGCGGAGGTCCTTGGCGTCACCCGGCAAACGCTCGACAACGTCATCCACGGCAACTCCGGAATCAGCCCCCGGATGGCGATCCGGCTCTCGAAGGCATTTGGCAGCACTCCGGAAGCGTGGTTGCGGATGCAGCTCGCCTATGATCTTGCACAGGCCCGCAAAGACGAGGGCAAAATCAAGGTCCGCCGTCAGCATGGGCTGCAGGAAATACACGCGCAGTGACGACGGCGGGCCACTTGCCGAAAAGCGCAAGAAGTGGCGCACCTGGGAACTCAACAACTTGTCCCGATCCTCCACTGACTTACGATCTTCTTCCGAAAGGGTGGGCCATATCAACGAGGAGGAGAACAGACCGGTGACAAACGACACGCTCCCCACTGCTTCTTCAAATTCTCTAAGCCAGACCGGCGTGAATGCCCAGCCCTTCTGCGACTTTTCGGAGTTGGTTATCTCTTGTCCACAGAAGCGTGGATGGGGTTGAGAAAGACTGAGGCTTTGTAATAATTACAGTGTAACAAGTACCCGCTAGTGTCTCTTTAACCACACCCGACCCCGTGTACTATCAATAACTTGCAAGTCCGAAATGACGACCTGATTTCCCTTACACAATCATTGTACTTATCGTATAGTACATACATTTGAGTAAGTACAAAACGTTTCACGTGAAACGTTTTGTACGCACACCGGTGCCGCCGGACCGTCAGCCTGCCGAAAAACTTTTCCTCCCGCGCCAACCCCTCCCCGTGATAGATGTGGAAGCATGAAATTCCATACCGAATACCTGACCCTGCACACGAAAACCAAGCGAGCCTACATTCACCTGACCCCGCAGGTTGAGAGCGCGCTCAAGAAGTCCGGCATCAAGGACGGCATGATTTTGGTCTCCGCCATGCACATCACGGCCGGGGTCTACGTCAACGACAACGAGAGCGGGCTGATCAAAGACATCGATCAGTGGCTGGAAACGCTCGCTCCCTTCCGGCAGAACTACCAGCATCACCAGACCGGCGAAGACAACGGAGACGCTCACCTGAAATCGCTGATCATTCACCATGAGGTCATCGTCCCGGTCACCAATGGGAAGCTCGATTTCGGCCCATGGCAGCAGATTTTCTACGCCGAATTCGACGGCCAGCGCGACAAACGGGTGATCATTAAAGTGATGGGAGAATAGGCAACTTGGGTTATCCTCATAGGTCGTCACTAAGCGTAACGAGTTTTGCGGGGGAGCGACGGGCGTCTCGCCCGTCCAGCAGCATGGCGGCCGGGCGGGGACGGCCGGCTCTCCACTAACGAGCTTGGACAGGAGACCGATAACATGACCGATGAACTTCAGGAACTGCACGAGAACGCTGCACACGCCCGGGAGCATCCCGATCTCGCCCCCATCACGCTCACCATGGCAGTGCTGGCCGTTCTGGTGGCAACCGTGTCGCTGCTCGGCCATCGCACGCATACTGAAGAAATCATTTTGCAGAATAAGGTCACCGATCAGTGGGCCTACTACCAGGCCAAGAATATCCGCCTCCATACCGACGAGTTATTTGCCGACCTGGCGGGCGTGGTCGCCTCCAAGGACGCCGAAGGCGCCGCCAAGCTTCAGGAGAAAGTTCGTGCCGAAGCCGAGCGCTACAAAGGCGACAAGAAAGAGCTGGAAGCCGCAGCCCACGAAACCGAACGGGAATTCACGCTCACGCACCGCAAAGCCGACCGCTTCGATCTGGGGGAAGTCTTCCTGGAGATCGCTTTGGTGATCACGTCGATCACGCTGCTCTCGGGGCGCCGCATATTCTGGCACTTCGGCCTGTTTATGGCGGCCGCTGGCGTTCTCGTCGCCGCTTCTACCTGGATGATGCGCTAGAGCGGTTTTCGTGCATCGCAGCGCTGAAGCGCTGCGCCACCCAAAATCAAGTGCAACATCGAGTCTTCCGCAAACCGTGAAGCCGCGCCTTACCCGAAGCTTATTGTTCAAAACGGCTTATGCTCGAAGCGGCTGGCTTTCCCGTTTTCCAGAACTCAGTGTATGATCCTCCAGCCGTTAACTCACCCAACCAAGGAGATTGACTATGAAGAAACTCTACGGGCTCGTCGTTTTCCTGTTGTTGCTCGCGCCTGCGCTGTTCGCGCAGGAGCACTACACCGAGGGCCCCATCTGGCGCATTCAGTTGATTCGCGTGAAACCCACTCACATGGATGAATACCTCACCACACTGCGCCAGTCCACCAAGCCGATGATCGAGGAAGAGAAGCGGCAGGGGCTGATCCTGGACTACAAAGTTTTCTTCAAGGAGACCAAGAACAGTCCGGAGGATTGGGACATCTGTGTGGCCATCGAATACAAGAACTACGCGGCCATGGACGGACTGGCGGCAAAAGGCGAGGCGATTCGCGACAAGATCCTGGGCGGGAAAGCTCCGGCGCAGCAGCTTAGCGAGAAGCGCGCAGAGATTCGGGAGATCGTCAGCTCAGAACTCCTGCAAGAGGTTTTCCTGAAATAGCGGGCGCGATCTTGCGATCTGCAGGGCCGCGTCAAAAACACGGCCCTGGGTTCGCTGCTATTTGTTTTTTTACCGTGATCCCGTCAGCCTGCACGGGAACGCCCGGTTTCCGTTGCGCGAGCCGTCCGGAAAAACGCTCGACTCGTGCGCGTGTGTTTCTCCGGTTCAGAAATGTTCGCCAACCGCTGACGACCATCCGTCGGCAGAGACTGCTTTCCGTCAGCACCGTTTAGCGCCGGGTAATCCTGACCAGTTTTCCACCGTGCAACTCGCTGCAAACGCGGGTAAATAAATTCTAATGTGCGCGTCAACGCTTCGGCCTCTGGCGTGCAATATTTCGCAGAGCTCTCTGGCCAAAACTCCACAGAAGAGAAGATTGGATCCAGCCCATGCTCCAGAAATGCGCCAACCCAGCCTGCACGGTTCCCTTCCGTTCCCTGCGCGAAGGTAAGCTGTTCCTCGCGGAAACTTTCCCCTCTGACCTGAACGTGGCCTTTGACGGCAACCGGCGGAAGCTCCGGCGGCGGGAGCATTTCTGGCTCTGCGACGCCTGCTGCTCGCACTTCACGCTCCGCTTCGATCCCAACCTGGGGATGCGGACCGTCCCCCTAAGCGAACACTCGAGTCCAGGCTTCCTCACCCGCGCCGCGGTCAGCGCTTGAGGGATTGTCAAAAGGGAGGCCGATGGATTACTCGCTAATGGATTACCCAATCACAAAACGCACGCCTTGCTCGGTTTGCGGCCTGGACACCTTTCGACGCACGGGATGGTTCCTGGTGGTCGAAAACCGCTGGCTTGACCGCCTCAAGATCCTGTCCTGGCATTCCTCACTTGCCTCGCAAAACAACATGAAAAGCGTCTGCAGCCGGCAGCATCTCAAAACCCTTATCGCCCACTGGCTAACCCAGGCCAGCCTCCGCCTGCCTCCAGGACAGAGCCCCCCGCTGCCGATTGGCAGCGATCCAACTCTGACCGATGTCGATCTCGGTCCCCGAGCGGTGGGCCACCTGGTCGGCGAATTGGCAGTTCATCGCGAGTCCTTTTCCCGCGTCTGGTCAGGTTCTCCCGAGGCGCTGGAATGCATCCTCGACGCACTCCTCACCATCGGAGCTGAAAACAAACCTCACGCACTGGAATTTCAGCTCTTCGATACACCCGAGTCCTCGCACGGACTTTCCCTCCAATAAGGCGCTGGCAGGGGCTAACTCTGCCAGCGCTCCCTCCACACCCGCCAATCTTTCTCCATGGTATCCGCCATTGCCTGCGCCGCGCCGGCCAGCCAGTTCCCTTTTCGTCCGCGCAAATCCTTCAGGATCGCCCGCCGCTTTTCTTCGGTTCCCACATGAATATTTGCTGTCTCTTTCCCCATCGCCTCCAGCAGCCGCAGTTCTCCTCGGCTGGTTCCGAGCGCATCCAGTTCGATCCGCGAACAATGCGGCGACAAACGCCGCACGATCCAGTGCCCCCGCATCTGCACATACGGATCGGGACAGCGCACCGCTCGCCTCAGGATCGCCGCGTACAGAATCTCTGCCGGCGCTTGCTTTGGATTCAGGCAGTGCCAGGCCGATGGCAGCAACGCCTTCGCTTCGCGGGCCACGCGCCCGCCTTTCCACTCCGCGATCGCCACGAGGCGCGTCCGCCCCAGGCTTCCGAGGCCCGCCACTCGGCGCACCAGTCGGTACGGCATGCCCCGCTCTGGCAGCAGATGCTCAATCGCCTCGCGCGCGCTCTCCGGGATCTCTCCCTTCGCCGTCGGAAGACCATCCATTTTTTGCCAGAACACTACCGGATCCCGGAGCTTGCTCTCCGCGATCGCTCGCAACCAGTCATGGCTCTCGCTCAACACAAACGGACGCCCGCCCTCCTCCATGCCCAACTCGTATCCCGCCAATATGGCGGTCGCCGAATCTTTCGGCTTCATCGCCAGACGATTGTCCCGCGTCGCCAGCAACGCGCTCGTCGCCAGTCGCACCAGATCCATGGCGTAGGGAAACACACACGCTTCATCAAAATCGTTAACTCCCCACACCAGCCGCCCGTCGGTGTCTCGCCAGGTGCCAAAGTTCTCCACGTGCAGATCGCCCACCGACAAAAGATGGGGTGCGCGGGTGAGGTCGGCACAGACTTCCGGCCACACTTGCACCCAGCGATAGAAAGTCGCCCGCAAGAACGGAAAAAGGGCGGCGGCCATCTGCTCATGCTTGAAGCGCAAATCGCGCCCAACAATTGGGATTTGCAGCCTCAACCAATCCTCATACTTCTTCGTAGCCTTGACAATATTCATGGTCGGTTAGCAACAATAAGAAGATAGTCACACCGTGTCAAGGGAGATAGAACGGCGAGAGCCGACCTTCTCACTCATGGTTACGTAAAAAGCCCGCGGCATAAGGTCGCGGGCCCAACCCCTACACACCAGCACGCTCTCCTGTTATGATTTGCGCGCCTATGTTCTTACGTTCTCGTGCAGCTTTCGCCATCCTTGTCCCGCTCGCGATTTCCGCCAGCCTCAACGCACTCCCTGTCCCGAGAACACCGCCCGCGCTGCGCCCCGTCCACATGGTCCAGCAATGGATTCCAATGCCCGACGGCGTTCACCTCTCCGCCACTCTCTACATGCCCGACAACGCCAAGCCGGGAGAAAAATTTCCCGCTCTCCTCGAATATCTTCCCTATCGCAAAGACGATGCCACCGCCGCCCGCGACTATCCCATCCACGCCTGGTTCGCCGCCCACGGATACGTCAGTGTCCGCGTCGATATCCGCGGCTTCGGCGCCAGTGAAGGCGCGCCCACCGACCGCGAATATTCAGAACAGGAACAACTCGACGGCGAGCAAGTCATTGCCTGGTTAGCCGCTCAACCGTGGTCCAACGGCAAAGTCGGGATGTTCGGCATCTCATGGGGAGGCTTCAACTCCATCCAACTGGCGATGCGTCATCCGCCCGCGCTCAAAGCCATTCTCGCGGTCGATGCCACCGAACAACTCTTCCACGACGACATCCATTACATCGACGGTATGATGCACTTCGATGAGTTCGAACTCAACATGGATCTTGCGCCCTCTATGACCAGCGCCCCCGACTATTCGCTCGACGAAACAATCCTTGGCCCGCGCTTCGAATCCGCACCATGGTCCCTGCTTTATTTCAAGCATCAACGCGACGGCCAGTTCTGGAGCGCTCCTGTCCGCCCGCTAAGCGAAATCAAAATTCCCTGCTTTTTAATTGGAGGTCTGCTGGATGGCTATCGCGATTCCATCCCTCGCATGTTCGAGCAAGTGAAGGCGCCGGTGAAGGCCATCATTGGTCCCTGGAATCACACCTTCCCCAACGACGCGGAGCCCGGCCCTCAAATCGAATGGCGAGATCAAGCCCTGCGCTGGTGGGATTACTGGCTCAAAAACCGCAACACTGGAATCATGGAAGAACCGCCGCTATCCATTTATATGCAGGAGTGGCACGCTCCCGATCCTCACCTCAAAACCGTGCCCGGAAAATGGCGCGGCGAGATTGGCTGGCCCCCGAGGAACGTAGCCAACACACCGCTCTATCTCTACGACGCTCACGTCCTCTCCACCGAGCCCGCGAGGCCCGGCGCCCACCAACTCCGCTACGTTCCGAGCGTTGGCGTGGAAGCCGGATTCTGGTGGGGAGAACTGCTTACCGACCAGCGCCCTGTCGACGCCTTCAGCCTCACCTACGATTCGACTCCGCTCAAGACAGACCTCACCCTCCTTGGACGTCCCCATGCCTTGCTTCAGGTAAGTTCGTCCGCTCCGCAAGCCGACTGGTTCGCACACCTCTCCGACGTAGCACCCGACGGCACAGTAACTCAAGTTACTGGTGCCGGACTCAACGGCGCACAGCGCGATAGCTCTTCCGACCCTAAAGACTTAGTGCCAAACCAGACTTACTCGCTAGATATAGAAATGCACTTAGCTACCTGGACCTTTCCCAAAGGCCACCGCATTCGTTTGGCGGTTTCGAACGCGCTCTGGCCCATGATCTGGCCGACACCCTATGCGATGACGACGACTCTTCAGCTGGGCGGCGACACCGGATCCCGCGTCACTTTGCCGCTCGTCCCGCCCTCCATGTACGCTGCGCCGCAATTCGCGCCTCCGGCGCCGTCCGAACAACGCAGCGACATTCAATCCGCAGGCTTCCCCTGGCCCGGTGATTGGAAAACCGAGCGCGACGAACTGAATGGAAAAACAAAAGTGACCTGGACCGGTAAGTCAGAAGAAACTTACCCCTGGGGAAAAGAATCCGACTTCGAAGGCATAACTTACTTAGCCGACGATAACCACACGGAAGCCAGCTCCGTCCAAGCCGAAGCCGAAATCGTCATGGCCCTCAAGCAACAAACCCTAACCTGGCAAGGCCACCTGACACTAAGCAGCGACGCCCAAAACTTCTACTACAAATACACCCGCCAGTTATTCAAGGACGGCCAGTCCCTGAAACAAAAAACCTGGGAAGAAACCATTCCGAGGGATCACCAGTAGAATCAAGCCGCAATCGTTCTTCCCCAACCCTGAGATGGAGCGCCGGTGGCTCGCCGGATTTCTTACGCAGCGGCGCTTGATTACCTTGGTTACCTTCGCGGCGAAACCGAGCGAGCGTAGGCTAGCACAGTGAATATCCGACCCTACATGTCGGCCGCCATCGTAGTGCTCTCTTTGGGAACAACGGCCTTCTGCCCATCCCACGCTCTCGCTCAAGAGCAGCCGGAAGTACAGCGGAAAATAGTGAACAAGGTGGACGCAGTTTATCCGGAACTCGCCAGAAAACTGCAAATCAGTGGAACCGTCAGGCTGGAAGCCGTAGTTGAGCCCAACGGAAAACTGAAGTTGACGCAAGTGATTGGTGGCAATCCTGTGTTGGCAAAAGCCGCGGTCGAAGCCATAGAAAAATGGAAATGGGCACCGGCGCCGCAGGAAACCAAGGAACTCGTCGTGATCTACTTTCGTCCCCATTAACCCGCGGTGGAAGAGCGATTCGACTTCACCCAGATATCACTCGCGAATTAACTCACCCTCGGTCACGCCGGTCAAAGTAACGAACCGAATCACCCCGTTGGCGTCCTCGAACACGAGTCCTGTTGCGCCATTGTTCACCACCGCAGTCACCAAGTGACCGTATGATCTGGGGATGCCCCCGCGAGTTGGAGTGGTGTCAAAGCGCGCCAACTCTCCTTCTTTCATCCCATTGACGCTGACGAACCGGATCACGCCTTCAGCATCCTCAAAAACCAGGCCGGTGCCGATGGAGTCTGAAATGGCGGCCACGAGTTTGCCATAGGATTTTGGCACCGCGCCGCGCATGGATGGCCCCGCATACGCCACAGTCGTGTTGTGAGTCCCGGCCAGGTATGCAGCCGTCAGTAAAAGACCACTCCCCAAAAGCATCAGCAACCGTTTGCGCATGTTCTTGTTTCCTTTTTCGATAATCGAAAACAGATGACTAACAATAGTAACTAGGGCTCTACCAAGATCTTGTGCATCATGCCAAGATCCTCATGCAACAGGATATGACAGTGAAACAGGAACGTACCTGCGATCGTCGGATCCCGGAAGTCCATGCGTACCTTCACGCTGGGATATGGTCCTTTGCCGGTCCAATACGGAATCTCGATGGTATCGCGCAGGTCGTTATTAGCGGCGGGTTTTCCATTCACCTCCAGCATCTGGAAGTGAATCTGATGGATGTGGAAGGCATGGGTCTCGAGCGCGCGGTTTTCTATTGTCCAATCCTCAACCGCTCCCACCTTGGTCGTAATCACGGGCTTCTCATTGGCCTCGAAAACTTTCTGCTTTTGTCCGTCCACCGTGATGTAAAACTCGATAGGGCCGTTGGTACCGCCAAATTCCTCCGAGAAATAGAGCTTGCGCTCGGCCGTCACCTTCTGATCAGCCAGGTCGGAAAACTTGATTCGCGTCGCGGGCATAGCTGCCGCGGGCGCGGGCACCGGCGCCTTAGGCAGGTGCGAGGCGGCGCTACCGTCGGTAACCTGAATGTCGGCGAGCACGCCCGCGATATCAGCGTTTCCGGTCGGCCCGGTGGAATAGGCCTGGGTGAAGAACACTGCACTTCCCCCGGCCGGCGGAGCGGTCACGATAAACTCAGCTCTTCCCGCCGGTGGGATCAGGATTGTCTCTTCGTCTCTGGTCTGAGCTAGAGGATAGCCGTCGAGCGCGATCAGTTCCAGTTTTTTCGGCCGGCCATTGTCCAGCACCTGCAACTCCAGGAAGTCCTGGATGGACGCGTTTGCCACACGCCAGAACTGCTTCTCCCCCGGCTGCATCTGAATGATCGGCCTAAGACCAGCATAAGGAGCGACCTGATAGTTAATGGTGAGCTCGTAAGGTCCGGGGATCCAGGGAACCAAATACTGCTGGCGAATCACGAACACGTGTTCTGTGAGCCCCTTAACCTCGGGCCGATATTTTTCCATCCCCTCGACAACGATTGCCCCGGCAGCGCCGCCGTTCACCTGAAACTCGGTGAAGCCGTGCACATGCGGATGGTACCAATACAAGCCCGGTGGCTCCGTCGCCGGAATCTGCATGCTGTACTTAAATCCAGGTGAGCCCGGCTGAATCAGGGTATCGATCACATCGTCCTGATGGCAAATCGGCGGAACATTCAAGCCATGGAAGTGGACGTTGGTGGCGTCGAGCGTCGCATCGCCACCATCGCCGCAGGTCTTATCGCCCGCGCCTGCCATGTTCATGTGCATCTTCATCGTGTCTTTGTCATTCTCGATGCGATTTACGACATCAAGGTTCAACGTGTCTCCCGGATTGACACGCAAGGTTGGAGCCTCGACCACCTGACCGGAGGCATTGTATTTGTAGCAATAGTGGGTATAACCAGCCTTGTCCACCGAGTGCGCCAGAACGAATTTGGCGGAAAGAACGCCATTCTGCGAGGAAATGCTATAGGGGTCGTTCACTACGCTGCCGGACTCGGGACGGGCGGGACAGTCTTCCGCCGCGAGCTTCACCAAAGGAAATCCGCACAATAGGATCGCCAGCAACCACCGCGACAGCGAGCGCATATCGAGTTCCTTCATTTTTCCCAAGATCAAAGCGTCTACGGTCCATCATTTACTAAAACGATCGAGTGGGAAAAGTAGCAATGGACAACAACCCCGTGCTATTCGGATCTACAAACGGTGACGTCTTCAGTTCTTCCAGCGAACATTTCTGGCCCGATACACTGAGCCTCACCAGCGCGACTCCGGACGTGCTGCCGTACTCGGCAACATAGACTCCGCCGCCGTTTCCGGTTTGGCTGGCCAGTGCCACGCCCGCAAGATA
>JBEKIB010000088.1:0-20420 GCA_050011975.1 Terriglobales bacterium | reverse complement strand
AGAAGCAGGGTGTGCACGAACACGTCGCCTTCGGGATGATATTGTGGCGGCTGCTCGACTCCTTTCATGGCGGAGATTTCCGGCAGGACTTCGGGTAACAGGCCAGTCGAATCGAGTAACTCGAAAGCTCGGCGGGCTCGGCCTTCGGTTAGCATCTTGGTCAGTTCTTCGCGCACGCGCTCCGAGGAGACCTGGTGAATTTTCGGCGCTAACTTTTGGATCGCCGCCATTGTCGCAGGATCGATTTTGTAATCGAAGCGTGCGGCAAAACGCACGGCGCGGAGCATGCGCAGTTTGTCCTCGGCAAAACGGCGTTCGGGATCGCCGATCGCGCGCACGATTCCGGCTTTCAGATCCTCGCGGCCGCCGACGAAATCCAGAATCTCGTTTGTTGTTTTATCGAACACCAAGGGATCGAGCATCATGCCATTGATGGTGAAGTCGCGGCGCTCGACGTCTTCGCGCGGGTCTTTGGTGAAGCGAACCTGGTCGGGATGACGGCCATCGGAGTAGCCCATATCGGAGCGGAACGTCGCGACCTCGATGGCTCCTTTGCCGCGCTCTCCTTGACGGGCGAGAGCCTGCCCTGAGCCTGTCGAAGGGACGCCCGTCGCTCCACTGGGCTCTGGCACTAGCACTACTCCGAACTGCTCGCCTACGGCGAAGGTCTGGGGGAAGACTTGCATGACCTGTTGCGGAGTCGCGTCGGTCGAAACGTCGTAGTCGGCGGGCTCGCGGCCGAGCAGAAGGTCGCGGACACAGCCACCGGCGAAGTAGGCCTGGTGTCCGCGCGCGCGCAGCGTGCGGACGATGTTGGCGGCGTGTTGTTTGGCGGTCAGCATTCAGCAGTCAGCACTTGGCACTTCGCATTCAACATTCAGTCATCCGCAATACGAATGCTGGAGGTCTGTTCAAATCGTCTACACTGAAACGCTAGAGCCAGAAGCTCATGGCTAAGAGCTAAGAGCTAAGAGCTAAGAGCTAAGAGCTAATTATGCCTGACGCGTACATACTCGGCATCGAGAGCTCCTGTGATGAGACGGGCGCGGCGGTGGTGCGCTCGGGGCAGCAGATTTTGTCGAACGTGGTGGCGTCGCAGATCGCCACGCACCAGCCTTATGGCGGAGTGGTTCCGGAGCTCGCTTCGCGCGAGCATTTGCGGGCGATTATTCCGGTGGTACGCCAGGCGCTGGCTGACGCGGGACAGACTTATGCGTCGGTCGATGCTATCGCGGTGACGCAAGGGCCGGGATTGGCGGGCGCTCTGCTGGTGGGCATCAGTTTTGCCAAGGCGCTGGCGTTCGCGCTGGGAAAGCCGCTGATCGCTGTGAATCATCTTGAGGGACACATCCATGCGGTGTTGCTGGGTCAACGGCAACTGGGTCAACGGCAAATGGAGCAGCGGCAGAGCGAAAATGGCGAGCTGCAATTTCCGGTGCTGGCGCTGGTGGTATCGGGCGGCCACACGCATCTTTATCTGGCCGAGGTGCGGGAAAATCTCTGGAGCTATCAGAACATCGGGCACACTCGCGACGACGCTGCGGGAGAGGCGTTCGATAAAGTCGCGAAGCTGCTGGCGCTCGGCTATCCTGGAGGACCGATCATCGACCGGCTGGCGCCACACGGCGATGCGCACGCGGTCAGGTTCCAGACTTCGCAGATCAAGCACGCGGACCGGCGCGATCACAAGCAAGGCGATCGTGAGCAGGACGATCGTAAGCAAGTGCGGGCGGAAGAGGATGGGCCGCATTTCGATTTTTCGTATAGCGGAATCAAGACGGCGGTTTTGCGCTACGTCGAGACCGAGAACATGAAACCTGCGATTTTGGCTCGGCGGCAGGCGCTGGCGGGCATCGACAAGCCGACGCTCGAAGACCTTCTCCGGCTGTGCGACCGGCAAACTCTCGATTTGGTGGCTTCTTTCCAGCGTTCGATGGTCAACGATCTGGTGATGAAGACGCTTGGGGCGGCGCGCGAGTATGAGGTTCAGACTCTTTTCGTCAGCGGGGGCGTGGCCGCTAATCAGGAATTGCGGGCGACTTTTGAACGCGAAGCGGGGATGCAGGGGCTCCCGGTATTCTTTCCGGCGCGCGCGCTTTCGACTGACAATGCGGCCATGATCGCGGCGGCGGCGTTTCCGAAATTTCTGCGCGGGGAATTTGTGGCGGAGGATTTTTGCGCCGAGGCGGGAATGGCGCTGCGTTGATGGCCGGGGGTGAAGGTCCGGCTTCGACCCCGCGACCAAATGAGGATGCGGGAAAATTGGCCCATCGCGTAAAAAGCTCACCTCGGGTGCTACGGCGTGGACACATTTTCAGCGACTTATGGCACGACTGAAGTTGTTCCCTTCCCAAAACCTGCTCGAACCAGAGTTCCTCAGCAGTCTGAGACGGGGGAAGCCCGGTCTCTACACGAATCAGTCTCTACACGAATCAACATTTTTGTGCAGCCCGTGAAGTCGTGCCCTTCCCAAAAACTCGTCCCTTCCCGAAACGCGCGCGAAATTGAAACACTTCCCAGTTACAATGGTCGCGTGAAGCCGACGATTTATGTAGTGGAAGACGACCCGGATATTTCGCGCCTGGTTCGCCATCATCTGGAGGGGGCCAGCTTCAGTGTGCGACTCTACTCGACCGGGAATCTGGTGGTGGCCGATGCGGAACGGCAGCATCCGGCGCTGTTCCTGCTGGACATCATGGTGCCGGGAAAAGATGGTCTGGAACTTTGCCGCCAGATACGGCAGTCGGTGGCGCTGGCGTCGGTCCCGGTGATTTTTCTGACGGCCAAGAGCGGCGAGTCGGATCGGGTGCTGGGGTTGGAGTTGGGCGCCGACGATTACATCCCGAAGCCTTTCAGCCCGCGCGAACTGGTGGCTCGCGTCAAAGCGGTGCTGCGTCGTTTTGAGCGGCCGCTGCCGCCGCTGCCAACCAAGATTGACGAAATCCACATCGACCCGAGCGCGATGACGTTGACGGTTCGGGGGAAACAGGTGCCGACCACGGCCACCGAATTCCGATTGCTCGACCACTTCATGCGGCACGCGGGGCGCGTTTTCACGCGCGACCAGTTGCTCGACTCGGTATGGCGCGATACGGCGTATGTGACGCCGCGCTCGGTGGACGTTTATGTGCGACGCATTCGAGAAAAGATTGAGCCCGATCCCGAGAACCCGCGCTACTTGAAGACGGTGCGGGGGGCCGGCTACCGCTTTGAGGTTGCGCGGTGAGAAGCCGCATCTTCTTTAAATTGATGATTGTGTTTCTGCTGGTGATTGGCGCCACCGCGATCACATTGCAGTTGACCGTGCACAAGGTCTGGGAGCGCACGCTGCACGAGCAGATCGAGCGCAATCTCAAGCAGAAAACCCTGATGTTCGCGTATCGCGTGGAGGCGGACCGGCAGCACTCCCTGGCCGACATCGCCGCCCAGGAGGGGCAGGCGGCGGGAGCCCGCGCCACCGTGATCGATCCCACCGGCAAGGTGCTGGCCGATTCGGAAGCCGATCCCAGCACGATGGAAAATCATGCGCAGCGCAAGGAGTTTGCGGCTGCTCTTGCCGGACATCTCGGGGTGGATGAGCGCAGCAGTCGAACTCTTAGCGTTCCTTTTTTGTATGTAGCGGCGCCGGTTTCCGGAGGGGCGGTGCGCCTGGCGTATCCGCTGCCGGAGATGGAAATTACGGATCGTCCGCTGGCGGTGGCCCTATTCTGGGGATCGCTCGCCGCTTTCGCATTCGCGGTGATGGTGGCGTTGGTTGCTTCTCAGTATGTTGGGCGGCGTTTGCAGCGGATCGTGAGTTTTGCCGAGCGCGTGGCGGGTGGGGATCTAACGGCGAGAATCGCGTCCACGGCGACGGACGAGATCGGGCAGGTGGCAGCAGCACTCGATAAGACGACACGCCGGGTGGAAGAAAGTTACGCTCGCGTGCAAACCAGCCAGCGGGAGTTGGAGACTCTGCTCAACAGCATGCAGGACGCGGTGATTGCGGTGGATGTCGATGGACGCGTGCAGTGGGCCAATCGCGGCATGAGCCGTCTGCTGCTTCATGCTCCCCGCCTGAATGCGCCGTTAATCGACAACGTTCGCGACCCGGACTTTCTCGCCGCGATTCAAAAAGCGGCGCGCGACCAGGTGGTTACGACCGCACGCTCGAACACTATTGCTTCGGGCCGCACCTTCGACGTTACGGCGGCGCCCATGCCGGGAGGGGGCGCGGTGGCCGTGCTCCGCGATCTGACCGAGACAGAGCGCATGGAAAAGAGCCGCCGCGATTTCATCGCCAACGTTTCCCACGAGCTGCGCACTCCGCTGACTTCCATCCAGGGATACACCGAGACGCTGCTCGACAGTCCACTGGCCGACAATCACGTGCGCGAGTTCCTGGAAATCATCCGCAAGAATTCGGCCCGCATGTCGCGGCTTACGGAAGACCTGCTGACGCTGGCTCGCGTCGAATCGGGCGAGCAGAGGTTCGGCATGCAGCGGGTCAGTCCCGAAGAATTGCTGCAGGACGCGCTGGAGAGCTTTCGCGAAGTGGCGCGCTCGTATGGCGTGGAACTGGTGATTGAGAATTCGGTCCCGGCCGGCAATGTGAATGCGGATCGCGAAGCCATCCACCAGATTTTTTCCAACCTGATCGAGAATGCGTTGAAGTATGCGGCGTCAGGAAAGAAAGTTATTCTCGGAGCGCGGGCGGCGGAGAGTGGCGTGGAATTCTACGTGCAGGACTTCGGACCGGGCATTTCTTCCGAGCATTTGCCGCGTCTTTTCGAACGTTTCTACCGCGTCGATAAAGCGCGCTCGCGGGAATCCGGGGGCACGGGACTGGGACTGGCCATCGCCAAGCATATTGTTCTGGCCCACGAGGGAACGATCCGCGCCGAGAGCGAACTCCACCACGGCTCGACCTTTCTGTTCACTCTGACCGCTTCCGAGACCGCTTCCGAAGATCCTGCGTAGATGCAGGCAATGCCGAGGCGTATAAACTCGGCGAGACGAATCTTCAATTTTCTTCCATATATACTTGCCGCGAATGCGAGCTACGGAGCATCACATAAATGACGGTCCCATGGCGGGAACTTGACTTGGCGAAGGGGGCGCTCTGATGACAACTGATCTGAATACGACGGGCCGTGCGAGGCGAAGGCCACCTTCGTTCGGAATTAGACAACTCTTGTTTGTAGTCTTCCTGGCAGTCATCTTTTTTATGCTTGGCCATAGCATGGTGCGACACCGCTTCTTCCAGGGCGGCCGAACTCACCGGAATGGCTCCGTCGGACAATAGCAGGCAGACAGCAGGCAAATAGCAGGCACTGAAAAAAGTGTTAGTCGCGTCTGCGACTGATGCCAAGCTGCGCGTTCCTTGACGTGAAGATTGGATCTACTGAAGCTTTTGGGATGCTGCCACCCGCATCCTGGTTGCGATAGCGACCTGGCGAAGCATGTAATACAAAGTTGCCAGGCCCGCGAGGAAGAGAAGCAAGAAAAGCCCGATGATGCCCCACTGCGGCGCAAACGGCAGTTGTCTGGGGCTGAAGTATGGGGCGAGCGCAAGATTTCGCAGCACGTCGCGCATAACGACCATAATGGCCACGGTCAGCAATCCGCAGCTTATGCCGATGGCCAGTTGCCGCTGCGGAGACTTGCTGGCTTTCGACACGATGAGATGCGCAACCGCAGCCAGCGGCAGAAGCATTCCCATTCCCAACCATGCGGTGGCGAGCCCGTTGCCACCGACAAAGGCCAGTCGAACCGGACCGGGCAGTTTCACCAGGAACCAGAACCCCACACCAAAGTTGAGCAGGGTAGTTCCTGTGAACTGCAAGGATCCTTGTTCGATGAGCCACTGGCGATAGCCGTCTACTTGCTGGGGCACTTCTTGCTGGCGAAGACCCATCACCACCAACCCCAGTCCGGAAACTGCCAAAGCGCCTAACACAAAATGAAGATACCGCGGCAGAAGAGAAGGCTCTAACCAGTTCAGGCTCCAGCCGCCGGCGTTGCTGTGATAAAGGTTGAGCCAGTGCTCGGGCGCCAGCATCAGGGTGAAGTTATTGCTGTAGACGAAGGCAATGGTCGCAAGGAGCAGCACCACCAGAGCCAGAACTATGGTTGTCCCGCCCTTTTGCTCGTGCTCCTGCGTCTTGGCTAAAGTCATCGAGAAGAAGTAGACGCCGTAGTAGGCGAGAACGACCATGGCAATGATGGCAAGCCAGGGCACTCCGATCAGGATCGAACTGGCATAAAGGAATTGTCCATACATCACCTGGAGGAATAGCAACGGCGCCACGCCCAGGGTGATAGTAAAGGCAAAAACCGAGGGCAGCAGGCGGCCGAGATCGCCGGCAAGCCGCGCCGATAATGTCGAACTCCGGCGCCGCAGCGTGCAGACGAGGGCGACGACTGCGCCTCCCAACAGGCAGTTCATGAACAAGACGTGGAGAAAGAATGTGAGCAGGAGCAGCGTGCGCAGAAGCCAGACGGGCGCTGGCAAGGGCATGGGATCGGGATAAGGAATGGGCAAGTTCATTATGATGTGTTCTCCTTCTAACTTCTCCCATCTTTCTTGTGGAGCGCCGGGCGTCCCCGCCTGACCACCTCGCAACCTGACGGGCGAGATGCCCGTCGCTCCACTGTCTCAACTACTGCCTGGGATTGCTCAGATAGACGGCCAATGCGTGGCCTTCCGCTTCCGTGCCGGTAAAAGACGGCATGTCTGGATTGATGTCCCCCAGCGTTCCGATCATGCCGACGATTGCGTCGGCGTCGGTGCCATTCAAGTCCAGCGGACGCCGCTGGCCACCGACGCTGTGACAGAGGGCGCAATGGATCGCGAAAACCTGCTGTCCGAGTTCTTTTTGGTTCGCGCCCGAGGGTGTTGCCGGCGCCAGCGAGGCCAGATAGCTGCCCAAGGCTGCGCGGTCATGCTCGTTGCCTGCAAATGGCGGCATGGTCTCGCGAACTACCGGTAGGTGCAGCAGGATCTCGCTGCCAAATTTCGCATCCCATCCGTGGGCGAATTTGCGCATCCCGCGATAGCCATCGGCGGAATGACAAGAGCCGCACTCGATAACAAAAAGTTGCCGGCCATAGGCATGTGGGTCGTCAGCATTGGCTTCGGCCCACGGCGAAGTTTTGGCGACACCACTGGCGACGATAGCCTCCATCTGCCCAACCCTTACGTCGTTGGCGTAGATGTAGCTGTTGATGACATAGGGATAGCGGCTGAACTCGCGCAAATATTCGCCCGAGCCCATGACGCCGATCCCAGCAACCAGCAGCACGGCCACGATCGCTGCGTTCATCATCTTCGGCCTGAGGAGCGCGAACACCAGCGTAAGTATCAGTGCGGCCCCGGCGCAAACAGCCGCTCCGAGCAGGGCATGGTGGATCGCTGTGTACATGCCGGGGTACAGGCCGCTGAAATACGCTCGCGAGTAGGAAGGAAGATCGTGGAAATACCACCGGCTCAAAGGAAGAAGCGATGCAATTCCCAGCAGCAGCCACCAGCCCGCCCAACGCACAACGCGTTCCCGCAAAGCAGAAGGTTCGTACATCGCGGTCAGCAAGCCGAAAATACCCGCCAGACCCACGGCCATTGCGGTTCGGATGCACAACGACGGCCAATAAGTGGGGTTGAAAAAGCCGTCCCAGAAGTTCCCGGTTTCGAGCCAGCGTCCGGGCGTGAGCATGTAGGTGAGGATGCCGTTGATCACGACCATGCTCGCCCAGGCAGCGACGAAGTAGATCCAGCCGACGATGAGATGAGTTTGCCGGTCGAGAGTGTCCCAGTGATAGGCGTAGATGAGAGCGGCAGCGATCTCGACGAAAAAGAAGACCCACTCGATCGCCCATCCCCAAACGAAGGTGTGAATGAGCGAAGAAGTTGCTTCGGGGCTGACCAGTCCGATCGTGAACCAGATGCCCACGCCGGTAACCGCCCCAAGAACCACGGTCAGCAGCGCGAAGAACTTGGAATGATGACGCACGTACGCGAGCAACTCCGAATCGTTGTGCGAATACGCGCGACGCTCGGTGAGAACCAGGTATGCACCGCCGCCGACCGCGAAGTGGGAGATGAAGACATGAAGCACGGCTACGGCCGCGATCAGTAATCCGCCAGGAAATCCAAGTTGCCAAACGGGATAGTTCATTCTGTCCCCTGTGTACTGCTTTCAGTATCACGAGTGTTCGTCCGGCGGCTGTGATCAGAATCACGTGAGGGCTTGAGTCTATTCATTCGGCGACAAGAAATTCACCGGGTTGTAACCTGCCTGGGGAAGCGGCGAACTATGCTTTATTGGGGATTATGTGTCACACTCTGGGGTGATGGCGGTCGCGTCCACCGTGGCGGATCCGGCATCCAATAAGGCAAGGCGGTTTTGCCTATGAGCACAGCCAGCGTAAAAACACCTTCGCCTGAGCCCTCGCACTCGGGCCTGGTGCAGCGAACGGTGGAGGCCTGCGAACTGGCCCGCGAAGCTGCGGCCATTGCAGCCGAGGGAATTGCCACCGGATCCATGGCTCGCCTGAACGCGATCCGGCAGTGCGAGAAAGAACTCGACGCCATTGATGTGGAAGTGGACAGCGGTGTGACCGCGACCATCACCCGCGTCCCGGAGGCGGAAACGCGGCAATTGCTGGCGTGCATGAAGCTCATGATCGGACTGGAGCGCATCGGTGACCTGCTCTTGAGCTTTGCCACCAGCGCGCAAGCTGCGGGAGGCCGCATCGACTCGCAGGATGCTCGCGACTTGACCCAGATGGCTACGGTCCTGGAAAAAATGCTGGCCGACGTGGGCCACTCCTTTTCCCAGCGCGACGTGAAGAAAGCCATCGACGTGCTCCGCGCCGATGCCGAGATGGACCGCCTGCGCAATATCATCTTCCTGCGCCACATCGAGAATCCGGAGAACGTCGCGCATCACTCCAGCCTGCAGGTTATCTTCATGACGCAGTCTCTCGAACGCGCCGGCGACCATGCCAAGAACCTGGCCGAAGAAGTTTGCCACTTTGTCAGCGGACGCAGCATCCGCCACCTGCTCATGGCCTACGACAAACCAAAAGAGCAGATGTTTATTGAGTGGTTGCGGCACAAAGACGAAAAAGCTCAGTAAGTGCGGCATTGCTCCCAGGCATTGCTCCCGGCTCTTGACAGCCGGAGTCTCCAAGGCGAGACTCGGTTCAGCCCCTTTCTGCAAATCCTGTTCCTGATGGCCGCAAGGTGGCTTGGACAGCAATTTCATGCACGGATCTGCCCGACCTGAAGATCGGTTTCCGCCGGCGAGCACGGAGGACACAATCGCTGGGACAGATCCATCTTCTGCTGTAGTAGGAGCGGTTGGCTCAGTTGGCGATAGGTCCAATGGGATCCGCGCGCTGGCAGAAACGGAACTGGACCCGGCACTGCAGTTGCTGGTGGAACGGGCGCAGTACATCACCGGCGCGACTGGAACTGCGCTGGCTCTGCCCCAGGGTGAGGAGATGGTTTGCCGCGCCAGCGCTGGCGCTTCCGCGCCGGCAGTCGGGGCGCGGCTGCAGGTCCGTTCCGGATTGACGGGCGAAAGCATTGCCCGCCGGCAGTTGCTGCGTTGTGATAACGCGGAAACCGATGCGCGTGTGAATCTGGAAGCTTGCCGGGCGCTGGGCATTGCATCCATCGTCGTTTTGCCGCTGCTGCGGCGCAACGGTGAGGTTCGTGGCTTGTTCGAACTATTCTCCGATCATCCTTATGCTTTCGAAGAGCGCGATCTGATCGCGCTTGAACGCATGGCTGACCTCACGTTGACCGCCCTCGATCTGGCCGAGCAGCGCCAGAAGTCCGCGCCGGCGCCAGCGCCGAGGCCAGAACCGGAGGAGCCTGTCGAACTTTTGCCCGAACCTTTGCCCGAGCTCTTGCCCGAACTCTCTGCGGCAAGCAGCGCGCCGCTGGCTTCCGCGATTCCTCTTGATATTCCGGTTGACGTTCCCGTTAACGTTCCCCTTAACGTCCCCTTTAACCCAGGGCTCGCTGAGCCCACAGTCCTGCCCGCCGAGGCGCCCGTAATTTCGTCAGCATTGCCCGACACAGCGGTGCCCGAGACAGCGATGCCCGACACAGCGCCGGTGCCCGAGCCCGAAGCAGCGCCCGCTGCTGTCCCGGAGGCCATGCTCCGCGTGCAAAAATGCGGCGCCTGCGGATTCCCCGTTTCCGAGGGGAGAACGCTCTGCCTCGATTGTGAGAAGAAGGATACGGAGAAGAAGAATTTCGAGAAAAAACAGCGCGAGCAGGAGCAGGGCGAGATCGCCCGAAGGCAGATCGAGCAACACCAGATCGAGCAACAAGAGACCAAGCGAGGCGAACCAGAGCAGGGCGCATTGTCTGATGCACCGTCGGCCTCCGCGGCGCCGGCGCCGGAGGAGTTCGTGCCGGCCTTCCTTCGAAACTCCGTGCCCGTGCAGGAATCGTGGCTGGCGAACCACGTCAATCTGTTGGCGGTCTTCGTGCTGATTCTGGGCATCCTGGTCGCGGTCGTGGTGTTTCGATGACCAAGCCTCGATGACTATCCTTGCACTTGCGGGAGTCTGTTTTCCTTGACAAATTGCCGGTCGAACCCATACTCTGCGCTTAATCTCCTGTTCCAAGACAAAGGTGCCCAAGCATGAAAAATGTGTATGAAGTTCTACGGCAGAAGGAACTTGAACTGACCAGGCTGGAAAAAGAAGTTGAAGCCTTGCGCGTGGCCGCCCCGTTGCTTTCGGACGAAAAAGAACAGTTGGCGGAAGCGCCCAAGCCGACCTTAACTACCACGGCGCCGCCGCAGCCAGTGCGGATTCCGCCGGTGGTTGCCGCCCAGGGCGCAACCGCTCCGGGACGGGTTGCCGGCTGGGAAGAAGCGGCTAAGCGCTGGCCGTAAGCCAGAAGTAAGGCAATGACCACGGGGAGACGGGGCGAGCCCCGTCTCTACAGTGATGAGTTGAGATAGCGACAGCCCAAGATCGATTGAAGCTCGCTCCTGGGCTGTTATTTTTTCTCCCGCGACAGCGCGTTTCAGTCCAGCGTGGTGAACGCCAGTGCCAACAATGTTTTCTGCTCGACCTCGTGCGCTTTGGCTGAGCCGGTCGCCGGGCTCGCACTCGCAGAGCGTTTCACCGAATGCACCGGGCGCTCATTGGCGAGGCGCTTCAAGCGCGGCAGCACGAAGAAAAGCGCGCCCATGTTGGCGGGCTCTTCCTGCACCCACACAATATCTCGCGCTGAACTATGACGCTCCAGTTCCTGGTGAAGTTCCGCCTCCGGGAACGGGTACATCTGCTCGAGGAAAACAATGGCGGTGCTGAAGTCCTGACGCTTCTGGCGTTCCGTGCGCAGTTCGTGCCCGATCTTACCGGTGCAGATCAGAATCCGCTTGGCATCCTGTGCTTGCGTGTCCGGGATCACCGGCAGAAACTGCTGATGCGTGAGATCTTCCAGCGGAGACAGGGCATCCGGATTCCGCAGCATGCTCTTCGGCGTGAACACTACCAGCGGCTTCCTCCACTTGCGCAGCGCCTGCCGCCGCAGCAAGTGGAAATACTGCGCGGCATTCGAGGGCTGGCAAATCTGGATGTTGTCACGGGCCGCCAACTGCAAGAAGCGCTCGATGCGCGCACTCGAGTGCTCCGGACCCTGGCCTTCGTAGCCGTGGGGCAGCAACAGCACCAGGCCTGACAGCAGGTTCCATTTGTCCTCGCCGGCACACACAAATTGATCGATCACCGCCTGCGCCACGTTGGCAAAATCGCCAAACTGCGCTTCCCACAGCACCAGCGCCTCGGGATAATCGCGGCTGTAGCCGTACTCAAAACCCATCACGCCCGCTTCCGACAGAGTGGAGTTGTAGATGTCGCACGCGGCCTGGCCCGGCGCAATGTGGCGCAGCGGAATGTATTCCGACTCGTCCTCGGTATCGAGCAGCACCGCGTGCCGTTGATTGAAGGTTGCGCGCCGCGAGTCCTGCCCGCTCAGGCGCACTGGAATCTCTTCTTTCACCAGACTGGCAAAAGCCAGCGCCTCTGCCATGCCGTAGTCGACCGGCTTCTTGCCTGTGCCCATCTCCTGCCGCTGTTCCAGCAACTTTCTTACCTTGGGATGGATATGGAAACCCTCCGGGTACGTGGTTAAACGCTCGGTGAGTTCCGCCAACTCCTCGCTCGGGACGCCGGTGGGCTGCTCGTAATCCGGTTTATAGCGGCCTCCGAAATAGTCGTCCCAGTAACTGGGAAGATCGCGCATGAGCTGCTTCTTGGTGAACTGCGTCGCGCTCTTCTGTGCGGCTCCGTATTCGTTCTTGACCGCGGCCACTCGCTCGGCGACATCGTCATCGCTCATGCCGATGTGTTTGGCGTAAATGTGATACAGCGGCGGGTGCTCTTTGATGGCCTTATACATGAGCGGTTGCGTCACCGTGGGATCGTCCACCTCGCTGTGCCCATGGCGCCGGTAGCCGATCAGGTCCACGACCACGTCTGTGCCAAATTTGTAGCGGTACTCGGTGGCGATGCGGGCGATTCGCATCACGGCATCCACGTCTTCACCATTCACGTGAAAGATGGGAATCGCCTGCCGCCGCGCCAGTTGCGCAGAGAAGCGCGAGGAATGCTCGTCGCGGGCGTTGGTCGTGAATCCGATCAGGTTGTTGACGATTACGTGGATGGTCCCGCCCACGGTGTAGCCGCCGAGGTCGGCATAATTGAGCGTCTCCGCGGTGATGCCTTGGCCCGCGAACGCGGCGTCGCCGTGCACCAGCACCGGCAGATACTTGGCCTTGCCGCCTTCGCCGGCGCGGTCCTGCTTGGCGCGAGTGCGGCCCACCGTTACCGGATCGACCGCTTCCAGGTGGCTGGGATTCGACGCCAGGTGGATATGAATTTTCTTTCCGCTCCTAGTGACGTACTCGCCGGTCGCGCCCATGTGGTACTTCACATCGCCCGACCCCAATACGCTGCGTGGGTCGACATCCTCAAATTCCGCAAACACCTGCTCTGGCGGGCGCCTGGCCAAATGAATAATGACGTTCAGGCGCCCGCGATGACTCATGCCCATCACCAGTTCGACCGCGCCGCGCTCGCCGGCTACGTCCAGAACCTCATCCATCGCCGGCAACAAAGAGGTGTTGCCTTCGAGTGAGAATCGTTTGTTGCCGAGATAGCGCTGCTGCAGCGTCTGCTCGAACAGGTCGGCGCGCACGAGCAGGTCGAGAGCGCGGGCTTTGTCGATGTCGACGGCAGCCGGGTCGGCCGCAATCTCAATTTGTTGCTGAATCCAGCGCCGCCGCTCCGGGTCGGCTATGTGCATGAACTCCACGCCTACGCTGCCGCAATAAATGCGCCGCGCTTCCCGCGCCCACTGGTTGTCGATCTCGAGGTCGGGATGCGGTTGCGGAGGCAGCAGGCCGAGGGGGTTCAGTTCGGCCTCCAGATATCCAAATTGACGGAACAGTCCAAACACACGTTCGCGCTCGTAGTTTTCAATGATTGCGGGGGTCGCGGCCCCGCTGGTATTCCGAGTTGAAGTAGCCATATAAGTCTTCTATAGAATAACGGATGAGCCGCCCGGTGTGGCCGATTCAGGCGCGAAGACTCCACTGGCGCGAGAAGCGATGTGTCGCCGATCACGGCAAGCGGGGCTCGCCGCGAATATTCTTAGAGCAAGAGGAATATTTTCATGACCATTCGACCCGACGCGGCCAAGCCCGGAACCCCTGTCATTCTCGGCATCCCATTCGATGCCAACTCTTCCTGGTTGCGTGGAGCGGCGGGAGCGCCGCCGATCATCCGCGTGGCCCTCCATTCGCTTTCGGCGAACTCGTGGACGGAAACCGGCGTCGACCTCGGCGCCGAGGGCGCTTACTCGGATGCCGGCGATTTGAAGTTTACTTTCCAGGAGCCATTTCCGGCGATCGAAACCAAGATCGGCGAATTGCTGGAGAAGAGGTTGCGTCCGGTTTGCCTGGGCGGCGATCACTCGATTACTCTGCCGATCGTCCGCGCCTTCGGCAAGCGCGTCCCCGGTCTGACCATCCTCCACTTCGACGCCCACCCCGATCTCTACGACGAACTCGAAGGCAATCGGATGTCGCACGCTTGCCCATTTGCCCGCATCATGGAAGAGGGCGCAGCCAAGCGCTTGATTCAGGTCGGCATTCGGACCATGACTGGGCATCAGCGCGAGCAAGCGCAAAAATTCGGCGTTGAAGTAATCGAAATGCGGCAACTGCCAGCGCTCGACCGCATGAAGGTGGATGGGCCCATCTATATCTCGTTCGACATGGACGCGCTGGATCCCGCGTTTGCGCCCGGTATTTCGCATCGCGAGCCTGGCGGCATGTCAAGCAGGGAAGCGATCGCGCACCTGCAGGCGATTACTGGGAAAATCGCCGGCGCGGACATTGTGGAGTTCAATCCTGCGCAGGACAGCACACAACTCACGGCGACGGTGGCCGCCAAGTTGCTCAAAGAGATTCTGGGGAAAATGGTTTTGAACTAGAGCTCGTGGAAGGCTGCACGAGAGAGACCTCTTTGTTATAAATTGTCAGATCCCTCGCTGGGCTCGGGATGACAAAATCTAGATGGGAGGGGCCCATATGGACCGCGGAATCATTGATGTGCCTAGTCGCTACTCGGTGCCCGAGACTCTGGAGCGGCTCGAGGCGATCCTGAAAGAGAAAGGCATAACGGTGTTTGCCCTCGTCGATCACAGCGGTGAGGCGGAGAAGAGCGGCCTAAAAATGCGGCCGACGCAATTGCTGATCTTCGGCAGTCCGAAGAGTGGAACTCCGTTGATGGTGGCCGCGCCCCGGCTGGCTATCGACCTTCCTTTGAAAGCTCTTGCATGGCAGGACGAGCACGGCCAAGTGTGGCTCTCCTACAACTCGCCGGAGTACCTGCAGCAGCGGCACGGCTTTCCCACGGAACTCATGAGGAATATCGCTGGAATCGGCGGGCTGATTCAGACGGCGGTGGAATGATGGCCGATCAATCGATGGCCGATGCTCAAAAGGAAAATTTGCAGGAAGAAGAAAAAGAAGCCGCTGGCCGCGCTGCCGCCAAGCTGGTCCGTGACGGCAACGTGGTTGGACTTGGCACTGGGTCAACCGCCTATTTCGCGGTCGTCGCTCTGGGCGAGCGCGTGAGAGCGGGACTGAAGATTATCGGAATCCCAACTTCCCTGCAGACTGGCGAACTGGCGCGGGCAGCCGGCATTCCTCTGACTACGCTCGACGACAATCCGGAAATCGACATCACTCTTGACGGCGCCGATGAAGTCGGTCCCAAGCTGAACTTGATAAAAGGCGGCGGCGGCGCGCTGCTGCGCGAGAAGGTTATCGCCACGGCATCGAAGAAGATGGTTGTGGTCGCGGACTCCAGCAAAGTTGTCGCCGTGCTCGGTAAATTTCCTTTGCCGGTCGAGGTGGTTTCATTTGCGCGAATCGTGGTTGAGAAAAAAATCGTGTCGCTCGGCGCGTCGCCCAAATTGCGCACGAGGCCTGACGGCAGTCCTTTCATTACCGATAACGGCAATCAGATTCTTGATTGCAGCTTTGGAAGGATCGACGATCCTCCGGCGCTCGCGCTTATCTTGAGTAATACCCCCGGCATCCTCGAACACGGCTTGTTCATTGGGATAGCGAGCGTTGCACTGGTGGGACGCGGGGACCGCGTGGACGAATTACGCCCCTAGCTCTGTCGGGGTTCGCCCGACTGGACAGCCGAGGGCGGCTGTCCCTACGTGATGGTCAACCCACAATCTCTCCCAACGCCGCCAGCAGTCGCTCCACTTCCTCGATCGTGTTGTAGTGCGCCAGGCCTATGCGCAAAAATCCTCCCAGGCGTTCGACGTCCAACTGTTCGGTGAGGTTTAGCGCATAGTAGTTTCCATCCCAGGTGAAGAAGCCGCGCTCGCCCAGCTTGGTTGCCAGCTCCAGCGGCGTGTGACCCTCGATGCGCACCACGAACGTGGCGCAACGATTCTCGAAACGCCGCGGGTCGCTGATGCCGTAGAGCTTTAATCCAGGGATCGCGAGCAAGCCCGCGATCATCTTCTCGGTCATCTTGCGCTCGTGCTGATGAATCGCTTCATGCGCGGCGAGGATCGCAGCGCGCCGGGTCGACGCCGCGGGCTGCGCGCGTCCTTCCTGTAGAGACGCGGCTTGCCGCGTCTCAGCCGGGGCAAGCCCCGTCTCTACTCGGCGGCCCAACTCTTCCCAGTAATCCACACAGGCTTTGATGCCTGCGATACATTCGTGGTTCAGCGTTCCCGATTCCCAGCAGCCAGGAATATTGTCGGTGCAGGGGCGGACTTTATATGGACGCAACCTTTTCAGGTGCTCGCGCTTGCCATAAAGGACGCCCATGTGCGGCCCGAAAAATTTGTACGTCGAGCAGACCAGAAAATCGCAGTCGAGGGCGCGCACGTCAATCGGCCCGTGGGGAGCGTAGTGGACGGCATCGATGTAACTCACCGCTCCCGCTTGCCGCGCCAGGCGCACCACTTCGGCGACGTTGTTGATCGTGCCCACCGCATTCGATGCATAACCGACGGCCACCAGGCGCGTGCGATCGCCGATTTTAGCTGCCAGGTCTTGCATGTCGAGGGTGCAATCGGCTTCGTTGAACTTTACCGCGCGGATGGTTACGCCTTTTTCTTCCAGCGCTTTCCAGGGCGAGAAGTTCGCGTCGTGATCGAGCAGCGTGAGCACGATTTCGTCGCCGGGCCCGAATTCACGTCCGAGGGCGCGGCTCATGGCGAAAGTCAGGGTTGTCATGTTCGGGCCGAAAACGATCTCATCCGCTTCGCAATTCAGAAAGTCGGCCATTGCCGACCGCGCTTCCGCGACCATGCGGTCGGTGTTGCGGCTGGTTTGGTAAGCGCCGCCGGTGTTGGCGTTGTTGCGCGCTAGATGGTCCGCGATGGCGTCAATTACGCGCTGCGGTACCTGCGTGCCACCGGGCCCATCCAGAAAAACAGCGGGATGCCCATGGACGGATTGCGCGAGGGAAGGAAACTGCGCGCGAACCCAGGTGAGGTCGAGCGCGGTGGATGTGAACGTCTGTTCAGCGATGGGCATGGAAGACATTCTAATCCTCTGGCGAAAATCCTAACCACAGAGTACACAGGGGAAAGCTTCTTTCGCCATTCGTTGTGGACCCCTTGCTCCCCGGGGTTCGAGCTTTTTTCATTGCCCACAGGCCATGTTCTGAAGGGTGCGCCTGGGAGGGCCATTTTTTCGTGCGCCGAGTACCCGTAACTGACCATCTAACGGTAGAATTGTCTAAGCGCAACACTCCAAAGCAACGTGGGAATGACATGCTGAACGTATGGGCTAATCGGGGCGTATTCGTCAGAGCGGTGTGTGTGCTCTCGATCGCCTTGGTGTGCGTGATGGGGACGGTGCAGGCGACCCACTCGCATCCCGAGAACTCGACCACCTCCCACCACACCTGCTCGATTTGCGCCACGGCTCATGCCGGACTTAGTACCCAGACGGCTGCGTCCGCGCCGGTTTTGGTCACGGCAGCGCTGGCGATTCTGGTGGCAGAAGTTTCCGCGGTCTTCCGTCCGGTCATTACCCAGTTTATTCGTCCTCCACCTGCACCTGCGTTCTGATCCCCCGCCCAATCGGTAAGTATGCCCAGAAGACTGCGGTCTTTAGATCTGTGATCTCTGATCTGACCGTGATCTTGATCTGTGATCGGACACGCTGGAAAACCCATTATTGGAGGAATCATGCGATCGTTTTACAAGAGTTGGCTGATTGCGGCCATGGTGGCCGTTGCTTCTGTGTTGAGTGCCGGGGCTCTGAATCCGCAGTCGGGCGGAAGTGCGGGAACAATTAACGGCACCGTCCTCGACCCTTCGGGCGCGGTCGTGGCGAATGCAAATGTCGAGATTCATCAAGCGGTGAGCGGCTATGACCGAACGGCCACCACCGACAGTAAGGGGAATTTCAATTTCACGAACGTGCCGTTTAATCCCTATCACATGACGGTGAAAGCCGCGGGATTCGCTCAATACGCGCAGGATGTGGAGACCCGTTCGGCAGTGCCGGTGAATGTAACAGTCAGCTTAACGGTGGCCGGCAGCTCCGACACAGTCACGGTCGAGTCTGCGGGTGATCTTGTGGAGAACGATCCGACCTTCCACTCCGACATCGACAAGGAGTTGTTCGACAGGCTTCCCCTGGAAAGCGCGTCGTCGTCGCTGAGTTCGCTGGTAACTCTCTCCACGCCGGGAATCGCCGCTGATTCCAACGGTCTCTTCCACGGGATCGGCGACCACGCGGAGAATTCGTTCTCCATCGACGGCCAGGCGATTACCGACCAACAAAGCAAAGTCTTCTCCAACCAGCTTCCGGTGGAGTCCATTCAATCGATGGAAGTCATATCCGGCGCACCGCCGGCGGAATACGGAGGCAAAACCAGTGTGGTGATCGTGGCGACTACGCGCTCGGGGCAGGGCGTAACCACGCCTCATGGAAGCATAACTACTTCTTATGGGTCGTTCGGATCGTCCAATGTGGCGGCCGATCTTGCTTACGGCGGTAAGAACTGGGGAAACTTCGTCTCCATCGGCGGTTTGAACACGGGCCGGTTCCTGGATCCGCCGGAATTCGCGGTATCGCACGATAAGGGCAACGAAGAGAACCTGTTCGATCGGGTGGACTATCAACTCTCATCCGCTGACTCCATTCACTTAAACTTCGGCTACAGCCGGAGCTGGTTCCAGACGCCAAATTCGCTTGACGCCCAGAACGCTACTGCATGGAATGGGCTGAACGGGGTTCTTCCACCAGTGGAGAACTATGCAGGCGTAGTGCCCATTGGTGACCCCACGGGCTTTACCAACGGCGTTACCGTTGGCACGACCGACCAACGCTCAAAGATTGGGAGCTTTAACATCGCTCCTTCGTGGACACGCCTCATAAGTAACAACTCCGTTTTCACATTAGGTGCATTCGTGCGCCGAGATGATTACGACTACTATCCAAGCAACAATCCATTTGCGGATTTGGGGCCGCCGAGTCTGCAGAGGCAGTCGGTGGGTCAGAACCGGACACTCACCAACACTGGGCTTCGATCTGATATTTCCTACGCCAAAGGGATCAACCAGATCAAGGCTGGCGTCACCTACGAACAGACATTTCTCAGAGAGAATGACACTCTCGGTGTTGTCGATCCAATCTTCAACGCACCCTGCATAACTGCGTCGCCCGTAACCGACTTGAACCCGAACCCGTACGTTCCTGTCCCGGGCTTCACCAATCCCTCACAGTGCGCCGCTCATGGCTACCAGGAGAACGTTGCCAGCAACGCGAACGCGCCCGCCAACAATCCCCTCCTGACCGCTTATTACCCGTTTTTCAATCCGATCCTGTCGCCCTACGACTTGACCCGCGGCGGAGGCCTCTATACCTTTAATGGCCGCACCGACGTTAAGGAGCTCGCTCTTTATGTTCGGGATGCGATAACGGTCGGAAACTGGTCTTTGAACCTCGGCATACGCGGCGATCTCTACAACGGCATCACCATCGGGCGGCAAGCCGAACCCCGTCTCGGGATCGCTTACAACTTCAAGAAGACGAACACGATCCTGCGCGTCTCCTACGCTCGCACCTTGGAATCTCCCTTCAATGAGAATCTGGTGCTTTCCAGCATTGGATGCGCCAACGCCGTCCTGAACCCGCTGCTTCTCTGTTCCTCGCTGGCCACGAATCCGTTGAGTCCGGGCTTCCGCAATGAATTCCATGCTGGCCTGGAGCAGGCTTTCGGGCGGTACCTGGTCTTTTCCGGCGAGTGGATCTCGAAGTACACCCACAATGGCTACGATTTCAGCGTGCTCGGCAACACGCCGATCACTTTCCCCATTGAATGGCACAACTCGAAAATTCCCGGATATGCGGGCCGCGTGAGCGTGCCGAACTTCCATGGCTTTTCGGCGCTCATGGTTTTCTCCAGCGTAGCGGCCCGGTTCTTCACTCCCCAGATCGGCGGCGCCGGTGCCACGCCTGCCGCAGTGGGGCCGTTCCGTATCGACCACGACGAACATTTCAATGAGACGACCCACTTCCAATACCAGCCCTGGAAGCTAGGCCCATGGCTGGGCTTCAACTGGCGATATGACAGCGGACTGGTGGCAGGCGCGACGCCGTGCTTCGGGAGTGTAGCGCTCGGCAACAATTGCCCAGGTTCAATCCCCGCCGCTGGCGTGCCCGGTGGCGGGTACGTGAGCACGGTCGCTTCCAACGTGGGCTTTGTGCCCCTTTCCGCCGATCAAGAGTCCGAGGCCGGGTTCTTTTGCGGATCTCAGCATGCAACCCCGACCGCACCCCTGCCTTTCAATTGCCCGGCAGCGCAGTTCGGTTCCAATCTCATACGGGTGCCGGCGCCGAACACCGAGAACG
>JBEKIB010000087.1:0-20599 GCA_050011975.1 Terriglobales bacterium | reverse complement strand
AGCGCACGCTGGGGTTGCTGGTCGAAGAAGAATTCAACATAAGGGTGCTTACGCTGGAGACTGGATTCGATCCCGATCTCTTCATCCGCCGCAAAGGCAAGGACGCTTACGGCGCGGCGCTCAAGCATTCGCAGAAATATTTTGATTATCTGATCGATCGGACGCGGGCGCAGTTTCCGGGGCGGAACTCGGAGAGCAAGGTCAAGGCCGTCAACCATCTTCTTCCGCATATTCAGCGGGTGCCAAGCCGCATCGTGCGCGATGAACTGGCGCTGGAGATTTCGCAGAAGCTGGGAATTGATTCCGCGGTGCTGCGCCAGGAATTGAAGCATGCGGCCACCACTCGCTCGGCGACGCAGGTCAAGGCCACGGCTGAGGCACAAATCACCGGGGCGGAACGGGTTCTGATCCGGGCGCTGGCCTCGGCGACCGAGATGCAATCCGGCGGAACGCGGAGTTCGGCTCGCGACGGGGCGGAGGAGGAATTTGATCCGGCGCGGCAGGCGCGGTATGCATTGCAATCGGAGCAACTCTACGAGGAACTGGCCTCGCAGTCGTTGATGGAGGCCCTCCTGGAAGCCGGAGCCGAGACGGCGGACGTGATGGCGCTGCCAAGGACGGAAGAAGACCGGCGGCTGCTGGCCTCGATCCTGATGCACGAGGAGGAAGAGTTGACGCCCGAGACCGTGGAAGGCGCAGTGCGGGCTTTGCGCAGGATCTATCTGCGCCGGCGACTGGAGGGAGTGCAACTCGCGTTGCAGCGTCCGAGTCTCTCGATGGCGGAAAAACAAGCGCTTTTGCAGGAAAAGGTCCGTCTCAAGCGATCACTGATGGACCCCGGAATGGGAGAGGCGGCCAGCCAGGCGTCCTGACGGAGTCCGGCGCCTGCCTATAGTTTGGAACGAAAAGTTTGGAATGAAACCGGGAGTTTGGAACGAAACCGGGTCGAATGCCATCTAAAGAACTAGCGGAAAAAGAGTTAGGGCGGCTGACGACAATCCCGGCGTGCTATACTTCTAAGGTTTGGGCGCTTCGCGCACAACTCCGTAACGACCCCACCGCTGAACGATTGGCCGTCCGCGAACCCGGGGTCCCCAGCAAGCCCGGTTTTGGCTTGATGGCGTGGGAACCAGCGGGCGTCTTGAGGATAATCTAGCTTGGCACTTGATGACAAGTACGACGACATAAAAAAGCTGATCGACACAGGCAAAGAGAAGGGATATCTGACCTATGACCAGGTCAACGACCTGATCCCGCACGATGTGCACTCTCCTGAAGACCTGGAAGATCTGCTAACCACGATCGGGACCCAGGGAATCGATGTACTCGAAAGCTCGAAAGGGCCGACGACCGATCTGGAAAAAAAATTCGAAGAAGTGGATGAGGCTTCCGAGGACGTCGAACTCGACCTAACCCCAGGAGCCCTGGAAAAAACCAATGACCCTGTCCGCATGTACTTGCGCGAGATGGGGACTGTTCCTCTGCTTACTCGCGAAGGCGAAGTGGAAATCGCTAAGCGGATTGAGCGGGGTCAAAACCGCGTTCTGAAGGCGCTATCGCGCTCGCCGATTGTGATTCGTGAACTCCTCGCTCTGGGCGAGGACCTCGAGAAGGGCGTCCGCTCGATTAAAGAGCTGGTTACGTTCGACGAAGAGGAAATCACGGAAGAGATCGTCGACAAGCGTCTGAAAGAATTTCTAGCCAAGATTAACGCGCTCGACAAGCTCTACAAAAAAGTGGCCCCGCTCCAGGAAAAGCTGGCGGCGGTAAATTTGAAGAAGCGGCCGCGCGATCATCGCCGTTACCGCTCCCATCTGGCGCACGCGATTGTGCGCACGTCGATCGCGGTGCGGAAGCTCGGCTTCACCAACAACGAACGCAAGCGCCTGATCGACCGCGTGAACCGCACGGTTGACGGGATGCGCTCGCTCGACCGGCAAATCCAGAACTTGGAGAAGCGGGCCGAGGCGACGCGCAGCGAAGAACAGCGCAAGGAATATAAGAAGCAGTCGCGCGCGGTCCGCGGAGAGCTGGAAAAGCTCGAAGCGGAAGCGGGCCTGTTGTTCCAGGAGCTCAAGCGCACCCAGCGCGAGATCATCCAGGGCGACATGGACGCCGAGCACGCCAAGCGCGAGCTGATTGAAGCGAACTTGCGCCTCGTGGTCTCGATTGCGAAGAAGTATACCAATCGTGGCTTGCAGTTTCTCGACCTGATTCAGGAAGGCAACATCGGCCTGATGAAGGCTGTCGACAAGTTCGAATACCGCCGCGGCTATAAGTTCTCGACTTATGCCACGTGGTGGATTCGACAGGCAATCACTCGCGCCATCGCCGATCAGGCGCGTACGATTCGCATCCCGGTGCACATGATCGAAACCATCAACAAGCTAATCCGCACGTCGCGGCAGCTGGTGCAGGAACTGGGACGCGAACCAACGTCGGAAGAAATCGCCAAGCGGATGGACATTCCGGTGGCGAAGGTCCGCAAAGTCCTGAAGATTGCGCAAGAGCCCATCTCCCTCGAAACGCCAATTGGCGAAGAGGAAGATTCGCACCTGGGCGACTTCATCGAAGACCGCGCGGTAGTTTCGCCGGCCGAGGCCGTAATCAACGTCAATCTAAAAGACCAGACTTCGCAGGTGCTGCGCACGCTGACGCCGCGCGAAGAAAAAGTCATCAAGATGCGCTTTGGCTTGGAAGACGGCAGCGAGCATACGCTCGAAGAAGTCGGACAATCGTTCGCAGTAACCCGCGAGCGCATCCGGCAAATCGAAGCTAAAGCGCTAAGAAAACTCCGCCACCCATCGCGCTCGCGGAAGCTGCGCGCGTTCATGGATGGGGTTCGAGACTAGCCAAGCTCCGCACAATATCAGGGGCGCGAGCGATCGCGCCCTTTTTTGTTGTGGTGCCCACGTTTCAAAAGCCGTAAAACGCGCCCAGCGACCCCGCCTGCGCCCTCATCCCGCAGTTCTACAGCAACGCTCCTCCGGGTCACCCACGATCACCCACCGAGGCACGCCGCCCACGATCGCGCCGATTAGCAGCGCTCCCAGAAAAGTGTATCCTCCCTCAATCCAAAGCAGCTCGGGTGCCACCCGCGACACCGTGACCGCCAGCAGCGCTGCGCTTATCGCCAGCCACAGCGCACCCGCCACTTCGATGCCGTGCGCAAACGTGCGCGAACCCAGCCAGCGCAGCAGTCCCGCTACGCCGTAAGCGAACAGTACGCACGCACCCACGCTCAGCAGATGCGGCGCCATCATTCGTGCCAGGGCTCGCGTCTGGGAATCGCTCAATCCGAGCGCCATCATCCATCGTGGCCGGAACAAGTATTCGGAGTGCCAAGCCATGCCCAGCACCCACGCCGCCGCGCCGGCCAAGAGCACTGGCAAATGCACGACTCTTCTGGTTCGCCACGGAACGTGGTCCACCAGGGCCGCAGGGTTCGCAAGCAGCGCCTCCGGAATGCACTCCTGCCCGCAACCGGCGCGCTCCGGCCAGCGCGTGCAATCGGCGAGTCGCAGTGCCGGGGGCCCGGCCAGGCTGCTCCAGGCTGCCCGAAATGCGTTGAACCGCACCGACACCGGCGCATGCGTCTCCGGACAGTTCACCGTCCGCTCCTCGCGATATGTGCGGTAAGTCTGTTCGGCCCAAAGGGCCGGCAGCAACATTAGCAGGCAAGCCCCAGCCAGGAAGAGTAACAACAGGAACAGCAGCAGCATGACGTGCCTCCTTTCCTCGCACGAACAATTCGTGCCAGGCCGAACTTCTACCGGAGGTCTTACCCAAGATCGAAGCGATCCGAAACCAAGCTTATTCGCAGTACTACCCGCGCGCAGTGAGCGTCATCACGCTAGCGAGTGACGCACACCCAAGGACCCAACCTCCGCGATCAAGCCCGGGTGCGGCCAGCGTCACGGCTGCTGAAATGGATTCCGAATCCGGACGCTGCCATACAGCCTCCCATGTTCGAAATCCTCGGAGACAATTTCCTCCAGCCCATAATAGTCCGCGTAGGCCCAGAGGTGCGCATCGAACCAGGAAATCCGATATGCCGCCGCGCCCAAGAGCGCTGAATGAACAACCGCGGCGTTCGGATAAAGGATGGGGAACTGCGTCATGAGTTCTTCCACTTCATGGCGCGCTTCGTCCAGGGATAGCAGGGGATCAGAGCCGACTCTTGTGCGTGTCACTGCAGACACAAACTCGATCAGCGCCTGGTGGGGAATTCGGGCGGAGTCATCTCTGAGTCCCCGATGCAGAACATCACGAGCAATTCGCTGCTTCTCCGGATAACGGGCATCAAAACGGTAGACAAGCACATTTGTATCAACGAGGAAGGCCACGATCGTAAAGGTCCTCTCTCGTCCAACCGCGGTTTGAAGGTGGGGCTCCGAGCGCATGCTTCTTGCGGAATGCAGCGTTTCGCTTTTCCTGGCGGGCCGTCGCCTCCTCAAAAAGTCGGAGCCGTTGCTGGAGCGTGGCAGCGTCCGCTCTGCGGGACGCGGACCGCGACCGTTTCACGACACGTATCGTTTCCCCTGCCGGTAACCAGTCCAGTTCATCTCCAGGGCGAATCTTGTACTGGTCGGCGATCGCCTTCGGAAGCGTCAACTGAAGCTTGCTCGTAACCTTAGCCATGGTTAGAAGTATAGCAAGGATTATGTCCTTGTTCAATCCTTGTTTGACTCTGGCACAACTCACGTAGGGGATGACACATTCGTCCAACCCGAGGAGCGAAGCTCCGCAGATTCTTAACCTGCCAGCAATCGCGCCCTTGCTTCGTTCACCAGCGCATTATCTGGGAGCACCACCAAACGCTGCCGCATCTCACGTGCTCGAAACTATCGTGCCTAATGCCGGGCGGCGCCCTGTTCGATTACGAGCAACGTCAAACCGTAATAGGAATCCGAAATCATCTCCTCATTCCATACCTGTCGGATGCGAGAGTTTCGGAGGTAATAGAGCATGCCACGGCACCAGGACTGCCATACCTGCGGGTGAATGTAGCCTTCCTTGAAGAAAAGATATTCTTCTGCGCAAAGATTGAAGTAGTCCATGAGAGCTTTTTTCAGCTCAGTGCCGTCGACAGAGTTTCCGGTGCATATATCTTCGAGCCTTCCGTTCATCCGGTCATAGCGACGATTGAAGTCTCTGAATAGCTCGTTGAATAGTCGCAGCTCTTCTAGCTTCTGCTTCTGCGCGAAATAACAGAAGCCGAGAACTCCGCCGATGGTACTGCCTATCAGAGCTTCGCGCTGTGGCGCGCGTGAGACAAGAATAACCACGATTGCCGTCGCCGTAACGGCCACTGCAATCCACGAGTAGTTTCGGAATACAAAGTTGCCCATCTCGTCGCGCCTCGCGCTCTAATCCATGTCTGGGTCGACTCGCCTGTCATTATAGGACTGGAAGCTTTGCGCGTCTGTGGGTGAGTGTGCCACCGCCGCACCCTGCTAAAATCGACCTATCCTCATGGAAGCCGCTCGCATCCGCAATTTTGCGATCATTGCGCACATTGACCACGGAAAATCCACGCTGGCCGACCGCCTGCTGGAGCTCACCGGGTCGCTAGCCATGCGCGAAATGCAGGCGCAGGTTCTGGATTCGATGGACCTGGAGCGGGAGCGCGGCATTACCATCAAGGCCCACGCCGTGCGCATGTTGTATCCGGCGCAGGACGGCCAGATTTACCAGCTCAACCTGATCGATACGCCGGGGCACGTGGATTTTTCCTACGAGGTCTCGCGCTCGCTGGCCGCCTGCGAGGGCGCGCTGCTGGTGGTGGACGCTTCGCAGGGCGTGGAAGCGCAGACGCTGGCGAACTCTTATCTCGCGATCAATCACGGCCTCGAAATTATTCCGGTGATCAACAAGATCGACTTGCAGAGCGCCGACGTTGCCCGCACCAAGGAAATGATCGAGAGTGCAGTCGGCCTCGATGCCTCCGATGCGTTGCTGATCAGCGCGAAGACAGGCCAGGGCGTGCCCGATGTGTTAGAGGCGATTGTGAAACGCGTTCCGCCGCCGAAAGGCGCGCCGGAGCGGCATCTTCAGGCGCTGCTCTTTGATTCGTGGTTCGATCCCTATCGCGGCGTGGTGGTGCTGGCGCGCGTCTTCGAGGGCCGGTTGCGCAAGGGGCAGAAGATCCGGCTGTGGTCGAACGGGCATGTTTTTCAGGTGGAAACTCTGGGCGTGCTCACGCCGAAACCGGTGGAGATCGATGAACTGGTGGCGGGCGAAGTTGGATTCATCATCGCGAATATCAAGAACGTAGCGGATACGAAGATCGGCGACACCATTACCGACGATGATCGCCCTTCGCTGCAGGCCTTGCCGGGGTTTGAAGAAATCAAGCCCATGGTTTTCGCGGGACTGTACACGGTGGATGCGCACGAACACACGGCGCTGCGCGAGGCGCTCGAAAAATTGAAGCTGAACGATTCGTCGTTTTTCTTCGAGCCGGAAAGTTCGGTGGCGCTTGGATTCGGCTTCCGTTGCGGCTTTCTGGGGCTGCTGCACATGGAGATCATCCAGGAACGCCTGGAGCGCGAATACAATCTCGAGCTGATCACGACCGCTCCGGGGGTGCGCTACCAGATCACCAAGACCGACGGAACGGTGATCGAGGTGGATAATCCTTCGCGCTGGCCCGACGTCAGCGAGATTGCGAAGGTGGAAGAGCCGGTGATTCTGGCGGTGATTTTGACCAACGAAGAATATGTGGGCGGCATTCTGAAGCTGGTCGAGGAGAAGCGGGGCAAGCAGAAGAGTTTTGAATATGTCAGCTCCTCGCGAGTGATGCTGCAGTACGAGCTGCCGCTGAATGAAATCGTGCTCGATTTTTACGACCGGCTGAAGTCGGTGTCGCGGGGCTACGCCTCGCTCGACTATCATCTCTCGGGCAACTGGGTTTCGCCGATGGCGAAGCTCGATATCATGGTCGCGGGCGAGCCGGTCGATGCGTTGTCGACCATCATCCATCGCGATTTTGCCTATGACCGCGGGCGGGCGCTGGCGGCGAAGATGAAAGAGCTGATCCCGCGGCAGATGTTTGAGGTCGCGATCCAGGCGGCGATTGGAGCTAAGATCATTGCCCGCGAAACCGTGCCGGCGATCCGCAAGAACGTGATCGCCAAGTGCTACGGCGGCGACATCAGTCGCAAACGCAAGCTGCTGGAAAAACAGAAGGAAGGCAAGAAGCGCATGAAGCGCATCGGACGGGTGGACATTCCGCAGGAAGCTTTCCTGGCCCTGCTGAAGGTGGGCGAGGACAGTGGCTAGTCCCTCAGGTCGATACTCGCAACCTTGCCGCAACATCTAAACGAGCCCGGTGTTCTATCTTCCCGACTGGAGGATTCTATGCAGACTCACCGCCGAGTAGCCCTCGCCTCAACCCTCGTCGCTCTTTACGGCGTTCTGATTGGCTGGTCTGCCGCGGCTAGCGCGCAAAGCGTTACCCCGCTTTGTAACCCCAGGATTGTGGCGAAGAAGGAATTAGTTACTCCTGCGCAACGCGTGTCTGCCGGGGAGATCGCGCAACCGCCGCTGACCGACCCGGTAAACGGCTTCGCCTGGCCGGATACGGAGTTGGGCGTTATTAAAGCGAATGGCGGCTATGTGTTCTTTGGCAGCGATGGCGGCTATCACGCCCGCCAGTTTTGGGAAGGTCAATACTACGGCAACAACAAATACGGATCGATCACGCGTACGATTGGGACGCTCGACAATCCGCTGGGCTCCGAACCTCCGATCGATGTGACGATCCAGGCAAATCCTGATCCGTCGGTGAATCCGTTTTATTCGAGTTATGACTATATGGGTGGCGGGCCGGTCTATCTAGTTCCACCGGGTATGCCGGGGGCGGGCAAATTACTCATGGTCTACCACGCGGAGATACCGACCATCCAAACACGGAGCTTTGACTCCGTATTCGCCTTGGCGGCATCGAGCGATCAGGGCATGAGCTGGACCGACCTGGGCGAGATCATTCGCATCAATCAGGGCTACCGGACGGACATGGATGGCTATGATATTGGCGATGCCAACCTCGTGCTCTCCCCGGACGGCAAATACTTCCATATCTATTTTTCGGATTGGCTGGCCAACGGCACCACGCACTGGGGAACTCCGCCCACGATAACCATAGTCTCGGTTGCGCGCGCGACGGTTCAGTCGGTGCTGAATGACGCGTTTGGGGTGAAGCCGCGGGCGGCTGCGTTCCAGAAGTATTACCAGGGCTGGCATCTGGACCAGGGGCTGGGCGGATATTCGCAGGATCTGAATCCAAACGGGGCTTACGCTGGAAATATGCAGGTTGCGTATAACTCCGACCTGAAGCGCTACCAGATGTTCATCAACCAGGGAGTGCTGATTGCGTATTCCGAATCTCCGGATGGAATGAGCTGGTCGATGCCCACAGTGCTGTACGATTTTCGCAAGGATCCAGACATGCCCTCGGTTTACGATGTGCCGGTCGGCATGGGCAACGACCCAAGCATCCTGGGAAAGCAGTTTTACATCCTCTACACTCGCCTGCCAGCCGGACTCGGCTGGGGCGGGGCGTCGGTCAATCGCTTCACGGTGTCGTGCCAGTGAGGATTCTGGACGCGATAAAAATCCCAGCTCTACCGCGTCGTTCTTCCACATCGAAGAGGGACGGGCGAGGCGCCCGTCCCTCCACTCTATAGTTAGCGAATTCCCGCATGAATGAGATCGTGCTCGGGAGCCTCCTCATAAGCATGTTCGCCATGGATGGATTCATCGAGTCCAATGGCCTCGCTTACTTCGTCGACTTTCACCGGCGTGAAGGCATCGATGATTCGTAACATCCCGTAGGTAAACACGAAGGCCCATACCGACGAGAAAGTCACGGCCACGACTTCTTTCAGCAGGAACGTCGGATCGCCAGCAAGGAGTCCGTCCGCCCCGTTGGGATTAAATTGCTTGGTGGCAAAGATTCCCAGCATGACGATGCCGAGGAAGCCGCCCACACCGTGCACTCCCCAGACATCCAGTGCGTCGTCCCATTGCAGTTTGTTCTTCATCTCAACCGCGTAGTAGCAAACCACTCCAGCAACCAGGCCGATGATGACCGCGGTGGTGGGAGAAACATATCCGGCCGCGGGAGTGACAGTCGCCAGTCCGGCAACGGCTCCAGTCAGCAAGCCGAGAAGCTTAGGTTTCTTCTCGTTGATCCATGCCACCAGCAACCAGGCGACCGCCGCGAACGAAGCGGCCACGTCGGTATTAAGAAATGCCGTCGCAGTCACCGAATCTACGCGCATTTCACTGCCGGCGTTAAACCCATACCATCCGAACCACAGCAGGCCGGTTCCGAGCGCCACCAGCGGGATGCTGTGCGGACCGCGATCCGCCGTGTGCCGCTTCCCCACATACAGCACGGAAGCCAACGCCGCAATGCCCGCGATGTTGTGCACCACAATGCCGCCCGCGAAGTCCAGCACGCCCCACTTCTGCAGAAAGCCTCCACCCCAAACCATGTGGACGAAGGGAAAATAAACGAAGGTGAGCCAGCCCGTCAGGAACAGCATGTACGCCTTGAACGTGACCCGGTTGGTGAACGCGCCCGAGATGAGCGCCGGAGTGATGATGGCGAACATCATCTGATACGCAATGAACACGAAGGCCGGGATCGTGTCATTCGGAGACGGCGTAGTGAGATTGACCCCGCGCAGACATGCGTAGTGGAAATTGCCGATGACCCCGTGCCAGTCGCCGCTGAAACACAGCGAGTAGCCGTATAAGTACCAGATCACCGTCGTCCAGCCCATCGAGACAAAACTCTGAATCATGATGGCGAGCACGTTTTTGCGCCCGACCAGGCCGCCATAAAAAAATGCGAGGCCGGGTGTCATCAGCATGACCAGGCTGGTGCATAGAATCATGAAACCGGTATTACCAGTATCGAGATGCAGCATTGGAGTTTCTCCAGGAAAAAAAATTAGAAGGCATTCGAGAGTCTGCGGTTCGAATCAAGCAACCACATCCTTAACTGCGCAGGCCGATGCGGCGCGAACGGCCGGACCTGTTCAGCGTTCTTTTTCGACCACAAGAAAACGTGAAAACGAGGAACTCGCGTGTACTGCCGGGGCTGGAAGTGAAGAAAATGCCAGCGCTCTCCGGCCGCACGCTGACTCAAACTATGAGAACCCGCCAGTTCCTCCTTCCCGTAAGAGAGTATGTTTTGGCGAGCGCCAATTCCGTGAGGCCTGTCACGCTTGGTTGTGACGCAAGCCACGGTTTGCGGCGGTCCATCCTTGCCGGTGGAGAGCCAAGCGCCCCCGCCCGGCCGCCAAAATGCCAGGGGCGGCGAAACGCCCGTCCCACACCGTGTTCACGCGTCCTTGGGCGCCTATCAGGACGGTTTACGCGAGGTTCAGCCGCATGGGACTCCGGCTACATCCTTTCGGTTTATGTGCAAATCTCAGATTTCGTGACGAAAGTACTGATTCGCAAGCGGTTCCGCCCATTGGTCCCGAAACGAGAGTTAACCAACTTAGAAACATAGCTTTAGCAGGGCCCACATAGTGCCGAAATATCACCACCGGACGGTCGGTAGGGCTGAATTCCGGGAGCCGTCCTTCTCATCCACAAACTTTTCCACAGGCTAGAGGTGTCTCAGGGTCGGGATTTTAGCGGACTTTGGGGGGGGACAGCTCGCCCAGGCCCATTGTAGCGACGCGGCTTGCCCCGTCTCCGAACAGGCCAGCGGCGCTCGGGCCACGCGATTCTACTCGCCCGGTTCGTTGTTGCCTTCGATCAGGTTCCCAAAGCGCGTGGAATTATGCATAAACGCAAGATTGAATTTACCAATGGGGCCGTTGCGTTGCTTCGCGATGATGATTTCGGCGCGGCCCTTGAGGTCGGGGTCGTCCTGCTTGTAGAGCTCTTCGCGGAAGATGAACATAACCACGTCGGCGTCCTGCTCAATCGACCCCGATTCGCGCAGATCGGAGAGCTGCGGCCGGTGGTCGCCTCCCCGGCTTTCGGGAGCGCGGCTAAGCTGCGACAACGCGAGCACGGGCACCTGAAGTTCCTTGGCGATGGCCTTCAATCCGCGCGAAATTGACGAGACTTCCTGCGTCCGATTCTCGAAGCGCTTGCTGCCGCCGGACATAAGCTGCAGGTAGTCGACGACCAGCAGGTCAAGCCGTCCTTGCGATTGTTTCAGGCGGCGGGCTTTGGCACGCATCTCGCTCAGCGAAATGCCGGGCGAGTCGTCGATGAAAATTGGCGCGTTCGACAGCTCCTCCATCGCGCGCACAATTTTTTTCATGTCGTCGCCCCAGAGCGAGCCGGTGCGCATCTTGTGCGCGTCGACAATGGCGCGCGAACAGAGCAGCCGTTGCAGCAGCGCCTCACCCGACATTTCGAGCGAGAAGATGCCAACCACCTTGCCGTCGTCAATAGCCGCGTTCTCGGCGATGTTCATGGCGAACGCGGTCTTACCCATCGAAGGCCGCGCCGCCAGAATCACCAGGTCAGACTTCTGGAAGCCGCTCGTCTTCTCGTCGAGCTCGGTGTAGTGCGTGGCCAGCCCGGTGATGCGCTGTCCGCGTTGCAGCAAAGCATCGACCGAGCCGAACGAGTTGCGGACGATCTCCTTGATGCCCTGAAAGCCCTTGCCAATCCGCTTCTCAGAGAGCTGGAAGACGGCAGCTTCGGCGTCGTTAAGAATCTCGTCGGCGGGCTCAGCCTGCTCGCTGGCCTTGGCAATGGCGGTATTCGAGACGTTGATCAGCCCGCGCAGAATGGCCTTGTCGCGAACGATTCGAACGTAATGTTCGATCGAAGGCCGGTCGGGCACGCCGTCCAGCAGCCCGGAGATGTAGCCGACATCGCCGACCGCTTGCAGATCCTTCTTCTGCTCCAGCTCTTCAACCAGCGTGATGATGTCAATCGGCCGAGAAGATTCCGCCAAATCCATCATCCGCGAATAAATGCGCCGGTGCGAGTCAATGGAAAAGTCTTCCGGCTTAAGGTGCTCGGCGGCATCGTTGAAGGCGTGATTGTCAAGCAAAACCGCGCCCAGAATGGAGCGCTCGGCTTCGAGGTTCGACGGTAAACGTCCGACGGTGGTTTCGAGAGTAGCCACAATATTTAAGTGAGTGCGCTGCATCGTAACCTTTTTCCGCCTGTGGACGTATGAGGAGCCAGCAGGAAAACCGGTCCGAAATAAAAATTTCTTCGGGGCGGCATTCTCTCCCTGTAGAGACGGGGCTTGCCCCGTCTCAGTAACCACGGAGAACCGTGCATCCACGGGACAGCCGACACCTGCATCGCAGTATGCCACAAGGCGAACAAAAAGCAAATATTTCACTTGGTGCAAACCAGGGCAGGCAGTCGTTAGTGAGATCGCGAGCAATCCTGGACAGACGGAGCTGTACGCCTTCGAGCACGCTTGTTAGGATGGAAGGTTGCGAGTCAGATCGTCGCGCACCACCCCTCGCGCAGAATTCCAGGGAGGTGAGTCAGCATGGGTAGGTTCTTTCCGCTGTTTCTTCTCCTGCTTCTTCTGCCGCTCGCTGCTGTATCGGGGCAAAACACGGCAACGCCCCAACCCGTCCAATCAGAGCCTGCCGCGTCGGCCCAAGTCCAGACACTTCCCGCATCGGGCGGCACCGACCGGCGAATCACACTCGACGTGCAGGTGACGGACAAATCCGGCAAACCCATTCGCGGCCTGCAGGAGCAGGACTTCACTCTTCTGGATGATAAACAGCCGCAGAAGATCGTTTCCTTTCACGCCGTGGATGTTGGAGCGGCCGCGACTGCCGATCCGCCCGTTGAAATTGCCCTGGTCGTCGACGCCATCAACGCTAACTTTCAGTCTCTCGCTTTCGAGCGGGACGCGGTCAAGAAGTTTCTGCTCCAGAATGGCGGCAAGCTCGCGCGGCCAGTGTCGCTGATCATCTTTTCAGAAGCCGGAACCAACTTCAGTAATTCCTCTCGCGATGGCAATGCTCTGGCGGATGCATTCAACAAGTACCCGATTGGGAATCGGTCCCCTACTCGGTTTCACGACGGCTACTATGGTGCAACAGAACGCATTGACGTTTCGCTCAAAGCCCTCAGCTCAATTGTGACGAACGAGAAAGCGCAACCCGGCAGAAAACTGGTGATTTGGATTGGTCCCGGGTGGCCGTTGCTCTCGCAAACGTACAATCACCTTACTTCTAAAGATGCGCAGCAACTCTTCAACTCGATCGTGAACGCCTCCACCGAGCTCCGGCAGGATCGCATTACTCTCTATAGTGTTGACCAACTCTTTCCGTGGAATGCGGGCGGAGCTCGGATTACGTATTACGAGAACTTTTTGAAGGGCGTAGCTTCGCCTTCGCAAGCGCTTCCCGGCGGCATGGGCGTGCAGGTACTTTCAGCCCAGAGTGGCGGGCGCGTCTTGAATTCGTCCAATGACCTCACCGCCGCAATCGCAAACTGTGCGGCGGATGCCGATGCTTTTTACGTCCTCTCGTTCGACAGCCAGCCAGCGGATCAGGCCGACGAGTACCACGCCCTTCAGGTTACCGTCGATAAGCCGGGGATAACCGCTCGCACGCGCACCGGCTACTACGCCCAGCGCTGAATCGCCGCGCGGGCGTTCCCACTTCTGCAATCCGACGCCTAACTTTTTCATCACAAACCGTCTGTGAGCCGCATCACAGACGGCCAACCCGCCGTGCGCGATAATAGAAATCTGATTGGGGCAGCTAGATGTGTGCCGGTCTCCCAAGACGGCCCTCGAAGCTGCCCCAAACCCATTTTCAGGGCTCTTTGACAACCTAAGTTGGGGCGCTTAGCGGGCGTGAGCGAAGCGGGAGCCCGCTGCCGAAATCCTGAGCGAAGCGAACGGATCTCGTAAGTTGTTGGTTCTCAAAGACTTTAGCTATAAGTCATTTAAATTCAAAGACCTGGCGGGAATTTTCCCCTAACCCCATGATTCCAAAAGACCGGGGGGAGGGGGGGTACCCAGTACCAACTGGTAAATAAGCAAGAAAACAAGAAAAGAGAAACGGTCCCGGAAGAAGTGAGTGATTCTAGATCGCCCGATGACCCGATGGTCAGATCACCCGATCGCCTCAGACCCGTAACTCCACCACCGTGGCGCCGCCGCCGCCCTCATTGGTAGGCGGTTCAGTAACGGATTCAACGTGTGGGTGCTTCTGCAGATACTGGCGAAGGGCTTTCCGCAAAATGCCCATGCCGCTGCCGTGGACGATGCGCACCCGCGGCATGCCGGCTAGAAAGGCGCGGTCCACGAATTTTTCGACTTCGCTGGTGGCTTCGTCCACCGTGCGGCCAATGACGTTGATTTCGGAGGGCATGTTGAGGGCGCTCGTTTCATTTTGCAGTTTGACGGTGATTCCCCGCGAGCGTGCGGCTTCCACGGGCGAGTCGCTGGCGCGCGCCTGATCTTTCCTCTGAACTTCGGCGATATCTTCGCGGGCGATGCGCATCTTCATCGAGCCGATCTCGACATCGAAGTGATTGTCGCCAATTCTCTTTTTGACAACGGCGGCGCGGCCCATCGACTTGAGCTTCACGGTGTCGCCCTCGGAGACGTGCTTCACCAGGCTGGGCTGGGCGTTCGGGTCTCCGCGATCGGCGCCGGTCGCGTGTGCTACTACAGTCGCGTCAAATTGCTCGCGAAATTCGCGGCGCATTTTGGCAATGCGGCGTTCCGCGTCTTTCGACAATTTCTGCGCGGCGGCGCGGTCCTGCACGGCATTCACAGTCTCGCGCGCCTGGTATTCGAAGTCGCGGAAGAGGGCTTCGAGCTTCGTCTCCATCTCGCGAATTTTGGCTTGCTGTTCTTTGCGGCCTTCATTGGCGAGCTGCGACTTCTCGCGCTCGAGTTCCTCTTCGCGGGCTTTCATGCGCGAGCGCTCGGCTTCGAGATCGCGAAGGTCGGAGTGCAAGCGGTCGAGGAAGCGCGCTACATCTTGCGTTTGCGAGCCCAGGCGCGAGCGCGCGGAAGCGATGATTGCCGGATTCAGCCCGAGCCGTTGCGCGATGTTGATTCCAGCGGATGCTCCAGGGACGCCGATCTTCAGTTCATAAGTCGGTTGCAGCGTGGTTTCGTCGAAGCCGACCGAGGCGTTGATCACTCCCGCTGTATTCGCGCCATAAACTTTGAGCGACGTGTGGTGCGTTGCGATCGCGATCATGCATCCGACTTGGCGAAAATGCTCGGCGATCGCAACCGCCAGCGCCGCGCCTTCTTCGGGATCGGTCGCGGAACCGAGTTCGTCGAGCAGCACCAGCGAATTCGCGGTCGCGGTGCGCGAGATGAAATCGATGTTGGTGACGTGCGCCGAAAACGTCGAGAGATTCTGCTCGATCGATTGATAGTCGCCGATGTCGGCGAGAATGGCGTCGAAGACCGGCATGTCGGCGCGATCCGCAGGGACAGGGATTCCGGACTGCGCCATCAGAGCCAGCAGGCCCAGCGTTTTCAGGGAGACGGTTTTGCCGCCGGTATTGGGTCCGGTGATGACGAGTTGGCGATGGTCGCCTTCGAGCTCGATGGTGATGGGGACAATCTTCCCGTTCTTCAGTTTCAGGTTGCGCTCCAGCAGAGGATGGCGCGCGCGATGAAGGAGCAGGCGAGCAGCGCTCGAAGTTTCAGTCAAGGTTACAGCTACGCAGTTGTAGTCTTCGGCGAAGCGGGCTTTGGCGAACTGGAGTTCGAGTTCGGCCATAATGTCGGCCGCGGCCAGGATGGCGTCGGCGTTCTCCCCGATCTGGCGCGTCATTTCGAGGAGGACGCGATGAACCTCGGCCTGTTCCTCATCCAGCAGACGCACCAGCTCGTTGTTCTGCTCGATGGTTTCGAGCGGTTCGACAAAGACGGTCTGTCCGCTGGAACTCGCGCCGTGCACCACGCCCTGCACGCGGCGTTTCTGCTCGACTTTGATGGGGATCACAAAGCGCTCGCCGCGGATGGTGATCAGTTCATCCTGCACGGTGCCGCCTTCGGCGAGTTTCCGCAGGTAGCCGCGCAGCGATTCCTGGATCTGACGCTTCTGCTTTTCGATCTCGCGGCGAACGCGGCTCAGTTCGGGAGAAGCGCGATCGTCGAGCGTGCCGTCGGGCAGAATCTTGTTGCGGAACGCGCGCAGGAACTCTGTGAAATCCTGGATGCCGGCGGAAAGCGCGGCTACGGCCGCCCACTCGGAGCGCATGGCGGCTGGCGGCTGACCGACGATTTCGCGCCACTCGGCTCCGCGATCGGCGACGAGGACAACGTCGCGGATTTCGGTGGTCTCAAGCGCGGCTCCGGCAATGCGGGATTTTTCGATCAGCTTTTTGACTTCGGGCAGGCCCATGAATTCGAAACGTCCGCCCACACGCCGATACTCGCGGATTTCCGTGGTGAGCTGCTGCTGGGTTTCAATCCATGCGCGGTCGAGCGAAGGCAGAAGTTCCGCGATGCGGCGCTGGCCCAGAGGCGAAGAGGCGTAGCCGGCGAGCAAGTCGCGCAAAGTCTCGAACTCGAGCAGGCGCGAACTGGTGTGCGTCACGGGATTGGGCACGAACGGCATGCGTTTTGACGGCGCGCTTTATGGAGCTTTTTTATGGTACAACGCTGCGCGAATTTCTGTTGGCGATGATGATGATGATTCGGGGCGGCCGGCGATGTAGAATCGAGAGCGCCGGTTCACAACGATGTGACTTCCGGCCGACGGCCCCGTAGCTCAACTGGATAGAGCATCAGCCTTCGGAGCTGAGGGTTGGGGGTTCGACTCCCTCCGGGGTCGCCATTCGAAAAGCCGGTTTGCCATTTCTGCGGACGTCCCTGAGAACATTCCCATCAAACGATAGTTTCAGTCCATCCCCGGCACTTGCACTCTGGTTACTTGCTGCCGGCCGGGTTTCGCGGTGAAATGGCGCTTGCGGAGCAAATTATGTTACGTGTTTTTGGGTTTCTGGGCACGGTCGTCACCATGGCGATCGGCATGTATATCTACTCCCTGCAGGTCAAGACCCTGACTCCGGGCGCGGGGACCGGCAATCCTGAAGAGGTTGCTACCATCACCGGCGTGAAGAATGACCTGATCGGCATCGCTAGTGCCGAGCGCGGGTACCTGGCGTCGCAAGGGAGGTATGCCTCGCTTGACGAACTGATTTCAGGCAACTACATCAGCATCAAGAGCGAGCGCCCTCCATACATTTACGATGTTGAAATCAATTCCGGCAGCTTTCGGGCGACTGCGACTCGCACCACCAAAGGCGCCCCGGCTCAGCTCTGGATTACCGAAACCATGCAGGTTCAAGCGTCAGATTGACCCCTGCCTGTAAACCAGATTTCGTCGACGTCTAACGAGGCCTGGCCACGGCGCGGGTCAGGTTTTTTTCCAGTCTGTTAAGGACATCAGTTCGTCCATGATTTCCTGCAATCTTTGCAGTCGCCGTTGCTGATCGGAAGCTCCGATCATTTTTTTGCCCCCTTGCAAGTAGAGGCGGTTTGCTTCACTGATCTCCGCGATTTCTGCTCGCAACTTTCCAACGCGCTCTTTGACGGACTGCGGCATAAAGATAGGCTAGCGAGCATTTCACACTTTTGTAAAGTTGTTTTCAAGAATGGTTGCTTTATGCCGGACCGTTTGCTCCCCACCCCCGCTGGGCGATATATTTAGCGGGCATCCAGTTTTGAGTTTTATGTTCACTGACTTTACTGCCACCGACCGCTGGACCAAGAAGCAAGTACACTGCCGCTATCAGGCCCTGATGGTGGCCATCGCCACCCGCCACGCCGATGCGGTGGACATCAAGTTCCTGGTCGATGGGCGCCCGGTCTGGGTCGCCCTGCCGCACCCGGCCTGGGTCGAGTACAAGGAGCGCACCGGGAGGCTGATCACCGATTCGTTGGCAAAGGAAATCGCCGGCCATTTTCTGAAGACGGCGCTGGAATCGGGCGAAGGCTTAGGCCGCGAAATGTATTCACTTACCATCGACGAGACGCTCAAGCACCTGGAGGGCGTGGTGGCGGAGGTCGAGCGCCCGCTGGCTGCAACCCTCTAAGCGCTGCGGCCTCTCGGTCTCGGCGGTGAACCGGTCCCTGTGCTTAAGTCTGTGCTTAAATCTAAGACATGTTCGCACGGAAACTCCGCGTGGAATACGAGCACGAAGGGAAGCTTCAGCCTTGTCCGTTGAAGTGGCTCGACAATTTCAGCATGCGCAACTTCACGAACGCGTCGGTTTTTGACGATACGCTGCCGGTGGCTGACGGGCGCCTGGAAATTGGAGCGCATGTCCCGCTCGATCATCTGAGGGATGCGATGGAAGACTGGTTTCGCCGCAAGAGCTATCTGCCGAAAGATGCCACCCTGGTGCTGACCCTGACTTAGAGATTGTCTGATTAAGTTTTCGTGGGCATCTTGAGCAAGTGGGCAAATAAGCGGACGATCATACCATCGAAGCGGGTGCCACTCAGTTTTGCCAATTCCGCCATCGCCTGCTCGTCGGTTTTGGGAAGAGCGAAAGAGCGATCGCTCGTCATGTTCACGTAGGCGTCGGCGACGGCGACGATGCGGCCATACAGCGGTATATTCTCGCCCTTCAATCCGAAAGGATAACCACTGCCGTCGAAGGCTTCATGATGCGATTCGACGGCTTGGGCAACGCGCTCGATTTCAGGAATCGCCCGCAACACGTCTGCGCCCACTTGCGGGTGGGTCTTCATTACCGCGAATTCGTCTTCCGTAAGTTGGCCCGGCTTGTTCAGAATGCGCTCGGGAATGAATAGCTTACCCACGTCGTGCGCCCGCGCCGCGAAGGTGACCTCTTCTACTTCCTGCGCAGGGAGGTTGAGCCCGCGCGCGATAATCCCGGCATAGTGTCCGCACTGCTCGCCATGTCCCGCGGAGTTGAGCTCCCTCAGTTCGGCGGCGCGCGACAAGGCCTCGACGGCCTCCTTCAGCGCGCTCTTATCCGCATCATCCTCGTGTCCGCACAGTTTGCGAAGCGTGCTGACCAGTTCTTCGAGATGCTCCGGCCCGTTATGCTCGCGCTGCAGAAATCCTTCGACATAACCGGAGACCAGCTGTCGTTGTACCGCGGAACCTTCGCCGAAAGCATCGGAGGTGGAAACCTGATTACCGCCTGCGTGCTTGGCTACGTACATGCCCGCATCCGCCACGCGAATCAGATCCTCCATGGAAAATCCGTGAACGGGGAAACTGGCAACGCCGAAACTGCCGGTGATATGGTGCTCTTCGAGCATGGGATCGGTGGCCAGCCACAGCCGCAATCTCTCCGCCAGCACCTGTGCCTGCTCGATGCCGGTCTCGGGCATGAGAATGATGAATTCGTCTCCGCCGTAGCGGGCAACCACGTTGGATTGGCGGCACTTCTGTTCGAGCAGCCGGCCCACGCGCGCCAGCACCAGATCCCCTTCGAGATGGCCGAGCGAATCGTTAACCTCCTTGAATTTATCCAAGTCGACCAGCACCACCGAGAACGGCCGGCCGGAGCGGGACGCGCGCTTCCACTCCGAGCTCAGCGCCTCCCAGAAAAAACGTCGGGTCTTGATGCCGGTCAACCCATCGGTGATCGATTGCTGCTGCAGTTTCTGGAAGACGAAGGAGTTGTGCAACGCCGTCGCCAGAAGATCGGCCAGCGTATTCAGGATCAGAACATCCTGAGGCGCGAACGCATTCTCGTCGCGGCTCTCCACGTTGAGCACGCCCAGCAGCGACTCGCCGTAACTGATCGGCAAGCAGAGGACCGCGCGCGATTCCGGTAGCACACCGGCGAGCTGTCCCGGGCCAGCGTTTTGCACCAGTGCGCTCACGCCGGTGCGCGCGACTTTTCCCAGAACTCCGCTGCCCACCGCGATCCGGCGCCCCAGGCTTTGAGATGTCGTTCCCGCCTCGGCTTTGATCTCGATATCCTTGGTGGCGTAGTCCATGATGCCGATGCCGATGTGATCGTAGCGGAAGTTTTTCTGGATCTCGCGCACGATCTCGGCCATCATCTGCTCGGCGTCTTCGCTGGAGATCGCCATCTTCGAAATGCTGTTAAGAAACGCGAGATGCCGGGCGCGGCGCTGCTCCTCGGTAAACAGGCGCGCATTCTCGATCGCCACCCCCAGTTGACCGGCGGCGGTTTGCATGACCTCAAGATCCCTGGCCAGGAACTGCGATTCCCGCTCCGTACTCAGCGCCGCCATCACTCCCACCGGTTTGCCGCCCAGAAAAATAGGCACGGCACAAAACGACCGGGCCGGTCGCGGAGGCACGAAATCGACTCCCAGTTTTGACCGCGTCTCTTCCAGGTCGGACTCGATCAGCAGCGGCTCCCCGGTTCTGATGATGTGCTCGGTAAAACCATTGCCGACCTTGCGCGAACGCTTGGGAAGAACGATGCCGCCTTCGATCTCCAGCTCGAAGAGAATCTCATCTTCTTCCTGAAACGCGATGTAGAAAGTACTGGTGTCAAAAATCTGGCCTAGTTCGACATGCACCGTGCGCAGCACCTCGTCCTGGTCGAGATGAGAACTGATGGCCTGCCCGATTTCGGTGAGCAGTTCGTATTCCTTGGTTCGCCGCTGCGCTTCGTGCATTACGACATA
>JBEKIB010000086.1:0-20684 GCA_050011975.1 Terriglobales bacterium | reverse complement strand
GGTTTCGACGGAGGAAAAAGCCAAGCTGGCGCGGGCGGCGGGGGCGGACGACGTCATTCTTTATACGCGGACTGATTTTGAGGCAGAGACGAAACGCTTGATCGGCGACAAAAGCAGCGGCGGCAAGGGCGTCGATGTGGTGTATGACTCGGTGGGCAAGACGACGTTCGAGAAGGGTCTGAACCTGCTGCGTCCGCGGGGCATGATGGTGCTTTATGGTGGGTCGAGCGGGGCAGTCGCGCCGATTGATCCGCTGGTGCTTACACAGAAGGGATCGATCTTTCTGACGCGGCCTTCGCTGGTGAACTACATTGCCACCGCGCAGGAGATGCAGCAGCGTGCGGGAGCGGTCTTCGGCATGATTCGCGACGGCAAACTCAAGTTGCGGATCGAACACGTGTATCCGCTGGCAGAAGCGCAACAAGCGCACCGCGACCTCGAAGGACGGAAGACGACCGGGAAGTTGCTGCTGCTACCGTAGAGACGCGGGTTGCCGCGTCTCTTGCGTTGCAGTGTCTCGGCGTCTACAGAGAAGGGGCAAGCCCCGTCTCTACGGTAGAGTTCTGCCGAAGGCCGCTGTTTTGCTCCTCGCTACGACTTTTTGAGTGAATAGCTCTTCAGGTAGGCGGGCAGTTCTTGCTCGCAGCGCTCGTCGCGGATGGGCGTACCTGAATTCATCTCCAGCGGAATCACTCCTGCCCAGGTCGGGAACGCGTAGTCTTCCTCATCATCCACCGGTGGGCCGACACGCACTTTCGCAGAAAATTCAGTGATCGGAAGACGCAGGACGGACGTTACCTTCAGCTCTTTTTCGCTGGGCTGGCGCGAGTCGTCCCAGCGATTGGGGAGTATGTGCTCGCTGATCGCGCGCAGGGCCGCGAGCTTTTCCACCGGATCATCAACCAGCGTTGCCGTGCCCAAAATTACCACCGAGCGGTAGTTCATCGAATGATTGAAGACGGAGCGGGCGAGCACCAAGCCATCCAACAGAGTGACCGTGATGCAGACCGGGACGCCTTGATCGAGATTGCGCAGCATGCGGCTGGCGGCCGATCCGTGGATGTAAAGCTTGTCTCCGTCGCGTCCGTAGGAAGTGGGGATGACGTAAGGCTGTCCGTCGACCACGAAGCCGACGTGGCAGAGGAAAGCTTCATCGAGAATCTGGTTTACGGCGTCACGGTCGTAAACCGCCCGCGGTTCGCGCACTACGCGGGTGCGTGGAGTTGGGGTGCTGGACATGGGATTGGTGGACATGGAACTGACTTCCTAGGCAGGCGCCAAGAGTGATAAAGTGCTATTTTAACAGGGCGCGACGGTCGGAAGATTCCCGTCTACGCGTCCTGATTTGTCGCGTCGCCCCTAGCCGATACGAATTTTACTTGGCTCAACGGGGGAGTTTTCGAAGAAGGGGGGGCTTGGTTACTCGATGAACCAATCACAGGCAAACACTTTCAGGGAACTGTACAACGCATGCGGGAAGACCCTGCAGGCTGGTCCAATATCCGGCTGGCAACACCCCCGCCTCCAAAATCCAGACCTCCAGGTGATGTCCGATACACGAATCCGTGTCGGCCTCAAAGCCGATGGAACTGTCGCGGACGTTGACCTAGGCAGCTTCCTACAGGGTCCTCCCCCATCCGGCAATTACTCGCCAGAAAATCGCTTTCGTGTCGCAGTGTTGGCGCTGCGTTTTCCCGGTAGCAATTTTGGCGAGGTCTGCCGTAATGCGGGAGGAAGCATGGCTCAGTTCAACGCGGGTTGGATGCCTTCCTAAGGCCGCCTTGTGGCTCCAATTCCGAATCGCTGTTCACATCCGCCGTCACTTTCCGATTCTTACTCCGTTACAGAAGGCCGCCGGTCTTTATCGCCAGGATGTTGAGCGCCATCTCCAGTTTGGTTATGGCCTCGCGCAGTTCGGGATGATCTCCGACTTTCTGTTGCAGGTCCTTCAGAATGCGGTGAGCACTGGCAACCTGCTCTGCGGCTTGGACTGAATCTTGCTCGGGCTTGGGCTCGCTCGGTGTTGGCATGGTCATTCGCTCCCGTGGATTCAATTCTACAGTCAGACCGCGCAGCGATCACCTGCGCTGGCTTTTTGCTGATGGCTTCGGCTGCTCTTCCACGACCGCGAACTGGATTTTCTTCTCCACCGGATCGATGCGGTCCACCAGCACGCGCACGCGATCTCCCAGGCTGTAGGTTTTGCGCGAGCGCTGGCCGATGATTTGACGCGTGTCTTCGTGATAGGTGTAGCGATCATTTTTATCACCGCTGTCGAGCGTGTTGAGCGGCACCAGGCCTTCGACGAAGAGGTCGGTTAGTTCCACGAAGAAGCCGAACTTGGTCACGCTGATGATGAGGCCGTCAAAGTCTTCGCCGATGCGGCGTTCCATGAATTTCATTTTCTTCCATTCCATCAGGCCGCGTTCGGCTTCGTCGGCGCGGCGTTCGGCCTGGCTGGATTCCTCGGCAATGCTGTGCAGTTCTTCGAGCCTGATCGGACCGCCGAGAGGTTCGAGCGCGTGCTGGTGCGCGTCACGGTCGCGGCGCTTGGACCAGGGTGTAGCGCCGGCGTCCCGCCGGCCCGATTGCGGGCGGAACGCCAGCGGATCCTCTCGCGCTGCGGCGGCATCTTCTGTGTTCGGACTCTCTCCCTGGCGGGGGCGAGTCGCCCCCGCGACAGCCGGCGGGACGCCGGCGCTACCGTCGGAGTCGCGCAGCACTTCTTTCAGGATGCGGTGCACGATCAGATCAGGATAGCGGCGAATGGGCGAGGTGAAATGCGTATAGGTGGTGGCGGCTAAGGCGAAGTGGCCGCGATTTTCTTCGGAGTAGCGGGCCTGTTTGAGCGAGCGCAGCATCAGGAAACTTAGGATCCTCTCTTCCGGCTTGCCTGCGATTTTCTCCGTGAGCTTCTGATACATGCGGGGGGTGATGTGAACTTCCTTGGGCACTTCGATTTCGCGGACGCGCTTGCCGGTGCCGCGGGCGTCGCGGCGGTCAGCTTTGAGCTGCACGCGCTGAATGGGCAAGGCGCCGACTCCCAGCGAGTATCCGAAAGTTGCGGCAATGACTTCGAAGTCGTAGACGCGCTTGGCATCGGGTTTCTCGTGGATGCGGTAAAGCGAGGCGATGCGTTTGTTTTCTAGATAGTGCGCGACGGATTCGTTCGCCGAGAGCATGAATTCTTCGATGAGGCGATGGGCGACATTGCGCTCCGATCTGGTGATGCTCTTCATCATGCCGAATTCGTCGAACTCGATGACCGGCTCGGGAAGATCGAAATCGATCGATCCGCGGCGTTCGCGCTTGCGGTTCAGGATCATGGCCAGATCGCGCATGCGTTCGAAGTGCTCGACTTGATTGGCGTATTCCGCGCGCGCGGCTGCCGCGCCCGGGTTAGCGCTCAAGTGCGAGCGCGAACCTGGGGCACCATCGTTTTCACCATCGTTTTCGAGTATGGCATTCACGGCGGTGTAGGTCATTCTGTCAGCGGAGCGGATCACACCCTCGTTGATTTCGTAGCCGACGATTTCGCCTCGGTGGTCGATCTCCATGGTGCAGGAAAGCACCAGGCGATCGACTTGCGGGCGCAGGCTGCAAATGTCAGTCGAGAGTTCGAGCGGCAGCATGGGGACGGCGCGGTCGGGAAAATAGACGCTGGTGCCGCGCAGGCGGGCTTCCTGATCGAGCGGCGAGTTGGGAGTTACGTATTGGGCGACGTCGGCGATGTGGACTTGAAGTTCGTAGTTGCCGTTTTCGAGTTGGCGGACGTGGACCGCGTCGTCGAAATCGCGCGCGGTTTCACCGTCGATGGTGACGATGGGAAGGTCGCGGTAGTCGCGGCGATGACGCAATGCGTCGGCGGGGATTTCTGATGCGATGGCTTGCGCTTCTTCGATCACTTCGGGCGGAAAGCGGTGGGGCAGGTGAAACTTGCGGATCATGATCTCGACGTCGACTCCGAAGTCGTTTTCTTCGCCGAGAACTTCGAGGACGCGTCCGCGTGGGTTTTGCGTGGCACTGGGCCAGTCGGTGATTTCTACGTCGACTACTACGCCCTCGAGATCCTGCCAGTCGGTGTGGACTGCGGCTTCGTCGCCTATTACGCGATCGACAGATTGTTTGTGGGGGTCGACAGCCGCCGAGGACGGCGGCGCTACGCTCTTGGACGGGATCTCCATGCCCGGCGGGATCACGATTTCCTGCGTTACTTTTTCGTCTATCGGCTTGACGTAGTTGTGGCGATGCCCGTAGTGGAAGATGCCAACGACGGTCGGATGCGCGCGCGACAGGGAGCGGATGATACGGCCTTCGGCGCGGCCATCGGGGCGGACAGCGGAGACTTCGACCAACACGCGGTCGCCGTGCATGGAGGATGCGATGGCGTGCGGAGGAATGAAGACATCGCCGGCGAGGCGGGCCTTGAGACTCGGATCGAGAGAAGTGGCTTCGGGAATCACGAAGCCGAAGCCGTCGCGATGCATGGTGAGGCGGCCGACCAGCAGGTTGCGTCCCTTGGTGGCCTGCGGAATGGCGTAGCGCTCGGAGTCGACCTGCAGCAGTTCGCCTTTGCTCACGAGGGCGTACAGGCGGTCGGTTAGTTCTCGGCGGGCTTCGCCTTTCACTCCGAGTTCGCGCAAGAGCTGCTTATGGCTCGCCGTCTGCTTGGGTTGGCGGGCGATGTGGCGAAGGATGGCGGAATCGGAGAGGAAACTCATTTTGTAAATTTGTAATTGGGTAATTTGGCAATCTGAAAGCGTCATCGAGTGGCGCTTCCAGCTGGGTTTTAATTTGCGAAATTACCCGATTACCAAATTACAAAATCTCTATTTCAAATACTTCTCCTCGATGATTCTCCGATGATGCAGTTCATGTCCGGCGATGATGTAGGCCAGGGCGCGCACCGTCACCTCGTTGTTGCTGGCTACGCCGCGGCGGGTCCAGGCGGACTCATCTAAATTGCGAAACAGCGAGACGGTGGCGCGGCGGACGGCTATGTAGTCCTCGATCAGGTCTGCCAGCGGACTGCGCCCGAACGGGCTATTACGGACGTAGTCGTCCTGCTCGAAGCCTTCGATGGGAGTCGCGTCGCCGCGCGCGATGCGCAGGGCGCGGTAGCTCATGATGCGCTCGGTATCGTTGATGTGGCCAAGAACTTCCTTCAGGCTCCATTTCTCGGGCGCGTAGCGGAGATCGCCTTCGGACTCAGTGCGTCCGGAGAGCAAGAGAAGCATCTGGCGGCGCTGGTCTTCTAAGGCGGCGAGGACGTCGTTGCCATGGACCAGCGAGATGTAGCGGTCGTAGTAGGGAGCGTATTCTCCGGGCTGGGGCCGGAGGGAGGCGGTCGCGGCTAGGGGCGTCGGAATTGGAACTGGAGTTGGAGTCGGAGTTGAAGGCATGATTCCTCGTTCGGGATGGCACACGGTCAAGTCGTGCCCCACGGCTCCATAATATCGGATAGAAGAGTATGGGATTAGAGTGTCGCGATAGAAGAATTACCGCAGGCCAGGCAGGGCTTACACGACCGGAGGCAGAGCCAATGGTGCAGTGCCGAGGGGGAATCACGCGGGGAACTATGAAAATCAATAAGAAAAGGTGGATTTCCACAGGGCAGGGGGTTTACTCAGGAGTAGAATTCAATTTGGCCCGCGAAATGCGGTGGTGATTCAGAATCCCTTAATAATAAGGAAAGGATTTCGACGACAATGTGGAAGCCCACGAATCAACCTGCGACACCTGGCCGGCCGGCTGAGCCGGAGCGTCCGAGTACGTCCACGGCGACGACAGCGCCGAGTACGAGCATGAGCGAGCCTGCGGCTGTGCCGCGCCCGGCGACGACTACCACTTCGGACCAAGCCACGATTGGCAAGTCGCTGGTGATTAAGGGGGAAGTGACTGGTTCCGAATCTTTGTATATTGACGGCCGGGTGGAGGGATCGATCAATCTCTCCGGCAACCGCGTTACCATCGGCCGCAATGGGGTGGTCGCGGCCAACATCAGCGCGCGGGAAATCGTGGTGCTCGGCAAGGTGCGGGGCAACCTGACCGCGAGCGACCGGGTGGATATCCGCAGTGATGGTTCGCTGACCGGCGACGTGGTGGCGGCGCGCATTTCGATTGAAGACGGCGCTTTCTTCAAGGGCGGCATCGACATCCGCAAAGCGGGATCGAAGGGCGACGCAAGGATCGAAGAAGTGACGAAGAGTGTTTCGACTGGGTCGCCGGAACCGGCGATTGCGGCCAGAGCGTAAGACGGCGCTCGGCTTTGGGCTCCAGGCACTGAAGCAGTTCGACGGAAAGGGCATCCTTTGCTTTGGAGGATGCCCTTTTGTTTTGGAGATTGGTTCCTAGGGTTCCTTGCCGGTCGTCATGGTTTCTTCGGCTTGGCCTTCGGCGAGGCTGGGGAGAGTAGCGGGTCTTTTCCGGCGCAGATCTGCCGGCAATTCCGAATGTAACAACCAGAGTCCTGCGGCGACGGCTGCCGCCCAGGTTAAAGAGCCGAGCGCGAGCGCCAGGAGATCGGCGCGGCGGCTGCCATCGAGCGCTATGCTGCGCATGACTTCATAACTCAATCCGCCGGAAACGGCGCCCACCAGCGCGGCCTTGCCTAATTCTTTCCAGTTCAAGCCGGCCAGCGGCACCATGCCACGAATATGCAGGAGCAGCGCGATGGCCACCGCATTCGCCGTGATGCCAACGTCCGATGCGATGGCAAGGCCGGTGACGGAGAGAGTGTGGAACAGCAGCCTGTAGAGCGGCAACGAGGCGAGCGTAATCAGGCTGCTGGCTACCATGGGCGTGAGGGTGTTGCCGGAGGCGTAAAACGCGCGCGCGTAAAGCGCCTGACTGGACCACAAAGCCAGCGAGAGCGAAAACCAGAAAAAATAAAGGGCGGTGGATTCGGAATCCGCCAGCGTGAAGTGCCCGCGGCGATAGACGAGGTCGATGAGAGGGAGAGCAATGGCCATCATCCATCCGGTGATCAACAGAGACGCCGCCGTGATGCGATAGACCGAAGCATTCACGGTGGCGGCGAATTCCGCGAACTTTTTTTCTCCGAAGAGGCGCGAGAAAAAGGGAAGCGACGCCTGGCCGGCAGCCTGTCCGAGAATGGCGATGGGAACGGCGAAGAGACGCTTGGCATAGTTCAGGCGCGCGATGTCGCCGATGCCGCTGGAGGCAAAGTAGCGCAGGATCCAGTCGTCGGCGGTGACGAGGGAAACGCCCAGCATCAGCGGGATGGAAAGCCGCACCCATTCGCGGAAAGCTGGATTCTTCAGGTCGAATGACGGGCGGTATCCGGTGCCAATTTTGGCGGCTCCGAGCGCGTTGATCAAAAATGGTCCGGCAATGCTGCCGGCGAGGGCGCCGAAGGCAAGGGAGGCGATCCCCATCTGACGCCCGGCGACAACTCCGCCGGCGATGATGAACACGTTGTAGATCAGCGGACCGAATGCCGGCAACAGGAACAGGCGGTGCGAGAGCAATACCGCCGAAACGACGCCGCCAACATAAAAGAAGATCTGCGCCGGCAGCAGGATGCGCGTGAGATGAACGCAGAGCCGCATCTGATCGGGCGTGAAGCCATGAAACATCCAACCGGCGAACTGCGGCGTGAAGATCTCGGCCAGGATGGTGCCGGCGATCAGCACGGTGGTCATCACGGTAATGATGATCGAGAAAGTTTTCTGGGCATCCTGCTCGCGCTTATCAGCCAGAAAACGCGTATAGATGGAGATGAATGTGATCGAAGCGGTGCCGCCGGCAACGATGTAATTGAGCCAGTCGGGCAAGGTGAAGGCGGCGACGTAGGCGTCGGTCTGTTGGCCGGCGCCGAAGGCGTAGGCGATGTAAGCTTCGCGGATGTAGCCGATCACGCGCGAGAGCGTGATGGTCGTCATCAACAGCAGCGTCGCCGAAAACGCCGTGTGCTGGTGCGATGGGCGGAAGAAGCGCAGCAGACGCATCGTTTGCAGATTAACGCATCTTGCGGTTCGTGGGAGAGTTATTGGCGGGCTGGAATCGGGGATGGCAATTGGCTTTCCCTTGTGCGCGTCTGTTCACTTTGGTGGAGAATCAACGGCTGGACCACCGGGGACACAGGGTTACACAGAGTTACACATGGGAAAGCGAAGTCCCTGCAACGCTCTGACGGGCGAACGTTCAGGCGAGACCTTCCTCTAAACATCTGAAATATTTTGACTTGTCAGTTGATCTCCGTTTTACCCGCGCTGCATTGTCATCCCGCCGCCGAAGTCGCATAGTGTCCGCAGAAACGGAGTCACTATGGCTACCTCATTTGCGGATTTTGCTGAACAGACCAATCCCAAGGCTTTGGCAGAGGCCAGGCGCGCCGACTTTCGGCAGGCTACGCGGGTCCACGGAAGTTTCCTGGCCGCCGGCGAGAAACGTGCGCTTGTCTGGATGGCTGAGCGCATGCCGGCCTGGGTGAATTCCGACCACTTGACCATGCTCGGCTTCGGCGCCCAGATCGCGACTGGGGTTTGCTACGCTCTCGCAGTTCACGACCGTCGCATGCTGCTTGCCGCCATCGCTTGCCTCGCGGTGAACTGGTTCGGCGACAGCCTCGATGGAACCTTGGCGCGCGTGCGCCAGCGGCAGAGACCGCGTTACGGCTTTTACGTGGACCACATCATCGATTCCATCGGCGCTGTGGCGATGATGGGCGGGCTGGCGCTTTCTGGTTACATGCATCCGGTGATTGCGATTGGGTTGCTGATTGCGTTCTTGCTGCTTTCTATCCAGTCGTATCTGGCGACTTATACGCTCGGCGAGTTTCACCTTTCGATGTGGCGCTTCGGGCCGACCGAGTTGCGCGTTCTGCTGGTGATGGGCAATCTGGCGCTGTTCCGTTGGGCGTGGGTGATTCACGGACGCTACCGGCTGTTTGATATTGGCGGCGCGATTGGATTGGCCGGAATGCTGCTGATGCTGGTTGTCGTCGCGCTGAAAAATACCGTCCGGCTTTACCGGGAGGAGAGAATTTCATGAACAGTTCTCAGTTCCCGGTTCTCAGTTCTCAGAGAAATCGGATCTTTCTGCGCTGGCTTAAGTTCAATATCGTCGGGGGAATTGGCATTGGCGTGCAGATCGCCGCGTTGGCGATTTTTCGCTCCTGGCTGCGATTCGATTATCTGCTGGCTACGGGGCTGGCGGTCGAGGTTGCAGTGATCCACAATTTCTTATGGCACGAGCGCTACACCTGGGCGGACCGGCCCGCTGCGCGGCCGATTCAGTCCCTGATCAGGCTGGCCAAGTTCAACGGCAGCAATGGAGCAGTCTCCATTGTTGGGAACATTGTGCTGATGCGGCTGCTGGTGGGCGAATTGAAGTTCAACTATGTTGTGTCGAATCTTTTTGCGATCGTCTTGTGTTCGCTGGTGAATTTCCTGCTGAGCGACCGGTTCGTCTTCGACGCAGAGGCGGACCCGGCCGCTATCTCGTCCTAGCAGCGGCCGAGCTTTGCTCGGCTGGACAGCCGAGGACGGCTGTCCCTCCGTGGTTTTGGTGATCGCGCCGGCCTTTTTGGACACGTCTTTTTGGGGGTTACGCCGCGACCACACCCGGGATATACTGACTGTAGCTACCATGCGCTCGAACGGCTACATTTCGGCTCTGCAAACGTGCTGGATCGAGGGACGCGCTTGTCCCCGCCGGTACCTTTCCGTTCTGCCTTCGCACGTGCGCGCCAATCTCTTTGGCAGCGACTAATTTTCTTTCCTGTTGATTGCTCCGCTAATCGCTCTTAGCTATTCGCTTTTGGCTTTTAGCCCATGCAACCTCTCTGTGGACCCTGCCCGAACCGCGGGCTAAGAACCACTGAGAATCGAGCACTAAGAACCGATCTGGAGGATCTCATGACCACCAAGACTTTGATTGCCGGCCCCAAGCTCAAGACTGCGATTCCCGGCCCTAATGCCAGGCGCATTCTTGCGGGCGATGACAAATACATTTCACCCTCCTACACACGCTCATATCCGATGGTTGCCAAGCGCGGCCGCGGCATTGTGGTCGAAGACGTGGACGGCAATGAGTTTTTCGATTTTTCCGCGGGCATTGCCGTGACCTCGACTGGCCATTGCCATCCGGAAGTGGTCGCGGCCATTCAAAAGCAGGCGGGCGAACTGATCCACATGTCGGGAACCGACTTTTATTACGAGGGCATGGTGACGCTGGCTGAGCGGCTGTCGAAGATTGCGCCGATGCCGGGACCGCACAAGATTTATTACGGAAATTCCGGAGCCGAATCTATCGAGTGCGCTTTGAAGCTGGCGCGCTATCACACCAAGCGGCAGCATATGATCGCGTTCTTTGGAGCTTTCCACGGACGGACCATGGGCGCGCTCTCACTGACGGCCTCGAAGCCACAGCAGAAGCGCCGCTTCTCGCCGCTCGTGCCGGGTGTAACTCACATCCGTTATCCCGATGTGTATCGGGGATGCGCGGGCGGTCCGCAGGATGCCGAGAAATTTGCGCTCGGCTGCGCCCGCTACATCGAAGACAAACTGTTCAGGACCCTGCTGGCGCCGGAAGAAGTCGCGGCGATTTTTGTCGAGCCGATTCAGGGCGAAGGCGGATACGTCATAGCGCCGACGATCTTCATGCAGGAACTGCGGCGCATTTGTGACAAGCACGGCATCCTGCTGGTGGTGGACGAAGTGCAGAGTGGCATTGGCCGCACGGGCAAATGGTTTGCGGTCGAACACACCGGAGTGCATCCTGATATCGTTTGCATGGCGAAAGGCATTGCCTCTGGGATGCCGCTCGGCGTCACCATGAGCAAGGCCGACATCATGGACTGGGTACCTGGCTCGCACGCGTCGACGTTTGGCGGCAACCCCGTCTGCATTGCAGCGGCGCTGGCCACGCTCGATGTGATCGAGAAAGAAGGATTGCTCAGGAACTCGCAGGAGGTCGGCGACCACATGCTGAAACGCATGGCTGACTGGCCGAAGAAGCATAAGATCGTCGGCGACGTCCGCGGACGCGGGCTGATGATCGGCGTCGAGATCGTGAAAGACCAGAAGACGCGCGAATATGGCGCCAGCGAGCGCGATCGCATCGTGCAGCAAGTGTTCGAGCGCGGCATTCTGTTTCTGGGCTGCGGTCCGAGCACGATTCGCATCGCGCCGCCGCTCATCGTTACCAGGGACGAAGCCGACGTTGCCATGGACGCGCTGGAAGAGTCGATCGCGGTCGTCGCGAAAAACGCGTAGTTGCCGGAGGCGCGATGGGGGACGGAACTGTCGAATCGATTTACGTCGCCTCCGCCGCCCAAGGGCCGATGCAAGCTGTTGGTCAGGTGGTGGCGATTCCGGGAGCGGGGCTTGAGGGTGACCGGTACGCGCTGAAGCTGGGCACCTTCTACAAGCCCGAGCCGGATTACGAACTCACGCTGATTGAGGCGGAAGCGATTGAGGCGCTGCGGCGGGACTATCAGGTCGAGCTTGCCGCTGGCGACGCTCGCCGCAACATCGTGACCCGCAACGTACCGCTGAATCACTTGGTGGGCAAGGAGTTTGCCATTGGCGATGTGCGCATTCGCGGCATTCGCCTGTGCGAGCCTTGCGATCACTTGCAGAACGTAACCGGGAAGCCAGTGCTCAAGGGCCTGCTGCACCGTGGGGGATTGCGCGCTCAGATTCTGACGCCGGGCACGATTCGCGTCGGTGACGTGGTGAGTTTCATCCGGTAGAGGCGCGGCTTGCCGCGTCTCTCTACATATGAGGATCCCGTATGGGCGATACCACACTGCGCGAACTCGTGTACGGCAAAGGCGCTCACGTGGACCCGGTCGCTTGCCTTGAAGATATTTCGGCGGAGCTGGCGGCTCGAACCGTGGCGGGCTACCCGCACTCCATCTGGCAGATCGTGGAGCACATGAATTACTGGATGGACTACGACCTCGGCAAAGTCGCGGGGGAGAATCGTCTTTACCCGGACAGGGCGATCGAAAGCTGGCCGGCGCATCCGAGTTCAGCCGCCGGAAGTCGCCCGGTCGATGAGCAGTGGCAGGCCACGACTCGCCGCTTCACCGATTTGCTCGCCCGGCTGGCCCGGCTCGCGGAATCGGATGCGGCGGAACTGGGAAGAAAAGTTCAGAACGTGGGTTCGCCAAAATCTCCGCGTGAATCCACCGTGCATGCCATGCTGTGGCAAATTGCAGTGCATAACAGTTATCATGCCGGCCAGATTGCGCTGCTCCGTCGGCAGTTTGACGCATGGCCTCCTCGACGGGGCGGCGATACCTGGTGAGCTACACCTCGTGAGCTACACCTCGTGAGCTACACCCGGTGGAACTGCGGTCCCGGCACAACCGCTCGGCATAAACACAAATTCATAAACAGAATTGTTTACTGGAAGGAGGCCTCTCGATGCCACGCTTTACGTCTCGCACTTTTGTCGCTCTTACGTTTGCCCTCGTTGTCTGGGCCTCCGCCTTTGCCGGCATTCGCGCCGGCCTGCGCGCCTATTCGCCTGCGAATCTCGCGATCCTGCGTTTTCTGGTTGCATCGCTGGTGCTTGCTGTTTACGCCGCAATTGCACATTTTCGTCGTCCGGAGTTGCGCGACATTCCCGGGCTCGTGCTGACCGGCGCCATCGGAATCACTTTTTTGCAACCTGGCACTCAATTACGGAGAGACTCGCGTAACTGCGGGCGCGGCCAGCATGCTGATTGCCTCGGTGCCGATCTGGACCGCGCTGGCGGCTCGATTCTGGCTGCACGAGAAGCTGACTGCTATTGGATGGTGTGGAGTGTTCGTGAGCTTCGCGGGAGTCGTGCTGATTTCGAGCGGAGAAGGCGAAGGCATTCGCCTGTCACCGCAGGCGCTGATCATTCTTGCCGCCGCAGTTACGTCCGCGCTCTACATGATTCTGCAGAAGCACTATCTGGGCAGATACAGCGCGCTGGAGTTTACGGCTTACTCGATCTGGTGCGGGACCGCGCTGATGCTGCCCTTCGGCAACGGCCTGATGCACACCCTGCGCGCTGCTCCCGCGTCGGTGACGCTGGCGGTGATTTATCTGGGCATTTTTCCGGGAGCGCTCGCTTATGTGGCGTGGGCCTACGTGCTTTCGCACGGCGCCGCCGGACGCACGACGACGCTGCTCTACGTGATTCCGATCGTGGCCATTGGCATTGCGTGGATCTGGCTGGGAGAGGTGCCGAAGCTGGTCTCCCTGGTCGGCGGCGCGGTTGCGCTCGTCGGCGTGCTGCTGGTGAACACCGTGGGAAGGAAGAACGCGGACAAAGGGGAAGCCGGCTGAGGCGGCGAATTGTACCGGATGCGCGGTGATCACCATCACATAACGCGCGGGTGGTCCAAGCTAGGGTGAAGATGGAGTTTCCTATGTTTGCCGGACGCCTGACGCAAGCCACACTGCGCGCACTGGACTGGCTGGCAGCCAGAACGCTTGCGCCGGAGGAGATGCCTGCGCACCAGCGTACCGGACGGCGCGGCGAGGAGGACGCTTATTTCTACCTTCGCCGGCGGGGCTACACCATCATCGCCCGCAACTACCGTTCCCCGAATCATCGCGGCGAACTGGATCTGGTCGGATGGGATCGGGACGTCCTCTGTTTTATTGAAGTAAAAACTCGGACGACGCGTGAGGTCAAGCCCGCCGAAGCAGCCGTAGATCGCGATAAACAAAGGGAGTTATCCCTGGTCGCCCGCGACTTTCTGCGACTGATGCCCCCTTCGTGCCAGTGGCGATTCGACGTGCTCGCCGTATACTATGAGCGCGGCCACCGCCGACCCTCATTCGAGCTGTTTCAAAATGCGTTTCCCGTGTCGTACAATCGAAGGTTTGCGGACTCTAATTGAAAGGATTTAGTACGTGCCTGAACTGAGAAAAGACCCCGTCGTGGGCCGCTGGGTGATTATTTCCACAGATCGCGCCAAGCGGCCTACCGACTTTGTGCGCGAGCCGGTGAAGATCAAGGGCGGATTCTGTCCTTTTTGTTATGGCAATGAAAGCAAGACGCCGCCGGAAATCCTGGCGTTTCGCCCCAACACGAACGGCAATCCTCCTCAGAAAGACAGTCCGGGTTGGACGGTCCGCGTCGTTCCGAACAAGTTCCCGGCGCTCGGTATTGAAGGCAGTTTGAATAAGCAGGCCGAGGGCATGTTTGACAAGATGAATGGCATCGGCGCCCACGAAGTCATCATCGAAACGCCCGATCACAACGCCACCCTGGCTTCGCTGCCGCCGAAAAGAATCGAAGACATTCTATGGGCCGAGCGTGATCGCATTCTCGATCTCAAGAAAGATCGGCGCTTCAAGTACATTCTGCTCTTCAAGAACCACGGAGAAGCAGCCGGCGCCTCGCTCGAGCATGCCCACTCGCAATTGATCGCGTTGCCGATTCTGCCCATTTACGTGGTGGAGGAACTGCAGGGAGCCAAGCAGTATTACATCTACAAAGAGCGCTGTGTCTTCTGCGATGCCATCCGGCAGGAAATGGAGAACGGGATTCGAGTCGTGGCTGAGAACGAAGATTTTCTGACGCTCGCCCCGTATGCTCCGCGGTTTCCCTTTGAAACCTGGATCCTCCCCAAGCGCCACGAATCCGCCTTCGAGAACTCGTCGTCGCACATGTTCGAAAATCTCGCGAGAGCGCTCAAGCTGCTGCTGATGAAAGCAGACCGCGTGCTCGACAACCCACCGTACAACCTGGTGGTGCATTCTTCGCCGGTGCAGGATCCAACCAACGAGTACTATCACTGGCACATCGAATTCATGCCCAAATTGACCAAGACGGCGGGATTTGAATGGGGAACCGGTTTCTACATCAATCCCACTCCGCCCGAAGAGGCGGCGAAATTCTTGCGCGAAGCGAGTGTGGAAGATGCGGTGCCCAGTGCGGTGGCGGTCCGCTGAGCCAGAGCCCAGGCTTCAAGGTTTCAGGGTCGCAAGCTTTCAAAGTTACGAATCTTCAACGACAGCGGCGAGCCCTTGAAACTTTGCAACTTTTGCAACTTTGAATCCTGGCTCTACCTATCCCCGGGTTCGGTCGAGGAACTCCGAATGCCATGCCATCTGGATCGCTTCCAGCTTGGCTTCGCTCGACTTCGTGGGATCGTCTTTGAAGCCGGGGAGCGCGATCACATATTTGTGCAGGTCGGTGAAACGGACCGCGAGCGGGTCGAGTTCCGGATGAGTTTCAGAGAGCAAAATCCCGATGTCGTCAGAATCGCTCCAGGTGAGTTCTTTTGGCATGAATGGCTCCAACGGCAGGTTTCAAAGTTTCAAGGTTTCAGAGTTTCAAAGATTGTTGACGGATCGCACAGCTTTTGCTGTTTCCTTGAAACCTTGCAACTTTGAAACTTTGAAACCTGGCTCCTAATGCTCCTCCGAAACGTAATTCCGGTTCCAGGCCGGAATTTCCACGACCACTTTGCCCGGTTTCTTGATCACGGTCTGGCATCCGAGGCGCGAGTTTAACTGAAGATCGGCGGCCATGTCGAGCTTGTCGGCTTCATCGTCGTCCATCTCCGAGATCACGTCTGCGCCTTCTTTTACCCAGACGTGGCAGGTCGTGCAGGCGCAATTTCCCCCGCAAGCATGATCGAGATGAATGCCGAAATTCAACGCTACATCGAGCAGCGACTCTTCTTTGCCATGGTCTTGATAGGGCAGCTTGCCGTGCTCGAAGGTCACCGTCTTGCCTTCCGGCAAAAACGTGACCTCAACCGTGTTTTCACCGGGTGCATCCACGGTGGTTGTTCCAGTTTCCTGCATTTTTTCTTCAGACATGTATGAACCCCATGTTTCAAAGTTTCAAGGTTTCAATGTTTCAAAGTGCCGGGCGACGGTTTCACATTGAAACCTTGAAACTCTGAAACCTTGAAACCTGCTTTACTTAAATTCCGCCTTCGCCACCGGATGACCGGCCTGTGGCCCATCTTCCAGATCGGTGTCGTCCATGGCCTTTCCCTTGAGCGCGGACGAGACAGCCGTATCCATCATTAATTCCGCCAAATGCATGGTGGCCTGGTTCAGCGCGTCGATGCCGGCGCGGATCGCGTGATGGTCATCGCCATCCTTTACCGCGAAAAGATTCTTCTCCAGCGTCTCGACGTTGCTGCGTTCTTCGTTCGTGAGGTCTTGCCAGGCAGGACTCTTCTTTCCTTTCGCGAGCGCCGTCAGGATCGTGTCGGCTTCGCGTCGCGCTTCAATGACCTGCCGCTGCCGGAAATCCTCTTCTGCGAAGTCGAACGATTCGAGCAGCATGTTCTCGACCTGTTCGTCGGTGAGGCCGTAAGTGGGCTGGACGTCGATTTCAGCTTCTTTTCCGCTGCGCTGCTCGCGCGCCGAGACGCGCAAAATGCCGTTGGCGTCGATCAGAAACTTCACTTCGATGCGTGGCATGCCGGCAGGCATGGGTGGCACGCCCTTCAGATCGAATCGCGCCAGCGACCGGCAATCCCGCGCCAGTTCGCGCTCGCCTTGCAGCACGTGAATCGCAACGTTGGTTTGGCCATCGACTTGAGTCGTGTAGTACTGCGTTGCCGAAGCCGGTATCGTCGAGTTGCGCAGGATGATTTTATCGGTCACGCCGCCTGCTACTTCGATCCCCAGAGAAAGCGGCGTGACGTCGAGTAGCAGCATCTCTTTCGTGATGTCGGAGCCGCCGCCTAGAATATTTGCCTGCACGGCCGCGCCCAGCGCAACCACTTCGTCCGGATTTAAATCCGTGTGCGGTTCGCGTCCAAAAAGATCCTGAACCAGCCGCCGCACCTTGGGAATGCGCGTCGAGCCCCCGACCAGCACGACCTCGTCGATTTGTTCCGGCTTCAGGCCTGCGTCTTTGAGCGCCTGCTTGCAGGGACCGACGGTGCGGTCAATAATCGGCTCGATCATCTGCTCGAAAACTTCGAGCGAAATTTCCCGCTGGTACTTTTTCCCGCCGGGCAAATCGACATCGAGCTTCGCCGCGGGCTGCGACGAAAGAGCGATCTTGGCCTCGATGACAGCCTTGCGGATGCGCGCCACCGCTTCGCCGTTGTGCTTCACATCGAGTCCGAGATCGCCGCGAATGTCGTCAAGCGCGATCGCGATGAGGAGATTATCGATGTCGTCGCCGCCGAGATGGGTGTCGCCGTTGGTTGAAATTACCTCGAAGATGCCATCGTGCAGCTTGAGAATCGAAATGTCGAATGTGCCGCCGCCCAGATCGTAAACCACGACGATGCCGTGCTTCTTCTTGTCCAGTCCGTAAGCGAGCGATGCTGCCGTCGGTTCGTTGACCAGCCGCAAAACATTCAGCCCGGCGATGCGGCCGGCATCTTTTGTCGCCTGCCGCTGCGCGTCGTTGAAGTAGGCGGGAACGGTGATGACCGCCTGGGTTACGGGCGCTCCGAAAAAGCGCTCCGCATTGCGCTTCAACTGGCGCAATATGAAGGCTGAGATTTCCGGCGGCGTGAAGGTTTTTGCGCCGAGCTTGATGCGGATAACTTCCCCAGATTGCAAGTCGTCCGCCAAGCGGAACGGGAACAGCTTTAATTCTTCGCGGATGTCTTCGACGCCGCGCCCCATCAGACGTTTGACCGAGTAAACTGCCCGCTCCGGCGTTTCGATCAGATACCGGCGCGCGGCGTTGCCCACTACGATCTGGTTGTTCTCGTCGAGCGCCACTACCGAGGGCACAAGGTTCAGCCCGTCTTCTCCGGGGATGACGACAGGGGAATCCCCCTGCATGTAGGCCACGAGCGAATTCGTGGTGCCGAGATCGATGCCGACGATGTAGTCAGTTGCCATTATTAACATTGCGGAGGTCAGAGGTCAGATTGCAGAGGTGAGAGCGATTTGGTTTTCACCTCTGCAATCCGACCTCTGCCCTCTGACCTAGTTTTCCAATGCCTCATTTACGTCCCGCACCAGGTTCCGGACGTAATTCCTGCGGTTGAGCACATCCAGCATCTTGCCCAGGATTTTCCGCCGGGCTTCTTCGGTTGCGTCGGCGGTTCCACCGTCCGCGGATTTGTCCCAGTGGTTCCACTCGACTTTCAGTTCGTTGAACAGCGCGTCGTACTTTTCTTCCAGAGAAAGCTTGGCCTTGCCGATTTCCTCAAGCAAAGCGGGATCGTCTTCGCCCATCTTTTTCTGGTCGCGGAGTTCTTCCAAATGCATATTGAGTTCGAAGACTTCCTCTAAGAGATCGGGAGGCACAACCTGCTTTTTCAATTCCCCGGTGGCGCGAGCTTTTTCGGTCGCCTGTTTCGATTGCTCTTCCAGTTCGACGCCTTCGAGGCGCAACAGGTATTCCGTGCGCTTGATTGGATCTTTCAGCGTGCGGTACGCGTCGTTAAGCATGGAGCTTTGTTCCAGACTAAAGGCACGTTCCTCAGTGTTCGCCTGCGCAAACAGGTCAGGATGGAGGCGGCGACTCAGCGCGTAGAACTCTTTTTCGAGTTCGGCTGTGTCCAGGTTGAGCTTGCGCGGAAATCCAAAAAAGGTGAAATAGTCCACCGGGACCGGCGGTTGCACTTTGCCGCATGAACTGCAGAAGTGCACCGCACGCATGGTGCCGCACGACCAGCAACTTGGGGTCGCGTCTCCGGGCCCCTGTCCGGGAATGATCAACGACGATTTGGATTCTGTGTTTGCCATACAAAATTCAGGGCGAGCGCGCGGCCCGCCCTTTCGGCCCTTTGACCGCTGGTTATGTGGGGACGGGCCTCTGGCCCGTCGAAACGGGGCGGAGCCACGTCTCCACACCGTCGCTACTACGAGAAAGAACTCCCGCAGCCGCAGGACTTGGTTGAGTTCGGGTTCACGAACACGAATCCTTGCTGCATCAGGGTTTCCTGATAATCGAGAGTCATCCCATGCAGATAGATGAAGGACTTCGGGTCCACAAAAATCCGCACATCTCCAAACTGAAACACACGGTCGCGCTCGCGCGGTTGCGTATCGAACCTTATGTTGTAAGTCAGGCCCGAGCATCCGCCGCCCTGCACGCCCAAACGAAGGCCGCCCTGCTCGGGCGAAACGTTTTCTTTCACCATCGCGGAGCGAATCTTCTTGAGCGCGTTGTCGGTCACCTGGATGCCCTTGGCCGGAGCCGTGGGCACGGCGGGTTTGAGTGCCTCGTCTTTGACTGCTTGATCCATGATTTGATTCTAGAAGCTCCGGGCCTCGGACTGCGAGATGACTTCGCGTAGAGACGCGGCTCGCCGCGTCTCATTTTGCAGCGGAGACGGGGCAAGCCCCGTCTCTACGGGACCTGATTTACTGCGCCGCCTGCACGGCCGCGGGTTTCGCGGATTCCTGCTTCTTCTTCCAGTCGCCGATCGCGGCCCGAATCGCATCCTCGGCCAGCACCGAGCAGTGAATTTTCACCGGCGGCAAAGCCAGTTCCTTCACGATCTCGGTGTTCTTGATCTCGAGAGCCTGATCGATGGTCTTGCCCTTAACCCACTCGGTCGCCAGCGAAGACGACGCAATCGCCGAGCCGCAGCCGAAGGTCTTGAACTTGGCGTCTTCGATGATGTTGGTCTGCGGATTCACCTTGATCTGCAGCTTCATCACGTCGCCGCACTCGGGCGCGCCGACCAGGCCGGTGCCCACATCGGCATTCTTTTTGTCCATGGAACCCACGTTGCGTGGATTGTTGTAGTGGTCGATCACTTTATCGCTGTATGACATCCTTCACCCCTTAGGTTTCAAAGTTTCAAGGTTTCAATATTTCAATGACCGTCCCCACTCCGTCGTCAAAGTTCCAGATTGGATCAAGGCACCTTGAAACCTTGAAACTCTGAAACCTCGAAACCTTGCCTCTAATGCGCTTCTGCCGCCCACTTTACACTCTTCAAATCCACGCCCTCTTTCGCCATTTCGTAGAGCGGCGATAGTTCGCGCAGACGCAGCACGGTCTCAACCACGCGGTCGGCCACGTAATCGACCTCGGCCTCGGTGTTGAATCGCCCAATGCCGAAGCGGATCGAGCTGTGCGCCAGATCGTCGCCCGTGCCGAGCGCCTTCAATACATAAGATGGCTCCAGTGTCGCCGAGGTGCATGCCGATCCGCTCGAAACCGCGATATCGTTGATGCCCATCAAGAGCGACTCGCCTTCCACGTAGGCGAAGCTGATATTCAGATTGCCGGGCAGGCGATGCTCCACGGAGCCATTGATATAGACCTCGTCAAGGCGGCTCATGATGCTGTCTTTCAGCCGGTCTCGCAAACCAGCGATTTTGCAGGATTCCTGCGGCATCTCTTCCTGCGCGATGGCGCAAGCCTTGCCGAGGCCGGCGATGCCGGGAACGTTGAGCGTTCCGGAACGCATGCCACGCTCGTGGCCGCCGCCGTCAATCTGCGCCACCAACTGCACGCGCGAATTCTTGCGGCGCACATACAGCGCGCCCGCGCCTTTCGGCCCGTATAGCTTGTGCCCGGTGATGGACGCGACGTCGATGTTCATCTTGTTCACGTCGATCGGAACCTTGCCAATCGCCTGGACCGCGTCGGAATGGAAGATCACGCCGCGTTCGCGGCACAGTTTGCCGATTTCCGCGATCGGTTGCAGCACGCCGATCTCGTTGTTGGCCGCCATGATCGTGACCAGAATTGTCTTGTCGTCCATGGCGCGCTTCAGGTCGTCGAGGTCAACCAGTCCATCCTTCTGCACCGGCATGTAGGTCACGCGAAA
>JBEKIB010000085.1:0-27284 GCA_050011975.1 Terriglobales bacterium | reverse complement strand
ATACCCGCTGTCGACACCGTCATCCGCGACTCCGGAATTCCCACGCCCTCCACCAGCAGCCGCACCGACTTCATGAAGTTGTCATAGTTCAAGAAGGGTTCGCCCATGCCCATGAACACGATATTGACGCGCTGCAGCGGAGGTTCGACTCCCTGCTCCCGAAGCACCGCCGCAATCTGCCCAACAATTTCTCCCGCCTCCAGATTCCGCTTGACCCCAAGCAGCGCCGTGAAACAGAACTTGCAATTCACCGCGCATCCCACCTGGCTCGACACGCAAATCGTAGCTCGCCGCCACGTCGCCGGAGCTGTTCCACACTCAATCTCGTCGCCTGCTTCGCTGCCGTCGCCGCTCTCTCCGCCATCGCCCTCCGGCATCCAGACCGTCTCTACTGTCTCCCCGTCGGCCAGTTCCACCAGATACCGCACGGTGCCGTCGCTCGAAATAAACTTGCGCGCAATCGCCGGGAACCCCACTCCCCAGCCTTGCTCGGCCAGACGCGCGCGATAATCGAGCGGCAGCGTCGATATCTGATCCAGCCGGTCCATTTTGTTGCGATATACGGCATCAAATAACTGCTGGCCCCGGTAGGCAGGCTGTCCCGACTCAATTGCAAGATCCGTGAGCTCCTGCAGGCTAAGTCCTAAGAGCGAATTGGATGACTGCGTTTGCATTAAGCTCGTGGAGCGACGGACAGTTTAATTTTAAATCGGAGAAGGCTAACCGAGCGTCTGCTTTAGCTTTCCATGTTTTTCGGAGCGGGAGCGTATCGGCGCAAGAGTGTAATGGAAAACACCAAAATGAGGATGAGCAGTCCCAACAAGCCGAGCTCGGTCATGCTAGCTCGGAATATGCTCGCACCCTCGGTCGACCACGTTCCACCTTTTGTGAGGGTGGCCGCTTCCAAGGTAATCACCAGGACGCGCCGAATCGAGGCAATCAGGCCCACGACCAGGAATGGTTCGGTAACGAGATAATGCGAGCGGATGGAGATGCGCACGGTATGCAGAATCTCCACCAGCATGAGCACCACCAGCAGTTGGTCCAACACCAGCAGTGTTTCGGTGGCGATCGTCCAGTGAGCGAGGCCCTCCCAGAGCATTTTGGCGGCGTTGGCAATGGTCGCGAGCGCAGTTATAAAAAGCAACAGGGCAAGGACGGAGTAGATCACTACTTCGGCTTGTCCCAGATAGTCGCCAAAGTGCGCGCGGAGTTGTTTCTCTTCAGCCATTTGGGGTCACTCGTCGAATCGCTTTGGTTCGCGGGTGTTCACAGGCAGAGTATAACGATAAGTCGCTTATCAAAAAGCTAGAAGGTGAATACGTTGCCGATTACGGGCGAAAAAGTCTCCGTTGCCACGGCGCTGTCGAAGTCTGGCGTCACCTATGATGCCAGATAATCGCCGTAAGTTAAACAAAAACAAGGCTAAACTTCAACCTTGGCCGCCTAGCCCCAGATTGTGGGAGAATAGTAGCAGTAACCCGCCCCGGAATTCATACATTCGGATACTAACGTCATCGCAAGAATCAGGCTACGGGAGAAACGGATTCGTTTCGGGGCATCAATATCAATATCAGTGTAGCTACGGGGTAAGCCGCGTGACCTACACGTAAATAAGACGCCCCTTTAAGGGGTTGGAAAACATTAATGGTAAAAGAGGCCCGCAACATTCGTCGTCAGGTTTTGCCGAACGGCCTGACCATCATCACCGAGCAGATGCCGCACATCCGCTCGGTTGCGATCGGCATCTGGCTGAAGTCCGGCTCGCGCGACGAAGATTCCGAATGGAATGGCATCTCGCACTTCATCGAGCACATGGTGTTTAAGGGCACGGAAACGCGCTCCGCCGAAGCCATCGCCCGCCAGGTGGATTCGATCGGCGGCAACATGGACGCTTTCACGGCGAAGGAATGTATCTGCTTCAACATCAAAGTGCTCGATGAGCATCTTCCGCTGGCCCTGGATGTCCTCACCGATCTCGTTCTTCATCCTGTGTTCGATGCCGGCGATATCGCGAAGGAGCGCGGCGTTATTCTCGAGGAAATAAAAATGGATCAGGACAATCCCGACTATCTGGTCCACGAAATCTTCACCCAAAGCTTCTGGAAAGACCACGCCCTCGGCCTGCCAATCCTGGGCACGCGCGAAACCGTAAAAAAATTTGAGCGCCCCATCGTCTCCCGCTTCTATGGACACCACTTCGCTCCCGGCAACCTCATCGTCAGCGCAGCCGGCAACCTCGACCACAAGCATTTTGTCGAACTCGTCGCGAAATATTTCGAACACGTGAAGCCGGCGAAGAACGGCTTGCACTCGCCCCAGCCCAAAACTTTTTCGCGCATCAACCTGCGCAACAAGAAGTCGCTGGAGCAGGTCCAGATCTGCATCGGCGTCCCCTCGCATCCCATGGCAGACGAACGCCGCTACGCTTCCTACATCCTGAATACGCTGCTCGGAGGCGGCATGAGCTCGCGCCTGTTCCAGAACATCCGTGAGCGCCAGGGGCTCGCCTACTCCATCTATAGCGACCTGAACCCCTACCGCGATACCGGATCCCTGTGCGTCTACGCCGGCACCTCGCGCGAGTCGGCTATCAAGGTTGTCGAGTGCGTGGTCGAGGAATTCCGCAACCTGAAAACGACGGCCGTTCCCGAAGAAGAACTGCGCCGCTCCAAGGACCAGCTCAAAGGCAGCCTCATGCTCTCGCTTGAATCTTCGACCGCGCGCATGTCGAACCTGGCCCGCCAGGAAATGTATTACGATCGCTTCTACGGCCTCGACGAACTGATCGAGCGCATCGAAGCCGTTACCCTAGATGACCTGCAGCAAACCGCCGACGAATTTTTCCGCACCGAGCAGATCGCCGTAACCATCCTCGGCAACCTGACCGGCCTGAAACTGACCCGCAACCAGCTAACCTGCTGAGTTAGGGCGTGGCGCGGACACACCGCGATCATCAATCATTCGCCCACTATCTGATGGCGTGCGGGAGCATGCGCCTCCGCGGCGCGCGAGTAGTGCACGGGCCAGGGCGCGGCGCCAGTTCGTTCATGGGAAATGCCCTTAGTCTTTCACCAACGGAACCCAATCGTGATGGGCATAATGATGGTCTGGCCGTCGCTTTGATAAGCGCGGTGGTAGCGCCATTCGGCGTAAAGCCTGGCGTTATGAAAATGGTTCAAACGATAGGTGATGCCGCCGCCGTAGTTGAAGCCGCCGGCAACCTTGGTATTCGAGGACATGGTTTGCGGGATCGTAATAACGTTGGTGAGGTTGCAGGTAAGGTCCCACCATTTCCACGCGGGCTGGCAGGGTGTGCCGGCTTGGAGGAAACGGCTGGGCACCGAAACGCTGCGGGCATAGAAACCAACGCCGAAGATTCCGTATGCGGCAAATTTGCGCAGATGGCGAGGTACGTTGACGATGCCGTCCAGACTTACCGACTGCATATGCCCGCCTTGGTTCGCCAGACCCTGATTGTTTTCCACGCTGGGTCTAAAGCCGAGGTCGTAGTACATATATTCGGCGTCGGCGCCTAAGAAGCGGGTGAAGTTCATGCCGCCCCCGGCCACGAAAAAAGGAGAGTTTCCGACAAAGCTGGCGACATCGTGGCGTCCGATGCCCAGGCCGCCACCGGCGGTGAAATTAAAACGATTGAAATCTGATTGTGCAGAAGCCGATGCAACGAGTCCGCAAAAAACAAGCAACAACAGTATCCGATTCCTCAATCTCGATCTCCTGTTTCGTAAAGCCAAGGTCGTACCCTAAACTCGTAAAGCCACAGTTTTTTACGACCGCTGTTTTTCAATTTAGATGCGCGTACTGAATGATAAGGAAAGCCAGCCTTTTTCGCTAACCGACGCGCAAGGGATTCGATGCTCGCCACTTAAAACGGGCTGCGGAAAAACTCGTCGAGGGTGCAGAAAGCTCACCTCAGGCGCTGAAGCGCAGACACGTTTTCAACGGCTTACGGCACGACTAAAGTCGTGCCCTTCCCAGAACCTGCGTGAATCAGAGTTTTTCCGCAAGCTGCTAAGGGGACTTCTGATTCCCCGTGGGGACGCGGCATTCCGCGTCTCCGGACGGGGCAAGCCTCGTCTCTAGCGGCGGGAGAAGATGCCCTGATACGAAACTCGATTTTTTCAGCAGCCTGCCAAGGCGTCAGTTGTGCCCGGCGGTCGGCCGGGGCTGGTGGCGGATCTTCCCGTAAAACACCGGCCAGTACTCGCGCAGCATGTTTCCCCCGGCTTTGGATGCCAAATCCAGACCGTAGCGAAAGAAAGTATCTCCGACGGTGCGGTTGCGATCCGGCCAGTAGACGTTCGCCAGTCCCTCAGCCATCAGCGGCGCTGCCAGCCCGGACCAGTTGGCGACGTCGCGCCCGTCATCGTTGCGCGTGACGAAGATCCGCTGCACCGAATACTTCACGGCGTGGAAAAAACCTGGATTGATCTCCGGATAGAAACGCGGATCCTGGTGCAGCGCAGAGGCAAGCATAAACGTCCCGAAGAACTGGCTGGACGCCTGACGCGCCATGGAAGACCCAAAGCGATCGGCATATGCATCCCACCCCTGCCCGAAGCCAGTTGGCGAGTTATAAGCCTGGCCGACCGCGGAACCCAGCATTGCCCAGGTCATTGTATGTAGGGAAATGCTGTTGTCCACGAACAGTTTGAATTTTCCTCCCGTCGAAAGCCGCTCCGTGCTGGTAGCGATGTCGGGAAAAAAGATCGACTTTTCCTGCAGCAGATTGTACAAACCCAAACCCGGCACTTGCGATGGAGCATTCGGAGCTTGGCCTGAAGATGACGTGCCGGGCTGCGGCTGCGGCTTCGGAGTTTCCTGGGCGGATGCTCCCGTGGTCCAGCCGAACGCGATCGCTCCGAAAGCAATCGACGCCCACAGCAGTGGTTGCAGGGAGAACGCATGGTTGGACCGCGTGACGGGGATCGTTCCAGAGATTCGGATTCCTCGGCGAATTGGCATCGGTTGAGATTACCCAATCGCAAGCCCGACGGCAATCGCTTAAATTCAAGGTTTCAAGGTTTCAAAGTTTCAGGGTCTGAACCAGCACTTGGCATTGGCGGAACTTTGAAACCCTGAAACTTTGAAACCTTGAAACCTGGCAACTATGAAACCTGGCTCCTTCAGGCAACTTCTCCGGCCCGAGCCGCCAGGACCTCCAGCAGTTCGCGGACGGTCAGGCCCGAATCCAGCAAGTCGATCATCTGATCTGCGCTGACGCCCACTTGTGCGCCCAACGCAACAATCTTGGCAACGGCCCGCTCCAGCGCTTCCTTCTGCGCCAAGCTGAGCGGCTCGGCTAGATCACGGTTCGCGGCTTCGGTCAGACGGAGTTCTGTCGTCATTGGATTACTTCACTTTTGCAAAACGCTGGCTTAGATTTCACGCGGGCCCCGGTTCCAGAACCGGCGCCCGGCCAGGATTAGCGACTTGTAGACATGATCCCCCAATCCAGCCGGTCTGCGCTGTGATGCAGCTTACTTATATTTGTGATGGAATGGACGGGCTGGAACCCGAATAGCATCATGACGATTCAGGAAAACGTTCCGCTGGCGCCACTAACCACCTTGCAGGTGGGCGGGGCGGCACGCTACTTTGCGGAACTGCGGAGAGAAGACGACGTTCGCGGGGCTGAGCAGTTCGCGAAAACACGCGAGTTGCCGCTGTTTGTGATGGGCGGAGGGAGCAATCTGGTGATCGCCGATTCGGGTTGGCCGGGACTGGTGCTGAAGATCGCGATTGGCGGAATCACCCGTCCAGAAACAGAGGACGCCACGGGGAACGCCGTGCTCTTCAGCGTGGGCGCAGGCGTCAACTGGGATGACTTTGTGGCGCAGGCGGTCGCGCAGAATTGCGCGGGCGTCGAGTGCCTGAGCGGAATTCCGGGCAGCGTCGGAGGCACGCCCGTGCAAAACGTTGGCGCCTATGGGCAGGAGGTCGCCGACACGATTGAATCGGTGCGCGTGCTCGACATGGAAAAGGATCGCATTGTGGTGCTGCCCAAGCCGGCGTGCGGATTTCATTATCGCTCGAGCATCTTTAACGGCGCGGAACGCGGGCGATACATTATTTTGCGGGTCAACTACCGGTTGAAACGGGGTGGCGCTCCGAGCTTGAAGTATGCCGATTTGCAAAGGCATCTTGCGGAGCGCCTTGCCGAAAATAAAACGCCGCCATCGCTCGCCGAAGTGCGCGAGGCGGTGCGCGAGATCCGGCGAAGCAAGGGCATGCTGATTGTCCCCGGAGACGACGATTGCCGCAGCGCCGGATCGTTCTTCAAGAATCCCGTGCTCGGCGAGGAGCAGTTCAAAGAGCTGGCCGAGCGCGCTGCGTCGAAGGGATTGGAGATTCCCAGCTACCCCGCGGCTCGCTCGCAGCATAAAGATGCACAGCGCAAAGTCTCGGCGGCATGGCTGGTGGAACACTCAGGGTTCTCCAAGGGATATGCGGTGGGAACGGCTGGGATCTCGCACAGACATGCGCTGGCATTGATCAATCGCGGAGAGGCGAAGGCGAGGGATATTGTCGGGCTGAAGGACGAAATTCAGCACGGCGTCGAGGAAGCGTGGGGGATTCTGCTGGAGCCGGAGCCGGTGTTTGTAGGATTTTGAAGTGGAGTGAGATTTCCTTAGAGACGCGGCTTGCCGTATCCTCTGCCGCGGATTAAGACGGGGCAAGCCCCGTCTCTACAGGTGAAATAAGGGCGGCGCATCCCGGAGCGACGGTTCCCCCATGCCGGCCCAGAGGTGTCCGTTACCGCAGGATCCGCCCTATTCTCTAATCGGCAGGGAAGCCAATTTTCGTTAGCAAATTATTTGTGAACGAAATCAGCCTGGCGACGTTCTTCATGAATAGGAGCAAGCGTGATTGCAGAATCCGCAATGGCGGGCGAGGCCATAGCATTGGCGCAGCAAGAGGAGGATCGGCTGGAAACAGCCGTGCGCGAACATGCCCGGCTGGTGTACCGCATCGCTTACTCGGTTTTGCGCAATTCTGCCGAGGCGGAGGATGCAACTCAGGAAACGTTCCTGCGTGCGCTCCGCTACGGGAAAAGGATTGCCCGGATTCACGACCAGAAGGCTTGGCTGGCAAGGATTGCATGGCGCGTGGCAGTTCAGCGCCGCAAGAACATGTCCAGGGTAGGCGCTGGGACCGAGGAAGCCGGGGAGTCGTTAGTATCACCCGGCGACGGAGCAGATCGGATTCTTCTGGAGCGGGAGCGCAACGCGATTCTCGGGCGGCTGATCTCCGCGTTGCCGAGCCGACTGCGGGACGCGCTGGTGCTCTCGACGCTGGAGGAGATCGCGCCGCGGGAAGTCGCCGTGATGCTCGGAATCAGCGAGGCTGCAGTGCGTTCCCGCACATTTCGCGCGCGGGAGATTCTGCGGGGAAGGCTCTTGGCCTCGGCTGGGCCAAGGACATAGACGGCTAAGGACATAAACATGGATCCAATAGAGAGAGAGCGAGATGTGGATCGGTGGCTGGAATCGGGGCTTAGCCAATTCGGCAAAGCCGAGCCGCGCGCTGGATTGGAAAGTCGAGTGTTGGCGAACCTCCAAGCCGAGCGGAATCGGCTCGCATCCAGACGTCGCTGGTGGTGGGCGGTGGGTGCGGCGACGGCGTTGGCAGCTGTTGTACTGGCGGTGTGGGTCGGTGAAAGCGCTCGCGAACGGAATCCGGGAACCACGGCAGGAACATCAACGACACATGGTGAAGAGGTCCGGAGATCGATGCGGCCAGGATCCGCTCCCCAAGCCGCTGCACCCCAGGTCGCTGCGATTCAGTCCACAGCATCCCGGGTCGCCGACGCGGCAAGAGAAGTGGCGCGGCGCAGGCCGGCAAATCGGCCGCTTGGCCATCTGGTGGTGGCCGGGACGCCGAAACTGGCGCAGTTCCCTTCGCCGCAGCCGCTGAGCGAGCAGGAAAGAATCCTGGCGAGCTACGTTGCGCTGTATCCGGAAACCGCGGCGCTGGTCGCGCAAGCGAGGGCTGAGGCGCTGCAGCGGGATCGCGAAGAAGAAGCGGCCGAGGCTGCCACGGGCAGCATGCGATGAGGATTCAGAGCACCAGGCATTTCCCAGAAATATCGAACCGAGCAGCATAAAACTCAAAGGAGAATCGTCAATGATAGTGATAACCATCAAGAAAGCGGTTGCGGCAGGAGCGCTGATTGTGGCGCTAGGGGTTGGTGGTGGAATCAGCCAGGCACGGGCACAAGAGTCGAGTGGAGCCACGAAGACTACGGCGCAGGAGCCGGCGAAGCCGGTGGAAGCATATCGTCTCGATTTCTCCATCACCGAACTGGAGGACGGGAAGAGGATCAATACGCGGCAGTATTCCATGAACTTGAACACGAATGATTCCAATGAAATCAAAATTGGTACGCGCGTTCCGGTCGAGGGCAAACAGGGGGAAGTGCAATTGATCGATGTGGGCACGAACATCGAGGGCCGACTGCAAATGCGCAATGGCCAGCTCGAGTTGTTTGTCCACGCCGAAATGAGCAACTTCGCAATTCCTGAGCAAGCGCAAGGGCGCGATCCTCGACCGGTGATACGGCAGCTCAAAATCAGCGGCAGCACGCTGGCGCTGCTGGGCAAACCGATGGTGATGGGCAGCGTGGACGATCCGAACTCGAAGCGCCAGTTTCAGCTTGAGGTGACGATGACGAAGTTGCGGTAGATGCGGGGCGCGGCCGGCTGGCGGCTTAGGTACGATCAGCCAGCCGCCTTGCTTCCTGAAAAATCTCTACGAACATCGGGCGGGTTAGCTTGCCGGTGTTCGTGTTTTGGTTGGAGGGGTGGTAGGACGCTAAAAGCACGCGCCCATCCGGCAGGACGTATTTCGCGCCGTGGCGGAATTGATATTCGCGCTTGCCGGCGATCAGTTTTCTGCGCTTTAGATAGTTCACGTACGCGTCGAACCCAATTCTTCCCAGCGCAACAATAACGCGCAAATCTTTCAGCCCTTCGAGTTCGCGCTCGAGAAACGGCGCGCAGTTGGCCAGTTCCTCGGGCAGAGGCTTGTTATCTGGCGGCGCGCAGCGGGCGGCGGCGGTTATGTAGAGACCGGTCAGCACCTGGCCATCGTCGCGGGCGGTCGCGGTGGGCAGGAGGGCGAACCCGGTTTCGTGCAGCACCGGGTACATGAAGTTGCCGGAGGCGTCTCCCGTGAACGGGCGCCCGGTGCGATTGGAGCCGTGGGCGCCGGGAGCGAGTCCGAGAACGAGGACGCGGGCATGGGGATCGCCGAAGCCGGGAACGGGCTTGCCCCAGTACTCGCAGTCGCGGTAGGCGCGGCGCTTCTCGCGGGCGATCTGCTCGCGGTATGCGACGAGACGCGGACAGCGCGTGCAGGCGACGACTTCGGCGTTCAGAACCTTGAGCCAGTGGGGGCCGGGCATTGACTTCATTGTATTTGGTTGTGTGGCGCGGACACTCTTGTCCGCGGCTGTTGCTTTTGCTGTTGCCTTTTGAACGGTGCGGGACTCCTGTCCCGAAGAGCTTATTCGTCACACGCCTTCGCGGACAAGAGTGTCCGCGCCTCATAAAGCTCTCGCCCGTTACTTTGGTGGGTAGGACGTCCCCTTCCGCTGTTTGACGTTGCTCTTCGAGAGTCTTTACACTCAAGGAGGCGCAACGAGGCGTCGCAGCCGAGCTACCTCCTCTCGACGCTGCTGCCGCAGCCGCACTGGAAAGGTAATTGTGAGCCCTGCTGATATTAAAGATAGTACGAAGGAAAGCCCGACCCAGGAAAGCGCGACCAAACGCGAGATTCAGGTCGAGATTCCGGTCGAGGACGTTAACCGGCAGACCGACTCGCTGATCCAGAAATATCAGAAAGTGGCGCGCATTCCCGGCTTCCGGCGCGGCCATGTTCCAGCGTCGATTATTCGCCAGCGTTTTTCGGAAGAGATCAAGACCGACATGGTCGAGGCGCTGATCCCGCGCTTCTTTAAGCAGGAGGCGGAGCGGCTGAGCCTGCATCCGGTGTCGCAGCCGCGGGTGACGGACCTGCACCTGCACGAGGGCGAACCGCTGCGCTTCAAAGCCGCTTTTGACGTGCTGCCGGAAATCAAGCTGGAAGGCTACAAAGAGCTGCGCGCCGAAAAGCCGGAGATTGCGGTTTCGGAGGCCGATGTGGAGCAGTCGCTCTCCGACCTGCGCGAGCGTCATGCCAGTTTCAACCCGGTGGAGGGTCGCGCCCTCGCCGATGGCGATTTCGCCCAGGTCTCGCTGGATGGCAATCCGAAAGCTGGCGAAGGCCAGCCGGTGCACATGGATGAAGTGCTGGTCGAAATCGCGGGTGGAAACACGATGCCGGAATTCACCGAACACCTGCGCGGGACCAGCGCCGGAGATGAGCGGACGTTCGACGTAAGCTATCCGGAGGATACCCACGACAGGCGCCTGGCGGGAAAGACTTTCAGTTATGCGGTGAAGGTGCAGGCGATCAAACAGAAGAGCCTGCCGGAACTGAACGACGAATTCGCCAAACAACTGGGCGAATTCCAGACGGTGGACGATCTGCGAAAGGTCATTCGCGAGCAAATCGAATCGGAGCGCAAGCACCAGGCGGAACACGATGCCAAGGACAAGCTGGTGGGCGAACTGATTCAGCGGAACGATTTTGAAGTTCCCGATTCGCTGATCGAACAGCAGATTGACATCCGGCTGGAGCGGGGACTGCGGGCGCTGGCGGCGCAGGGCCTGACCGCCGAGCAGATGAAGAAAATGGATTTACAGCGTCTGCGCGCGGGACAGCGCGAGCAGGCGATCCACGATGTAAAAGCGGCGCTGCTGCTCGAAAGAGTGGCGGAGGAAGAGAACGTGCAGGTCAGCGACGAGGAACTGAATCAGGAACTGGAAGCGCTGGCAAAACAATCGAAACAGACGTCCGAAGCGGTACGCGCTCGTTTGACACGGGATGGGGGCCTCGATAGAATCCGGACACGAATCCGCAACGAGAAGACCCTCGAATTTTTGTATAACCAGTCCGCGTAATAAGTGATGCGGACCATTTCGATCCTCCCCTGAGACGACGAGACCGATTTCAGGGCACGCGTGTGGAAAGGTAAATGATGCTGGTACCGATGGTAATCGAGTCGACGGGCCGGGGCGAACGGGCCTATGACATTTATTCCCGGCTGCTCCGCGACAACATCATCTTTATTGGTACGCCGATTGATGACAATATCGCCAACCTGGTCATCGCGCAGATGTTATTTCTGGCGCAGGAAGACCCGGAGAAGGACATCCAGCTCTACATCAACTCGCCGGGCGGGTCGATCACGGCGGGCATGGCGATCTACGACACGATGCAGTATGTAAAGAACGACGTGACCACGATCTGCATCGGTCAGGCCGCTTCGATGGCGGCGTTGCTGCTTTCGGCGGGCGAAGCCAAGAAACGGCTGGCGCTGCCGAATTCGCGCATCCTGATCCACCAGCCCTCGATGGGCGGGCTCTCCGGGCAGGCGACCGACATTGACATTCATGCCCGCGAAATTCTGCGCATGCGGGAGATTACTAATCAGTTACTGGCCAAGCACACCGGCCAGAAGCTGGATAAAGTAGAGAAGGACGTGGAGCGCGACTTCATCATGAACTCGCAGCAGGCTAAGGAATACGGAATCATCGACGATATCATCTATAAGACGAGATAGAGGGTATGATCGCGAGTTCGTGAAACCATCCCACCCATTCGCAAGAAACGCGAAGGAGTGGGACACCCGCCAGAAAAGGAGTAAGGCCGAGTGAAAACCAGATCAGGTTCGGATGAGATGTTGCGCTGTTCGTTCTGCCACAAGTCGCAGGACGCGGTCGCGAAACTGATCTCGTCGCCGAGCGACTATCCCCGGGCATATATCTGTGACGAGTGCGTCGCCGTCTGCAATTCGATCCTCGAAGACGACCGCAGCGCGACGCCCGCGGCCGCGGTTCCGAACCAACTGCCGAAGCCGCAAGAGGTAAAGACATTCCTCGACGAGTACGTCATCGGACAGGAGCAGACCAAGAAGAAGCTGGCCGTCGCCGTCTACAACCACTACAAGCGCATTTACATGAACCGCCAGCGCACCGGCGATGGCGTGGAACTGACCAAGTCGAATATCTTGCTGATCGGGCCGACCGGAACGGGCAAGACGCTGCTGGCGCAAACGCTCGCCCGCATGCTCGACGTGCCGTTCGCGATCGTGGACGCGACCACGCTGACAGAGGCGGGTTACGTGGGCGAGGACGTCGAGAACATCATTCTGAAGCTTCTGCAGGCGGCTGAAGGTGACGTGAGCCGCGCCCAGACTGGCATCATCTATATCGACGAGATTGACAAGATCGGACGGAAGGACGAAAACCCCTCGATCACGCGCGACGTCTCGGGTGAAGGGGTGCAACAGGCGCTGCTCAAGATTCTGGAAGGCACGATCGCGAACGTTCCGCCGCAGGGTGGGCGCAAGCATCCGCACCAGGAATTCACGCCCGTCGACACCACGAACATCCTCTTCATTTGCGGCGGCGCGTTCGTGGGCCTGGAGAAAATTATCGGGCGGCGTGTGGGCAAGAAGGCTCTGGGGTTCCGCATCGGCGAAGAAGAGGAGAGCGAGCACACCGGCCTGGCATCGCTGCGCAACTTTGAACTCGTCTCGGAGGCGCAACCGGAGGATCTGATCAAATTCGGGCTGATCCCGGAGTTTGTCGGGCGCCTGCCGGTGATGGGAGTGCTGCAGCAACTGGACGAAAACGCGCTGGTGGAAATTCTGACGCGTCCGAAGAACGCGATTGTGAAACAATACCAGCGCCTGTTTGAGTTTGAAAACGTGCGGCTGAAGTTCAGCGACGACGCCAACCGGGCAATTGCGCGCCAGGCGATGGCGCGTAAAGTAGGCGCTCGCGGCTTGCGCATGATCCTCGAAGAGCTCATGCTGGAATTGATGTACAGTCTGCCCAGCCAGAAAAAGGTTAAGGAATTTGAAGTGACTCGCGAGATGGTGGAGAAGCGGAACGTCTCGCTGGCCATGATCGAGAAAGCAGCAAGTTAGCACCCACCCTGGCGCCGCAAAAAGCGCGACGCCAGGATGGGGCACCCACTAGAATCAGGACCAGAGACGGGAGACCGAGTTGTCGAACCCCAAGGAAAAGTTCGAGAGCAAAAAACTGCCGATGATGCCCATTCGGGACGTGGTCATCTTTCCATACATGATGACTCCGTTCGTGGTGGGCCGGGAGTCGAGCGTGCGTGCGCTCGAAGAAGCTCTGGCCAGCGATAAGAAAATTTTTCTTGCCACCCAGCACGATGCCTCGATCGACGAGCCCAAGGCCGGCGACATCTTCCAGGTCGGCACCATCGTCAACATCGTGCAGAGCCTGAAACTGCCCGACGGGAACATAAAGGTGCTGGTCGAAGGCATCGAGCGCGGCAAGATCCTGCAGGTGGTCGAAACCGAAGGCTTTCTGCAAGCAACCGTGCGGGTCGCGCGTTATGCCACTGAGACGACGGCGCAGATTGAAGCGGGCATGCAGCGCGTCACCGGCATGTTCGAGCAATATGTAAAGCTCTGCCAGTCGCTAAACTACGAAACCATGATCGCGGCTGTGCGCATGGAAGATCCGGCGAAGCTGACCGATACCATCGCCGCCAATCTGCAGCTCTCGATTGAGGAAAAGCAGGGGCTGCTCGAGATCTTCGATCCCGCCGAGCGTTTGAACCGGATCGGCGACGTGCTCGACGTGGAAATCGAAAAGCTGAACATGGACCGCACCATCCAGTCGCGCGTGAAGCGGCAGATGGAAAAAGCGCAGAAAGAGTACTACCTCAACGAGAAGATCAAGGCGATACAGAAGGAACTGGGACGCGGCGAAAAGAGCGAATTCGACGAACTGAAAAAGAAGGTCGAATCCGCGGGTATGCCGAAGGACGTTCGCGACAAGGCGATCCAGGAACTGAAAAAGCTGGAAGCGATGCCGCCCATGTCGGCGGAGTCCACCGTTTCTCGAAACTATCTCGACTGGCTGCTGGCAGTGCCGTGGAAAAAGCGCTCGAAAGAAATCCGCAACATCTCGCGCGCCGAAAAAGTCCTGAACGAAGATCACTATGGCCTGGAGAAAATCAAGGAGCGCATTCTTGAATTTCTCGCCGTCCGCCAGTTGGTAAAAAATCCCAAAGGCTCGATTCTCTGTTTCGTCGGACCTCCCGGCGTGGGCAAAACTTCGCTGGGGATGTCGATTGCCAAAGCGACCGGCCGCAAATTCGTGCGCATGTCGCTTGGCGGCGTGCGCGATGAAGCGGAAATCCGCGGGCATCGCCGCACCTACATTGGCGCCCTGCCGGGCCAGATCATCCAGATGATGAAGAAGGCCGGGACCAAGAACCCGGTGTTCATGCTGGACGAAGTCGACAAAATGTCGATGGACTTCCGCGGCGATCCCTCGGCGGCGCTGCTTGAAGTTCTCGATCCGGAACAGAACTTCATGTTCGTGGACCATTACCTTGACGTCGAGTACGACCTGTCGCAGGTCTTCTTCATCGCCACCGCGAACGTGATGCACACCATTCCGCCCGCGCTGCAGGATCGTATGGAAGTGCTGCGCCTGCACGGCTACACGGAACCGGAGAAGGTCGAAATCGCGAAACAGTTCCTGGTGAAGAAGCAAATGTTGCAGGCGGGGTTGACGGAGAAAAACGTGCAGTTCTCCGACGACGCGATCCGGCAGATTATTCGGGGCTATACGCGCGAAGCCGGAGTGCGAAATCTGGAGCGGGAAATTGGCAACGTCTGCCGCAAAGTTGCACGCAAGGTGGTGAAAGAAGGCGCGGAGTTCTCGGCGGCAATCCAGGGGGAGAAGATTAACGACTTCCTCGGCGTGCTGAAGTTTCGCGACACATTGGCGCACGAGAAGAGCGAGGTCGGCCTGGTGACGGGCCTGGCGTGGACGGAGGTGGGAGGGTCAATCCTGAGCACCGAAGCCATGGTGGTGGACGGCAAAGGCAAGCTCACGTTAACCGGCAAGCTCGGCGATGTGATGCAGGAATCGGCGCAGGCTGCCATGTCGTACATTCGCTCGCGGGCGGCGCGGCTCGGACTGCCGCGCGATTTCTATCGCAACCTTGACATTCACGTGCACGTGCCCGAAGGCGCGATTCCGAAAGATGGCCCGTCCGCCGGCATTACCATCGCAACCGCTCTGGCCAGCGCCCTGAGCCGGATTCCGGTGCGCCGCGATATCGCCATGACCGGCGAGATCACGCTGCGCGGCAAGGTGCTGCCCATCGGCGGATTGAAGGAGAAACTGCTGGCCGCCCATCGCGCCGGGTTGTTCGAAGTGATTCTGCCGCAGGAGAACGAAAAGGATGTTGCCGAGGTTCCGGAAAACCTGCGGAGAGAAATGAAATTGCATTTCGTGGACAACATGGACCAGGTGCTGGCCGTCGCGCTGGAGGGCCCGCTGCCGCAGATGCCATCGGACACCGAGACGACGATGGCTCCCATCGCGACACCGCCCGCGCCGGAGATTCCTACGGCTCGGCAGTAGAACCCCGCTGCAGTGGGAACCCACTCGCTCCGCTTGAGACCCATCCCACGCGCGCGCAAATACAGGTAAAGTTGTACGTACAATGTTCCACGTGGAACATGGCGTTATTGTACATACATAAATATACGTGTGATTGCGAAAAGCGCGGGAATTGGGGGCACACCCGTTTTCTTCTCTGCTAACAATTGGTCACCCGTCGTTATGTCCAACCGCCGGAGAGAAGTGGGTCACCCAATTGCTCGCGGTACTTCGTCCAAACATTACATTGCTGGCGCGTAGTAAGTGCTCCAAATCTTTTGCTGCGGACAGAAAAAAGCAGGCACATCCTGTTCTTTGCGGCATACCATCCAGATGAGTGCGTCGGGAGACGTCGAGGGATCAGAAATTGGTTTCCCGGAAACAGTCGAGTACTTTAAGTAAATAATCTTGAAGCCGTTGCCCACGAGGCAGTCAATGAGCCCCTGGGGATTGAATACGTGCAGCCCGTGTCCGAAGTCCCCGTTGATTGAGGTGACCAGCACATAGTGGCCTCCGCAGCGGATCATGCGAATACAGTTTTCCAGAACCTGGGCTGTATCGAACAGGTGTTCCAGACATCCAATGTCGATCAGTGTTCCGTACTTCTTGTATTCCGACTCCGGTACTGGCTGATTCATGTCGTACCGGAGTTCGGCCCGCTCGTCGAACAAATCAAGCGAGACGACCGAGTTCCCTCTGGCGCGCAAGAGCTCTGAAAGAGAGCTGTAGTGGAAGCCTACGGGCATCCGCGGATATGGTCTGACGATTGATCTCACCAAATTTCCAACGCGGCGGAGTTTTCCTTTTTCGACAAGGAATCTGCGCAGTCTCTGAAGGGGCGGATTGGAGCCGGGGGGAGCATCCTGATCGATGCTCTGGTGTCCGAAGGTGAGAATCGGGTCTTGGAGCAAGCCGGGTATTCCAAGGATCTCTTCGTAGTATCGAGTGTGAGTTCTGAGAATCATATGGATCTCGTCCGCGTTCCGAACAGAATATCACTGGCCGATCAGCCGGGGACGGGACAGGCGCATTGGCGAATTCAAATCCATAGGTCCTGCGCTTCGCTCAGGATGACAGCGTGGATTTATGCGGCCAACTTGCGGGGCTCCACGTTAGAATTGACTTATGGAGCCGGAATCTGGCATCCGGTTTGGATTCACCCTGAAGGGATCGGCGGGTCTGATCGTCGCGGTCGCTGTCGTGGCGATTCTGCTGATCGCGCTGCCGGCTTATCGCTTATTTTTTGTGATCAGCGTTCTTATTGGGCTAGTCATCGCGGGCGCGCTCACGCTCTGGTACAAACTGCACCCGATCAAAGAGCAGGACGTGCATCCCAAACGTCCACTTGGGCTTTAGCAGGCTGCGGAAAAACTCATCAACAGCGCAGGAGGCGTGACCTCAGCGGCTATAAAGCGGTTGATGAACATAAGCCTGTTATCGCAGCGGTAAAACCGCTGCGCCACCCAAAATCAAGTGCAACACCGAGTTTTTCCGCAAGGTGTGACGTCGTGCCCTTCCCAAAACCAGGCCGAAGCCAAGTTTTTCCGCAGCCTGCCAGTGAATTTATTTTTCGGCGGCGCTTGCCTTGCGCGCCCCAAACGCTGGAAACTGTGAGCATGCGGATTTTGGCGCGATTTATGCTGTCGGCGAGTGACTTGACGCATTTCCCTTCCCCCACCTTGCCGGAGATCGCTTTTCTGGGACGGTCCAACGTCGGGAAATCAAGCGTGATCAATGCGCTGGTGGGTACGAAGTTGGCCCGCACCAGCAACACTCCGGGGCGCACACGAAGCATTAATTTTTATGAAGTCCGCCGGGCGGGGCAACCGCGGCCCGAGTTGCTTTTTGCCGACCTGCCGGGATACGGCTATGCCAAGGTCTCGCGCGAAATCTCCGACGACTGGGCCCGGTTTGTGGATCCCTATCTTCACCAGCGATCGAGCCTGACACTGTGCGTGGTGCTGGTGGATTCGAATATTCCTCCCCAGGAAAGCGACGGGCAGTTGCTGGAATTCCTGGCTTCCAAGGGACGGCCGCATGCGATTGTGGCCACCAAGTGCGACCGGTTGTCTGGCAACCAGTTGCGGCAGGCGATGCACACGCTGGGGCAAGCCTATGGCGGAGTGCCCGTGGTGGCGTTTTCGGCCAAAACGGGAGCCGGCAAAGAGGAAGTGTGGAGCCAGATTCGCGCTTCTTTGTCGCAATTCCCGGCGGTCTAAAGTTTCTCCCGTAATATTCCGATTCAACTAAGAGCGGCATACTGTCGGAGGCGCTTGTGGACCCGCATATCTATCCCGGACAACCTAGCTTGCCATCCGAGTCCAGTACTGGGGAAGAGGGCGTGAATTATCTTCGCCGGCTAAAAGGAGAGGCGGCGGAAGGCGCACCCGCTGATGCAGGGGGAAGTAGCGGCGGCAAAACGCCCACAGACGCGACCAGTTTCGCGTGGAAAGGGCTGCGGCAAAGCCCCCGGCTTCGTTGTTCGGGCAGCGTGAAGTTTCGAACCGAGGGCAGCGACTTGTCCATGTGGGGAACCCTTACCGACATCAGTCTGCATGGATGCTATGTGGAAACGAACACCACGTTCCCCATCGACACAAAAGTGGATCTTGTACTCAAGTCGTTCGGCATCCGGATTCAGACCGGGGGCACGGTTCGCACCTCGTACCCTTCCCTGGGCATAGGCATCTGCTTCGGGGAACTCGACCCAGAACAAGAGGTCCAACTGAAGCAACTCCTCGACGCTCTAACTGGGCGCAGCGCCGTCTCCAATGTCGAATCGGCGCGGGAGAACGGCATGAAGAATTACATGGGGACGGTCGACCTGAAAGCCTTTCTCGATGAGATGACGGAGTTCTTCCGGAAAAATCAGCTGCTCTCCCGCGACGAGTTCCACAAGATCGCCAAACGGGTTCGCCGGTTCTGAATTCTTTCTCCGGGGATTTTAGCGGCTGGCGGCCGTTTGGCGGGCTCCGGAACAAAAGTTACTCTGGTGACGGGGCCAGAGTGCATGGCGGGTAATCCATCCGTTATCATTAAAAACATATGGCCAAATATCTCGTGACCGGTGCTGCCGGCTTCATTGGGTCCTCGCTGGTGCGCTCTCTGTTGGAACGCGGCGAGCAGGTCCGGGGCATCGATAACTTTGCCACCGGCAGACGCGAGAACCTGAGCGAAGTGCTGAGCCGGATGGACTTCCGCGAAGCAGACATTCTCGATCTGGATGCCATGCGCAAGGCGTCGGAAGGCGTCGATTATGTGCTGCATCAGGCGGCCATTCCGTCGGTCCCGAAATCGGTGCTGGACCCTCTCGGCAGCAACCGCGCCAATGTCGACGGCACGGTCAACGTGCTGGTCGCGGCGCGCGACGCGAAAGTGAAGCGGGTGGTGTACGCCGCCTCATCCTCGGCTTACGGGGATACGCCTACACTTCCGAAGCATGAAGCCATGACCCCCAACCCGATCTCGCCATACGCAGTGGCCAAGCTGGCCAGCGAGTTTTACATGGTGTCGTTCTACCGCTGCTATGGCCTTGAAACTGTCTGCCTGCGCTACTTCAATATTTTCGGGCCACGGCAGGATCCTACTTCGGCTTACTCCGGCGTACTCGCAAGATTCAGTATGCAGATGCTGCGCGGAGAGCAGCCCACGATTTTTGGCGATGGCGAGACCAGCCGCGATTTCACCTACATTGACAACGCGGTCTCGGCCAATCTGCTGGCGTGCTCGGCCCCGGCGACGGAGTGTGCCGGGCGCGTTTTTAACTGCGCCACCGGTCAGCGGACCACGCTGAATGAAACTTTCCACGCTTTGAAACGACTGACGGGTTACAAAGGCACCGTCAAGTACGGTCCGGAGCGTGGCGGGGACATCAAACATTCGCTGGCGGACATCAACCAGGCGCAAAAGCATTTGGGATACAAGGTTCTGGTGAACTTCGAAGAAGGCCTGCGCCGTACGGTGGAGTGGTACAAGAGCCAGGACCAGCCCGTCGGAGCCTGAGCGGCGCACGTGGAACCGCAGTGCAGACGCAGCCGCGGTCAGTTCACAATGCACTTGAACTGTGAACTGAGCAGGCTGGGACTACAGCCGGCGCTGCACATCCGCCAGGAGATGGTATTTTGATTTCGTGGATTTTGCCCGAGCGATGAGTTCGTTCAGGTCATAGTGGAACGGGCCATACACGCTGAAGGTTTTCTCGTCGAACAGCCGCTTGACGCCGCAGCTCAGACAAACCTGGTAGGAGTAACCCTCGACGCCAATCGGCCAGCTCATCTTACCGTGCCAGCAGCCTCGGAACGCCATCACGGCTGCGCCAGCCATGCTGGTTGCCACGACTCCGCGCCACCACCAACTGGACTTCTCAAGTTTTTCGGCTTCTTTCTGCTCTACTGCGTCCGTCATCACATCTCCGGGACTGCTTCTTGCTGCTTTCTTAACGATAGGACGAATCGAGGCGGAGGGCAAAATCTGAAGGGTCGTAGCGCGGGCAGGCCGACGCCGTCCACGGCCGGTTGCGCAGGCCAGAGCCGCGGTTGGACGTGTACTAACGGACATTGCGGTACCCCTCCAAAGACTATTACGCTCGAAAGTGGAGTTGTCGCCGTCGTTTCCAGGTAAGAGTCGCCGGTTGAACCAAGGCCGGCAATGAGCCTTCCGGCGAGACACGGATACGATGAGTACAGATTTTTTGTGTTGGTGAGCGCGCAAGCATGAGTGCCAATCCAACCCGCGTTGACTGGGAAGTGGAGGTGACGGCCGACCCTGGCTCTCCACTGCAGGAGGGCAATCGCGTCCTCGAATCGATTGCGCGCCAGGAGGCCCTGCGCGCACTGCTCGCCTTCTCCGACCTCCACGAGCAGATACGAAACCGGCGCGTGGCCACGGGATGCGACTCCGATCGGGACTTATTCGAGACGGAACGCTTTATCCTGGATGAAGTACTGCAATTAATCTGCGACCGCGCCCAAGCCATCACCCAGGCTGACGGCATCGTAGTCGCGCTTGCAGAAGGGTCGAAGGCAGAAGGATCTGCGATGGTGTGCCGCGCGGCCGCCGGACCGCTGGCCATCGAGCGCGGCGTTCACCTGCTCGGCGAATCCAAGTTTCTGCAGGATTGCCTGGAATCGGGGCGCATTCTTCGTTGCGATGACTGTGAAAGCGACGTTCGCGTCGAAGTGGATTTCGTGCGCCAGATGGGCGCTCGCTCCACCGTGCTGGTTCCGTTGCGTGGCCGGCGCGAGCACCTGGGCGTGCTGCAGGCGTATTCAACCACGGCTCGGGCTTTCACCGATCACGACGTTCGCAGTTTCGATCTGTTCGGTGAGCTGGTTCTTTCGGCACTCAAACCCGAAGATCAGGCAGCAGTTCCGGTTGTGGCCGACGCGGCGGCGATCGAGATTCCTGAAGTCGAGCCCAGTGAGGCCGTCGTTGAGATGGGGCTTGCCCCGTCCTCCGTTCCCGCGACGGACCCAGCGCCACCTACGGTGATTCCAACTCCAGAACTGGTTCCAGAACTGGCAGTGCTGACGCAGCCGGTTGTCATTGCCGCACCTTTGGTTGAGTTGCCTGAGCCCGACGGCGCCAGCGAACTGATTGCCGACGAACCGTTTGAGACCGAGGCATTTGAGATCCAATTTGCGAGCAACGAGCCAGCGACTCCCCCCGAACTGCGGCACTTCTTATCATTTCTGCAGGGCGTTTCTTTTCCCGGCAGTTCGCGGCCGGGATTGAGTGTAGTGATGGGCCTGGTGGCTGTAGCCGCGTTATTTTCAGCCGGAGCGTGGTGGGGGATGCAGGTTCATGGGAAGACGGCGGCGGCAAAGGTTGAAGCCACGAAGACTGCGATTTCGCGGCAATCCATAACCGCACCGCCAGCGCCCCCAGCCGATGTTCTGTCTCCCGCAGTCTCCGACAATCTGATGAATGCATCGAAGCTCGGTTCCGATGCAGCGCCACTCACCGCCGTGGCGGAAGATAAGTTGGCAGCGCTGCCAAAAATCACAGGAGTGCGTCACTGGTCCTCATCCATGGGAAGCACGGTAGTCATTGACATGGAGGACCAGGTTCCCTATGAAGTGCATCGTTTGGTGTCGCCGGAGCGGATCTACTTCGATCTGCACGACACGGTTCTGTCGCCGGAATTAGATGGAAAGATGATGGATGTCGGCGATACTTCGCTGACTCGTGTGCGGATCGCTCAGCCCGTCGCCGGCGTAACACGTATCGTGCTCGACACCAAAGGCGGATCGAGCTTTTCCGTCAGCATGGAGTCAAGCCCCTATCGTCTGGTGGTTGAGCTGCGCAGCAGCGAGAAAACTTTGGCTGCGAACCAATTTGCTCCGAAAGCTGCGACTTCGAAATTGACGTCTGTCTCCGCGGATGCAGCGCCGGCCGCGGTGAAAGCGGCTCCTGTGGCGGCATTGGCGGTGAAGGCATCTGACAAGCCTTTGGCGGCGAGAACCGGCAAATTTCGAATCGTGCTCGACGCCGGGCACGGCGGCTGGGATTTGGGCACGGTTGGGCGGCAGGGATTGCTGGAAAAGGATCTGGTGCTCGACGTGACCCAGCGTCTGGGCAAGTTGCTGCAAGCACGATTGGGGTCGGAGGTAATGTTCACGCGGACCGGAGACAGCTACCTGCCCCTCGATCAGCGCGCGGACATCGCCAACCAGGCACAGGCCGATCTGTTCGTCTCGATTCACGCCAACTACAGCAACTCGGCGACAGCGCGGGGAGTTGAAACTTACTACACAAATCTGTTTTCGGCTCCAGGATCGCGGGAAGTCGAGAAGCATGACGATGGAACCTTCGCCAAGCCGACGCCGGTATCTCTATCGGCTGGAGGGTTGCACGAAAAAATTGAAGAGTCGCGTCGTCTCGCGGCAAGCGTACAGCGCGCGCTCTACGCAACGCTGGCGGCGAGCAGTCCTGACATTCGCGACCGGGGCATCAAGGATTCAGCTTTTGCGGTGCTGACCGGCACGACCATGCCCTCCATTCTGACCGAGATCTCTTTTGTGAGCAGTCCCACGGACGAGCGCAACTTGCAGAGCGCAACTTACCGCCAGCAAATCGCAGAAGCGCTTTACCAGGGCATCGCCCGCTATCAGCAATCTTCTCCGCGAACGAAAGTTGCCCAATTGCAAACGACGGCCGCGCGCCGGTAAGAGCACGTGGAGCGACGGGGATCTCGCTGTCCAGCAGCGTGGTGGCCGGGCGGGGACGCCCGGCGCTCCATTGGCAAAAGTGCTCAGTTCGCCCCCGTCACGCCGCCGTACTTCGCCAGCCACTTCAGTTCCTCGCGCACTTTAATCTTTCCGTGCCAGGGATTTTTCGCGAGTTCGTGTCCCTCGCCGGGAAAAATCAGCAGCTCGCTCGGCACGTTCAGTTCGTGCAGAGCGCGATCGAGCAGGTAGTCCTCGAGGACAGCAACCCGAACATCATCCGCTCCGGCGACCATGTGGGTCGGAGTGCGGACTTTATTGAGCTGGTAAATCGCGCCTTCGCTGCGATAGCGATCGGGGGTTTCCCAAGGCAACCCGCCGAGGAAATATGCGTCGTCGAAAGTAGTGTCGTCGTTGCCCCAGTTAGCGACATGCTCCACTGCTCCGGCGCCGGTGACGGCGGCCTTAAAACGTGTAGTCTGCGTGATCAGCCAATTCGTCATGTAACCGCCATAGCTGTAGCCGCCAACGGCCAACTGGCTGGGATCGGCAATTCCGTCTTTCACCAGCGCATCGACGCCGGTCAATATATCTTTGCCGGGACGGGAAACAATTTCAGGAATGATCTGCAGCGCGAACTCGTCTCCGTAGCCGGTCGATCCGCGATAGTTCGGCTCGAACACCAACCAGCCCGCAGTGGCGGCCAGACGATCCCACTGATACCAATCCGCCTCGAAGTGGTTGCCATCGGCATCTTGCGGGCCACCGTGGATCAGCACAAACATCGGCAGATTCTTCGCCTCAAACTTTCCCGGCGGATACATCAGAATGCCTTCGACGGGCGTGCCGTCGGTAGAGGTCCAGCGATAGGGCTTAGCTCTCGGCAGATCGCGTTCGGAGAACAGCTTGTTGAAGGAAGTGATGGGCCGTGCCTGTGCCAGTTTATCGGGGCCGTCGGCGATGTAAACTTCGGTGGGCCGCTCGGTCGCCGAGTAGGTAAACGCTATGCGCGTGCTTCGAGACTGCGATTGCGCTGCGGCAGTGGGAGTTTCGTAGGTTCCGGCCCATCCTTCGCGCTTCACAATAGCGGCTTTCGGATTCGCTTGCGAAACAAGCTGAACTTCAGTCCCGGTTCGGCAGGCGCACAGCACCGAGCCGTCGGGAAGCGGCGTGTAACGCACGACTTCGCCCGGGTAGTCAGCAAACCAGCGCTGGACTTCCCTTTTGCTTGATGCGCTGCCGGATGTGTCGCCGGCGTCGATCCAGTAGAGGCGCGGTTGCGGATCTTCATACTTTCGTTCGAGCGATCCCATGTTGACTTGAAAGAACAGATGGCGATTATCCGGAGCCCACTCCAGATTCAGTTCGACGGCTTCGTTGTGGGTCAGACGGATGGGCGTGGATTCGGCTGCGTTACTCGTCAAGTTGATGAGGTAGAGTTCGATGTCTTCGACCTTCTCCTGACGCTCGGAGACCGAAGAAGTCACAAAAGCCAACCGGCTGCCATCGTGCGCGATGCTCATTTGCTCCACATGCAGGGGCGTGCGTGCAATTGCGACTGCTCCGGGCGTAGTGCCGGAGTCCTTTTCCGCGTCGGGGACCTCTTTGGAACCGAGCGCGGCGTGGCGTGCCAGCGCTTCATCGAGAGTGATGCGGAAAATCGTGTCGCCGCGCTCATCACCGCGGTAACGAATCACGTCCTTCCAGTCTTTCTTGTGATCGTCGTTCTGCTGCTTGGTCCAGGGCTGGCGGGTCGCAAAGACGATTGCCTTCGAGTCGCCGGACCAGGCAAAGGAGTGGACTTCGTCCTCGCCTGATGTGATGGCGAAGGCCTCTCCACCGCTGGGCGAAATTAGAAGGAGCTGGGCGACGTCTTTGTCTTTGTCTTTGTCTTTGTCTTTGCCGTCTCTTTCTTTGCCGTCGCCCGCGTCTGCATCTTTGGCATCTGCGACTTTGCGCCCCGAGAGGAACGCGATCCACTGGCCGTCGGGCGACCATTGCGGCGAGCTATCATGCCCGGATTGCGTCAACTGGGTCAGGCTGCCGGTCGCGATCCGATAGAGCCAGAGATCTTTGCGGAAGATCTGCTGATCCCAATCGGCTCGTTCCGTTCCGATGACGACGGAGTTGCCATCCGGCGAAACTTTCAGCGCGTCAAAGCTCACCGAGTTGAAGAATTCATCGAAGGTGAGCTTGGGCTTTGCGGTTTGGGCCTGGGCAAAAACGAAGACTGAAATTATAGAGAGCAGTGAGACAAGCAGGATTGATCGTCGCATAATTGATCGTCGCATAGAAGATCGTTGCATAGAAGATCGTCGCATAGGATTTTCGATAACAATTTTCAGGATAAACTGCAGATCCCTCGCTTCACTCGGGATGACAAATTCATGAAGTATTTTCTTCTCCCTTACAGTGCCGTTACGGGGCCGTGGGCTGCGCGTTACGCAGCGCCTCATCCAGCGACTGGTTGCTGGGTACGGGTTGTTCCATAACGCGCCAGCCGTCGTCATAGCCACGGAATCCTACGGTCGAGCGGTAGTGCACTCCGCTGTCGTAAAGCGCCGCTCCCACCTGATTGATGGAAACCCAACGCCAGGTGAACTCGACATCGGCGAAGTTACCGGCCTTGCTGATTCCGGAAATGCCCACCAGTTCGCGGCGCGCGACTTGGATCCCAATCGGGCCATTGTCGGGCAGGGCATTCGAGATCAGGGGCCGTATCGTATCCACTCCGAGCGGGGTGAGCAATACGTCCCAGCAGGGCGGCGGGGCAACTTCGGAGGGACACTTCTGTTCGGTGCCGATGATCCATCCGCGGCGTTGTAACACCATGAAGTCGGGAGAACTGAAATCCTTGTTGGAAACGATGCCGGTCCTGAGCCAGAACAATTGCGGCGCTTTGAAGGCGTCGGAGGCCGAGATCAAATCGGCGGCGAGGCGGCGCGTCAGGAAATCACGCGGAGAACAGCCCGGATATAAGCACAATAAGACTGCCAGGAGCAATGTTTTTGCCGTGCCCATGAATATTGATTATGCGCCTCTGATGAAAGTCGAACTCCGAGATCCAGCGCCTGAAGGCGCATTCATTGTAAAGCGTTTTCGGCACGCCTAAAGGCGTGCCCTGATACGAATCCCACTTGCATCACGGGGCTGCTATGGTTGCGAGAGGATTTTAACCAATTGCGCGCGCTTGCGCGGCAGAAAAGGCGAGGCCGCAATCTGGCCGTCAAATTTTTTGGACCAGCGACCGGGGACTGCCGTGTGGCAGGCGGGGCAATCGCCCTGCGGAGTCAACTTGTACTTTTCGATCGAGTATCCATAGCGCAGGATCAGCAATTCACCACACTGATGGCAATGAGTATTTTCGAGACCCTCCACCTGCCCGGGAAGGTTGCCGGCGTAGATGTAGCGCAATCCAGCTTCACGGCCAATGGCGGCGGCCCGCACCAGATCTCCGGGACGCGTATCACGGGGCGAGGTCATTTTGTAGTCCTCATGAAAGGCGGTGACGTGCCAGGGTATGTCGGGCGAAACGCTGGCTACAAATGCGGTGAGGTTGCGCAGTTCGTCGTCGCTGTCGTTGAAGCCGGGAATAAGCAGGGTGACGATTTCGAGCCACACGCCCAGCTGGTACAGACTGCGGATGGTGTCGAGGATCGGCTGCAGGCGTCCGCCGAGCTGGCGATAGTGGTGATCGTCGAAGCTCTTGAGGTCGACCTTGTAGAGATCAATCCAGGGATGAAGATACTCGAGCACCTGCGGAGTCCCGTTGCCATTCGAAACAAATGCGGTCAGCAAGCCCGCCTGACGGGCCTGGCGAAAAACCGCAACCGCCCACTCGCTGGTGATCAGTGGCTCGTTGTAGGTGCTGACCACGACTCTTGCGCCTTGGGCCAGTGCGTCTTTGACCAGCAGTTCCGGGTCGGCCTGGAGCGGCGCTGAGACGGCGTTCGGATCGCGCAGCGCCTGCGAAGTCACCCAGTTCTGACAATAAGCGCAGTGCAGATCGCAGCCCAGCATTCCGAAACTGTAGGCGAGGGCTCCGGGGTAAGCGTGGAAAAACGGCTTCTTCTCGATCGGGTCGCACTGCACTCCGGCGACATAGCCCCAGGGAACGTAGAGCGTGCCCCCGAGGTTGAAGCGAACCTTGCAGACTCCGGGTTGTCCCTCGGGAATCGGACAGCAGTGGCCGCAGGCATAGCAGCGTACCCGATTGCGATCCAGCTTTTCCCAAAGAGCAGGGTCGCCTTCGCAGACGCGCTCGCCGGCAGTGAGAACATCGCGCAACGTGGCCACAAATATATTTTACGGCTGCGGGATTGGTTTTGTCTGTGTCGAAAGGACGGGCGGAGAACTCGGCTCAGTTCGCCTCGGACTTCGCTCTTTGGGTATGCGTGCGGATCCAGACTTCGGCCTGCTGGCGCGCGGCGGAGACCTGCGCGTGAGTCATTTGGGAAGCCAAGCCTTCGAGCCGAACTTTGCTGTTCTCGTCGCCCTGGGCGAGCGCGATCGCAGACCAGAAGTAGGCTTTGGACAAATCTTCAGGAAC
>JBEKIB010000084.1:0-21231 GCA_050011975.1 Terriglobales bacterium | reverse complement strand
ACTGTGTCGTCGTACGGCAGTTTGTTCTGTTGCGCGCAGGCGCCTTCACACTGCTTGCAACCGATGCACATCGTCGCGTCATACAGCAGGGCCTTACTCATGGGAATTGCTCCTCGTTGCCCCCAAGCGGGACTGCGGTTCCAGTGGAATGAAGTAAGAGATAAAAGTACGTGATGATGGAACAGACTTGGGAAGCTTACAAAACACCTTCGCCGTGCCGACTATCAGGAATAAGGAACCGGGTCCGGAGAGGTGTGCACCCGGACCCGGGGGGACTGTTCTCTGGGGGGAAGCGAACAGGGGAGAAGTTTTCCGGCTGGTTGTGGACCGGCCAGGTTTCCGATCCGTCCGCCGAATTGAGCCGGACATCCCCATCTCACCCTCATGCCTTCTTCAGCCTTTGCCGCCATTCGTGACAGCGGCGGTGCGCAAAAAAGAGGAACAGCCATTAACTAACTGCCAATAACTACTGCCAATAACTACTGTCGACGATTACAGGCAACCATTACTTCTGTAGACTGCGTATGTACCCAACCACAGCTTTCACGTCGTCAGCCGGCAGAGCCTTCACCGCGGGCGTGTGCTTCGCTGTCTCGGTCACGGCCTTGGTCAAGTCGGCATCGGACTTCTTCTTGGCCTCGTCGGAAATCAGGCTCGGAGCTTTCATCGCGGGCTTGCCGGCCGCATCCGGTCCGTGGCACATGGCGCATTTTGCTTTGTAGATAGCGGCTCCGTCCTCAGCCCATGACAGATTCGGGATCAGGATGAATAGGGCCACCGCGATTGTCATTACCAGCATCACCAGCTTCGTCGTCTTCATGATTTCGTTTCTTCTCCTTGTGAAGTTTTGCAACTAATCAAATTAGCGATTCTTCTCGCAGTCGTGCTTGTGTTGCGAAAGTAACCACCGATAAAACCTTCCAAAGAACCGAACGTAACAGAACTCAGCAGCTCTACCGCTGCCTATTGAGAGTTTCAACGTTTCGAGGGAACCGCCGCAGTGATCCAAGTCACCCTAGACGGTGACGCCCGCCGAGAGGGCACCCGCTCTAGCATCGGGATGAGAGTCCTTGGGTCACCTCCACAGGTGACCGCGGTCACAGCGCCACCCGCAGCCAGGAGAGACAATCCATGGCAGTAGCGAGGTAAAGCTATGCCGATACTACTGATGGCTCTGCTCGCGTTGGTGATATTTGGCCTGATTGGGATTCTGCTGACCGCCGCGGTGATCCTGCAGCAATCCAAGCTCAAACGTACAGTCAAAGGTGACGCCGCACACCCTGTGACCCCCGGCGCCGCATCCCTTCATCCGAAAGTTTGATTTAAGTTTAAGTAAGACCGCGTGGCGACGGACGCGGCTGTGCAGAAAACCGTCCGCAAAAAGGAGAAACTTAATGAGCACGGTTGTCTTGGATTCGAATAAAGATAAGAAAGCCGACCTGGCAGGACCGGGAATCGGCGATTACAAAGAATTGGAAAAGATTCTGCCGCGCGATTACCGTTCCTTGCTGACCCCGAAAGAGACGCAGCACGCCATCTGCCAGGTAAAACGCTATATCGAAGACAACCTGTGCAAGGAACTGAACCTGATGATGGTCGAAGTGCCGCTCATCGTGGATGTGGAGAGCGGGGTCAACGACATGCTCGATCGCGACGGATCGCGCACGCCGATTCAGTTCCATATTTCGAACGACCGCAACCTGCATCCCATCGATGCCCAGGTCGTGCAAGCGGCGACCAAGTGGAAACGCGCCGCCCTCAAGCAGTTCGATTGCAAACTCGGTGAGGGCATCTGCACCGACATGCGCGCCGTTCGCAAGGACTATTTCCTCGATCACGACCATTCCGCTTACGTCGATCAGTGGGACTGGGAGCGCGTCATCACCGCCGAGCAGCGCAACCTCGATTTCCTGAAGGCGATTGTCAGCAAAATCTGGAAAGTGATCGTCGGAGCCGAGAGGTTGGCGCAATTCCTGTTTCCGCAACTGAAAGACTCGCGCTATCCGAATCTCCCACCGGAGTTGAAATTCCTGCACGCCGAGGAACTTCTCGACATGTATCCCGACCTGCCGCGCAAGCAGCGCGAGACCGCGGTGCTGCAAAAGTATCCGGCAGTCTTCATTATCGGTATTGGCTGGCCGTTGAAGGACGGCTACCCGCACGAGATGCGCGCCGCCGATTACGACGACTGGGTCACCGACACCAAAGATCAGACCGGCAAAGACACGCACGGCCTGAATGGCGACATCCTGGTCTGGAATTCCGTCACTAAGCGACGCCATGAACTGACGTCGATGGGCATCCGGGTCACGGCTGAAACCCTGAAAACACAGCTTACGATGGCCAAGCAGCTGGACTTTATGCAACTGCCCTATCATCAGGCGATCCTGAACAACCAGATACCACTCTCCATCGGCGGTGGAATCGGGCAGTCACGGACCTTGATGCTGTTGCTCCGCAAAGCCCATCTCGGGGAAGTCAGCGTCACGGTCTGGCCGAAGATCCTGAAACAGATGTGCGCCGGCAAGAATATTTTCGTGCTGGAGTAAATCGCGCAAGCCTGCTGGTGGAGCGCCGGGCGTCCCCGCCCGGCTGGACGGGCGAGACGCCCGTCCCTCCACTGGTTGACGATCCACGCGTTCTCAGTATCAGAAACTCACCTCATAAGTCCGCCGATCGGCGCAGCATGCCGCAGTAACCCTGGCATGGCACAGGGACATTTACAGCTACCGGCGTGCTATAATGTAACTGAGGTTATTACCACCTTCTCCTCTTTCAGGTTCCCTGAACTAAGTCAGCCCATCTGAAGTTTTCTCTCCTTAGGCTCCCTCAGAAAAGCAGTGTATCCCATGCATCCAAGCGCGATTCTGCACGAAGTGCAGCAACTGTACGACGTCAGTGACCGTCTGGATTTGCTGGCGGGACAACATCCCCTCGTCTCCGAAGCACTCATTACTATCTCCGGAAGCGTTCGTAACACGGCCACGTTGTTAGAGGTGCTGGTCACGATGAAAATAGCGCCCATTGCCGGATTAGATCCAGCAGATGCCTGATTTCTCATCGCTGTCTTGGAGCTTTGTTTCTGGGATGGCGGCCCGGAAGTTAGTCGTGCAGAACGATATTTAGCAGGGAACTATGCACTTGCAGCCCGCCCCCGCCATAGTCGACAAAGCCTAACTTCCTAAACCGATTCATGAAAAAACTGACCCGGGACCGGGTTGTGCCTATCATATCCGCCAGGGTCTCCTGACTGATCTTGGGGATCACCGTCTCCGGCACGCCGTCCTTGCCGAAGTGAGCCAGCAAGAGCAGAATCCGAGCCAGCCTCTTTTCGCTGGAATTGAAGAGCTGGTCAACCAGATCCTCTTCGTACCGGATGTTCCGCGCCAGCAGATACGCTACGAACAGATCCGAGAACGTGTGTTCCCGGTGGAGCGCAAGCATCATCGCTTTTTTGTCGATTTGCAGAAGTTCGCAGTCCGTCATTGCGGCTGCAGACCCCATGCGTAAAGGCTGTCCCGCCAGCCCACCTTCTCCGAAAAACTCTCCCTCGCTCAATATGCCCAGCGTTGCTTCCTTGCCAATCTTGGATACAACCGTGAGTCGAACCTTGCCTTGCTGGATATAGAAGACCGTGTCCGCCGCGTCCCCTTGGCTGAAGATCGTCTTTTTCGGGGCGAAGGTCACGACCTTCCTCCCCTCGCCGATGGTGGCGAGAAATTTCTTCGGGTCGAAATCGAACTTCTTCTTGGCCGGCGTGCTTGGTGCCATTTAATGAACTCCCATGGAAATTACACTCCACCGTATTCTTCCAGAATGGTGATCGCGAAAACTGTTCACTTTTGCACACAATTGCGGGGAAGCTGTGGCCGCCGCAATACGACCTTCGGTTTGGCTAAAGTGCTGAAAATGATCAATATTGAGCATTTGCGAACCGCAGAACGTTGCATTATTAAAATCGTGAAAACCAGGGAACTCACTCCAAAGCAGATATTATCCGTGCCTTGTACCACCTGTGGCGCAGCCATCGGGAAAGCTTGTGAACTGCGTACGGGCGCCCCGCGCAACGAACCGCACCGGGAACGCAGACTTTCCGCAGCCGAGGCCGTGGAAACGAAGCCAGCAAAAGACAATGGCCGGTGAGGCCACGGGGCCCTGACTTGACCTGTGGGAAGTCCCTTCCAGCATTCTGGAGATATCGAATCGCCGAATCACGCCTTTGCCGAATGCCCAAAAAACTGTGCACTTTTGACCAGTTTTTTGTCTTGGCTGTCTCCTATCATGTCTGCATACCAGTCTTGCCAGCCTTGGAGGAAGTCATGGAAAACCTCGCCGCCTTGATGCAAAGGCTACTTGAAATCCAAAGTGGCGGAAGACAAAGAAGCCCAGAGCTGATCGCGGAAGCGGAAGACGAGCGATTGAGGGATGGTCCACGGAAAAGACGTTTGGCGGGAAAGCCCACAGCCAGGGTGAACCTTAGCCAGGATGGCCCAGAGCGGATGCGATTCGGGGTTTAACTGTTTTACTTCGAGATTCTGTCTGTGCCGGTCTCTCGGCATTTCCCGGTGCGCCCTACCGACCCATTGACGAGATAGACTCTACACTTCGAGCGGCAGTTCCGATCGGAGCGTCCTGGCGGTCAAATGGACCTTCACGGCCGCAGCTAGACGGCGTATGCCCTCCCGTATTTGCTCTGGAGTGGCGTTGGAAAAGTTCAAGCGCATGTGCCGGGAGCCTTCCCGGACATCGTTGGCATAGAAGGAATCGCCCGGCACGAACGCCACATTCTGCTCGATCGCTGACCTGAAAATCGCTTGGATGTCCAGTCCTTCAGGCAGCGTAACCCAAAGAAATAGCCCACCCTGAGGATGGGTCCAGGTAACCTCCGGCGGAAAGAACTCCTTCAAAGCCTGCAGCATTATGTCGCGCCGTTCGCGATAGACCTGACGAATCAGCTTCACGTGTTTGTCGAGGAATCCGTCGCGCGCCACTTCGTAGGCCACAAACTGCGTGAAGGTTGAAGTGTGCAGGTCCGCGCCCTGCTTCAGTTGCGCCAGCTTGCTGATCACCTCCGGCGGGGCGACCATCCATCCCAGTCGAAGCCCGGGAGCCAGCGTCTTCGAGAATGTACTCAGGTAAATGACGTTGCCAATGGAATACCCCTGGTCGCGGCGCAGGTTCTCGCGATCAAGCACGACCAGGGAAGGAAGATGGTCCCCTTCATAGCGCAACTGGCCGTAGGGATCATCTTCGATAATCGGAATGCCATACTTGTCCGCCAGCAGCACCAGTTCGTGGCGACGCCCCTCCGACAACGTGGTTCCGGCGGGGTTCTGGAAGTTTGGCAGCACATACATGAACTTGGGGCCCGAACGCAGGGGCGCTTCCAACAGGTCGGTGCGAAGGCCGTTCTCGTCGCTCGGAACCGACACATATTCCGCGCCATACACGTTGAAAGCCTGCAGCGCGCCAAGATAAGTCGGCGCCTCGACCAGCACCCGATCTCCACCATTGATAAACAGCTTGCCAATGAGGTCGAGCGCCTGCTGCGAACCCGAAGTGATCAGGACGTTCTCAACCTTGGCCTTGATCCCGTAGCGCGCCATGTTATTCGCAATCAGTTCGCGCAGCGGCCTGTAGCCCTCCGTTTCCCCGTACTGCAAGGCTAACGCCGCCTGCTCGGTAAGCACCTTGTGACAGGCTTCCTCAAAGCGTTGGACGGGGAAGACATCGGGAGCGGGCAGGCCGCCGCCAAAGGAGATCATTCCCGGTCTTTGGGTGACCTTCAACAATTCGCGGATTTGAGAACTGGTGATGCCCTTGGTGCGCAGCGCGTAACGAGATGTCCAGGCAGTCGACATTGGAAGGCCTCCGCTAACAATCGGTGGTGCAAGCTCGTTTCGTATCAGGGCATGCCTTCAGGCATGCCGTTAGAGTTACGTCACGAAAGCGCCTTTAGGCGCTGAGGGGGACAGCGCCTGAAGGCGCTTTGATGCTGTGCGTTTGCGGCACGCCTGAAGGCGTGCCCTGATACGAATCCGAATTCCACCACAAAATCCTATGCGAAGCCGTCTGGCTGACTGACTGCCCCAATATGCGCCTGCTCATCGATAAACAGGCGGCCTGCGGTGAGCGCTTTGCGGTCAACTTCCAGCAGATCGAGTTTCTTCACCTTGTCTTCGAGTACGCTCAATGCAGTTCCCGGAGCCAGGCACTCGGTTTCTTCGAGCAGCGCGCCCATCATTACGATGTTGGCTGCCTTCGTCGAACCCAGTTTGTCGGCGATCTCCGCCGCCGGAATCGAGACTACCTGCAAGTCCGGCGCACTAAAGTCAGCTGGTAGGCTGGCGCCGTTGTAAATAATGACCCCTCCACTCGCGACCTCGCGGGCAAACTTCCGCAGCGAGTACTCATTCATGGCCACCAGCACATCCGGGTGCGAAACCAGAGGCGATCCGATTCGTTCTTTCGACAAGCACACATGGCAGTGCGCGCTGCCCGAGCGCATCTCCGGACCATACGACGGCAGCCAACTCACTTCCAGTCCCTCTCGCATGCCCATTTCGATTAGGAGTTGCCCCAGCAGCAGCACGCCCTGTCCGCCGAAGCCCGCGATCTTAATCTTCACGTCCTTAAAGCGATGGGCGTGCGTCCGTTTGGAAGTATCGTGCGCTCCCGCCTTTGGAGTGATCCCAAGCACGTTCGCTACCGGACGTTGCGGCGGAGCATTCTCCTTGACCGCAAGCGGTTCGTGGACGTGGTCGCGAAAGACGTTTAGCGGAAAGATCGGGATCATTTTTTCGCCAATCCGGCTCTGCGCCTCCACCGGGTCCAGGCCCAGAATCGTCGGGCACGGCGACAAGATTTCGACAAACGAGAAACCTGCGCCGTCCCGCTGAATCTCGAGCGCTTTGCGGATTGCCCGCCGCGCTTTCATGATGTTCTTGTTGTCCGAAAGCGCCACGCGTTCGATGTATGTCGGAGCCTCCAGCGTGGCGAGCATTTCCGCCATGTGCAGCGGGAAGCCTTCGTTCGAAGGCCGCCGGCCCCACGGAGAAGTTGTGCTCTTCTGCCCGACCAGCGTGGTTGGCGCCATCTGTCCGCCCGTCATGCCGTAGATTCCGTTGTTCACGAAAAAGACGGTGATCTTCTCCCCGCGGTTGGCAGCATGCACGATCTCGGCAGTCCCGATCGCCGCCAGGTCGCCGTCTCCCTGGTACGAAATAACGATCTTATCCGGGCACGACCGCTTGATTCCCGTGGCCGAAGCCGGCGCGCGTCCGTGCGCCACCTGCACGTTGCCTACATCAAAATAGTAGTAGGCAAACACCGAACAACCCACCGGGCTCACGAGGATCGTCTTGTCCTGCAGCCCGAGTTCTTCGAGCGCTTCGGCGATCAGCTTGTGCACCACGCCGTGTCCGCAGCCCGGACAGTAGTGGGTCTGGTGCTGCAGTTCTGACTTGCGCTCGTACAGGTCAAAGAACACCGGCGACCTGGAGTGGATCAATTCGTATGCGTCTTCTTTATTTACTTCGGAGTTGGCTTGCGGGTTGCCTGTCGGGTTGACTATGTCGACTGCGGATTTATTTTCGGATTTGACTTCCAACTTTACGTCCAACTTAACTTCCGGATCCACTACGCTGACCCCACGCTCGTTTGCCATTTTCGTCGTCTCTCTTTCAACCAGGTCGTCGTGGACCTGGTCTCAGACCGCCACGGCCATGCGTGACAACACTTGTTCCTGCAGCTCTTGGACCGAGGGCACGTTGCCGCCTACCCGGCCGTAGAACTCCACCGGCACCTTGCCGTTCAGCGCCAGGCGCACATCTTCCACCATTTGTCCGTTGCTCAATTCGACCACCAGCACTTTTTGCACTTTCTTATTAGCCGCCGCTTCCACCAGCGCCTTCGAAGGATAAGGCCACAGCGTGATCGGCCGGAACAGCCCTGCTTTCACGCCTTCCTTGCGCAATGCTTGCACCGTGGAAAGCAATACTCGCGAAACGATGCCGTAGCCGACCAGCAACACCTCGGCGTCCTCGGTGTGGCAGAGTTCGCACCGTGGCTCGGCTTCCTGCGCGCGGATGTACTTGGCTTCCATTTTGCGCTGGTGTTCTTCGAGTTCATCGGGTTCGAGATAAATCGAACTGACGAAATTGGCGCGCGTCTCTGGCGTTCCCTTTACCGCCCACGGTTTTTCCGGCGGCTGAATCTCATGATCTTCCAGATCGAGCGGTTCCATCATCTGCCCGATGAAGCCGTCGGCCAGCACCACTGCCGGATTGCGATATTTGTCGGCGAGCTCGAATGCCAGCATGGTGAACTCGGCCATCTCCTGCACCGATGCGGGAGCCAGCACGATATTGCGGTAGTTACCATGGCCGCCGCCTTTCACCATGGCGAAATAGTCGCTTTGTTCGGGAGCGATGTTGCCCAGTCCCGGACCACCGCGCATTACATCCACGACCACGCATGGCAGTTCCGCACCCGCCAGATAAGACATGCCTTCCTGCATCAGGCTGAGCCCGGGCCCCGAGGATCCACTCATGACGCGAACCCCAGCCGCCGCCGCTCCATACACCATGTTGATAGCGGCGACTTCGCTCTCCGCTTGAATAAATGTTCCGCCGACTTGCGGGAAGTAGAGCGCGGCTGCCTCGGCAATTTCGCTGGCTGGAGTAATCGGATATCCGTAGTACCCGCGGCATCCGGCGAGGATCGCGCCCTTCACCACTGCCACGTTTCCTTTACAGAGCTGCCGCATGTTCGCCTCCCTGCGCCTGCGCTGGCACCGGAGCCGGCGTCTTTGCTTTCGCCTTTATGCGGTAGACCGTAATCGCGCCTGGCTCCGGGCAGCAATAAAAGCAGATTCCACAACCGGTGCAGTCGTGCCCGGTGTAGTGTGCCGGATGAACCCCGTAGGCATTCAACCCCGGTTCCAGTTCCAGGCACTTGGGCGGGCAGGACTCCACACATAGCCCGCATCCCTTGCATTCCTCGATATCGACCGTAACCTTACCGCGCGCTTGGCCTGCCATGCTTCACCTCGTTGCCGCCATCTCTGCAGCTGAGGGCCGTTAGCGCCAAATTTCCTGTCACCACAGTCCCCACGTACTCCACCAGTTTCAATTACATGCCTTCTACGTCCCCAGGGCTGTGATCTTACGCACGAGCGGTTGTGAGGCGCATCACATCATGCGCTTGCACTTAAACTCTTTACCGTTCAGGCTCTTACCACTCCCCAGGGGTGGTCAGATACTCATCGATCGACTTCGCCGCGCGCCGTCCCGCGCCCATAGCCAGAATCACCGTCGCACTTCCAGTCACGATGTCACCGCCGGCGAAAACCCCCTTTTTCGACGTGCGCTGGGTCGTTGCGTTCGCTTCGATGTAATTCCGCTTGTTCGTGTTCAGACCCGGCGTGGTGCTCTGGACAATCGGATTGGCACTCGTCCCGATCGCGATCACCGCCACGGCAAGAGGAATCTCATATTCCGAGCCTTCAATCGGAACCGGCCGCCGTCTCCCCGAAGCATCCGGTTCGCCCAGGGCCATCTTCTGGCAGCGTGCACCGGCCAGCCAACCCTTGCCGTCGTCGAGGAACTCGAGCGGTGCGGCAAGCACCTGGAATTCAATGCCTTCCTGCTTGGCGTGCTCCACTTCTTCCTTGCGTGCCGGCATCTCCGCCTCGCTGCGGCGATAGAGGATGAACGCCTTCCCCGCTCCCAGCCGCAACGCCGACCGGATCGCATCCAGCGCCGTGTTCCCGCCACCGATCACCGCCACATTCTTGCCGCGGAAATCCACCATGGGCTCGTCGTACTTCGGAAACTCGTAGGCATGCATCAGGTTGATGCGCGTCAAAAATTCGTTTGCCGAATAGACGCCATTAAAATGCTCGCCCGGAATGCCCATGAACTGCGGAAGCCCCGCGCCGGTGCCGATAAACACTGCGTCGTAGCCTTCCTCTCCCATCAGTTCGTCGATAGTGACCGTGCGTCCCACCACTACGTCGGTTTCAAACTCCACGCCCATGGCGCGCATGTAGTCGATCTGCTCGCGAATGATTTGTTTGGGCAACCGGAACTCGGGGATGCCATACACCAGCACCCCACCAGGTGTGTGCAGCGCCTCGAATACGTGGACCTGGTGTCCCTTCTGCACCAGATCGCCCGCCGCCGTCAGCCCGGAGGGGCCGCTGCCCACAATGGCAACCTTCTTGCCCGTCGGCGGCGCCTTGGTGATGTTGCTGATATCCATGTGGCCCTGTTCATAGTCGGCCACGAAGCGCTCCAGATATCCAATGCCCAGCGGCTGAACTTTCTTGCCCATCAGACAGCCGCCTTCGCAGTGGTCTTCCTGCGGACACACCCGTCCGGTAATAGCCGGCAGCACGTTGTCTTCGCGGATCTTGGCCGCCGCGGCCATATAGTCGCCCGCCACAATTAACTGCACGAACTCTTTCACCTTGACGCCCACCGGGCAATCAATGGTGCAGGTTGCTTTGGGACACTCCAGGCAGCGCTGCGCTTCCTGCCGCGCCAATTCCTCGGAATACCCCAGGTTCACTTCGGTGAAATTATGGGCACGCTCCAGCGGAGACTGCTCCAGCATGTGTTGCCGGGGCATCTTCATCCGCTCTTTCATAGGCACAGGTTTCGAGCCCAGAACATTTAGCGAGGACTGCTTCGGGGTTTCTGTCACTGGCCGTCTCCTTCTACCGCGCATACGCCGGTCTGTCCGGCATGAACGGCCTCGACCTGCGACTTGGGATCGTGCTGGAATTCTTCCATCGATTTCTGCTCCGCCGCCCGGTACATCGAATTGCGCTGCACCAGCACGGAGAAGTCCACGCGGTGCGCATCGAACTCGGGGCCGTCGACGCAGGCGAACTGGCTCTTGCCGTCGACCAGCACGCGGCAGCCGCCGCACATGCCGGTGCCGTCGATCATGATCGGGTTCAGGCTGACGATGGTGCGGATGTGCTCCTTCCGCGTCATCTCCGCCACCGCTCTCATCATGGGGATGGGACCGATCGCCAGCACCAAATCAATGCGCGTGCCGTTCTCGATCAACTGCCGCAGCTTGTCGGTGACGAAGCCCTTGTCGGCATAGGTTCCGTCATCGGTCGTAATCATCAGCGCATCGCTGCACTCGCGCAGTTCCTTCTCCAGAATGACCAGCTCTTTATTGCGCGCACCGACGATTGTGATCACGCGATTGCCGACTCGTTTCAGCGCCGCCGCCGTCGGATACGCCATCGCCGTACCCACCCCGCCGCCCATCACCACTACGGTGCCGAACTTCTCAATCTCCGATGGTTTCCCCAGCGGTCCCACCACGTTCAGAATGCTGTCGCCCGTATTCAGCGAATTGAGCAGGTTCGTGGTTTTGCCGGCCGACTGCACCACAATCGCAATCGTGCCGCTCTCCGGGTCAGCCCCTTCGATGGTGATCGGAATCCGTTCGCCCTGCTCGTACAGCCGCAGGATTACGAACTGTCCCGGTTTTTGTTTGTGTGCAATGCGTGGCGCCTCGATGACGAACCGCTTGATGCCGGGCGCCAGGAACTCAGCGTGCAGGATTTTGAACATGTGTGCGCTTGGCTTACACGATATTGTCTCGGAACGCGAAGTGAAGTGGCTGTGACATGCGTCACACGTGATTGCGAGCGCGATCACGAGCCGCCCCCATAGCGGCCCGCAATCCGGCGCATCTCAGGTATGCTTGACGTTCAAGAGAAGACTCCACTACATTCAATTGCCGGGATTGATCCGCTCCTCAGGGCATTTTCCCAATCCAAAGCGATTTATGACGAGGTATTCGTGGCATGACGATTAAGAGTAATGCTGTCCCTAAAACGACGCTCAGGCAAAAAGCGCAGTTGATGTCGGGTTCGGAGATTGAACGCACACTGGTGCGGCTCGCTCACGAAATCCTCGAAAAGAACGGTGGCGTCGATGGCTTGGGACTAGTCGGAATCCGCCGTCGCGGAGTTCCCCTCGCCGAGCGGCTGGGCAAAATGATTCAGCATGTCGAAAAGAAAAAAGTTCCCGTGGGCACGCTCGATATCACGTTCTATCGCGACGATCTTTCTACCCTGGGGCCGAAGCCCGTGGTGCAGCAAGCCGAAATTGGCTTTCCCATCGAAGGTAAAAAGATTGTGCTGGTCGATGACGTGCTCTACACCGGCCGCACCACGCGCGCCGCCCTCGACGCCCTTTTTTCCCATGGCCGCCCCAGCCTGGTGCAGTTGCTGGTGCTCATCGATCGCGGCCATCGCGAATTGCCCGTCGAGGCCACGTTCATCGGCCGAATCGTGCAGACGACCGACAATGAAGTGATCGAAGTCAAGTTGACCGAGATCGACGATGCCGAGAAGGTTTTGCTGATGGAGAGGTGAAGTAGAAGTACAGGAGCGACACCTTTAATAAGTTGTCATCCCGAGCGAAGCGAGGGATCTGCAGTTCGCCGCAAGATGCAGATCCCTCGCTTCGCTCGGGATGACAAAATTTAGCGGGCTAAGAGTTGAAGAGGCGGTCGCACTTCCGCCCGGACTGCTAGCCCTTTGCTCTCGCACTCCACTCCGCGTCAAACCGCACCCGGTCATAAAAAGATTTCTGCGTTCCCACGCCAGTCGTCGAAAGGCCCGCGTAAAGATTGGCGCGCTTCACGGCTTCCCGCTCCGGCAGACCCTCGCCCAGGAAGGTCGCGAAGCTGCCAATAAAGGCGTCACCGGCTCCAGTGCTATCCACGCTCTTCACGCTGAACGCGGGCACGTGCTCCATGCCTTCATTTCCGGCAAGCAGCGAACCATTCGCGCCCAAAGTAATAATCACGCGCCGAATGCCGCTGGCCAGCAGCTTGCTAGCGCAGCGCCGCGCATCGTCGAGATTGTGCACCGGCATGCCGGAAATCGCCTCGGCCTCACTTTCATTAGGGACAAAGTAATCGAGGTCCGCGACCGCCTTGATGTCGATGGGCTGCGCCGGAGCCGGATTCAAGATGCAGCGAATGCCGTTTTGCCGCGCAAACTTGATGGTGTAGTAAACCGTCTCCAGCGGAATCTCGAACTGCAGAACGATGCAGTCGGCGCTCTTCAGCGTATCTGCCGCTTCATCCACGTCGCTAGGTTTCAACTCGTCATTCGCGCCCTTGACGACGATGATCCGATTTTGCCCGGAAGAATCGACGAAAATCGGCGCCACTCCACTGGAAACGCCGCTCACCTGGCGCACATGCGTGGCATCGATGCCCAGTTGCTCGAAGTTCTTGATGCTTGACGGACCAAACAGATCGTCCCCGACCCGCGCCACCATGAAGACGTCGGCTCCGCAAAGCCGTGCGGCAACCGCCTGATTCGCGCCTTTCCCCCCGAATCCCAGATCAAACTTCTGGCCAAAGATGGTTTCTCCCGGCTTCGGAAACTGGTCCGAGAACGTGGTCAAATCCACATTGGCGCTACCCACCACCGCGATACGAGGACGCTTTGCCATAATTTTCTAGTAGTAGCTGACATTCAGCGTAGAACCGGCCTCATAAACGGTTTCGGGTAGGGCGCGGCTTCACAGGCTGCGGAAAAACTCCGGTTTCGTATCAGGGTATCGCTTTAGCGATACCGTAAAGTCCTTCAAAATTAGACGCCCCTTTAGGGGCCGGGCATTATTGAGATCACTTCCAGCTAAGGTCTACACATTCAAACGACGTACGCGGGTTCGAAGTAAGGAAGGCAGAGTCTAGTCAGCCGATGGTGGCGTGTCAACCGGGCCACCGGCATGTGTCATATCACAATAGAAATGTCCCAAGGTTACAACCGTTCGGAAGAAGCGCTCATTCATCTGGCATCCGAGCGCGCTCTTGAGTATTCTTTCTCGTGATGGCCACCGTATCGCTATGCGAACTGTTGGGCTCGACCGTCTATGACGCCTCCGGCGTTGCCAGCGGCCGCGTGCGCGAGGTGGCCCTTGTCCCGCAGGAAGACCGCTCCCGCGTTGCCTTGCTCATCGTCAAAACGCCTGCGGGAAATCGCGTCTTGCCCTTGACCGCTGTTTCCACCATCAACGGCGGCGTTCGCGCTTCCACTGCGGCTGCGGAATGGACCGTGGCCGATGGCTCCGAAGGCTTGTTGCTGCTCAGTCGCGATCTGCTGGATCAGCAGGTGATTGACGTGCACGGCCGCAAAGTTGTGCGCGTCAACGACGTGGATTTTTATCACGACATCACGCAGAATCGCTCTGTTTTGAAAGTGGGCGGTGTGGATGTGGGCGCGCGCGGCGCCATTCGCCGCCTCCTCAAAGGCATGGTCCCGGCGGCTGCCCTTCGCGTCTTGCTCCTGCGCATCCCTCCCCGCGATATTCCCTGGGACTTCGTGGATCTCATCGAGACCGACCCCGCCCGCCGCGTCCGGCTGAAGATTTCGCATGAACGGCTGGGCAAACTCCATCCCGCCGACATTGCCGACATTGTGGAAGATCTGGCGCCCGATGAGCGCGAAGCAGTCTTCGAAACGCTGGACGAGGGCGTCGCCGCCGGAGCCTTGGAAGAGCTCGAACCCAAAGTGCAAAAGGCGGTCGTGGAGTCGCTCGACTCCGACCGCGCCGCCGATATTGTCGAGGAGATGGAACCCGACGCGGCTGCCGATCTTTTGGCTGACTTGTCCGATGAGCAGACCCAGGAAATCCTGGTCCAGATGCAGCCCGAAGAGCGCCAGGAAGTCACCGAACTGCTCGAGTTCAAAGAGAATACGGCCGCCGGCCGCATGACCACCGAATACATTGCACTGCCGGTGACGGCCACCGCCAACGCCGCGATCGAGGCCATGCGTACCTTTGAAGGCCGCCTGGAAAACATGAGCACCATTTACCTGACCGATTCGCACGGGACCCTGGCGGGCGCGGTGCCGCTGGTGAAGATCGTTCTTGCGCCCTCGTCGACTCCGCTCCTGGCTTTGTCCCAGGAGCCGCTCATCTCCTGCCTCGAAGACACGAAAGAGAAGGAATTCGCCGAACTCTTTGACAAGTACAACCTGCTGACCCTGCCGGTGATCGACGAACACAATCAACTGACCGGCGTGATCACCCCCGACGACGTGATCGCGATGCTGCGCGCCAAGCTGTAGTCGTTTCCGATTCGCCCATGTTGCATATTCTTCCTTTCGCCGACGTGGCACATTCTTCCCACTGTAGAGACGGGGCTTGCCCCGTCTCCCGTTGCAAGGCGGGGGCTGGAGGTGCGATCGGAGACACGGCAAGCCGCGTCTCTACGAGAAAGCTGCCCGACAGCCTGCGGGGAAACGCGGGTTTCGCATCAGGGTTTCGTATCAGGGTATCGCTTTAGCGATACCGTAAGTTCGTCCAGATCAGATGCCCCTTTAGGGGCTGGGCATCGAGAATCGAGTTTTTCCGCAGCCCCAACGGGCAACTCTAAAACCGAGTTTGCAACTTCACAAAAAAGTTTCTCAGTTTTGCAGATTCGCCTATCCAGATGTCGCTTTCAGCGTTTATTCTGGTCAGTCTGTTTCGCCAATTTGATCGTGCCTCTCGCCAGTGCGCATGAAATTCCTGAGAAGTTGGAAGATCCGGCTCCTGCTCTTCTTTGCCGTCGTAGGGCCGGGCTTCATCACCGCGAATGTCGACAACGATTCCGGCGGCATCTTTGTCTATTCGCAGGCCGGCGCGCAGTTCGGCTACATGCTCTTGTGGACGATGATCCCGATTACGGTCGCGCTCATCGTAGTGCAGGAGATGAGCGCCCGCATGGGTGCGGTTACCGGCAAGGGCTTGAGCGATCTGATCCGGGAAGAATTCGGCCTGCGAATTACGTTCCTCATGATGATCGGCATTCTGATTACAAACTTCGGAAACGTCATCGCCGAGTTTGCCGGCATCGCCGGAAGCATGGAGTTGTTCGGAGTCTCAAAGTACATCTCGGTGCCGATCTGCGGTGTGATCGTCTGGCTGATCGTAGTCAAAGGCCAATACAAGAGCGTTGAGAAAGTGTTCCTGGCGGCTTCGTTTTTCTATATCACTTACATATTCGCCGGTGTCCTGGCCAAGCCCGCGTGGATGGAGGCCGTGAAGGCCACGGTTAAGCCTCCGGAGTTAGCGGCCTTTAAGCATGACTCCTACCTCTATATGGTGATCGGCGTTATCGGAACTACGATTGCGCCCTGGATGCAGTTCTATCTGCAGTCGTCGGTCGCGGAAAAAGGAATCACGCGGCGCCAGTACAAAGCCTCGCGGCTCGACGTGATTGTGGGGTGCATCTTCACCGACGTAGTTGCCTGGTTCATTATTGTGGCCTGCGCGGCCACGCTCTACCTGCACGGGAATCGTGACATTCGTGACGCCGCCGACGCCGCCCAGTCTCTCCGTCCCTTGGCGGGCGACTGGGCGTACATACTGTTTGCGCTCGGGCTTTTCAATGCCTCGCTGTTTGCCGCTTCGATTCTGCCGCTTTCGACCGCCTACACGGTTTGTGAAGGATTAGGCTTCGAGTCAGGAGTAGGCCGCAAATTTTCCGAAGCTCCCGCGTTTTACTGGCTCTACACCGCACTCATCGCCGCCGGGGCAGCCGTGATCCTGATACCAGCGATTCCGCTGGTGAAGATCATCGTGTTTTCGCAAGTGGTCAATGGCGCAGTCTTGCCCTTCGTGCTGATTTTCATGCTCTTTCTAATCAACAAGAAGGAACTGATGGGCGAATACGTAAATAAACCCACCTTCAACATCATCGCCTGGGCGACCACCGTGATCATGATCGGATTGACGGCACTGCTGGTCTACGGACAGATACGCGGAGGAACCGGATAGTCCAAAAGCATGTGACTGCAAAGATCGCAGAGCGCGCAGAGGAATTCAGAAGAAAACCCCACTGTTCTCTGCGTACTCCGCGATCTCTGCGGTTAAATATTTTGGCGCTTACAAAATCTTCCCCGCCGCCAGATCCTTCACCAGCCCCAGGTCGGCTTCGAGGAAATCCAGCTCCAGCAGTTCCTGCCGCTTCACCCACCGGATTTCGCGAAAAATTCGGTTCTCAATTTCACCCTGGTAGCTGCGCACTTCGAAAAACCGGAGTTCCACCGCCCCTCCGCCCGGGTATTCATGGACGATGCGCGCCACCTCCACTCCCACCTCCGCCACGATTCCCAGTTCTTCCTCCAACTCCCGGCGCATGGCATCGCGAGGCTGTTCGCCTTCTTCAATCTTGCCTCCCGGGAATTCCCATTTGAGCGGCATAGGCTGGTGCCTCGTCCTCTGGCAGGCGAGGATGAGGTCATCTCTCAGAATCAGCGCCGCTACGACTCGTCTCATGGATGGAAAAGCGCTTCTGGCTGCTAGCTTCTGGCTTCTAGCAAGCACTCTTTTAGCGGAGGATTGCCAGCAGCCAGCAGCTGGCAGTGTTAGGGTCAGGCTTTCTCCAGTCGCTTGCCCACGAGCTGAGCGCAATATTCGACCAGTTCGCGGTCTTCGTCGGCGAATGCCGCCAGGAAGTGACTATCAATGTCGAGTTCGCCGCCCACCTGTCCGCGCACAAAGAGTGGAACTACGATCTCCGACTTGGTTTCGAGCGAGCAGGCAAGATAGCGTCGATCAACCTTTACGTCATCCACCACCACCGTCTTTCCCGACGATGCTGCTGCGCCGCAGATACCCAGGTTCAGAGGAATGCGCGTATGCGGAGTCATCGCTCCCTGGTAATGTCCGAGGACCAGCATGGGCGGATCGGCTCCAGCTTCCAGCATGTAGAAGCCGACCCAGTTGTACTTCAGCATTTCTTTATTTAGTAGAACCGTGATGCCTTCCATCAGTTGATCCGCCGTGTGCGCTTCCGAATTCAAGCGATCGACTTCGCTGCGGATTTCGACGAACTTGTCAGTCTTGGTTTTGATGGCCATAGTGATAATCCTAAACTATGCTGCCGCGGCTCATCTTCAATGCGGGTTACGTCCGCGGTACTTGCGTAACCGAACGGAGTCCCGCTTGGGGTCCGAAAACTGCTGGATGAATGGCGCCCGCCAGCGCGCGCAACCCTGCCACCAGCGTGGGCGCGGGAGTGTTCAGGAGTTCGTCGGAGATGCAATACACCCGCGAAGTCCGCGCCGCCGTAGTGTCAGCCCAGCCTCTTTCAGCAATGATCTTCGCCAGCGGCACCCGATCGCCGGCGCCGCACCAGGCGGCGACGATCACCTCTGGGTCTTGCCGCGCGATCTCTTCGGCGGAGCACGGTTTGCCCGGCGCGCCCATGAACTCACCACCGGCCGCGCGCACCAGTTCAGCCACCCAGGGCTGCGATGCGATGACCGGCTTACCCCACTCTTCCGAGAACACTCGTTTTCTGGGCAGGCTTGCGGTCTGGCGTTCCACGTCTGCGATGGCCGTTTGCATATCGGAAATCACCTTCGCACCACGCTCGCCAGCGCCGACCGCACCGGAGATCAACGCGATGTCGGTGTAGATGTCGTCCAACGTGCGCGGGGCCAGGCCAAGAAAGCGAACGCCTGCCTTAAGAATCTCCGCGACTGCGGCTTCCTGGTAGGGAACGGCAGCGATCACAAGGTCTGGTCTCGCGGCAAGAATCTCCGTGGCCTTCGCGCTCCAGGAGTCGGCAATGATCAGCCGATTAATGATCAGCCGATTAACGGTCAGCCGATTGCCGCTCCGTATTTCCGGAACCACGTCAGCGCAGTACTTCGTGCACGCCACGACGCGCTCCAATTCGCCCACGCTGGCCAGAATGACCGTGGCGCTCGGTTGCAGACAGGCAATTCGCCGAGGATGGTACGAGCGAGGATGGTGCGATTCGGACATGCGTCCTATTGTAGGGAGCATTTACAGGGAATGCGAAATCCTGCGGCCCGCGCATTACAATCGCCCTGTGTATTCCGCCGAACTCCTCGACCATTTTCAGAACCCGCGAAACGCCGGTGAGATCGAAGCTCCCGACTCCGTCGCGCAACTCGAAAACCCCACCTGTGGAGACATTCTCGAGCTCAGCCTTAAATTGGAAAAACCGGAAGCGAAGCGCATCGCCGACATTCGCTTTCGCGCCAAGGGCTGCGTTCCAGCCATGGCCTGCGGCTCGGCGATTACCGAATTGGTGAAAGGCAAGAGCGTAGAAGAAGCGCGGCAGTTGAGCAGGGAAGAGCTGGTTCAGAAAGTTGGTGGCCTGCCGCAGGCTTCCGCCCACGCAAGCCACCTGGCAATGGACACGCTCGCCGCGCTCTTGCGCAACCTCTGAGGCGGCATGAGTTCGTCGGCCGAAACGCTAATTCGAAATTCCGGAATCGAAATTCGGGATGCTAAATTCCGGGTTCCAAAATCCCGTTCTGAATTAGAGAGGCGTCACGTTCGAGGCTTTCTTGTTTCTCAAGCCTAATGCGCCTGCCTTGGTGTGATTCGCCTGGCAACAAGCGATCATTCTCCGTCACGGGCTTTTTGGGCCAGAGGCAGTAGTCTCCCTCATCGAACGGGACAACGAACTTTTCGTTCGACCCATTCCCAGTTCGGCTGTCCCCCACCTCGTCGTACTCGCACCCCGCGACCGCCGACCAAGCCGTAGCTCCAATCGGACGCCGCTCGACCGACTCGCGATCAATCACCACCATCGTCGGCTCGGGCTCAAACGAGGTCATTCTCAGATTGGCAGACGCTGTCTGCAACGCGTAGAGCAGCAGGGCTCCGGTCCGGTGATCGACCTCCTGCGTTACCAGCAACCGCATCACCTCGGCTAGTCCAACCTGCACGGAATTCGCGTCCTCGAGAATCGGCAGTCCCGATATCTCGCGGCTTTGGAGATCCTCACAAAACTTCGAGCCTCCATGCCATCGCATGTGGTAGTAACAACACTTCTCCTCGCGCAGCGCCGGCGATCCGCACTGCGTCCCGTTGACTCTAATGTGCTGACAACGACGAATTGTGACTGGATATAAAGACATTTTGCCGCTCCTGTTTCGTGTATGAAGTGATATGAAATTCCGTTCAATGGATTATTTTCAGTCTATTTACCAGTTAGTACCGGGTACCCCCCCCTCCCCCGGTCTTTTGGAATCATGGGGTTAGGAGGAAAATTCCGCCAGGTCTTTGACTTTAAAGGACTTATAAGTAAAGTATTTGAAAATCAGTGACTTACGATTGTCAAAGATCTGACGAATGGGGCATGGCGCAGCCGCGGTGGCCTTGATTGGGGTCTGGCGCACCTCGGCTGCGACACATCGTTGATTATTTTCGCACTGGGCGGGTTGGATGTATGTGATGGCGCACACTGGCTATTTGTGATGAATCGGGGTAGTCCCTTTCGTTACCTGCCCGCATCAAAACAGGTGGAAATTCTGTGGTTCAGACGGCTAAAGTTGAGTTGTGAGGTACACTAGCGTGTCGCCTGTAACGAAAAGAAAGGCTCGCAACATGTCGGCACTTCCAGTTCCACCTCCCGAGTCTAAGCGGCGCACTGCTCGCAAGGACGGGCTCCGGACGATTGCGCGACTCCTGGAAGAGCAGATGGACGAGATGGGCCTGAGCGAAGAAGAAAAGAATCTCAAGGTCGACGGCTTGGTCGAGCACGTCAAGAAGGTTAAGTCCGCGCGCGCCGAATCTCGGCCCAAGTAGCTATCGCTTTCTGATACCTCGGATTCCCTGGTTTTATCCCGAATTTTTCTGCCAGTACTCGTTTGTAGGCTTCCTCGTCGTCTAGATCGACCAGATCTTCCATCGCATCCATGATCTTCCGCTCGCGGTGACGCACCTCGGCCCTTGCCGTTCTCGGCTTAGCTTCTTGGAAGGCGGAAGTCTCGGTGTTTACGGTGTCGGGCTTCAGGATGGCGGGCTTACCAGGAGCAGTGAGGAACTTTTGCTTTTTGTTGGCCATGGGCCAGGCTCTCTTTCAGTTTTGAATTGTGGTCATGGTGATTCCTTTCTGCCAAGGTGTCCGGCTTCGACATTCACTATCCTCTGTCGCATTATACGCAATTTCCGGGGATAAGGCGCGATTGAGGGATGCTGTCGCAATTCTCTGCCCAGACGTTTGCCGAAGCGCTGAAGCGCTGCGTCTTCCAAGACCAGTCTGACGAGGAGGATTCGCCGACGCGTCCTTGCTGAGCGAGAGGGTTTAGGGGTCCTTCGACTCCGCATGCTTTTCACTTCGTGAAAGGTATGCTCCGCTCAGATGTAATGAAAACAAGAAAAGGCGTGCCTCCAAGGGTAGAGTACGTGCTCGAAGCACAAGCCCTGA
>JBEKIB010000083.1:0-21716 GCA_050011975.1 Terriglobales bacterium | reverse complement strand
ACCTTGAGGAGATACCAGCTTGCCAGCAACCAATCGTTTTCTGTTTACCTCGGAATCCGTAACCGAGGGACATCCGGACAAGATCGCCGACCAGATTTCCGATGCCATTCTCGACGCCTGCCTTCGGGAAGATCCGAACAGCCGCGTCGCCTGTGAAACCCTGACCTGCACCGGACTGGTCGTGATCGCCGGCGAGATCACTACCAAGGCCTATGTAGATTTTCAAAGCCTCGTCCGCGGCGTGGTGCAATCCATCGGCTACGACAACGCGGTCTACGGCTTCGACTCGAACACCTGCGCCGTAATTTCGAGCATCAACAAGCAGTCCGGCGACATCGCCATGGGTGTGGATACCGGCGGCGCCGGCGACCAGGGCATGATGTTCGGCTTCGCCTGCAACGAGACCCCCGAATTGATGCCCCTTCCGATTTCACTCGCCCACAAACTCACCATGAAACTTGCCGAAGTTCGCAAGAATGGCACCTGCCCCTACCTGCGGCCCGATGGAAAATCGCAGGTCACGGTGGAATACGACGCGCAGCACAAAGTGAAGCGCGTGGATGCGGTGGTCGTCTCCACTCAGCATTCCGAAACTGTGGGCAACGACGAACTGCGCGCCGACATTTTGAAGCACGTCATCCAGACCGTAATCCCCGCTCACCTGCTCGATGAGGACACCAAGTACCACATCAATCCCACCGGACGCTTCGTCATCGGCGGCCCCATGGGCGATTCCGGTCTGACCGGACGCAAGATCATCGTGGACACTTACGGTGGCACGGGGCGTCACGGCGGCGGCGCCTTCAGCGGCAAGGATCCGACCAAGGTGGATCGTTCGGCCGCCTACATGGCGCGCTACATCGCGAAGAACATCGTGGCCGCCGGCCTGGCCGATCGCTGCGAAGTGCAACTCGCCTACGCCATCGGAGTTGCTGATCCCGTCAGCGTCCTTGTGGATACTTTCGGAACCGAGAAGGTCAATGCCAATCTGATTCCGGGTCTGGTGCGGGCGAACTTCAAGCTCAAGCCGCGCGAGATCATCGAGGCGCTCAACTTGCGCCGTCCGATTTACCGTAAGACGGCGGCGTATGGACACTTCGGCCGCAGCGACCCGGATTTCACCTGGGAAGCGACCGACAAGGCCGCGAAACTGGCGTCTGACGCCGGCTTGAAGCGGGAACCGGCCGGAGCGAGGAAGTAAGAAGTAAGAAGTCAGATTGCAGAAGTAAATCCATCAGCTGCGATCTGAGTTCTGAACTTTCGACCGTTCAAGAGAAAATTGCAGAAGTCAGAATACAGATTGAAAACCCCGCACGATTTTCACTTCTGCAATCCGACTTCTTACTTCTGACTTTTTCGCTCATCATCATCCGGGGATTAGGAGAGAAATGGCTACGACATCGATTAGCAGCGACGTTAAAGGGTTTGAACTGGCCGATCTGGGCAAGAAACGCATCGAGTGGGCGAATCAGTCGATGAAGGTTCTTCAGATCATCCGCAAAGAATTCATCAAGAACCAGCCGCTTAAAGGCATCCGCGTTTCGGCCTGCCTGCACGTGACCGCCGAGACCGCAAATTTAATGATCGCGCTGCGCGATGGCGGCGCCGACGTGGCTCTGTGCGCATCGAACCCGCTGTCCACCCAGGACGACGTGGCCGCCAGTCTGGTGCGCGACTACAGCATTCCCGTCTTCGCCATCAAAGGCGAGGACAACGATTCCTACTACTCGCATATCATGGCAGCCGTCGATCACAAGCCGCAGTTGACTATGGACGACGGCGCCGACCTGGTCACCGTGCTCCACACCAAGCGCAAGGCGGAATTGGGGAACGTGATTGGCGGAACCGAAGAGACGACCACCGGCGTGATTCGCCTGCGCGCCATGGCAAAGGAAGGCGTGCTCGGGTATCCGATCGTGGCTGTCAACGACGCCGACACCAAGCATCTGTTTGACAATCGTTACGGCACCGGGCAATCAACCATTGACGGCATCATCCGCGCCACGAATTTCCTGCTGGCGGGGTCGAAGTTCGTGGTCGCTGGTTACGGCTGGTGCGGACGCGGTCTCGCTTCGCGCGCACGCGGCGCCGGAGCGGAAGTCATCATCACCGAAATCGATCCGACCAAAGCGCTCGAAGCGGTCATGGATGGATTCCGCGTAATGAGCATGGAAGAGGCCGCCAAGATCGGCGACGTTTTCTGCACCGTCACCGGCAACAAGAACGTGCTCGCCAAGCAGCACTTCGAACTCATGAAAGACGGCGCCATCATCTCGAACTCGGGCCACTTCAACGTCGAGATCGACATTCCGTCGCTCGAAAAGCTGTCTTCCTCGAAGCGCACCACGCGCACCTTCGTCGACGAGTACACCATGAAAGACGGGCGCCGCATCAACCTGCTCGGGGAAGGCCGCCTCATCAACCTGGCCGCCGCCGAAGGCCATCCCGCCTCGGTGATGGATATGAGTTTTGCCGACCAGGCGTTTTCCTGCGAGTACATGGTGAAGAACCATGCGTCGTTAGAAAAAAAGGTTTACACGGTTCCGGCGGAACTCGACAAACGCGTGGCCAAGCTGAAGCTGGAATCGCTCGGCATTAAGATCGACCGCTTAACCTCGGAGCAGGAAGAGTACCTGGCCAGTTGGTCGGAAGGAACGTAAAGATAAAGATAAAGAGTGGAGCGACGGTCGTCCTCGCCCGTCCGCCTCACAATTGAATGCCGTAGGGGCTTTTCCTCACCCGCCCGCGGCGCAAACCGCCCTTTTGTTTCGTATTAGGGCATCGCTTTAGCGATGCCGCAACTTCCTCAGGAAACTCCCCTTCAGGGGCCGCGCTACTCGGCCCTAAAGCTTTGCGCCGTTTGTGCCGATGAACCCACCAGAGGGTTGCGCATGGCTGTGAACTCCAAAGTGCTCTTGGTTGACGACAGCAGGTTTCTCCGAATGGCGAATGAGTGCGCTCTGTGTAAAGCAGGGTACCAAGTCAGCACCGCCGCCGACGGCGAAGAAGCCTTGCGGGTCGCCAATGACAAGCTGCCCGACATCATCCTGCTTGACATGATGCTCCCCAAGATCAGCGGTACGGAAGTCCTAAGAGCCCTGAAGGCAAATCCTGCCACCAGGGACATTCCGGTCATCGTGCTCACCAGCCTGTCGCAGAGGAACGAAGAAAAGCTCCTCAGTGAAGGCGCGGCGGCCTACTTCGAGAAATCCACTCTGCAACTCGACAAGAACTCCAATCGCCTGGCGACCACGATCGAGACGGTGCTGCGACAGATCAATCACAAGAAAAACCTGGATCTTCGTTTGCAGGCATTAGCCGCCAAAACTGGCCGCTGACTCTCAAACAACGGATGGCTGAGACATTCCCGCAGCGATACAATAGAAATCCATGTACCACTACAATCCCGCGACCGCCCTTGAAGAACTGGTCGAAGACGCAACCCTGCCGAATCCCGTCCATGTACGCGACATGATGCTGCGCCACAACCTTACTGCCGACCAGTCGCTCGAACTGAACCGGATCTTCGTCGAATACCAGAAGTCCTTCGCTGAAGCGCAAAAGCTGGGCAGGGAAATTTTGAAGCGCCTGGCAGTGTAGTTCTTTGTGACGATCGGGTGATCGGGCCATCGGCTCATCTGAAGTCAAAAGCCTTTGAACTTCGATGACCCGATGACCCGATGGTTAGATGACCCGATGGTCAGATGACCCGATCAGCTGTGACCCGATGAGCTGTTAGCGACGGCCGCGGGACCCTCCATGAAAACCTCCTCGGTTGCCTGCGACCGAACCGCGCGCTTCGAAGCCGCGCCCCGCCACCGGGCCATGCCCCGCATAGCCATGCCCTGCAAAACCACGTCCCGCAAAAGCATGTCCCGCATAGCCGCGACCGTAGCCGCGCCCGTAATATGGATGTCCCCAGCCGTGGTACCAGGGGCCTGCGCCGATGAAGACGCCGCCCGCGAACCAGCTCGGACCGTAGTAGCCATAGGGCGCGCAAGCGTACGGATAGTCCGGGTAATAGCCGTAAGCGCAGACCGGCGGGCCAGCCGCATAGCCGCCAACGCCAATCCCCACTCCGACCCTAACCGCAGCCTGCGAGTACGCGAGCGGCAAGGCCAGTAAAGCAAGCAGTGCAACATATCTCAGGTATTTCATGGTGAACCTCCCTTTCATTTCGCTCAGCGAATCGTGGTTTTGATTCGCCGAAGCGTGAGGTCCTTCAGCTTTCTGTTTCTTCTGAAGCGCCTACTCACTTGAACTCGGATGGGGGAGAAAAGTTGCGGAGAAACGAGTGGCTGATTTCAGCCATCCTGCGTGAAATCAACCAGTTGGAAGGGATGGGCGATGCGGAGTGTCCGCCAGCAGGGACTCTTTCATGGGGATTTTCCCTGTGCATCCGTACTTATTTTCTTGGTAAAGATTTTTCTTGGCAAAGATTGCCAACTGAGGGGGTACCCCCCCTCCCCCCTGCCGTTTGGAATCATGGGGTTAGGAAGAAATTCCCGCAAAATCTTTGGGTTTAAAGGACTTGCGGGTAAATTCTTCCAGAATCAATGACTTAGCATTGATTCTGCTTCGCTTGGTTGTCAAAGGGCGTCCCAAAATGGGACTACGGCGGCTTCGAATGCTGTCTCGGGAGACGGGCACACCGCTTCACTGCCCTAATCAGATTTCATTGTCGCGCATGGCAGATTGGAAGTCTGTGATGGTGCACACAGATGGTTTGTGATGAAAAAAATCGGAGTTGGATTGCGGGAGTGAAAACGCTCGCGGCCCGCCTGCTCAGTATTGTCAGGTTCGTTTGATGTCAGTCTGCATGGTCTGCCGCAAAATGCTGTTCACCGGCGTCTGATAGCCAAAAAATCCAGTTGCAAGTAAAGAGCCGGAAAATTCCGCGTCACGAAATGCGCTAAACTGTCTGACGAAAAGCCACGACCAAAACCATGACCGACGACGAAAAAAAACAGCCGACGAACGACGCGCATCGTGTTGACATGACACGAGACATTACACGCCGTGACTTTACCACCTTGCTGGTTGGCGCGGGCATTGCCGCTTCTGTATCATCATCGCGGGTTGCCTCCGCGGAGATTGGCATGGAGCTGGTTGAAACCGACGTCGAGATCAAGACTCCGGACGGAACCTGCGACGCCGCGTTTATTTATCCCAAGTCGAATCCTGCGTCCCAGGTTAAAACCGGATCCTATCCCGGAGTGCTGATCTGGACCGACGCGTTCGGCTTACGGCCATCGATGCGCACCATTGGTAGGAATATCGCGTCTGGGGGATATTCGGTGTTGGTGCCCAATCCGTTTTATCGCGTGGCCAAGGCTCCTTTCACCGATGCTTCGAAGTTCAACTTCCAGAATCCCGACGACATGGCGAAACTCCGGCCGCTGATGGCGTCGGTGAATGCTCCCGGCAATGCGGAAAAGGATGCGGCGGCGTTCGTTGCCTTCCTTGACGCACAAAAAGAAGTGAACACGGCAAAGAAGATTGGAACGCAAGGCTACTGCATGGGCGGCGCGCTGGTGATGAGGACGGCTGCGACGGTGTCCGATCGCATTGGCGCGGGTGCGTCCTTCCACGGTGGAGGCCTGGTGACCGATAAACCAGATAGTCCGCATCTGCTCGCGCCCAAGATCAAGGCTCGCATGTATTTCGGAATCGCCTCGAATGACGACGCGAAACAGCCCGATGCGAAGGACAAGCTGAAGGCAGCCTTTGCCGCCGTCATGGTTCAAGCCGAAATCGAAGTGTACCCAGCCCAGCACGGATGGTGCGTGCCCGATATGCCCATGCGCGATGGCGCGCCGATCTATAACAAGGTTGAAGCGGAGCGTGCGTGGGGAAAACTCGTGGCGTTATATAGAGCGGCGCTTGCGTAACAAACGGAAAAGTTATTTCTGCTCGCGGACGGTTCCCTCCGAGTCTTGACTCGGTTTGGACGGGCGAGACGCCCGTCCCTCCACGAACGCCATCGTTTACAATCCCCGTCATTTACAATCAAGGATTCTCTTTCGATTGGAAAACATAATCATGCACCGTTGGTCCGAACTGTTTATTCCTACGCTTCGCGAGGCTCCGGCTGACGCCGAGGTCGCTAGTCACAAACTGCTGGTACGCGCCGGATACATTCGTCAACTCGGCGCTGGGATCTATTCGTTTCTTTTCCTGGGCAATCGGACTACGCAGAAGATCATGGGCATCATCCGCCAGGAGATGGACAAAATCGGGCAGGAGTTCTATTTGCCGGCTTTGAATCCGCGCGGGCTGTGGGAGGAGACCGGGCGCTGGTCGCTCATTGGCGAGAACATGTTCCACCTCAAGGATCGCAAGGGCGCCGATCTTTGCCTGGGCTTTACCCACGAAGAGGTCATGACCGACATCGCGCGCAAGGAGCTGCGCAGCTACAAGCAACTGCCGCAGATCTGGTATCAGATACAGACCAAGTTTCGCGACGAGCCTCGTCCGAAGTCGGGGCTGCTGCGGGTGCGGCAGTTCACCATGAAGGACGCTTACTCGTTCGACATTGATGCGGCCGGGCTCGATGTTTCGTATCTCAAGCATCACGACACTTACTGCCGCATCTTCGACCGCTGCGGGCTGAAGTATATGGTGATCGAGGCCCACTCGGGCGCCATGGGCGGATCGCGGTCGCAGGAATTCATGGTGCGCACTCCGGCGGGTGAGGACCAGATCGTTAGCTGCGAGAAATGCGGGTACGCGGCGAATATGGAGAAGGCTACTTCCAAGCTGGCTGCGGTGGAAGACCTGAAGGCCGAGGGCGATGGGCTGCCGCTGCTCGTCCACACGCCGGGCAAGGGTGCGATTGCCGATGTGGCCGAGTTCCTGCGGATCTCTGCGGAGCAAGACATTAAGGCAGTGGCTTATATGGCGCAGAAGCCCGGCGACTGCGGCAAGACGGACGGCAAGACGACGGACGGCAAGACGATGGACGGCAAGACAATGGAACAGCCGGTCGTCGTTTTTCTGCGTGGGGATCACACCGTGAACGAGACCAAGCTGCTCACGCTGGTCAAGGCGAGCAATCTTCGGCCGATGCAAACCGAAGAGCTAGAGAAATACTTTCAGGGACCGGCTGGCTTTATTGGGCCGATGGGCTTGGTTGTCCGACCTGCCGATCTGCTCGGGGTGTGGTTGGATTCAAGCACAGGGAAAATTAAGGAGCAGTACCCACAATTCATCGCCGTTATCGACAATCCGCGGAGCGTCAATGTGGTGCTCGACGAAGGGCTGGTGGGCCGCGTCAACATGATTTGCGGCGCCAACAAACTCGACTATCACCTCAAGAACGTGACGCCGGGGAAGGATTTCCAGTACACCGTTGCCGCAGACATCCGCAGTGTGACGGCGGGCGAAGATTGCCCGAACTGTGGCGCTGCCTTGCGCATCGATACGGCGGTCGAGATTGGACACATCTTCAAGCTCGGCTACAAGTATTCGGAATCGATGGGGGCGCGCGTGCTTGACCGGAATGGCAAGGAGATTGCTCCGATCATGGGCAGTTATGGGATTGGGATTGAGCGCATTTTGACCGCGGCGGTCGAGCAAAGTAACGACGACAACGGATTCTGGCTGCCGCCTTCGATCGCGCCGTTTGAGGTGGTGGTGGTGTCGACTAACTCGAAAGACGAGGCGGTGCGGAAGGCGTCCGAGGACATTGCGCGGGAACTGGAAGCGGCCGGATTCGACGTTTTGCTGGATGACCGGGATGAACGGCCGGGGGTGAAGTTCAAGGACGCCGACCTGGTGGGCATCCCCTTTCGAATCAACGTGGGAAAGAAGGTTACCGAAGGTACCGTCGAAGTCGTTCGGCGCTCGACTCTGAACAGGGAGGACGTTAAGATTTCTGCCATAAGCGAGTATTTCCAAAGACTGCGCCAATAAGTCGTGACTGGTCCCGGCGGCTCGTCAGCCGCAGCGACATGGACTTTAGCGCATGGCGGAAAGCTCGCGATTGGAACTTCGCAACCAGCGATTTGGCGATTGTTTCTTATGGCGACTCTGAAATTGATCTTGGGCGTGGGCGTCTTTGGGCTGTTGGTCCTGGTGGGCATCAAGATCATTCCGCCGTTCTTCTCGAACTACGAGTTCGAGGATGCGATCAAGAACGAGGCCGTGCAATCTACCTACAGCACGCGCACGGAAGAGGACATTCGCGAGGCGGTCATCAAGCAGGCCCGCAACTATGATATTGCGCTGACGCCCAAGCAGGTGCATGTTTCGCGGGTGGGCAACTTCGGCAATGGCAGTCTCAACATCGAAGCCGACTACAGCGTTCCCGTCGACCTGCCGGGCTACTCGACCACCCTCGAGTTCCATCCTTCGACGAAGAACAAAGGCGTGTATTAGGAGCGGCCGTCAGTTGCATGCCGCGCCGTGCATCAGCGCGATCCCGACAGAAGATTTCTAAAACGACCGTTACCAAGCTTCCGGAAATTGTCGCACCCACACACCTGTCCACGGCCTGACACGCATCCAAATGTTGTAGGGATTGCCTTGTGATTTAGAATCAATGAGAAACGAGCCTTCGCTCCAGAATCGGTTCGGACTGAGAATTGCTCTCGTCCACTGATGTACAGCCTTCTCCATGGCGATTAAGGTGAAAATCCCGACAGCTCGAAGCGGCGGCCAGCGCGGCAGAAGCCGCGGTAAAGGCGGCCTGCTTTCGCGCGATCCCATCGTGCGCACTGCCCTGCTTGCTTTTCTTTCGGTATCGCTTGTGGTGATCGGCTTTTTTGCCTACTGGTATGTAAAGTACGACCGCATCATCGAGCAACGCTTCCGCGGACCGGCGTTTGCCACTTCGGCCAAGATTTTCGCGGCGCCGCTTGTGGTGAAGGTCGGATCGAAGTTGACCGCCTCTGAAATTGCGGCGGAGTTGCGTCATGCGGGCTATTCGGAAAAGGAGGGTGAATCTCCGCTGGGCAGCTATCGCCTGCGTGGCGGCTCGATTGAAGTTCTGCCCGGTCCCGAGTCTTATCACAGTCCGGAACCGGCCACCATCACGGTTGTGGACGGAACAGTTTCGGCCATCAACAGCCGCGCGGCCGGAGAACTGGAGGCTTATGAACTTGAGCCCCAGATGCTGACTTCGCTGTTCGACGCCGAGCAACGCTCGAAACGGCAACTGGTGAAGTACGATGACATTCCGAAAGTCGTGGTGGAAGCGGTTACATCGATCGAGGACCGGCGCTTCTTCCAGCACGGCGGAGTCAATTTCATGCGGCTGATGGAGGCCGCCTGGATCGACTTCACCCATCAGCGTCATCAGCAGGGCGGTTCGACCATCACCATGCAGCTTTCGCGGGCATTTTTTCTGAGCCCGGAGAAAACCTTCAAGCGCAAGCTGATCGAGATGCTGATCGCGGTGGAGTTGGAGCAGAAATTCTCCAAGCAACAGATTTTCGAGTTCTACGCGAATCGCGTCGATCTGGGGCAGCGCGGGTCGTTCACCATCTCGGGCTTCGCGGAAGGTTCGCGGTCTTATTTCAACAAAGACCTGAAAGACATCACCGTGCCGGAAGCCGCGCTGCTGGCGGGATTGATCCAGGCGCCCAGCTATCTTTCGCCTTATCGGCATCCCGAGCGCGCTTGGGAGCGCCGCAATACCGTTCTCGAGGCCATGGTGGAAACGCATGCCATTACGCGCGAGCAAGCCGATAAGGCGGAGGCGCCACCAGAGGCTGCCAAAGACCTCGCCGAGTACAAGCGTCTGACAGCGCAAGGCAAACCGGGCGATGCTGGTCAGATACTTCAAAAGGTAATGAAGCTGGCTCCGCCGAATGTTGAGGCGAGCGATGCGCCGTACTTCGTGGACATGGTCCGCGACACAATCGTCAGCCGACTGAACGAGCACGAGGTCAACGATCAGGAGTATCGCATCTACACCACGCTCGATCCTGCGCTGCAACGGGCAGCCGCGCAGGCGGTCGAAACCGGCATCAAACTGGTGGACGATCAGGTCACCAAGATGCGAACTCACAAGACCAAGGTCGGGAACAAGTTTGAAACCACGGTTACGCCCGGCCCGCAGGCGCAGGTGGCGCTGGTGGCGATGGACCCTCACACCGGCGAAATCAAAGCGCTGGTCGGCGGACGCAACTACGGAGCGAGCCAGTTGAACCACGCGCTCGCCAAGCGTCCCACCGGCTCCATCTTCAAACCGTTTGTGTATGCGGCCGCCATGAATACGGCGCTCGACGGCTCGACGACCGTGATCACTCCGGCCTCCGTGGTTTCCGATCAGCCTTCGACATTCTCCTACGGCGACCAGATCTATGAGCCGCGCAATTACAAAGAGGAGTACCACGGCGACGTTACGCTGCGCTACGCGCTGGCGCTTTCGCTCAACAACGCGACGGTCAAAGTGGCGGAAGAAGTGGGCTATGACAAAGTGGCGGACTTGGCCAGGAGCGCTGGAATCGCGTCGGTGAGAGCCACACCGGCGATGGCGCTCGGCGCTTACGATGCCACGCCCGTGGACATGACGGCTGCCTACACCAGTTTTGCGAACGGCGGTATGCGACTCTCGCCCGTCTTCGTAAACTCGGTACGCAACGCCAAGGGCGACATCATCGTCAACTTCGGGACCGAAAGGAAGCAGGTTCTCGATCCGCGCATCGCCTTCGTCATGACCAGCATGCTGGAAGGAGTCATGAACTTCGGCACCGCCTACACCAACGTGCGCACTCGCGGATTCACGGCTCCGGCGGCCGGCAAGACGGGCACTTCGCACGACGCCTGGTTCGCGGGATACACCAGTAATCTGCTGTGCATCGTCTGGGTGGGATACGACGACTACAGCGACCTTCGCCTGAGCGGCGCGCAGACTGCGGCTCCCATCTGGGCCGAGTTCATGAAGAAGGCAGTCACGCTGCCCCAGTATTCCGACGTGAAGCCCTTCAACCAGCCGGAAGGCGTGGTGGACGTGCAGCTCGACAAAATCACCAACCGGCTGGCGACGCCATCGTGCCCCGACGATTACACGATTGCCTTCGTGGCCGGCACCGAGCCTCGCGATAACTGCGACCAGAGCGGCGGAGTGCAGGGGTTCTTCTCCCGCATGTTCGGTGGAAGTTCCGAGAAGGCGCTGCCTCCATCCGCGAACGGGAACCCGCAGGCGGCTGCCGGTGTCCAATCACCAGCAGAGGAAGAGGCCAAGAAAAAGAAAAGCTTCTTCGGCAAGATTGTCGGGGTGTTCAAGGGAGACAGCAACTCCGAAAAGAATGACAAAAGCGCGCCCGCGCCGTCTAAGAGCAGTGACAACGGCACGCCGCCGCAGTAGGGGCGGGCTCGCGGTCTCAAACTTGCAAGCGACGTGATACAGTACGCTGAAATGCCATGAAACTGTGAAGTTTGGTAGGTTCGTCCGGGGGTAGATATGCTTTCCTGGATTCGCATCAGCTCCGTCGCGCTTCTCTTCGCTGCGCTTCTCGTTCTGCCATCGCATGCCCAGAACACGGAACAGCTGGAAGTCGGTCCTCCGCCATTCCATCGCGCCGATCCGCCCGCTCCGGGAGCATCGCCTGAGGAACTCGAAAAGCGTGGGGACGAACTGCGAGAGAATAAGAACTATCTCGACGCCATAGACTTCTACCAAGCCGCCCTGAAAGGCGCACCAGCGAACGCCTCGCTCCTGAATAAGATCGGTATCTGCCAGCTTCAGCTGCACCGGCTAAATGCAAGCAGGAAAACTCTGGAGCACGCCGTCCGGATTGATCACAAGCAATCCGACGCATATAACAATCTCGGCGTGGTCTATTACTCACTTGGAGTCAATACTCGTCAACCCGGCAATTTCGCCAAGGCAATCAAAATGTACGACAAGGCGATCGCGCTTAACAACCAGTACGGGTCTTACTTCAACAACCGCGGGGCTGCGTATTTTGCCACGAAGCAATACGAACGGGCGTCCGCAGATTACGCGATTGCGCTGCAGTTGGATCCGGATATCTTTGAGCGAACCTCGCGATCTGGTGTGCAGGCCATGCTGTCCTCCCCTGAGGAACGGGCTCGCTACGAGTATGTCGTCGCCAAGCTATACGCCAAAGCGGGGGATGATGATCGCTCGCTGCACTACCTGAGAAAGGCAATGGAGGATGGTTACAAGGACATCAAAAACGTTTACAAGGACAATGAGTTCAGCACCCTGCGCAAAGACCCTCGCTTCACGGAACTGATGGCCTCGAAGACGCTGGCCATACCCGATTAGATGCCGGTAACTTGCTGGCAGAAAATGAATTACAAAAAAACGGAAAAATTGGAGAAACCCCGAAACTTTCCCGGCGAAACTGGGTTCCTAGGCTTATTACTCCTGAAAACGACAGGGTGAGTAGGGAGAACGAACACCCACCGGTTGCCGACCCGAGCACGCCCCAAGCAAGCAGCCGGTGGGTGAAGTTCAGTTCTTGGCGGCCGGCTGTCAGCTCCTAGCTTCCCTCCAAAATATATTTCTCGACTGCCTGCTTCCATTTGCCCTGCGCTTTCAGAATGTACTCGACCGCGTCGCGCGCGGCGCCGTCTCCTCCGGCGTGGGGCGTAGCCCAGTGCGCCTCGGCTTTCACCTCGGGGCGCGCGTTCTTCACTGCGATCGCCAACCCGCACTTGCGCATCGCCGGCAGATCAATCACATCGTCGCCAACGAACGCGGCCTCGGCGGCAGTGATTCCGTCTTTCTCAAGAATGTGCGCAAACACCGACGCCTTGTCCTGAATCCCCTGGTACACGTGGTCAATCTTCAGATCACGCGCGCGCAGGGCAACCGTTTCGGAGATGCGCTTGGTGATGATCCCAGTCTTGATTCCCGCCATGCGGGCCAACGCAATGGCGGTGCCGTCGTGGGCGTGGAAGCCCTTGGCTTCGATCAGGCTGGCGCCGTGGAGCCCGAAGCCAGCCTGTTCCGCAGGCCGAGCAGATTTTTCAAGAACACTTTGCCGAGCTCCAGCTTGCAGGCCAGGTGCGGGGAAAATCCAGATTTTGCCGTCGGTGAGGACGCCATCGACGTCGAAGAGAATGAGTTTAATCTTGCGGGCGCGACCGGCAGCAGACGATTTAGGCATCGCCGAAATTCTAGCATTCAGCAGGTCGTCAATTCATGGACGCGCGATCCATAAGACCGGAAAATGGCGCCCGAGTTTTTCGAAGTCACGGTCGGCGGTAACGAGAGTGGCGCGATGCTGCAGAGCGAGAGCGGCGGCGATGCAATCTACATAGGGAATCTTGTGGAGAGCCTTCAGTTCGCCGGCTCTGAGAGCTTGAGGAAGATCCACGGGGACGATCTGAATTGGCAGGCGGGAGAGGCCGTCGAGGGTTTGGCGGGCTTGCTCTTCGCTACGCTTCAACCAGAGCCAATAGAAGAGCTCGCCGAGGTTCATGACCGAGACGAAAATGTCAGCTTGCCTTAGCACCGCTGCGTGCAACAAATGATCAACTTTGCGCATACCCGGTCCGGACTCGACAAAGTCGATCAGCGCATTCGCATCCAGAACGTAGCTTTTGGTCATTTCTCCAGCCGGTGTTCGCGCTCGCGGGCTTCGGCGATAGAATCGTCGCCCTTGCAGGATCCGCGCAGGCTATGGATCAACTCTTCCATAGCTGCCTGCGACTCCTGTTCTCCTTTGCTTGAAGTCGCCTTGCCCTGGTATCGAACAGCGAATCCCCAATCCTCCAGGATTTTGACGGCCTGATGAGAATTCGTGGGATCGTTCGGTGGCACTCCCGCCGCCTCAAGAATCAGTGGCCTGGCAGGCAACTCCCGCCCCTCGACGATGACGGTCCATTTTGCGGGACGCGACGCACGCAGCCTCTTGGCGGCTGCGGTGATGTCTTCCCTGGTTAGAGCGGAGACTCTTGGGCTGGGCATAGTTGGTTCTCCTCGTTAGAGCTCCCCAGTCTTCTCTTGGTATTATTCATATTCATCATACTCGTATTCATACTCATCGTCAAGGCAATTACTCCTGCCCTCAACTATTTCGCCTCGGCATCCGGCAGCTAATTTCAAAGTAGCCCACTACCGACCTAGGCGAACATTTTACGAAACTCGAAATTCTCGCTACAATCACTTCCATGCCGTCCGTGGTCTCTCCTTCGCTCGCCTGGGCTCATCCGCTGGTGCAGGAATGGTTCACCGCGCGCTTTTCGACGCCGACCGAACCGCAGGAGCAGGGCTGGCCCCACATTCTCGCCGGCCACACGACGCTGATCTCGGCTCCCACTGGATCGGGCAAAACGCTCGCCGCTTTTCTCGCCTGCATTAATCGCCTCGTGTGCAAGGCTCTAGCCGGCGAACTGCGTGACCGCACCGAAGTGCTCTACGTGTCCCCGCTCAAAGCCCTGGGCAACGACATTCAGAAAAATCTCGAAGTTCCGCTGGGAGAAATTCTGCAGATGGCGGGCGACCGTGGCCTGCTGATGCCGGAGATTCGCACGGCGGTGCGCACGGGCGACACCTTGATGAAAGACCGGCGCCTCATGCTGAAGCGGCCGCCGCACATTCTGGTGACTACGCCCGAGTCGTTCTACATTCTGCTGACGGCGGAGAAGAGCCGCACCATTTTGCGCGACGTCGAAACCGTGATTGTAGATGAAATTCACGCCGTGGCGGATGACAAGCGCGGCGTGCATCTGGCGCTTTCGCTGGAGCGGCTGGAAGCGCTGACCGAGCGTCCGCCGGTGCGCATCGGGCTTTCCGCGACGCAGAAGCCGATTGAAGATGTCGCGCATTTTCTTGCGGGCAATTCCGATTGTCAGAATCCGCGTCCCGATCCCGTGATTGTCAACGTTGGCCACAAGCGCACGCTCGATCTTGGCGTCGAAGTGCCCTCTTCCGAACTGGGGCCGGTCGCTTCGAACGAGATGTGGGACGAGATTTACGAGCGCATCGTGCAACTGGTGAATGCGCACCGTTCGACGCTCGTGTTCGTAAACACGCGGCGGCTGGCCGAGCGCATTGCCCATCAACTGGGCGAGCGACTGGGTGAGGAAAACGTGGCGGCGCATCACGGGAGTTTGTCGCGCAAGCTGGGTCTGGAGGCTGAGCGAAAACTGAAGGAAGGCCAGATAAAAGTGCTGGTCGCGACCGCTTCGCTCGAACTTGGCATTGACGTGGGAACGGTGGATCTGGTGTGCCACATCAGTTCGCCGCGTTCGATCGCGGTCGCTTTGCAGCGGGTGGGACGGTCGGGCCACTGGCGCGGCGCGGTCCCCAAGGGACGATTTTTTGTCACCACGCGCGACGATCTGGCGGAATGCGCCGTACTGGTGCGGGCGATTCGCCTGGGCGATCTCGACCGGCTGATTTTTCCGGAAGCTTCGCTCGATGTGCTGGCGCAACAGATTGTGGCTTGCTGCGCGGCTTCTGGCAGCACCGCGACGGCGAACAAATCGGGCGATCAATTTTTGGGTGACAAATCCGACGACGGATGGGATGAGGATGAGCTATTCGCGCTCGTAAAGCGCGCCTATCCCTATCGTAATCTCGCGCGCGAAACATTCGACGCCGTGCTGGCGATGCTTTCCGAAGGAATCGCCTCGCAACGAGGCCGCTATGGCGCTTACCTGCATCACGACCGCATCAACCACAAGCTGCGAGCGCGGCGCGGCGCGCGTCTGGCGGCGATCACCAGCGGCGGTACGATTCCCGACAACGCGCTGTACAGCGTGGTGGCAGAGCCCGAGGGCGTGGTCGTGGGCACAGTAGATGAAGACTTCGCGGTCGAGAGCATGGCGGGAGAGGTCATGCTGCTGGGAAATACCTCATGGAGGATTCGCCGGATCGAAGGCAAATCGTCGCGCATTCTGGTGGAAAACGCGCAGGGCGCTCCGCCCGGAATACCGTTCTGGCGCGGGGAAGCTCCAGCGCGCACCGCCGAACTTTCGTTGCAGCTCGGCGAGCTGCGCAAAGAAATCAGCGATCGGCTGCCGGGCGTGGTTCCGGTGGAAGGCTGGCGGAACCTGCCGGTGGTTGCGGAGGCGGTGAGCTGGCTGCGAGAAGAATCTGGCCTCGATCTCTCGGGCGCTGAACAATTGATTCAATACATCCTTGAAGGGCGCGCGGTGCTGGGCGATGTGCCGACGCAGACGACGATCATCGCCGAAAGATTTTTTGACGAAGGCGGCGGGATGCAGTTGATCATCCACGCGCCCTTTGGTGGGCGCATCAATAAAGCGTGGGGACTCGCGTTGCGCAAGCGCTTCTGCCGCGGCTTCAATTTCGAACTGCAGGCGGCAGCCACCGACAACGGCTTAAACATTGCGCTGGCCGAGCAGCATAGCTTTCCGCTGGCCGATGTTTTTCAATTTCTGGCGGCAGAGAGCATGCCGCCGATTCTGGAACAAGCGGCGCTCGCTTCGCCGATTTTTCAGACGCGATGGCGATGGGACGCGACGCGGGCCCTGGCCCTGCTGCGTTTTCAGGGCGGCAAGAAAGTGCCACCGCAGATTCAGCGCATGCGCTCCGACGATTTGCTGGCCTCGGTTTTTCCGGATGTAGCGGCGTGCTTCGAGAACATTGAAGGCGATATCAAGATTCCCGACCATCCGCTGGTCGCCGAGGTAATGAAAGACGTGCTCACCGAGGCGCTCGATATTGAAGGTCTCGCCGAGGTGTTGCGTGGAATTGAGCAGGGACGGATTCGTTGCCTGGCGGTGGACACGCCGGTGCCGTCGCAATTTTCGCACGAAATTCTCAATGCGAATCCGTACGCCTACCTTGATGATGCGCCGCTGGAGGAGCGTCGCGCGCGGGCGGTTGAGATGCGGCGCGTGTTGCCGGCGTCGGTGCTGGAGGAAGTCGGCGCGCTCGATCCCGCGGCCATCGCGCAAGTGCAGCAGGAGGCTTGGCCGGATGTGCGCGACGCCGATGAATTGCATGATGTGCTGCATACGCTGGTGCTGGTGCCGGAAGGAAGCTCTCAGCTCTCAGCTCTCAGCTCTCAGGAAAACCGCTCGCAACTCACTGCTAACTGGAATGGATTCTTCGATCGCCTACAACAGGAGAATCGCGCAATTGTGGCGGAGGCTGCGGGCAAACGCTATTGGGTAGCCGCCGAGCGCGTCGAATGGTTCCATGCAATGCATCCCGGAGCGAATCGCGGAGCCGCGAACGGAGACGTGGCAAGCCGCGTCTCTACAGCAGACGATTCGGTTCTGACTGCGGTGCAAGGATGGATGACACATCTCGGGCCAACCACCGCTTCAGAAATTGGCGAGTTGCTGGGACTGCCGGCTAATGACATTGGAAAAGCTTTACTCCGCATCGAAGCCAGTGGAGCGATTCTGCGCGGCAAGTTCCGGCCCGCCGATTCGCGCACAGAGGTCTCCGCTGCAAACGAACCCGAAACCGAGTGGTGCGAGCGGCGTCTGCTGGCTCGCATTCATCGCCTGACGGTTGCGACGTTGCGCAAGCAGATCGAACCGGTCAAAGCGGCGCAGTTCATGAACTGGCTTTTGCGCTGGCAGCACCTTGCTCCAGGTACGCAGGTGCGGGGCGAGCATGGAACGCTGGAAGTGATCCGGCAACTGCAGGGGTTTGAAATTCCAGCCAGCGCTTGGGAACGGTTTGTGCTGGCACGCAGAATCTCCGACTACGATCCGGCGCACCTTGATCAGTTGTGCCTGACGGGCGCGGTGGGATGGGGCCGGCTGTCGCCGCATCCGGCGACTCTCGAAGCGACGGGAACCGATGAACACCGGCGGCGAGTGATTCCGACCCGGGTTGCGCCGATTGCATTCTTTGTGCGCGAAGATGCGGATTGGATGCGCGCTCATCACCCGGGAGCGGAGGATTCTGCCACTTCGTTTTTGAGCCCGGTGGCGCAGGCGGTGCTTGAACTTTTGAAGCAGCGGGGCGCGCTGTTTTTCCCCGACATGGTGCGAGCGACGGGGCGGCTCAAAGCGGAAATCGAAACCGGATTGTGGGAACTGGTCGCGGCGGGCCTGGTAACCGCCGACGGATTCGAAAACCTGCGCGCGCTGGTAACGCCGAAAAGTGCGACTGAGAGCGGGCTTGGGAAGATGCGCCGGCCGCGGCATGCGCCGGGACGGTGGTCGCTGTTGCATACGGAAGGCGCGGATCGCGACCGCAGCGTCGAGTCCTGCTGCTGGATGTTGCTGCGACGCTATGGCGTGGTCTTCCGCGACCTGCTGGCGCGGGAAACGAATCTGCCGCGCTGGCGTGAATTGCAGATCGGCTACCGGCGTCTCGAAGACCGCGGCGAAGTGCGCGGTGGACGATTTGTGGATGGATTTCTGGGAGAGCAGTTCGCGCTTCCGGTCGCGGTCGAATCGTTGCGTGCTCACCGTAAGCTGCCACAGAACGCAAACGCCGAGCGCGTCACCATCGCAGCCGCCGATCCGCTGAACCTGGTGGGAATCATCGTTCCCGGCGAGCGCATTCCTGCGATCTCGGGGAGAAGCGTTGCTTTTCGCGACGGCATGTGGGACGCGGAAGATGCGCTGATGGCGTCTGGATACTAGGAGCCCATCCCGCGGCTCTCCACCCTCAGCGCCTAAAGGCGCTTTCATAACGCAGGCACTCTCGGCATGCCTGAAGGCATGCCCTGATACGAATCACTTTCGCCACGGGTTACTTGGGGTCACGGCGAATTTAGTTTCAGCAAGACCTGCGGGTTCAGATACTCGCCTTGCCAGCGCACTGCCAAATGCAGATGAGGACCAGTAGCGCGCCCGGTGCCTCCGCTGAGCCCAATCGGCTGGCCCTTGCTCACCTGGTCGCCTTCTTTAACGGAAAATTTCGACAGATGCAGATAGAGCGTCAGCAGGCCCTGGCCATGGTCGATCACGACGCAATTCCCTTCAAAGAACAGAGGGCGGGCCAGGATGACGCGCCCGCTGTTGACGGCCGCAACTGAGGTCCCACTGGGCACGCGGAAATCGAGCCCCTGATGCGTGCTTTCGACGGTACCGTTGAAAACGCGCTCCACACCAAACACATCGGAGATCGCGGCTAGCACCGGGGCGGCGAAAGAGCCTTTCCATTCGCGGACGGCACTTACAGTTTTAAAAGCCTCGGCCTTGGTTGCCTTGTCCTGTTCGATCTGGCGCTGGTCTTCGGGACTGGGCGCGGTATAGCGCGCTGGAACTTTGAGCAGCACGCGGGGATAGCGCTGGCGTTCCACCCGAATTTTCTTTTCGAAGGAGATCGCCAGCCCAGTGGAAGTTTCGGCGTGGAGTTCGATGGGGTATGCTCCCGGCTTCGTCTCAAGGCTGACTCCGGCGAGCGCGAACCACACTTTGCCACGAGCGTCGAAGCTGAACGCGATCTCGTGGCCCAGCCAGTTGGCTGAAAGCGCGCGCACCGGCGCCGGGGCAGTGACGCGGAACAGCACCGGGCTTCCGTTAACGAGGCGGGCGGGTTGGCTGACGACAGTCCAGTGGGCGGCAGTTGCGGCCGATAAGTTTTCGGCCAGCGAAAGTAGCGCGAACGCAATGAGCGCAACGGAATAGAAGAGACGTTCGCGCATCGCGGTTTCAGGCGGCAAAAAACGTCCCCCCAATCATCAGAGGTCGGTCCTCTGCTCAGCATGCCGGATGAGAAACCAGCAGGGAGGATCACCGGCGTGTGGAAAAAGGCTGTGCACGCAGGTCACCGGCACAGGTGGATCAAAAATAATCTCGGCCTTCCCGTCTTTGTGCGCCACCATGTAGTAGTGTTCGACGCTGACGCTGCCAAAGAGCTGGCGCTTGGTCGCCAGCCGATATCGAAACACGGCATAGTCCGCGGCATACGCGATTCCCAGCAGGGCCACCGCAGCCAGGAACGATCGCAGTGCGATTCGCCGGAACTTATGCTGGAACTCTCGCCCGAACGACGGGCCGGTTTGGTTGCCGGATTTGTTGCCTTCGACCGCGGTCACTCGCTGAATTATACCCGCGCGCGAAGCCGGTCCGAAACGTTGACAATTCTTCACAAAAAACTCGGCTCGATTTACTCTCCCTCGCACGTCTAAAGGGTAAAGTAATAAATGATAAGATTCGATTGGAAGCCCCTAATGAGAGCCGATATCCCTCATCGATTTGAGGAGAGCAAGTGACGGAACAACGACCAGACGCAACTAATTCCAGGGAACCGGAGCAGCCCACGACCGAAAATTCAACCACTCACAAGAGCCGCTGGTGGATTTGGCTGATCGTCGCAGTCGTGATCGTTGGCGGCATCGTGTTGTGGCAACGCGGCGGGGGCGCTCCCGCGAAAGCCGGCGGTGACGCGGCCTCCCGGCCGGTTATGGTGACGACGGCGGCGGCGCACCAAGGCGACATTGGGATTTACCTGAGCGCATTGGGTACGGTGACGCCGGTTTATACCGTAACGGTGACCGGCCGGGTGCAAGGCGAGATTACGCAGGTCTACTATCACGAAGGGCAGATGGTGCGGAAGGGTGACCCGCTTATCGAAATCGATCCGCGGCCGTATCAGGCGGCATTGACGCAAGTCGAGGGACAACTGGCGCACGATGAGGCGGTTTTGACGGAAGCCAAGATCGATTTGGACCGCTACAAGCAAGCCTTGGATCGCAACGCCATCGCCAAGCAGCAATATGACGATCAAGAGCAAGTCGTGCTGCAAGATGAAGGCACGGTGAAAAACGACCAGGGGCAACTGGCCAATGCCAAGGTCAATCTCGTATACACGCATATCACGTCGCCCATAGACGGGCGCGTCGGGCTGCGACTGGTCGATCCCGGAAATATCGTGCAGGCGAATAGCACCACGGCGCTGGTTGTGATTACGCAGCTTCAGCCCATCACGGTGATTTTCAGCATCGCCGAAGATCAGCTTTCCCAGATTCAACAGCAATTGCGCAAAGGGAAGAAACTGACGGTCGAGGCTTTCGACCGTGAAGCCAGCACGAAACTCGCATCGGGCACGCTTCTGACTCTTGATAATGTAATTGACCCAACGACGGGAACCTTGAAGTTAAAAGCTATCTTTGACAACTCGGACGACGCTCTGTTTCCCAGTCAGTTCGTCAACATCAGACTGCTGGTCGACACGCAACACGACGTGACTTTGCTGCCTACTCAGGCGATTCAGCGCAACGCTCAAGGCGCTTATGTCTACGTGATTAAGAGCGATCAGACCGCTGCCATGCGGACGATTACTCCCGGCACTACGGATGGAACCGTGACCGCCGTCCAGGGTCTTGAGCCGCAGGAAGTGGTGGCGGTGAATGGATTCGACAAGCTTCTGGATGGCGCGAAAGTTGCGGTCCGCGCACCTGCGCAGGGCAACGGCGGAAGCTCGCAGCAGCCTCAAACCAGACAGGACAACCAGTCCGCTCCGTCGGGAAGCTCCAAAGGCGGCAGCGCCGGAGGCAAAAACGGAGCCCCGCATCAGTGAGTCCCTCTCGTCCATTTATCTTACGACCGGTAGCGACATCGCTATTGATGGCAGCCATCTTGCTGGCCGGCTTCGTCGCCTATCTGCAACTGCCGGTTTCTGCTTTGCCGGAGGTCGACTACCCGACCATTCAGGTGGTTACGTTTTATCCGGGCGCCAGTCCAGACGTGATGGCCTCGGCCGTAACCGCGCCTCTGGAGCGGCAATTCGGTCAGGTGCCGGGCCTCAATCAGATGACTTCCACGAGTTCGGACGGGAGCTCGATCATTGTTTTGCAGTTTTCTCTCGAGCTGAACATCGACGTTGCCGAACAGGAAGTGCAAGCCGC
>JBEKIB010000082.1:0-21773 GCA_050011975.1 Terriglobales bacterium | reverse complement strand
TACCGCACGATGGTTCTGATAGCGGCCTGTCTCGGTCTGCGGGCCAGCGAGATCATCGGCTTGCAATGGGGCGACTTTAATTGGGAGGACCTCACGCTGCTGGTGGTGAGGCGAAGTGTTGTCCACGGCCGAGTCGGCGATACGAAGACAGAAGCCTCGCGGCTTCCTCTTCCGGTTGATCCGAGTGTGGCCGATGCCATCAGGGCACACTGGCAGCGGAGCCTGCACTGAGAACCCTGCGACTGGGTATTTGCGAACCGCAAGGGGAAGCCACGCTGGCAGGAGAGCATTCTGCGACGGCACATCAAACCCGCCGCCGTGCGTGTCGGCGTCGGCAAGATTGGCTGTCACACGTTTCGCCATTCCTACTCGAGCCTGCTGCGTCGAGTGGGGGCCGACATCAAAGTCCAACAAGAGCTACTGCGGCACTCCACCATCCAAAGCACGATGAATGTCTATACGCAAGCCATGTCGGAGGGCAAGCGTGCCGCCAACAGTGTGATAGTTCGGAGCGTATTACCTAAGGAAACTTGTGGTGTCCGAGGAGGTGCCTCATGCGGCAGCCAAAGGGAGCCAATGGGTACCGACAAGCTTGTAAGTGGTTGCGGGGGGTGGATTTGAACCACCGACCTTTGGGTTATGAGCCCAACGAGCTACCAGACTGCTCCACCCCGCACAAAAATCATAACAGTGTGGAGAAGCGGGGTCAAACGGGTCCCTTTGCACCTCCTATGGCGGGTCGCTACCCTGCGCCTGCTGTGGGCCTTGGCAAAAAGCGTGGGGTTATGTCGATTCCGGCGAGAACTTTCCTCTGGGCAGATTCGGTAGCCTCGTCAAACATCAGGGTGTGGGAGTCCGTCCAAACCGATAGGTGAGGGAGAGGCTGGCATAGGAGGGAATGCGAACGCCGACGACTTCTTGTATCACGGTCTGCGGATAGAAACTTTCGGTGGTCTGGCCGGTGTAGCCGCTGGCAATAAGAAAATTCACGCCAGCAGTGAGGCGCGCATTCATGAAAGGCCGAACCACGGCCCCACGAAATTCCTTCACAGGAGTTCCGGTGCACTCCGCATTCGGGTTGGGCTCGCATCCGGTGCCTAGCGGTTTCGTGCCGACGTATTCGAACTCGCCGCGCGCTTGCAGATGCCACGGAAGTTTCTGCGCCGTGCCGAGCAGATCGAAGATGGTGCGTGGGGCTTCGGGAGTTGGTTGTCCGGTGTCGAGGTCGCGCGCATCGGCTTTGGAAAAAGTCGCGAGTAGCGAGGCCTGCTTGAAGTTGTGCCGTATGGTGATGGTCATGTAGCGGAGACGGCTGGGCCCCAAGTCAAACTGCGCTCCGGTGTCGGGATCGATTTTTCCCAGTTGTGCGCCGCTGGTGACGTGGCCGAGAGTGACTTTGAAATCCGTGTTGCGCACCGTCTTGCTGGCGACGAACTGATAGGAATGCGACGTGGCTACTGGGCTACCAGGGGTGACCGGAGTGCCGACACCGATTCCCTGCCCCACGCCGGTCCGCGGGTCTTCGGTAAAGAACGACTGGCCGAAGCTGAGCGAGATGAGGGGAAGGTACCACGATTCCCTGGGAAGGAATGAAACGGTCGCCTTGGGTGAGTTCACGCCCACCCATTTCTGAAACGAATCGTTTGGGTACTGCGGAGTAATAACAAGGTCTTCGTTATCGATATTGATTTCATCGCGGCGCCAACCGAGGTAGTAGCGGAAATAATGGGCTAGAGCGCCTTCGGCGGCGACGTAGGGCGTCAGCGATCCGATGGTGATGTTGTTTCCATCGACGGGCGTGAACGGTGGGTAGTAACCGGGGGCGCTCGGATTAAAGAACCCGTAGCTGTCAAGATCGTCGCGGCGCGGCGCTTCGCGCTCGTAGTCGAACCCTCCGAGCAAGGAGAAATACTCCGCCACCTTATTCACGTAATTCACACTTCCGCCGGCTACGGTACGAAACTCACTCTGGCGGATCAGGCCCAGATCGCTTCCGAAGTTTGAGAATAAGGAAAGGTTGTAAGTGCGAAAAAAGCCGGAGAGCTGAAGCTGCTGGCTTTGACTAAGTTGCCAGACATCGTTCAAGGCCACGAGCGCGGTATGCGTCTGATCTTTTTGCCGGGGATCGATGGTGTCGCCGTAATTCGGGTAATTGTTGTCGTATTCATTCTCGGCGAAGATCGGCACAAGTCCCGGAACGTAAGAGCGACCGAAGTACCCGATGCCAAACAAAGTGAGCCGATGGTCGCCCACGTGAAAGATGCGCTGACCGTTGAATTTGTATTGCTGCCGGTGTTCCAGTCGATCAAGAAAGCCATTGCCATACGAGCCTTCAAAGGCCAGGAAAGAATCGAGCGACGGGCTCCATCCCGCCACTACATCGAGGTCGCGGTAGTCTCCCGTGATGGTGAGAAACGGATCCAGGTGAGAACGGAGGCCATAAGTTGCGGCCAGATTGACGGAGTGATTCCCTTCCCGCACGTTGAAGGCTCCGCCATCGATTTGAACGCTGCCGAGAATCTCGGGAATGAAAATATTGGGATCGGAATAGCCATTGCCATGCGCATTGGCGGACAGGTTGTTGGGGACCAGGTAGGTGCCGACGGCGATGTACTGGGCGATCGGCTCGCCATGGTCTCCGGCCACGCCCGGCGCAAAATATTGTGGCGCCTTGATGCCGCTGGACGCGGTTTCGATGGGGTATCCAGGAATCGAAACCGGAGCGCCGGGACGGCCCGGGTTGGCATCGAGCAGATCCTGGCGCACAAAAACTCGCATGGCAGGATCAGGCGTGAGCACGTCGAGTTCGTTGACATCGGCGGTGACGCTTACGCTGTCGACACGGGCGGCAAGTTCGCTCATGATGATTTCAATTTCAGGATTACCGGCAGGACTATTGGTCGGATAAAGAATGATCGATCGAGTGACCGGGCGAAAACCGGCGGCAGCGACGGTGATGTCAAAGCGGCCGGCGGAATCAGTCTTAATCGCAAAGCGTCCGTCGGGTCCGGATGTCGCTTTTGCCAAAAACCGGCGATCTGCAGAGGCGCCATTTCCAGGAGAAGCGTCGCCGACAACCTGAATTGACGCGCCCGGCAGAGCATTCCCTCGAGGATCGCTGACGCGCCCTTTCAGAACAATTTCCTGAGCCCGCAACGGAAGAGGCAGCAGGAACAGGAGAACAAGCGAAACGAATCGCGAAATGTAGGCTCGGTTCACTTGTTCTCTTCCAGTGTATCCGGCAGTGTATCCGACAAACTGCCAAGCCCTTTCCTTCGGCTGCGCTCAAAACCAGGGATGACAATTCAGGGTTTTGAGCGGATCATAAGTCTGCGGATCATAAGTCTATCGATTTAATTCAGTTTGTCCCAGACTGGCGAGGTGGCCGTGCTCCGATCCGGTACTTATATGCCTCTGACTTTGTTGGCTACATTTTTCGCTGCAACGCGCATCGATAGGGGTTATTTGCCAAAACGGATTGGGTTGACGATACTCGCTGGAGTCTGGCTTCTCGGGGATTTTCAGTCTTTGGTCAAGCGAAAGGAGGGGCTATGCCTTTCCAGATTTCGAGCATGGCTTTTTCGAGCGGCGAAAAGATTCCGCAGAAGTTCACATGCGAGGGACCTGACGTTTCCCCGCAGCTGAACTGGACGGAGGCACCCGGGGCGGCACAGAGCTTTGCGCTCATCATGGACGATCCGGATGCGCCCGCAGGCATCTGGGTACACTGGGTGTTATACAACCTCCCGGCAAACACGAGAGAACTGCCAGAGGACATGGAAAAACGGGAACAGCTTGCCACCGGAGCGCTGCAAGGACGCAACGACTTCCGCACGATCGGCTATGGAGGTCCATGCCCTCCGCCGGGCAAGCCGCACCGCTATTATTTCAAGCTGTATGCGCTCGACACCAAGCTCAACCTGAAGGCCGGAGCGACCAAACCAGACGTCGAACGCGCCATGAAGGGCCATATCGTGGGCCAAACGGAACTCATGGGGCGTTATGGCCGTTGAGCTGCGAGGTGGGGTCAGCCTCCTTGCCAATTGTCCTAGGCGGTGGCTGTCTTTGCCTTCCGTTGCGTCACCTCCGACTCGGCTTGCAGCCAATCGTCCAGTTCATGCCCGTCGTGCCTGCCGCGCTCCTCATACAGTTCGTGGGCACGACGATGGATTTGCTGTTGAAGCTCACGGGTAGATTCACTTGTTTGGTTGGCTGCTTTTAACAGAACGGGCATATGTTTCATGTTGATGTCACTCCTTTGTAAATAGTGGCTGACGGGCGGTCGTGACCCATCCTCGCCATCCTGCTGCGCGCTCTCGCCTTAAATCGGGCGGACGAGTATTTGCTACGAACCCTTGGCGACTACGATTTTCGCTGGAAGGGTGCTTCATTTCAGTGCAGCGGCTCACACCGAAAATGTGATGAAAGCTCTTAATTAGCGTTTGCTGGGAGGTCTTGCCGTAGTACTTGATGGTCAAAGGGTGAGCTTTAGGAACGGTGGTTCTCGCCCATTCGTCACATCCCGACGTGAGCTCTGCACTATCGCGATATCCATGCGTTTGGCATATTGGAAAAGAACAGATCATGGCTCACCAGCTCACCACGTGCACGTTCTGTGGAGTTGGTTGCGGGCTCTATCTGGAAACCTCCGGCAACCAGATTGTGGGGGCTTATCCGAGTGTCTCCCACCCCAGCAATCAAGGACGAATCTGCGTCCGCGGCTGGTACGTTCACGAAGTCGCCAGTTCGCCCGATCGTCTGAAGCATCCTTTACTGCGCAAGAACGGCCAGTTGCAGGAAGTGAGCTGGGACGAGGCGCTGGGCTTTGTCGCCGGCAAAATGAAGGCGATCCGGGACGAATACGGCCCGGATGCGCTCGGCTTCTTGAACTCACCGCGCTGCTCCAACGAAGAATCGTATCTGCTGCAGAAGTTCGCCCGCGCAGTGATCGGCACGAATAATGTGCATCATGGGACGGGTGTTTACTCCAACAATGCCATCAACGTGTTGCTGGATATGATCGGCATCCCGGCGAGCACGAACTCGATTGCGGAACTGGCCCAGAGCAAGGTGATTGTGGTCGACGGTGTGGATCTTGCGAAGCGCATGCCGACGATCGGCGGCGCCGTCATCCGCGCCAAACTCAACGGCGCACGCCTGATTGTGGTCGGGACGCGGCGTCACCGGGTCGCCGAGAGTGCTGACCTCTTCCTGCAAATCAAGCCGGGGACGGAAACGCTGCTCTATGGCGCGATAGCTAAGATCATTGTGGATCGCGGGCTCATGGATCTGGGATTCATCAAGGCACGGTGCCGCGATTACGCGGCTTTTCTGGCCAGCATTTATGAATACGATCTGCTCCGCGCGGCCGAGAGCTGCGGGGTAGCACCGAGCCTGATCGAGGCGGCTGCGCTGGCTTACGGGGGCGCAAGTTCGGCGACGCTGATGTTTTCCGCCAGCATGGAAGAGCGCAGCCGCGACAGTATCCGCGCCGTCGTGAATCTGGCGCTGTTATCGGGCAATCTGGGCAAGCCCGGAGCCGGGCTGTTCGCACTCACCGAGCAAAACAATCTGCAGGGGGTGTGCGACATGGGAATGTTGCCGGATCGTCTGCCCGGCTACAGGCCGGTGACCGATGACCAGGCGCGCTCCGCGCTCGATGCCCTCTGGAAGACCAGAATCCCACCCAAGCCGGGGCTTGGATCTCGCGCTTTGCTGACTCACCGCGGACAAGGCAAGCTCAAGGTGCTGTGGCTGGCGCGCTACGATCCCACCAATGCCGCCATGCTCGGTGACGTAGCCGGCCAACTGCGGCAACTCGACTTGCTGGTCGTCCACCACCTCTTCATGACGGAGTGCAGCAACTATGCCCATGTGGTCCTGCCGACGACCGCATTTGGCGAAGAAGAGGTTACGTTCACGAGCACCGACCGCCGGATTCAGTTGGCGGAACGCGTGGTCGAGCCGCCCTCGGGGCTGACCCCCGCGTGGGAACAGATTGTGCAGCTCGCCCGGCTGATGGGTGCGGATTGGAAATACACCTCCGCGCGCGACGTGATGGACGAGATCGGACAGGTCGTCCCCTTCTACAGCGGCGCAGACTACGAGAACCTGGCACGCGACTACGGACGCCAGTGGCCGTGCACCAAGGACCGGCCGCTGGGCACACGGTTCCTGTTCGGTGAGAACCGTTTCGCTGAGACTCATTTCTCGCAGAATCATGAGAACCAGCCATTCAAATTCGTGGCGGTTCCCAAGCCGCCTGCGCCGAAGGCAAATCCCAAAGAGTTTCCGCTCACGCTGGTGTTCGGAAACTCGCTCTATTACTGGAACCAGAATGTGCTGGTGCGGCACAGCGAGACTTTGAAACGCGAGTATCGGCAGTTGATGATCGACTATCCCGACGGCTTCGTCGAGATTAATCCGGAAGATGCCAAACAGTTCGGTATTCGCGACGGCAAGCGGATGCGGCTTTGCGCCGCGGCCGCGTCGGCGGCGGCAACGGCTCGAATCACCTCCGAAGTCAGGATCGGAACCATCTTCGTCCCGCACTTCATGCGCGAGGTCGAACGGGAGATTCTCGGAACCTCGGGCGACAGTCTCCGCCTGGTTCCGGTTCGGGTGGAAAAGGGGACCACCGCATGAAGGCTCGCATCCTTTACCGCAATGACCTGTTGAAGATCGTGGATCTGCTGCGGCAGCGGGGCTACGAGGTGATCGCGCCATTCCGCGAACGCGGGCGGGACACCTTTTTCGATCCCGTTACCGACCAGAACCGCGACCGGATTCAGATTCATCTGCCCAATCCTTATTATCCTCCCAAGCGTTATGTATTTCCGCCGATTGAGCGCTTGCTGAAGATCGAGCGTTCGAATGGCGATCTGCGGATTGAGCCCACGTATGACGATCAGAAGCGCGCGATCTTCGGAATCCGTTCGTGCGACGTGGCGGGCATCTACCATCTTGACCGCTTCTACCTGGGCCGCGAATTTCCCGACATTTACTACCAGAAGCATCGCGACAACCTGTTTCTGGTGAACGTGGCCTGCACCGATTCTGAACTCGACATCGGCGAAGAGTGTTTCTGCATGTGCACCGATACCGGGCCGGCGGCGCGCGACCATTTCGATTTGCAACTTATGGACCTCGGGGATGAATTCATGGCGGTAGCCGGCACAGCCGCCGGTGAAGCTCTGTTTGCCAGTCCGATTTTCCGGAAGGGTTCTCCGGAGCATGTGGCGCGGCGGCGCGCCATTCTGGAAGAAGTTCGAAAACGTTTCAAGCCGAGCACCACGAGCTGGTTTTCTGCCGCTATTCAGGCCGTATCGCGGGGAGAGATTCCGGAAGAAACCTGGGACGTGATCGGGAATCGCTGTCTGGAGTGCGGAGGCTGTACCTACGTTTGTCCGGCCTGCACTTGCTTCACGGTGACGGATCGCCCAGCGGAGCCCAATGGGGTGGAACGGCTGCGTATCTGGGACTCTTGCGCCTTGAGCGGTTTCACGCGCATGGCCGGCGGGTTTAACCCGCGGCGCGCGGTGCACGATCGCCGCAACCGGCGTTTCTTTCGCAAGCTTGCGCACTACTTTATCGAGCGGGAACTCTCGATGGCGTGCGTCGGCTGCGGCCGCTGCGCGGCAGTTTGTCATGGCGACATCGGCATGCCGAGCGTGGTCGAAATAATCCGCCACTCGATTGAACGGGGTAAAGAAGCATGAATCCGTCCGCGATAGAACACGTCGCATCGGGAATCAGCGCACCGGCAACCGGCATTCCAGAAATTGTCGACAACGTGTATCTGCCCAAGGTCGCCGTGCTCGATCGCGTGGTGAGCGAGATTCATGAAGTCAAGACGTTCTTCTGGCACTTTGAAGACAGCGCGGAGCAGCGCGCTTTCAAGCGCTTCCGGCCCGGCCAGTTCGCCCAGGTTTCGCTGTTCGGAGTAGGCGAGTTTCCGACCTCACTCCCGCCCAGCCCGACCGAGGACGACACGTTTTTCACGGTTCGGCAGGTGGGCAGCTGCACCTCCGCGCTCCACCAGCTCAAGCCCGGTGACAAGTTCGCGGTGCGCGGGCCCTATGGCAACGGCTTTCCGATGGAAGACTACCGCGGCAAGAACTTGGTGTTCGTTGCCGGGGGCATCGGGCTGATTCCTTTGCGCTCCGCCATCGTGTACGCGCTCGCCAACCGCGATCAGTACGCACGCATCCAGATTTTCCACGGCGCGAAAACGCCGAATGAGTTGATGTACGCGCCCAAGCTTCTGGAGTGGGAGCGCATGCCCGGAGTCGAATGCCACGTCACCGTAGATCGTGCCGCGGAGGGATGGACAGGGAACGTGGGCGTGGTTGGCAGCCTCTTTAAGAAAGAGGGTGTGAAGGTTCCGGTCGAGAACAGCATCGCGTTCGTCTGCGGCCCACCGATCATGTTCCGGTTCGTCATTCAGGATCTGCTGGGCATGGGATTCCAGGAACACAACATCGTCTCCACGCTCGAGCGCTACATGAAGTGCGGGGTTGGCAAATGTGGACACTGCTGCATAGGAGTCGCATACGTTTGCGTGGACGGCCCGGTGTTCACGTATGAGCAGATCAAGAAACTTGGTGAGGATATCTGATGGCAGGCGACCAGAAGAGCGATCTTCGCGAGCAGCTCGATCAGACGCTGCAAGGGCGAGTCTGCCTCATGGGCGTCGGAAACCCTGAGTATGGCGACGACGCCTTCGGCGTGCGTCTGGCAGAAGAACTGCTCGATGCCGGCGTGCCGGACGTGATCGTTGCCGGAAGCTCGCCCGACCGCTGGGTAGGATTTGCGGCAGATATGGAGTTCGATCACCTGGTTTTTCTGGATGCGGCGGAATTGGGTGCAGCGCCGGGGTCGGTCGTATTTTTGGATTCCCAACAGATGACAGCCCGCTACCCGCAGATCTCGACTCACAAGATTTCGCTGGGCGTTCTGGCGAACCTCGCCGAGTCCAACGGGGTCACGAAGGCCTGGCTGCTGGGTGTGCAACCGGAGTCGATGAAGGAAGGACAGGACCTTACTCCTACCGTTCGCAGAACGCTCGGGGTGCTCCTGGAGTTGCTGTATCACCTGCGAACACAAGAAGTGAACCTATGCTGACTCCGGAACAAGCCGTCCTCGTTTCGCTTCTTACCTGCATTGCCGGTGCGGTGCTGACGCTGCTCGTGTCGCGCAGCAAGCTGCTTGCAGGGTGGCTGGCGTTTGCGATCACTACGGGAACGGCGATCCTGATTCTCTCGGCGGTGTTTAAAGTCCTGTTGATTGGACCCTCGGCCCATCCCGCTGCCTTCTGGGCGATGCCGAAATTCGGATTCGCCCTGCGCATCTACGTGGATGGCCTGACCGCCGTCTTCCTGTTGCTGGCCGCACTGATTGCCGTTCCGGTCTCGTTCTACTCCATCCTTTATATGCGGCATTACCGGGACTATAGCGTAGCCCGGTACTACCCGTACTTCCTGCTCTTTCTCGCGGCCATGTACGGCCTGCTCTCGACCACCGACATGATGTGGTTCTTCTTCATATTCTGGCAGCTCATGACCTTGCCAGGCTACGCGCTGATTCGCTTCGAGTATCGGAAGCGGCAGAACGTGTGGGCGGCAAACAAGTTCCTCATCATGATGCAGATTGCCTGTGCGGCCACAATGATCGGCGCGGAACTGCTGGCGATTGGCGGCAAGGCGGTCAGCGGCAGCGCCAATTTGAAGTATGACTTTGACACGGTGAGCGCGAACCTGCCGCTGCTGCTCGCCACACGGCCCGGCATCACCGCTTTGGCCTTCGGGTTGTTTCTGACCGGATTCGGAATCAAGATGGGTATGTGGCCCTTCGGCCAGGTGTGGTTGCCCGATGCGCACCCGGCCGCGCCGTCCCCGGTGAGCGCGATGCTTTCGGGCGTGATGCTCAAGACCGGCGTTTATGGCTTGATGCGCTATTTCCTGTGGCTGGTTCCGGTGAGAGCGCAGACCGATTACCCGCTGGCGCGCTGGGGCATGTTAGTCGCGGTCCTCGGTACGATCACCCTATTCACGGGCACCATGCAGGCCCTGAAGCAGGAGCAATCCAAGCGCCTGTTGGCCTTCCACAGCATTGGGCAAATCGGCTACATCCTGCTGGGCACGGGTACGTGCATGGCGTTGCTGCCGGTGAATACTCCGGCAACGGCCGCGCTCGCGACCATCGGCTTCTTTGGCGCGCTGTTCCACGTGTTGAACCACGGGCTGTTCAAGGGACTGCTGTTTCTGAATGCGGGGTCTATGCTGTATTCGACCGGCACGCAGGATCTCAACCAGATGGGCGGCATGATGAAGTTCATGCCGCTGACCGGGATCACCGCGCTGATCGCCTCGTTCTCCATCTCGGGTGTTCCGTTATTCAACGGCTACGTCAGCAAGTGGAGCATCGCGGTGGCTGCGATTCAGGGCAGCGGGTCAGCGCACTACCTCGTCGTCTGTGCGGTGATCGCAATTTTGACGAGCGCGCTCACGCTGGCATCGTTCATGAAGTTCTTCGGCGTGAGTTTTCTGTCGCGCACGAGCGCGCTGGTGCGTACTCGGGCTGACGAGCGAGCGGCGGCTGGCAGTGCCGGGCTGGAAGTTCCCTGGATGATGCAGTTGCCGCAAGTGGTGCTGGCGTTCCTCTGTGTTCTGTTGGGCGTTGTGCCGGCGATCGGCTTCCGGCTGATGCAACGCGCTCTCGAAGCGAGCCGTGGCGGACTCGGAACCACGCTGGCGAACGCTTTCCCGCTGCGGAGCAGATCGCTGGCGGGAATAACGGAAGTCGATTCAGCGGCGGTATTCGCGCCCGCCGCTCTCGCGGTCGTGTTGGGGCTGATCTTCCTGCTGGTGTATGGCATTTCGAAACTGGGTGGGGCGTCGCGCCGGGCCGCCGTTCCGTGGCTCTGCGGTTACGCGCGGGAAGCGGAGTGCAACCGCTACGTCGCGCACAACTTCTACGGCGAAATCAAACGCTACTTCCGCTGGCTGGGTGGGATGCCGCGCGTGCCGAAACCGCCCGCCCTGAAGGAGCAGCCCTAGAGGCAACCATGATCGCTCGCGAAATGTTCGAGGAGTTCAAGGCTCGGTTTGGTCCGCTCATCGACCGCGCCGATCTGCCCAGCGATCGCCGCCTCTTCGTCTTTGTGGACCGCACGGTGGTGAAATTCGTCTGCCAGCATATTTTCCGGGAGCTTGATGCCCGCTACGTGGCCAGCATTGGCACGGATGACCGGCCGTTTTCCGGCAAGTTTCTGGTCGCTCACAATTTTGCATTCGACAAAGACCACGTGCTCTGCAGCGTGCTCACCCAGTTGCCGGAGGATGACCTCAAGATCGACAGCATCACGAAGATGGTGCCTGCCGCCAGTTGGGCCGAGCGCGAAATGCGCGACCTGCTTGGCATCGAGCCGGTGGGGCACGAGTATCTGAAGCGGCTGGTGCTGCCCGACGGCTGGCCCGAAGGGCATCATCCGCTGCGAAAGGATGTGCCGTGGAACGAGGTTCCTGAAAGCTATAACGATACCGAAGACAGCGAATTCAAGTTCAACGACGCGCCCGAAGGCTGCACCGTCGTCCCGTTCGGCCCCTTCCATCCGACGCTCGACGAGCCCGCCCATTTCCGCCTCTACGTGGAAGGCGAGATGGTGCGCGGCTGCGAATATCGCGGCTTCATGGTGCATCGCGGGATCGAGAAGCTCGCGGAATCGGTGATGAGCTACAACGATATCCCGATGCTGGCCGAGCGCATCTGCGGCATTTGCGGATGCGTGCACAGTGTGGCGTACGTCCAGGCTGTAGAAGAGGCCGCTGCCCTGAAGCCGCCGCTCCGGGCCGAGTACATTCGCACCATCATGCTGGAGCTCGAGCGCCTGCACAGTCACTTGCTGTGGGTAGGACTGGCCTGCCATATCGTCGGCTTCGACACGCTCTTCATGCAGAGCTTCCGCATCCGCGAGCCCATCATGTGGATTGCCGAGAAGATCAGCGGCAACCGCAAGACCTACGCGATCTGTTTGATCGGCGGGGTGCGGCGCGATATCACGCACGAACTCAAAGCTGAACTGCGGGTTGTACTCGACAAACTCGAATCGGAATGGCGCCCGGTGGTCGCCGCCGTGAGCAAAGACCGGAACATCCAGAAGCGTACCTGTGGCGTAGGCGTGGCCGACAAGCTCCTGGTGAAGAACGTTGGACTGGTCGGCCCGGTAGCGCGCGCCGCGGGAGTGGAGATCGATTGCCGCCGCGATCATCCCTACGCTGCTTACGACCGGGTTGAGTTCGACGTCATCACGGCGCGGAGCGCGGACGTCTGGGGACGCGTAGTCGTGCGCATGAATGAAGTGTTCGAATCCATCAAGATCATTCGCCAGTGCCTGGACAAAATGGAAGACGGCCCACTGCAATTGGAAATCAAAGACGAGTTGCCGGTCGGACGGATGGGCTTGTCATCGGTCGAGGCGCCGCGCGGCGAGAGCCACCATTTCGTGATTACCGGAGAGAACAATCGCCCGCGACGCTGGCGAGTGCGTGCACCCACCTATCAGAACCTGCAAGGCATACCGGCGATGATCAAAGATCAGCAGATCGCCGACATGACCATTTCGCTGGGCAGCATCGATCCGTGCTTCTCCTGCACCGACCGCCTGGAGACGATCGACCTGCGCTCGGGTAAGACGAAGGTGTGGTCGCAAAAAGAGTTGTTCGAAATGACGAGAACAAGGACGAAGGCGACATAGGAACGCTTATGGACGGCAGCCTGATTTGGAGGATCCTCGGTGGAGTGCTGAACGTGGGCGTCGTGTTGCTTGTCGCTCCCCTCTTCCAGGGTGTGCTGCGCAAGGTCACGGCGCGCGTGCAGTCCCGCCAGGGACCGCCGCTCCTGCAACCTTATTTCGACCTGCTGAAACTGCTGGGCAAGGAAGACATCGAGTCTGGCGAAACGCCGCTCATGCAGAGATTCGCCTCCTATCTTTCGCTGGCTACCGTTCTCACGGTGGCATGCCTGGTGCCGATGGGCTTTATTGCGCCGATGAACGGAGTGGCCGACATCATTCTGCTGATTTACCTGCTTACGCTTTGCGGCATCTGCACCCTGCTTGCCGGACTGGCGGCGGGCTCGACGTACTCTCTGGTTGGAGCGAGTCGCGAAATGATGAGCATGATCACGCTGGAACCCTTGCTCGCGATCGCCTTGATCGTGGGCGCCGTGCATACGGGTTCATTCCGGCTTGATACCGTGCTGAACGGCTCCGTTTACGAAACGAACGGGATCCCATGGTCGGGCTTGATCATGCTGGCGGTGATGATCCTGTCATTTCAGGCTTTCGTGCAGCGTCTGCCCTTCGACATTTCAGAAGCGGAAACCGAACTCATGGAAGGCCCGCTGATGGAGTACTCCGGACCCAAGCTGGCCTTGTTCAAGTACGCACAAATGGCGAAGCTCGTTATCTACAGCGCACTGTTCGTCAGGATGTTCGTACCCTGGGGTTCGCAGTTTGCCTTTCCGCTGGCGGGGCTGTTGTTCTGGGCGATGTTCTGGGTAAAGGTATTCGTCGTGGTACTGCTGGTCACGCTGGTGGCGGCGACACACGCACGTTACCGCATCGACCAGGCGATTCGCTTTTTTGCCAGCTTGTTCGCAGTCGCGCTGGGAGCGTTGGTTTTGGCAAGTTATGGACACTGACCGGAATTACGTAGCGACGGCCGCCCTCGGCCGTCCAGCGGAGCGAAGCTCCGCAGAAGTGCATAAGGTCTAACTGCATGTCGGTTCTAAGCAAACTCGGAGAAACGCTGATCTGCCTGAAGGCCGGGCGCGTGACGCTGCCTTATCCCGCGCAAGCGCTGCCGGTGCCGGAAAACTTCCGTGGCCGGCCGATCTTCGATGCCACGAAGTGCATCGGTTGCGCCGGGTGCGCCAACAACTGCCCGGCGCGCGAAATTCTCGTGTTCGACGTCTGCCAGGAGATCCGCATCCTGCAATATCTCGGCCGCCGTTGCACTTACTGCGGGCGTTGCGCCGATGTCTGTCCCGAGAAAGCCATCACTATGAGCCTGGAGTTCGAGAACGCGACCAATAAGATCTCCGATCTCGGCCAGAAGCTCGATCTCTTCATGAGCACTTGCCAGCGTTGCGGACGTTGCTTCAAGGGCGCAGCCGCATTGGAAGAACTGAAAATGAAGGGATACCGCTCCGACGATATTCCGCACGAGCGTTGGATCTATCGGGCCGACGCCTTCCTTCAAAACCAGCCGGAAACCGAGCCGGTCGTGGAGGACATCCAGATCGAACTGGACTAGATATGTTGAAGAATCTGTGCGAGAAAATGTTCGGCCGGTCGTTGTGGGTCTACCACGCGAACAGCGGAGGCTGCAACGGCTGCGACATTGAAGTGCTCAACGTCCTCACACCTTATTATGATGTCGAACGCTTCGGCATCAAACTGGTCGGCTCGCCCCGGCACGCGGACGTGATGCTGTGCCAGGGTCCCGCGATGCGTTCGACCGGGCAGGCTCTGAAACGCGCCTACGATGCCATGCCCGCTCCCAAACTTGTGTTCGCCATCGGCTCCTGCGCCTGCGGAGGTGGCATATGGTTCGACAGTTACTCCGTGCTTGGCCCGGTGGAAAAGGTCGTTCCGGTCAACTATTACATCCCCGGATGTCCGCCACGGCCGGAAGCGATCATCTATGGCGTCGCCGTAGCGCTTGGGCTGGTGGACAAAAAGGTCGCACCCGTCGAATTCAAGCAGATCGAATTTCCCATCCCTATCTACCACCCTGACGATTTGCGGCGCGAACACGGCATGGTGGTTTACGAGAAACTCAAGCAGGTGTAGCTGGACGACGTGTAGTTGGACGACGTCTAGCTCGCCTCAGCGTCCGTCTTGGACCAATCCCCATCAAAGTCAGGGAGGAATTCGTCGGCCGTTCGACGATGGAATCTTTGTCCTTATCTTTGTCCTTATCCTTGTCGGGACTTATCTGTACGGTTTCAACACCGTGCACACAGAGGCGCAGATAGGGCCGCCGATATTGAACGTGGCGGCAACATTGGCACCCTTCACCTGTAATGGTGGTGGAACCTTACCCAGCAATTGCCATGAGCACCATCCGAGCATCGCGACGCCGGTTGCGCCAATGGGATGGCCTTTCGCAATAAGTCCGCCGGAGGTATTGATGCCACATTCACCATCGACCCTGGCTTTTCCGTCGACCCAATACTGTGCGCCCTTGCCGTACTCGGCTTTTCCTAAGACCTCCGTGCCGAGCGCTCCCATAACCGTGAAACAATCGTGGATCTCGGCGACCTTTACATCGTCCGGCTTGACTCCCGCCATCTGGTAAGCGGTCTTCATCGCCTTAATTGCACCCGCGGGGCGAAGCACATCGCGTCCCGCTTTCCTCAGGGAATCGGTGGCCTGCGCGTAACCGGCAATCTCGACGCAGTCTCGCTTGTCGACGCCTAGCCTTGCCAGTCCTTCCTCAGTAGCGAGGATGAGCGCGGCGTACCCGTCGGTGATCTGCGAGCAATCGTAGGTCTTCAGGGGCAGGCCTTCGACAATGTAGCGATTGATGCCTTCGATCTTCATCGCCTGTTCGACCGTAAGCTCGACATTGCGCATCTGCGCGTAGGGATTGTGACGCGCGTTCGCGTACTCGATGACGGCGATCTGCGCCAGGTACTCTTCAGAAATGCCGTGCACTTTGAGATAGCACTCCATCACCTCCGCAAAGAGGTGGGGGAAAATGTATACCTTGCCTTCCCTTTCGGCGGGATGCGAGAAATAGCCGAGGGCCTGGCCGATGAGCTTTCCATCCATCTTGCCTTCGGCATCGCGCATTTTTTCGTAGCCGATAGCAATGCCAGTATCGCCCCATCCGACTTGCAGTTTCTGGATGACGGAGAGAATGGCCTGACCGCCGGAGGCGCACGCATTCTCGACCGATTCGATCGGCTTGCCGGCGAGTCCCGGAATATCGGCAACCAGGCCCGCGAGCAGTCCCTGATGGTTGAGGGAGATATTGCAAGTAGCACCCACGGAGCCGACATCGAGTGCGGAGGGTTCCACTTTGATCTCCGCACAGGTCTCCGTAACGGCTCGGCCAATGATCTCGGGAATGGACATGCCCATGAGTTTCCCGAATTTCGATTGATGATAGGCGGCGATGTAAATGCGTTTCATAAAACACCTCTTAGGATGAGTTTCGTCCCGGTGTAACAGTGTCGTTTCCATCGGCGACGTCAGACTTGAGATTCCTTAGTCGGCCCTGGAGCTCGAGTTTCAAAACCTTACCATAGGCGTTGCGCGGCAATGCTTCTATAAAGCTAACGTGCCGGGGCAATTTAATCTTATTGATTCTGGGCCGAAGGAACTCGATGAGTTCGAGGTCGCTGGCGCTCGCGCCCGATCTCAGCGCAACGAAGGCGACAGGGACCTCGCCCCACTTCTCGTCGGTCGTCCCAATGACGGAGACCTCGGCAATGGCCGGATGATCGAGTAATTCCTTTTCGATCTCCGCTGGATAGATGTTAACCCCGCCGCTGATAATCATGTCTTTGGAACGGCCGGCGATATAGAAAAACCCATCTTCATCGCATCGCGCCAGGTCACCGGTATGGAACCACCCTTCGGCGTCAAGCACCTGGGCGGTGGCGGCTGGATTATTCCAATAGCCCCGGCAAACGTGTGGGCCGCGCAGACACAGTTCACCAACCTCCAGTTCACCGACCTCATCGGTTGCGACCTGATTACCTTCGGAATTGACGAGCTTCGCCTCCGTGAACATCATCGGCTTACCAATCGAGCCGGGCTTGCGCGGCGTGTCTTCGTCGTTTACGGCAAAGCAGTTTACGCCGACCTCGGTCAGGCCGTAGCCCTGGCGAAAAATCAGTCCGCGCTCCTGGTAGGCACGAAGAAGTTGTAACGGAAGCGGAGCGCCTCCGCTGGCACACCAGCGCAGATGACTGAAATCGAGCGCTGCAAATTCTGGCGAGTCGAGCAGCATTTTGAAAATCGTGGGTACGCCGAAAAGAAGGGTGCACTCACAGTCCCGGAAAGCTTGCACAATTTCAGCGACGTCGAAGCCGTCATGCAAAACGATGCTGCCCCCGATGGCGAACAACGGAGTCATAAATACGGTGAGGCCGCCGGCGTGATACATGGGCGTGTAAACCTGAACCCGGTCGCTTTGCCGCAACTGCCAGGAGAGAACTGTGTTGTAGGCGTTCCATGCGATCTGCCGGTGCGGAATCATTACGCCCTTCGGCCGCCCGGTGGTGCCACTCGTATAGAGCAGGCAGAAAATATCCTCGGGTTGGAGTCTGGTTGAGAGCGGATCTGGGCGAACACGACTTATAGCCTTGGCATAACTAAGCGCCTTCTGGGTATTTTCCTCCGCATCCAGACTTACTAAGTGCTCGAAGGCCACGAGTTGTTGGAGTTCATTCGCGAGTTTCTCGTACCGCGTGGAGTACATCAGGCAGCGTGGTCCGCAATCCGCGAGTATCTGGTGCAGTTCATGAGCCGTGCTGCGTGTTCCGAGCGGCACGAGGATGATGCCCGACTTACCCGCTGCCCAAAAGACATCGACATATTCAACCCGGTTCTCGGAAAGAATGCAGACGCGATCTCCTGGGCGCAGAGAGCAGAGATCCGTCCAGACCCGAGCGCACTGCAAGGCTCGCCGATTGAGTTCACCATAAGTGAACTGCTGGCGCGTGGGGACGTGGATCAATGCGACCGCGTCGGGGCTAAGACGGGCGCGCTCTCCGAGGATATCGCCGGTGATCACGAGTTCTCCCCAGACTGCTTCGAAACAGAATGTTCAGCAGCGGACGCGCGGGACGAATCTGACGCGAGAATCTGCAACAAGACCCGTGTCAACTCCCGGGGACGCTCGAGCTGAGGTGCATGCCCGCAACGATCAATAACCGTAAGCGTGCAATGCGGAAGCTGGGAGTGCAGTTTCTTCGCATAGTCGAGCGGGACAAGACGATCGGAGGCACCCCAGATAAGATCGACCGGCAACTGGAAGGTTGCCATTTTGTCTTCGAGCAGGTATTTCGACATGTCTTCTTCACCGGCCGCGAGCAGTCGCGAAATTGGACCTGTTGGTGAGACGCGTACCAGATCATCGAGGACAAAATTCGGCGAACGAGGCGTGGAAGGGTCGAGCACAGCATCGAGTGTGCGTCGAGCCTCTTCGCGGCTTTTTGGCATGAGGCCAATCTCCGATACGTTCCTGATGGGGCCGCCATCGATGAGGATAACCCGCGTCACCCGATGCGGGTATTTCTGCGCATAGAGCATCGCCATCCAGGCCCCGAGCGAATTGCCTGCGAGCACCATCGGTGCGGCCCGCCATGGAGTCCGGTCGAGCGCCTGCTCCAGTGCGGTGAGCAGCGTTCCCAGACTCAGCGCGCCCGCAACCGGGTCGCTCTCTCCATGGCCGGCAAGGTCCGGGATCACCAGTTGAAAGTGGCTCTGCAGTTCGGGTGCCACTTTGTTCCATGTTCCCGCTTGATCGCCTGCGCCATGGAGCAACACCAGCAAGGGCCCGTCGCCGCCATGCCACACGATCTGCTTTCCCACCGTGGTCGTAAGCTTCGTTTTCCTAAAACCGGCGCGGCGAAGCGCGCTCCTGCGTAACCAGACCGTCATGGCGACGGGTCGCAAAAGAAAAAAAATGAAGAAGACAATCAGAGCAGTAACTGCGGCGAAAACCAGCAGCAGCACAATCTTGATTGCCAGGCCCATCCCGCTCCTCTCGGCCGGCTTGGTTGGAAGTCAAGTCCGGAAGCCGCCTATGGCATACGAAACGCGCAGCCCGCCTGATTGTAGCCGACCCCGGAACCGACCAGCACGACCAGGCTGCCGGACTTCACCTTGCCCTGCTCGACGGCATGGTCAAGTGCCATGCCGACGCAGGCGGAACCGGTGTAGCCATACTGTTCCATGATAGTATGCGCGCGTTCCACGGGTGCACCCAGATGCTCCATCACGCGGGCAATCGTGGGTTTCCGCACTTGAGTAAAGATGAAGCAATCAACGTCGCGCAGATCGAAACCGCCGTCCTTTGCCAGTCGTTGCACGATGAGAGGCCACGTCTCCTCGTTCAACTCCGGAGGATAGCGGTTCTTTATCGCGCACGCGGTGCGGCCCGCCTTAACGGAGTCTTCGCTGGCTGGTTCGAAGGTACCTCCGGAATAGATTCCCCAATAGTCGTGATAGGAGCCGTCGGCGCGAAAGTTAGCGGTGATAAAGCCCGGCGAAGCTGCAGGTTCGAGCACCGCCGCGCCCGCGCCATCACCATAGAAGAAGACCATGGGATCGGCCGCCGTGGTGAGTTTGTGCATGAGATAGACGCCGATGACGAGCACCGTCTTGATGCCCGGGTTGGCGGCGATAATTCCGGCGCCCGCGGCAAGACCGGTTGGAAACGAAGCACAGGCACAACCGACATCAAACGTGCCGGCATTTTTTGCGCCCAGCTTATGCTGCAGTACGACCGAGGTGGCGGGTGTTATGTAGTCGGGCGAATCGGTGCCGAGGATGATCAGATCGACATCTTCGGGTTTGCGGCCGGCACGCTCAATTGCGAGTTTGGCTGCGGGCAGAGCGACATCGCTGGTGGCCCAGTTTTCGGGGACATGCCAGCGCGTCTTGATGCCGCTGCTGGCCTCCATTTTGTCCACGAAATCCGGAATATGCTTGAACCGCTCGCGCAGCATGTCATTAGTCACTTCTATCTCAGGCACGTACCTGGCGGTGGCGACAATGGTTGCGTAACGCGTCATGAATAAGTCCTCTTGAATTGCTGTAAGTTACGTCCCCAGTACTAATCCGCCATCGACGGAGAGCACGGTACCGGTAATGAACGATGCCGCATCGGAGGCCAACCAGACGTAGGCCTCGGCCATGTCCTCAGGCGTTCCCATGCGACCCAGAGGTATGTGTGAAACCATGCTCTGGATGATCTTCTCCGGCATCTTCCGCACCATTTCAGTGGCGGTGAAACCGGGAGCGATGGCGTTGACGCGGATATTGTATTTTCCCAGTTCACGCGCCCACGTCCGGGCAAACGAGATAACACCCGCCTTGGTGGCGGCGTAATTTGTCTGACCGAAATTTCCATACAGCCCCACGATGGAAGAGGCGTTGAGGATCACACCCGAGCCTTTGCGAATCATGTGGGGCACGACGGCCCTCGAGCACAGGAAGACGCCTTTGAGGTTGACCGAGATGACCGAATCGAAGGCGTCATCGCTCATCGTACCGGCAACTGCGCCATCCTTCCACTTAACGAACTGCGAGTCGCGGGTGATGCCCGCGTTATTGATGAGCACATCAACCGCGCCCCACCGTCCGACAACTTCTTCGACGGCAGACTCGACATCAGCGTCACTACAGACGCTGACTTTGCGGAAGAGCGCCTCTCCGCCGAGCGCGGACAGTTCGCGCAGCAGTTCTTCCTGCCCGGCATCATTGACATCCCATGCCGCCACCCGGCAGCCTTCGCTGGCAAACCGCCGGGCCGTGGCGAGGCCGATCCCCGCCGCGGCGCCGGTGACGATAACGACCTTACTGCGCAGACCTGTGTCTTTCATGTGCCCCCTAAAACGTGTACTTCAACGCAAACTGAATCACTCTGGGTCCCGTGGTAGTGGTCGCGATCTGCCCAAAGTTTCCTGAAGTAACTATGTTCACAGGGTTGGCGAAATTCACGTTGTTGAACAGGTTGAAGAACTCGGCCCGGAACTCCAACCGTTGGCTTTCCGTGACCGGAATGGGCTTCATGATGGAGAAGTCCGTGTTGATCTCTTTCGGCCCTCGTATGATGTTCCTTCCTAACTGTCCGAAGTCACCGAAGGCCGAGGGCGACACGAAAGCGCTGGTGTCGAAATATTCAGTCAACCGGTCGGCCACGTTGCCGCTCTTGATCGCGGACTCCACTGTTCGGCCGGACGCCAAGTCGCCCATGGTCGCCGCAAACAGCGAATCCTCGCCGTAGATGGAGAACGGAAGGCCGGATTGCAGGGTCACGATTCCCGACAAGCTCCAGGAGTTCAGTAGTTTTTTCCCAAAAGCCGAGCCGCCGTGATAAGCGTCGGGCAGGTTGTACAAGTAGCTCGCGACAAAGCGCTGCCGCCGGTCGAAATCCGAGTTGCTATAGTTCCTCTGTTGGTTGACGAGGTCGCCCGGGGTGACCGTGATGTCGCTTACGTCGCTCCCGGAGTAGTCGTCAATTGAGTGTGACCAAGTGTAACTGAGCAGCATTTGCAGGCCGTGGGAGAAGCGCTTGTTGAGTGTTGCCTGGAGAGAGTTGTAATTGGAATTGGAGTTACTCTCCATCAGGAAGCTGCCCAAGCCGGGGGCGGGCAGATTGCCGAAGCCGGGGAACAAAGGTCCGCCCAGACTTCCCGCCGGGTAATATCCACCGAAGGCGGGCGTGGCCGCCTGGTTGAATGAGAACAAGCGGGGAAACTTTCGTCCTTCTGAACCGACATAGCCCAAATCCAGCATCCAGCTATTGGCGATGCTGGTTTGCACTCCTAGGTTGAAGGTTTGCACATACGGGATACTACAGTCCTGCAGGTCGGGATAGAGCCCGGTGGCCGGAACCACTGTGGGCGTGAGCGTAGTCGAACCATACGGTGTATATGGCAGGACGGCCGGATATCCCCCAAAGGGGAAGTAACCGGGATTGCCGCTGGGGGTCAGCGGGAAGGCGCTGGGCAGCGGAACTTGCACAAAT
>JBEKIB010000081.1:0-21871 GCA_050011975.1 Terriglobales bacterium | reverse complement strand
CTTTGACATCTTTCCCCGCAAGACCCCGGCGAGGTCGTGCGCCAGAAGAGTGACAGGCTCCCACAATAAACCGTTTATTTTCAATACATTGAATGTAACGTATCTGGAATGAATACTTTACAAGCAAAAGTCACCAGTGCAGGCGTTTTTCAGCTACTAACTGCTACTCGCTCAAGACTTTGCCTATAAGTCCTTTTCGTTGAAGACTTTGGCGTTAAATACTCGCTAACATCATGATTCCAATAGACCGAGGGGTAGGGGGGGTCCGACAGACAGCAACCAGCGGCACCTTTCAAGACCGTAGCGGAAAGGGACCGCACACAACTAGAGACCGGAATTTAAGATTCGATGGCCACAAACGCACAACTGACAACCAGCAACTGGCAACTGAGCCGCACCACCCGCGTCGCCCGCCACAATTCGCTGGCGGCAGTGGGAGTTGTGTTGGTCGCCATCTTCATGTTCTCCGCGATTTTCGCGCCCTGGATTGCTCCGCAAGATCCCGCGCACATCGATCTGCCGAACCGCCTGCAATCGCCCTCGGCGCAACATTGGTGCGGAACCGATGAACTCGGACGCGATATTCTTTCCCGCCTGATCTGGGGCGCGCGAATTTCTCTATTCGTCGGCAGCAGCGTAGTGGCGTGTTCGCTTCTGCTCGGCCTGATCATCGGCAGCCTCGCCGGATACTACGGCGGAGGCATCGACCGCTTCGTCAACATCGTGTTGATGAATGCCTTTCTTTCGTTCCCGGGCATTCTCATCGCGATCGCCTTCGTGGCCTTTCGCGGCCCCGGAATTTTCAACCTCGTTCTTGCCCTGTCGCTTGGAGGATGGGTCGGCTACGCTCGCCTGGTGCGCGCGCAAGTGCTGGCCGTGCGCGAGCGCGAATTTGTCGAAGCGGCGCGCGCGCTTGGCGCCGGCGATCTCCACATCATTACCAGGCACATTCTGCCGAACATTATTCAGCCGGTGATTGTGCAGGCGGCCATCGGCATGGCGGGAGCGGTTCTGGCTGAGGCGACGATGAGCTTCCTGGGATTGGGCGTGCCGCCGCCCACCGCGAGTTGGGGATCGATGCTGAACGACGCCCGCTCGCACCTCTTCGATGCTCCTCATTTAGTGCTCTTCCCGGCGGTGACGGTGATGCTCGCGGTTCTGGCCTTCAACTTTATCGGCGATGCGTTGCGCGACCTGCTCGACCCAAGATCCCGCATCGAGGCGGGATTGTAAGTGCTGTTACACCGCGCTCCGTATCAGGGCATCGCTTTAGCGATGCTGGAAGTTCTTCGACATATAAGCCACTTCAGGGCTGCCCATCCGTCTCAGATGAATTTACAGATTTGTAACATTCAAGGAATTGATGTCCGCGAACCAGTTTTCCGCTGATTACTTTTCCCGCTTTTCCACGTCTAATTGAGTGACACGGGATTGCGGAACTTTCTTCGGGGCTGATTCGTATCAATTGACATTAAGGCAGGTTCGTATGAACAGACATATGGAACTCAGATTTCAAGTCGAATGCTTGCAGGATGTAGCGGTCGTGAACTGCTCGGGACGCATGGTGCGTGGGGCCGCGCTCGACGAGTTCCGGCGCCGGATCGAGCGGCTTGATCATGTCCGAATGCTGGTGCTGGATGTTTCCGAGGTCGAGCAACTGGATGCGGGTGGCTTGGGAACCTTGCTGCTGGTGCGCCGTTGGGCGACGCAGCGGTCCGCGAAGATGAAACTGGTGAACCCTCCGCTTTTCTTCCGCAGACTGCTGGAGGCGACGCGTCTGAACTCGGTTTTTGAAATTTCCTCTTTGAAAGAAGCGATCTGCATCTTGCGGTCGCCGGATCGTCCTCCGCGCTTCGCGGTAGCCTGATCGACCCGACTCATGGGCGCGATGCTTTATAATTCGCGCCCATGAAGTCTTTCCATCCCGTCATACGTAGCGACCGCCTTCGGCTGTCCGCCGAGCGAAGCTCGGCAACTACCCCTTCCCGATGAAAAAACTCGGATGACCCAACTCGCCCGCAAATTGCGCGTCACCGATTACTTCTCCCTCGGCTGGGGAACGATGGTGGGCGTCGGCTGGCTGGTCGTCATGGACGATTGGCTGATGCGCGGCGGCCCGCTCGGCGGCATTCTCGGGTTCGCTATTGGCGGCATTCTTCTGCTGCCCATCGGCTATGTGTACGGCAAGCTGGTGATGGCCATGCCCGACGCAGCGGGCGAGGTGGCCTACACCGCGAAAGTTTTCCCGCGACCGGTCAGCTTCTATACCGGATGGATGATGATGCTCGCGTACTTCATTGTCTGTCCGTGGGAGGCCGTGGCCGTCGGCCGGATCGCGGGTTACATCTTTCCCGCGCTCGATTCTATCGAGTTATACCGCGTGGCTGGAAAGCCGGTTTACTTGCCGCACCTCGCCATCGGGCTCGCGCTTACCGCACTGGTTACGGTGGTGAACTATCGCGGCATCCGGCTGAGCGCCACATTTCAAAACTGGACCACGTTCGGCACGCTGGCGCTTTTCGTGGTCTTCGTCGCCGTCGGCGTTACGCGCGGATCGCCAGCCAATTTTCCGCCTTTATTCACGCACACTCCGTTCGTCTCCATTTTGCTGGTGCTACAGATCGTTCCTTATTACATGACGGGCTATGAATCGGTGACCAAGGCCGCCGAGGAAGCCAATCCCCAATTTCGCGCCCGGGGATTTTCCCGCGCCATCTTTGCGGCGATCGTCGTCGGCGCCGTGTTCTACATCATTGTGATCGCGGCGGTGAGCTTCGTGGCGCCGTGGCGCCGGCTGACCGGCGAACCGTTCATGACGGCGGTCGCTTTCGAGCATGCCGTCGGCTCGCGCTGGATTGTGAGCATCATTCTCAGTGCCGCGCTGCTTTCGCTATTCAAAGTATTCAACGGAAATTTTGTCGCCGCCAGCCGCTTGTTGTTTGCCATGGGACGGCGCGGGCTGGTGGACCGACGACTGGCCAGCGTGCATCCACAAAATCAAACCCCTGCTGCGGCTGTCGTCTGGGTTGGCGTCGCCACCGCTCTGTGCATGTTTCTCGGCAGCGCGATTCTGGTTCCGATCTCTGAAGTCGGATCGGTTGCTTCCGCTTGCGGGTGGTTCGCGGCGTGCGCTGCCTATCTTTGCATGGAGCCTCAAGGGATGAGGCCCCAGATCGCAGACCGCCTGATCGCTCTGCTGGGTGCATTGGTTGGTTTGGCGATGATGCTGATGAAGTTTGTGCCATTTGTGCCAGGACATTTTTCCGGCTGGGAGTGGCTCGTGCTCGCGCTCTGGATTATCCTTGGCACGTTGATTGGCCGCCCGCGCGGCACGCAGCTTGCTACGAGAAACACGAACCGGGAAGGAAACTAAGGAAACTAATGACCGCAACTCGTCGTCTCACGCTGGCTTTATTACTCATCCTCTCTGCCTTCGCCTTTGCCGCCGACTCCCCCTTCGACCTTGTCATCACCAACGGGCACATCGTCGACGGCACCGGCTCTCCGTGGTACTCAGGCGACATCGGAATCCGGGACGGCCGCATCGCCGCCATCGGCAATCTGTCGACCGCTGCACGCAAGCGCACCATTGACGCCAAGGCTAAAGTCGTCGCTCCCGGCTTTATCGACATGCTCGGCCAGTCGGAGATGACGATCCTGGTCGATCCGCGCTTGCCTTCGAAGATTTATCAGGGCATCACCACCGAAATCACCGGAGAGGGCGGATCGGCCGCTCCGTTGAACGATGCGATCATCGCGAACGATCGCCCAGGCTACGAACACTACAAGATCAATCCCGACTGGCGGACGTTTCGTCAGTATTTCTCGCGGCTGGAAAAGCAAGGCATGGGCATCAATCTCGCGAGCTACGTGGGCGCGACACAGGTGCGGCGAATGGTGTTGGGCGACGCCGACGTGCAGCCTACACCCGAGCAACTCGAAAAGATGAAAGCTCTGGTGCGCGACGCCATGCGCGACGGCGCCGTGGGAGTCTCGACTGCGCTGGAATATGCGCCTGCGCCCTACGCGAAGACGGAAGAGATCATTGCGTTGGCTTCAGAAGCCTCGAAGTCCGGTGGAATCTACGCGACCCACATGCGCAACGAAAGCGTCAGCGTTCTGGAGGCGATCGACGAGGCAGTTCGCATCGGGCGCGAGGCGCACATCCCGGTCGAGATCTGGCATTTCAAAGTGGCAGGCAAGGCCAACTGGGGACACATGCCCCAGTCCATCGCACGGGTCAACCAAGCGCGCGCCGAAGGCGTTGACGTGGAGGCGGACACCTACGCCTACACCGCCTGGTTCAACACCATGTCGGCCTTCATTCCGCCGTGGGCGCATGATGGCGGCGATGCCAAATTGATTGAGCGGTTGAAGGATCCCGCCACCCGCGCCCGCATTCGCAAAGACCTGGAGACGCCTTCCAAAGACTGGGACAACGAGTGGGACGAGATTAGCGGTCCGCAGGACGTAATGATCGGCGTGGTTCAGAATCCCTCGCTGAAAAAATTTCAAGGCAAGCGGCTTTCAGAAGTCGCGAAGATCATGAACAAAGATCCAATGGACGCGCTCTTCGATCTGCTCATCGAAGATAAAGCGTTCACCGATTGCGCGGTATTCGGCATGTCAGAGCCCGACGTGGCGCTGGCCCTCGAGCAGCCGTGGGTTTCCGTCGACAACGATTCTTCCGGCACGTCGCCCGAAGGCATCCTCGGCGAGGAGCACCCGCATCCCAGAGCCTACGGCGCATTCCCGCGCATTCTGCGTAAATATGTCCGCGAAGAAAAAAAGCTAACGCTGGAGGAGGCAATTCGCAAATTCGCGGCGCTGCCCGCCCAGCGCATGCGGCTCACGGATCGTGGCGTGCTGAAGTTGGGGATGTGGGCCGACGTGGTGGTGTTTGATCCGGAGACGGTGCGCGATGTGGCGACTTTCGACGATCCGAACCGCTTGGCGGAAGGCATGGAGTATGTGCTCGTCAACGGAATTCCCGTGATCGAAAACGGAAAGATGACGCGAGCGTTGCCAGGAAAAGTGCTGCGCGGGGCAGGGTACGCGCCGTAGGGAGCAGTAATACAGTAGGAGCAGAACCAAAAGCCAAAAGCTGAGAGCTGACAACTGACAACTGCCCTACGGCTTGACGCTCTTCGCGTTTGCTTCCGTGTGACCCAGCGGTACGACGTGCGGCTTGGCCAGCGTCCCTGTGAGCGCCCACGATTGCTCGTCACCACGCGTCAATACGAAGTCGAGGCCGTTGCCTGGGGAAGCGGTTCCGCTTGCCTGATAGAGTCCGCCGCGCGATTCCAGTCTACCGGCAGAGAGTTCCCACGCGCCTTTTTTCAGATGCAACTCTCCCGCGAACCGGTGCACCGGCAGAGGCACGGGCGAGCCCGGAATCTCAACATGGGACAGACTGCCGTTTCGCATCACAAACTGCAATCTGCCATCGGAGCGCGCCAGTAGCTCATGAAAGCTGTCTCCGGAACCTTCCACATCGAACTTCCCGTAGGCTGTTCCGGCAATCCAGGCATCGTTCATCAACGTGCCCACGCGCTCCAGCGAAATGTTGTGCAACGTGCCGCTGCCGCGATACCGCAGGGTCTGAGCGAATGCGTTCTGAGCGGATGCATCGTGAGCCGACACACCATGACTCGGAACATCAATCGTCCAGTTTCCCTGATGCGTGCCCCCCAGCAGGTCTCCGCGCAGTGCCGTCAGCGTGATCTTGCCTCGATCCACTTCCACTTGCGTCGCAACCTGGGTGGCGAGGACCTTCTTCAGTCCGAAGCGTCCGATATGCAAGTTGCCGTGCACCTGAATCGCGAGCAGTGGCGAAGAACTCTGCGGGTCGTTGGAACTGGAACTGGAACTGGAATTCAAGATGCGGTACCAAGGGCGTTGGGCGGGATGCGGCGTGAACCATTCGGCGAGATCTCCAGTCGAAAGCTCGTCGGCTGTGAGATCGAACTGAAACGCACAATTCGGAGCGGCGCCCGGCACAACACCAGGTGCCGCACAATGACGAGGCGCCGTAACCCCGCCGCTCCAATGAGTGCTTCCGGTACGGGCAGAAAGTTTCTGCATCCATACCGCGTCCGGAGTGAGAATCATGGTCGCTGAGCCAATCTCAATGGGCGTGTTCAGGCCGTGCATCTCGGCGCGCACGTTGCGCAACTGGGCGGTCCCAGCGCTGGCGGCAGCCGCAAATCCCCGCCAGGGCCCGGCGACGTTCACATCCAATCTGGCCGAACCCTCCGCCGCCGGGCGCGCCACCGGCAAGCCCAGAACATTCTCCAGACGAAACAGGTCTTTCAGTTCCACGTCGCCGCGCAGAAAAAAACGATAACCGGCAGTCGACATCCACCCGCCAGCGTTCACCGGTGCGGAGCCGTTCATCGCCAGCGTGATCGGCCCCATCCGCAGGTGCGGTGCAGCGGGCTCCTGGTCCGCTTCTTCTTCTTGTCTCCTCGGATGACCGGGCCTTCCCCGCTGCGCAGCCCCTTGCGATTCTGCGCCTACCAGCAATAGTGGAATCGTGCCGAAGCCAAACTCATCCTTCCCCGCATTCGATGACAGGCGCACGTTGGTCGCCGAGCCGTTGCCGCTCCATGTCTGCGATAAATGCTGCAACGCGCCTTGCCTCGCGGTGGAGAGCCGGGCGTCCCCGCCCGGCAGGACGGGCGAGACGCCCGTCGCTCCATCATCCTCGGGAACACTCCGCGCGGTGTGGAACTCCGCATTCAGCAATCCACTCGCAGTGAGATCACCGGGAATCTGCTTTTTCGCCTGGCGCAGCAATCGCACCACGGAGGTCAGCGGCACCTTCTCCACCGCCAGCGTGAGATCGTAGGTGGGTTGCTCTTCGACCATGGCAAATGTTCCGCGCAGGCGAAGCGTTCCGCCGCTTATTGGCGATTCGCACAGCAGGTCGGCAAGGGTGATGGTGATCGCGTTGTATCGTCCCGAGCAAACCGTTGCCAGGCGCACGTTCTCGCTGCCAACCAGGTCGTAGCGATGGAAACCTTCGATCGTGGTCTGGCTCTCGATCTGCAGCGCTTCCAGAGTGCCCGCCAGGTTCGCCGTGAAACTTACCCCGCCACGCCATCCCCGGTCTTTTCCGCTTAGCAAGTTGGTGATCTGTCCGAGTTGCCCCTTCTGCCATTGCACGGCGAGCTGCATCGGGGTCGAGCGCAAGCTCGGAGCCCGCTGCCAGGTCGCGTTGATCTGCAGCAGCCCGGTATCGGTAAGATTGAAATCCGTGCGCACGGGCGCGGCTTTTATGCGAGCGCCCCAGGAATTGTCTGAGTCCTGCCAGAGCGCAACGTCCGCGTCCATGAGCGCGTACGACTTCTTCGTCTGTCCCAGCTTGAGATTGATGCGAGCACTGCTGGCTTCGAGATAGGGGAATGCGGGGCGGCGCACGGACGCGGGCTTCTCCGTCGGAGCCGCGGGAATTTGAGCGTTGCGCTCGAGCAGGCTCGCGAGGTTCCAGCGGCCTTCGTTGTTGCGCACCAGGTTAATGCTGGGCTCAGTTGCGCTCAAGGTGGCAATCTCGAGTCGCCCGCCGAGCAGGGAACGAAACCGGATGGCCGCGGAAACTTCCTGGGCGCGAATCATCGGCTCCGCGCTAAATGCGGGATCGTCGTAGATGACGAGCCCCTCCAGATCAAAACTCGGCCGCGGCAAAAAATGCAGACGTACATTGTCCAGCGCCACCCTCCGGTCCAGAGCTTTTCCGATGGAGCCGGCAATCCGGCTTCGCAACTGGTACACGCCGGGCCGGAACAGAAACATGATCAGCAGGAGAGCCGCGACTGCAGCCACCCCGCGTTTAGATCGCAGAAATTTCACCGCACGATCCTGAGGGTGCGCGACCAGCGCGTTTCATCAAAGAAGTGAAGCAGCGTGTGCGTCAGAAAAAACTCCACCCGGTCGCCCATGCCGCGCATCTGCCACTGGTCGGGCGGAGTGATAAACGACCAATAGATGAACATGGGACGGCCGATCACGTTCTTCCGCGGAATGAAGCCCCAGTAGCGGCTGTCGTAACTCACGTCGCGGTTGTCGCCCATGGCAAAGTAGCTGTCCGGGGGCACGACGATGTCTCCGCCCTCGATATGCGAAGGCAACTCCTGCCGCCACTTTTCGTTTCTCACCCCGTACATTTCCGAAGGCGGCACGGCCGGAAAATTGTCCCGATAGGGGTTGTGATCCGCCAGTTTGTGCTGAACGTACGGCTCGGCGAGTTTTTCGCCGTTGCGGTAGACGACGCCATCGCGCAAGCGGATGTGGTCGCCCGGAATGCCTATGACCCGTTTTACCAGGAACAGGCCCTGTTGCTCTGGCGACAGGAACACAGCGATGTCGTTGCGGCGGACATCACGATAGGGCAGCAGTGGCCCCAGCCAACGCGTGGGCGGCGCGAACTGCTCCCGGTTCACGAATACGTGGTCGCCAATGAGCAGCGTGTCCTCCATCGAACTGGAGGGAATTTCGAAATTCTGCAAAACAAACGTCATGATGAACAGGACGATGACCAGTAATTCCGCCAGCGAGGCCAGGAATTCCACCGGCGTCTCGTGCGGCTTTTCGTCCACAACGTTTCCTTTCTTCGGCACGTCCTGCATCTGTTTCGGAAAAAGATTTTCTCAGCGCACCAGCCTGAGGGTACGCGACCAGCGGGTTTCATCAAAGAAGTGAATAATGATGTGCGCGATGAATCCCAGCCGGTCTCCGGCGCTGCGCATCTGGTATTGGTCGGGCGGGGTGATAAACGACCAATAGATGAACATGGGACGGCCGATCACGTTCTTCCGCGGAATGAAGCCCCAGTACCGGCTGTCATAACTCACGTCGCGGTTGTCGCCCATGGCAAAGTAGCTGTCCGGGGGCACGACGATGTCTTCGCCCTCGATATGCGAAGGCAGTTCCTGCTGCCACTTTTCGTTTCTTACCCCGTACATCTCCGAAGGCGGTACGGCCGGAAAATTGTCCCGATAGGGGTTGTAATCCGCCAGTTTGTGCTGAGCATACGGCTCGACGAGCTTTTCGCCGTTGCGGTAGACGACGCCATCGCGCAAGTGGATGCGATCGCCGGGAACGCCCATGATCCGTTTCACCACGAACAGGCCTTGTTCCTCTGGCGACAGGAACACCACAATGTCGTTGCGGCGGATGTCGCGATAGGGCATCAGTGGCCCCATCCAACGCGTGGGCGGCGCGAACTGCTCCCGGTTCACGAATACATGGTCGCCGATGAGCAGCGTGTCCTCCATGGAACTGGAAGGAATCTCAAACGCCTGTAGTACAAACGTGATGATGAACAGGCCGGTGACCAGCACCCCCGCCAGCGAGGCCAGGAATTCCACCGTCGTCTCGCGCGGCTTTTCGTCCACCGGTTTTTCGTTATCTATGACTTCTGCTTTCTCTTTTTTGGCCACGTTTGGTATCCGTCTCGAGGATTTGTTTTCGGCGCATCTTTAATCAGAGCAGCAGACCAGCCTGCCAGCATCAGCGCACCAGCCTGAAAGTGCGTTCCCAGCGCGTTATCTGGAATAAGTGAGTGACCGCGTAGGCAAGGTGATAAAGTCTATCACCCACGGTTGGCGATCCGGGAAGATCATTGTTCAAATTGCCCGCCGACCAGTAAATCAGAAGCGGGCGTCCGATGATATTTTCGCGCGGTACGAATCCCCAGTACCTGCTGTCCTGGCTGTCATCGCGATTGTCACCCAGAACAAAATAATAGCCCGCGGGGATAATCAACTGGTGATCCTCCACCAGTTTCGGCATTTCCTTCCACCACTTTGCGTCCACTCCATAGTCGGGAGAATCGGTGCGCGGAAAGTCGTCGCGATAGAAATTGCGAAGCGCAGTGACGTACTGCACATACGGCTCCTCGACCGGAGCGCCGTTGATGTAAACGCGTTTATTGATGAGACGCAGGCGATCTCCGGGCAAGGCCACCACGCGCTTTACGAAGTCCTGCGCAGGATTCACCGGATAATGGAAGACGATGATGTCACCGCGCCGGACGTTGCGGTAGGGCAATAGACGGTTCCACCCCGTGCTGCCGCCATAGCAAAACTTATCCACCAGCAGGTAGTCGCCAATGAGCAGCGTTTGCTCCATGGATTCCGAAGGGATGGTGAACGCCTGCACCAGAAAGGTAACCACAAAAACGGCAATCACCACCGTTCCCGCGACCGACTGAATCGTCGCGGGCCAATCGCCAACGGAAATCTTTTCACTCCATGACATAACTAAGACATGCCTACGCCGTGCCGCCGTTCTTCCCGGCGTTCGGATGCCGTGCCCCGGGCAACGTGGCCAGGTGCTCCAGCACCTGCCGCGCCGCTTCCTGTTCAGCCCGTTTTTTGGTCGCGCCCTGGGCGCGCCCCACGAATTGCCCCAGCGCAGGTTCTGGCAGTCTTACCTCGACCGTAAATGTTTTCTTGTGTTCAGGACCTTCCTCCTTCACCAGTTCGTAAACCGGTTGCGGTCCTCCTCTGGCCTGCACTGCTTCCTGCAGCGCGGACTTGAAATCCATCACTGGCATGGCGGTGGTCTCCAGTTTCATGTGGGCCAGTTCCGGCTCCATGATCACGCGCACGATAAAGTCTCGCGCCACCGTCCACCCACCGTCGAGATAGAGCGCGGCCAGGATCGCTTCCAGCGCGTCCACCAGCAGGCTGGCCTTGTTGCGGCCTCCGCTTTTTTCTTCGCCGCGGCCGAGACGCATGTAATGCCCTATCTCAAGCTGCTCGGCTACCCGCAGCAGATGCCTTTGCCCGACCAGATGCGCCCGCAGCTTGGAAAGGTGCCCTTCCTGGAATTCGGGGAAGCGGTGGAACAGCGCCTCGCTGGTGGCTAGCCCGAGCACGGCATCTCCCAGGAACTCAAGCATTTCGTTGTCACCGCTGGACAAACCGCTGCCCCCGCCCAGCGCCTCCACCTCGCGCGCTTGCGAGCTGTGGGTGAGCGCCTGCTCCAGCAACTCGAGGCGCTGGAAGTGGTGACCCAGGCTTTCTTGCAGCGCCATGATTTCGTGTGACTTCATTTGGTAGACACGCGGCTTGCCACGTCTGAGACTGCTGAAAAACCCAGACCCCATTATGAAAAGGGAAGGGCACCAAGTTTACTCGTGCCACTACCTTGCCGAAAACGTAATCACGCTTCAGCGCCTCAGGTGTGCTTTTACTCTCTCGACGAATTATTCCACAGCCTGAGGCGAGGCAAGCCTCGTCTCTACGGAAGCGGCGGTCAGTTCTTCGGCGGGCTCTGCGGTTGGGCCGGAGCCGTGCCTCCGGTGAGCTGCTGCAAGCGGTCGCGTTCCCGCCGCGCCGGGGTTCCAATCAGGGTGTTCTCCTGCGTCAGTTCCACCGCGCGATTTGCCGCCTTAAGCGCCTCCGGATATTTCCCCTGCTTATCCAGCGCCAGCGCCAGGCGCAGAACCACTACTGGATCCGGTTGGCTCGGGAACGCATCGATGGACTTCTGCAGATCCTCCTGCGCTTTCGGATAATCTTCCTTCTTGAACTCGATGGTACCGAGAATCGAATACGCGTTCGAGCGTAGCAGCGACTTGTAGGCGTCGATCTTCTCCTGCGGCGTGCCGGCTGGCACCTGGACGTCGGTATCCACGGTCTGCGTGGCCTTCTGGGCCAACGCGGTCGCTTCGCCGAAGCGCTGATCTTTGTCGATGTCCGTGTCGCGCGTTTTCTCGGCAATCACCTCGGCGACGATCACTAGAGCTTCGGGATCGTCCCCGTCAAAGCTGAGCACTTTGCGGCCCATGGCTTCGGTCTTCTCGCCGTTGTTGGCGCTCTGGTAGTTACGCATCGCGGTCTTATACAGCAGCACGCGAAGTTCGCTGTCGGGGAACTTGGTGGCAAAGTCGTCAGACGCCTTCTCCAACGCAGCGGCGTCGGTATTTGCCGCCGCCGCCTTGTAGGCATCGAACTCCGGCTGGGTCTTGGCTTGCGGTGGACGCTTCGCCTGTGGCCCCGTTGCACCCTGCGATGGCGCCGCCTGACCTGCTGCCGGCGGGTTCTGCTGCGCCGGTTGTCCACTGGGCTGGGCTCCGGCCCAAACCGCCAAACTCAGTATTGCTAGACTCAGTATTCCTAGAATAACTGCTGTTCGTTTCATGCTGTCTCCCGTAATGCTAAATTTTGGACGTCAAATCTGATCCCGCAGCGACAGCCGCCCTCGGCTGTCCGCGCAACTCCCGTGAGCTATGAGGGCGACACGAAACAAAGCCCCAAGCTCCTTGAAACCTTGAAACTCTGAAACCTTGAAACTCTGAAACCTTGAAACTCTGAAACCTTGAAACTCTGAAACCTTGAAACTCTGAAACCTTGCACTCGTCCTACTCCGGCTGCTTCGCCACCGGAGGCTCATACGGCTGTTCCAGTCCCCGTCGGGCCGCCAGCGTTGCTTCCGGAAGCGCTTCACCCGCCGCGCTCAGCGCCGCCCGATACTGGTCCAGGGCGGCATCCCGATTTTCCTTCAAATCAAAGATGCGGCCCAGATAAATATGAGACCAGGCGATCACCTTGGGTTCATGAGCCGTCTGCAGCGCTCGTTCAAAGTAGGTGCGCGCCCCTTCCATGTCCCGATTCGCGGTAGCGACTTGCGCCAAAATGAAGAGCGCGCGTCCCGAATCTCCTTCCTGCTCATCGAGCGCCTGTTGCGCCAGTTTCTTTGCGGTTTCCCGATCGCCCGCCGCCAGCCGCCGCTCCGCGTTCAGCAGGAGCTTCTCGTTCCGGGGACGCGCCACGCGCAGAAGTTCCGGCGCCGCCTCGTTCGCGAACTGAATCTGGGATGCCCGCTTCATTTCTTTGCCGACCTCAATCGAACCGACCAGGTCGGCATATGCATCGCGCATGCCCGCCGGATTCTTTTCGAACTTGCCCAAGGCGTCATAGAAATAGCGCGTCAGCACATACCCTTCCTTGTCGGCCCCGTCGATGTCCTGGGCGCGCTCCGCCTCCGGAGTCGTCCGGGGGAGTGTCCGCACTTCAATCGCCCGTATCAGGCATTCGGTCACCAGCAACGAAATGTTGATCTTGAAAGCGTCGTCCATGGGAGCGTTTTTCACGTCCTCGAGTAGCGGTTCAACCCGCTTGAACGAGCTGGCGTACTTGAACGCCAGCGGATCCAGAAGGTAGTGCAGATAGGTATGCCGAATCTGCTGCATCTTGATCGCCGTACTCGCCGTCGGTGAAATGACGACGTAGTAATCCGACGCATAGTTGCGCGCGTTGGTCTGGCCTGGCGCGCCCATCGCGTCCAGATAGACGGTGAACCGGCGTCCCAGGTAGCCCGCCGATGGCAGTTTCAGATAGATCTCGGTGTCGAACGTCATCTTCGCCAGCGGCTCGTGATAGATCTCGGTCAATTCCGTGTAGCGCGCGCGGTGCCGCTCCCAGATGGCGTGCACCCCGAGCTTCTCGTAGAAGTCTTGCATCAGCGGCACTATGTCCGCCACTCCTTCAGCGTCGGGCGGCAGCTCCGCCTGCTTTACCTTCAGCCTGAAAGTCGGCGGTTCCTCCAGATACAGCGCCAGCGACACAAATTGCGACAGCTCGCGGGAGGGATCGCCGATCTGGCGCCGGCGGTAGAATGCGCACATCGGCGCAATCACGTCCTGAGCTCCGGCGACATTCTCCACCGCGTGGGCAACTTCCGACCGGATCTCGGTGCGCAGCGGGTCGGAGGCACTCAGTTCCTGGTCATAGCCGCACGTGTTGATCGCGGTCAGCACCGTGAATAGCGTCTCGCTGGTTTCCAGAGCTACCTGCGGCCGGTTCTGCGCCCAGCCGGACGGTACGACCAGCGCCATCGCCAGGCTCAGAGCAAATGCCAGTCGAACGGGTTGTCCCCGGAAGTTCCTTCGCATCTCAGGCATAGACGGATGAGCTACAAGACAGTGTACGAACTGGTCAATTCGGGGTCAAACGGACCGGGGCGCACAAGGGCTGAATCGCGGCTGGCGGGAAATAGGTGGAAGGTTAAGCCGAGTCAAAAAATGCTTACATATACACAATGTAAGCCACATGGATACAATTTTTACCGTGGTTAGTTCGAAAGGCCAGATCGTGATTCCCGCCGCTCTGCGCCAGAAGCCGCCCTGGTTACTTCGGACGCGATTTCGAGAAGCTCGGACGCCAGTTTCCAGTCCTATGGATTGCGCGTCCCTGAATTGCCGCCGTGCTGGACATTCGAATCGGAGTTAGCTACCCCTTCACACTGATCTTCGAAAAAGACAGCACGGCCGTCCCCGACGTCGGCCGTCCCATGGAAAGCGCCGGATGAAACGTGGTGAAAATCAGCAGGTTCTTCAACTGCGGCAGTACGGCCTGGGCGTCGTCCGGTTGCGACAGGATGCGGTAATCCTCGATCCGCCCGTTGGCATCCACGTAGGCTTCGATCACCAACACATCGTCGCCCATATTGCCGAGCGATGTGCCGAACGCCGATTGCTGCAGTTGAGGCCCGATGTACAGCATGAGCGGAACGTCTCCGCTGCTGGCCCGCAGTTCTGCCGGCAAGGCAAAGAAGCCCAGCAGCAGTCCGAAAGTCAACACCGCGCTGACCAGCCCTGCCGTGGCCGGAACCATGAAAGCGTTGAGCGCATTTTGCAGTCTTACCAGCACACCTTCAAACCGCGGACGGCGCGCCTGCGCGGCCTCGCGTGAAATCGCGACCCGCAACTTCAACGCCAGGTCGGCCGGCGCCCGTTTCGGACCCAGACTCGAAAGCAACTGTTGCGTGCGCTGCATCGCGGCATATTCCCGCGCGCAATCGTCGCACTGTTCCACATGGCGCGTCAGCGCGCGCATCTGCGACCCGCTCACCCGGCCGTCGAGATACGGCGAGAACAACTTTTTGATCCCAGCGCAGTTCATGGCATCACCTCAACCTCTCTGCCACCACGCGAACCTTCCTGTGAATTTCTGCTTACGCCGCTCTGGCGCCCCTCGCTATGAACGTCGGCAGGAGCGAGCAACCCTAACTCCGGACCTACTTCCCTGACATATCCCGCTAATTTCTTGCGCAGCGCATCGCGCCCGCGGGTGATGCGTGACTTCACCGTTCCCAGCGAGATCGCCAGAACCTCCGCGATCTCCTCATACGACATGTCTTCGAGATCGCGCAGGACCAAAGCTGTCCGATACGGCTCCGGCACCTGTTGCAGAGCCTGCTCTACGGCTACTCGCACTTCGTCATGCGCGAACTTTTCAAACGGCGACTCGCCCGGGTCGACCAGTCGCTCTTCCCCGGGAAATTCGTATTCGCCCCCGGCGATGGGATCCATCGGTGTTTCCTGTGCCTTGTGCCGGAACCACCAGCGCCTCCGATTCGCCGCCTCGTGCAGCGCGATGCGGTAAATCCACGTCTTCAAGCTCGACTCGCCGTGGAAATGCTTCATCCCGCGAAAGACTTTCAGAAACACGTCTTGCACCGTGTCCGCCGCGTCCGACGGGTCATTCACGATGCGGTAGATAAGGCCGTAGATCGGCTGATGAAACTCGCCGATCAGCCACGAGTAGGCATCTTCCGAACCCGCCTTCAGTTCAGCAATGACGGCGGATTCCTCGGCTCGGGCTCCGATAGCGCTGACAAGATCGCCCAATGTAGTAGCTCCCGCCATGAACGGCGTTGCCCCCAATTATAGAGTCTCTCGAGCCCCAGCGGCGGGAATCTTCTGTTGCACAAACGACTCTTGGACGACGTCTCCCGCTTATTAACTTAGACTCCGAGGCCACCATGGGAGTTCCAGCAGTAAGTCTCTTATTTGCAATACAAATTGCCAGAAAAGAGAGGATCGTGGAGCGACATCGTCCCGCGGCTGTTCAAATCCGGCTGGTTGATGGGGGAAAACTCAGGTTTTCTATCAGGGCATCTGCGCCCGTCTCCGAAAACGCGGCACGCCGCGCCTCACGGGAAACGACACGCTTCTTGAAGGACGAATGCCGCCACTAACCGATCGCCAGCCCGTCGTTTTACCTCGGGCCTCGACACTCTTGATCACCACTTTGGCTTGCCCCGGGGGTCCTGCAACCCGAGATCAACACGCACACCTTCACACCAATTCAGGTGGCTTCAGACTGCCTCCATGGACTCTCGTTCGGGTTTCAAGCAATATCTCCTCGGACTGTGGGAGCAGAGTTACCAGGAAGCTCCCAATAGACGAGGAGGTAGTTATGAAAAAGCAGGGCGTTCCACTACTCGTTGTTACCCTGATTGCACTGGGGCTGGCGAGCGCGCAGAACAATGCGACCCAGGCTCCAGTTAACGCGGTAATGAATGCCAGGACGATCCCGCCGGGCGAATGCAAAATCAGAGCTGCGGGCGACGGGAAGGCCGTTCTGTCGTTCACAAATGGATCGGATCTTGTGGCGGTTCCACTGCCTACAGGATCGTGGAGAGGAATCGAAAAGTCCAAGCCCATGGACGACGGCGACCGGCGTTGTGCTGGCTGCCATAATGGGGCGACGATCACGCTTCCGGGAGGAGATATCACCAGACATTTGTGAGCGGTGATGAACCAGGCAACATCTACTCGTCCGCAACGCGGACGGACACTAAGAACCCTCGGGAATAGGTTTAGGGGTCGGGTTCTGTTGCAGGTCCAGCTGCCTGGTATTTCGACGTCCTTCCGAATTTCTGCGATTGTCACTTCGTCGGCGCAGCGCTCGGCGGAGCGGTCGTCGTGGTCGCGGGCGGCTTCGGTTTCGTCACCTTCTTTTTCACCGCTGGCTTCGGCGGAGGCTCGGTGTCGTCCACAATAACCTTTTTTGGTGGAGGAGGGGGCGCCGCGGACAGTGTCTTGACCTGCGCCCGCAAATGCGTCAACTCATCCTCCTTGTTGGCGCTCAGTTTCTGCATGCGCTCGCCAAAAGCATGACGCGCGCTCTCCAGTCCACTCATGTCGTTGCCCAGGCTCTGAAACTCATCCTTCGATCCGAATGCTCCCGCCGATTCCACCACCGAACCAAAGACGTCATACAGCGCATCGAGGTTGCGGTAGAGCTTGAAACTCACTCCCAGATCTTCCGGCGCGTTGTTCAGTTGCGCGATGATTTCCGGCAGCGCCGATTGCAGGTTGCGCTGGATCGACTCTACGTTCGCGAGCGTCTGTTGCTTGGTCGAAGCGCCCGTCTTCCATTTCTCGATGCGCATCTTTCCAAGATCGGACTGCATGCTCTGCGCCGTCTGCTGCAGTTGCGCAAGCATGCCGTTCAGTTCACTAACCGACGCATAAGCCACTGGAGGCGGCGTCGCGCTGGCCGCGCTCGCTCCCTGTTGCGCGGCCACCGTCGCCGGCGCCAGCACAGCCATGAAACCGAAAAGCGACCGAACCACTATGTTCCGCAAGTTCAACATGGGTCTCCGATTGCGTTCTTGTGTTTTGACAACCATATCCTAGTTGAGGTTGACTACCCGAGTCGAGTTTGACGCGGCGACAAACCTAAGCGAGAATTGAAAGATAGCAATCGCCCGCAGCACCAAGTGGGCCTGTGGCGCAGCTGGGAGCGCGCTTCCATGGCATGGAAGAGGTCGTCGGTTCGATCCCGACCAGGTCCACCAAATCTCCCAACAACTTAGTACCAAGCGAGCGCCTACAGCGCGCTGGCCCGGTCGAATCAGGGAGTCGATGCGGCTGGGGGCTGGCTCGTAGCGGGTTGAGCCGGAGTACGCGCCGGCAACTGAGCCTGTCGCGAAATAACCTGCTGCGAGGTGGGTATCGTGGAGGAATCCCAACCCCCGCCCAACGCCTCGATCAGTTGCACGCTGTCCACGATTTGCTCGGTCCGCAGGGTCACGGCTGTCTGCTGATTGCTAAAGAGTGTGGTCTGGGCCGTGATGACGTTGAGGTAGGGGTCGATGCCGAGGCGGTAGCGCTCTGTAGCCAGGTTAAGGCTGCGTTGCGCGGACCCTATCGCCGTGTCTTGTTCCTGAATTTCCTTGGAAAGAATGCGGAGGCCGGCAAGATTGTCCTCGACTTGCTGAAACGCGGTGAGGACGGTGTTCCGATAGTTGGCGACCGTCTGATCATATTGCGCGCGATACTGTTCGACGGTGGCGCGACGCAGACCGCCATCGTAAATCGTCTCAGCAATGGACGGGCCGACGGACCAGATCCGGCTTGGCCAGGTAAACCAACTGGACGCTTTCGAGCTTTCCAGCCCGAAAGAAGCGCTAAGCGTCACCGTTGGATAATAGGCGGCTACTGCGACGCCGATTTGCGCATTGGCCTGCGCCATCAGGCGCTCGGTGGCGGCGATGTCTGGGCGGCGCTCCAGAAGTTGCGATGGAACGCCAAACGGGATGGCGGGCGGAGGAGTTTTCAAACGCTCGACGGCAACCGAGAAGGAAGAAGCAGATTGACCGACCAGAAGCGCAATCGCATGCTCGTATTGAGACCGCAGTATGCCAACATTGGTGTCGAGCGCATGGGTGGCTTCCAGTTGAGTTTCGGCTTGCGCGACGGATTCGTCGGAGTCGATACCGGTCTCATACAGCGCCTGGGTCAGTTTCAGAGATTGTGCATAAGCCACCACAGTCGCATCCAGCAGTTGTTTGAGAGCGTCCTGCCCGCGCAGTTGGAAGTAATCGGCCGCCAGTTCCGCTTGCGCGGTCAGGCGGGTATTCTCCAGGTCGGCGGCGCTGGCTTGCGCGTTCGCGACGCCGGCGCGAACCAGGTTGCGCACGCGGCCAAACAGGTCAGGCGTCCAGGAAGCGTCGATAGGTAGAGAAAATTCGTTGGAGGTGGTCCCGCTGCCTGTCCCCGTCGCAGTCGGTGGTTGGTGCTGCCGAGTAAAGCTCGCGCCGGCGGTAACGGTCGGGAAATATTGCGCCCGAGCTTCCCGCACCAGGGCACGCGCCGCCATGAAATTAGCGAAGGCAGCGGCGACGTTTTGATTGGAAATGTTGACTTGCTCTTCGAGAGCGTTCAGTTGGGGATCGCCGAAAATCTCCCACCACTTGCCATGGAGAGCGCTGTCCTGCGGTTGCGCGACTTTCCAGCCGTCCATCTTCTTGAGATCGTCCGGAGTGACTTCTTTATACGTCCCCGGCGCCTGCATGGGAGGGCGATTGTATTTCGGACCGACAACACATCCTTGTAAAAGGAAGAGGAGTGCGACCGAGAGCAGCGCAGTCGCAGCGCGCATTTTGTTCGTTGCCCTCATCGGGGTCTCGGACTCCTTGCCCTGGCTAGGCCGAGAGTGGAGCGGCGCTCCACCCTTTCTGATCGCGAGTTCGCGTAGCGCATATGAACTTGTCATCCGAAGGACTCGATGTGCCTCTGCGCTTCCAGCTTTCCGTGAGCGCGAAGCCATTTCACTCGCAAGCGATCCAGCGAGAGATAAACCACCGGCGTGGTGTAAAGCGTGAGCATCTGGCTCAGAATCAGTCCGCCAATAATGGTGATCCCAAGAGGATTGCGAAGTTCCGAACCCGTGCCTCGTCCAAAAGCCAACGGCATAGCGCCAAACAGCGCAGCCATGGTGGTCATCAGAATGGGTCGAAAGCGCAGAATGCAAGCCTTAAAAATGGCATCCCGCGGGCTCATGCCTTCGCTGCGTTCGGCGGCCAGCGCAAAGTCGATCATCAGAATGGCGTTCTTCTTGACGATACCAATCAATAGAATAACGCCGATCACCGCGATTATGCTCAGGTCCTTATGAAAGATCATGAGGGCGAGGACGGCGCCGACTCCGGCGGAGGGCAGGGTGGAAATAATCGTGAGCGGATGGATGTAACTCTCGTAGAGAATGCCGAGGACGATATAGACGGCCATGAGAGCGGTGATAATCAGAAACGGTTCCGTCGCCAGGGAAGACTGAAAAGCCTGCAGCGTGCCCGAGAACATGCCGGTAATGGTATTGGGCATGCCGATCTTTTGTTCCATGGCGAGGATGGCCCGGGAAGCGTCGCTAAGCGCCACACCCGGCGCCAGGTTGAAAGAAATGGTGACCGAGGGATATTGACCCTGGTGATTCACCGCCAGGGGAGCAGTGGATGGCTCGTAATGCGCGATGGCGCTAAGCGGAACGATCTTCCCTTGCGCGGCCCGGATATACACGTCGTTCAAGTTCACCGGCGACTGCCAGAACTTCGGTTCGACTTCCAGCACCACGTGGTACTGGTTGATGGCGGTATACATGGTGGAAACCTGGGCTTGGCCAAAGGCTTCGTAGAGCGAGTTGTCGACCATCTGCGGAGTAATGCCGAGGCGCGAAGCGGTGTCACGGTCATAGGTAAGCATGGCCTGAAGGCCGCTATTCTGCTGGTCGGTATTGACGTCGGTGAGCAGGCGTATTTTTCGCATCTGCTGCAGAAGCACCGGTCCCCACTGCACCAGATCCTGTAAATTGTCGCTCTGGATTGTGTACTGATACTGGGCACTGCTTGACCGTCCGCCGATGCGAAGGTCCTGTCCGGCTTGCATAAAGGTGTTTGCACCAGAGATAGCAAGAAGTTTAGGACGAAGACGGTCAATCACCTGACCGGCATTCGCGTTGCGCTGTGCAAGAGGTTTCAGACCGAGGTAGATGAAGCCGCCATTGGTGGGGCCGCCGCCGCCCGTGAATGCCATGGCGTTGGCTACGGCTGGGTCCGCCTTGACGACATCGACGATGCGCGCTGTAGCCTTTTGCATGGCTTGGAAGGAAATGTCCTGCGAGCCCTGGATGCCGCCGAAGACGGTGCCGTTATCCTGCTGGGGAAAGAATCCTTTGGGGACGATCGCAAAAAGGTAGAAGTTGAACGCGATGGTAAGGCCGAGAACGGCCAGCGTCAGGCCGGAGTGTTCGAGGACCCAACCCAGGCTGCGCTCGTAGACGCCGAGGATGAAATTGAAGGCGCGCTCGCTGGCGCGGAATGCTTTGCCGTGCTGCTCATCCCCAAGATGCCGGAGCAGGCGCGAACACATCATCGGTGTCGCGGTTAGAGAAATGCCCAGGGAGACCAGAATGGCTACCGAGAGGGTCACGGCGAATTCACGGAACAGCCGGCCGACGATGCCACCCATCAGCAGAATCGGGATAAAGACGGCAACCAGAGAGATGCTGATGGACAGGACCGTAAAGCCAATTTCGCTCGCGCCCTTGAACGCCGCTTGCATGGGCGCCATGCCCTGCTCGAGATAGCGGGTGATATTTTCGATGACCACAATCGCATCGTCCACCACAAACCCCGTCGATATGGTAAGCGCCATGAGCGAGAGATTGTCGATGCTGTAGTGGCAAAGGTACATCACGCCAAACGTGCCGATCAGAGAGACAGGAACGGCCACGCTGGGGATCAAGGTGGCGCGGACGCTTCGCAGGAACACGAAAACCACCAAAATGACCAGGGAAACCGAGATGAGGAGCGCGCGCTCGACGTCGCGAACCGAAGCCCGAATGGTGAGGGTGCGGTCGAGCACAATTTCCGTGTCAATGGCGGAAGGGATCGAAGCCTTGAGTGACGGAAGCGCGGCCCGGATGCGGTCCACGGTATCGATGATGTTGGCGCCGGGCTGGCGGAAAATGATGATGAGAACCGCAGTCTTGCCGTTGACGAAGCCGGCAGCCCGTATGTTTTCCGTGGCGTCGTGCACGTTCGCGATATCGGACAACTTGACGGCGGCGCCCTTGTGGTAGCCGACCACCAGAGGCATGTAGTCCACCGCCTTCAGAAGCTGGTCATTAGTTACGATGTCCGCCGTGGTTGCGCCACTAATGATTTGGCCTTTGGGACTGTTGGCATTCTGCCGGCTCAGCATGGCGGCCACGTCCTGCAAGCCGAGACCATAACTGTTGAGTTGGGTCGGATTCACGTCCACCCGCACTCCAGGCAGCGAACTGCCTCCCAC
>JBEKIB010000080.1:0-22315 GCA_050011975.1 Terriglobales bacterium | reverse complement strand
CGCCACGCCATTCTCGTCCGCTCCCGGCGGACGCTTTACGCTGCCGCACTCGCTCCGCTCGCGCGGCAGTGTAAAGGATGTCCTGATAACAACTGTAAAGAATGTCATGGAACAGAACAGGTAAACCGCTGCGCCACCCAAAATCAAGCGCAACGCCTAAACGTTTTATGAGGCCAGTTCCAGCAAGAAAAAAGGCCTACCCGAAAATGAGTAGGCCGTTTTTGGGAATCTGAATTACTTCCCGACCTTGTTACTTGCCTAGCTTGCCATTCGGGACACCTGCACCGGTGCAGACGTCCCAGCCCACGACCCCGGAGTAGCCCGCGTAGGGACCGCAGTAGCCGGTCGTGATGTCACGGAAATCTGCGGTGACGCTGAGGTTGGCATAGATGGCCGCCAACTCCGCGTTAGAGGAGGCGTAAAAGCTTCCGGCCGAGTTAATGACTCCGGCCAACGAAGGCGAAGCGACGCTTGTCCCGCCCACGATGTTCCACCCACCCGCGTTGGTATCGAGCACCCAAACGCCAGTGATGGGATCGGAATCAAAGGACAGGTCAGGAACGCCACGGAAGTTCCCGACCATGGAAGCGATTTTGCTTTGATAACTGGGGCGCGGTTCTACCCAGCTCACGCCGCCGCCGGCCGAGTCCCACGGATATTCGGAGAGGAACGCGCCCGTCGACGGATTGCGGCGCACGGTTGTTCCTCCCGCCGCGACCACATTAGGGGACGTGCTAGGCCAGATCGTGCCTGGGCCGTCTCCCGCAGACGCGAAGAATACAACACCCGGTTTGACGAAGTGGGAGTCATACGCGGTTTCGCCAGGGAACTCGCTTCCTCCCCAGCTATTGGAGACTTCCCCTCCACCAGCGGCATTGACCAATTTGCTGGCCACGTCTTCCGCCGCCATCAGGTCGGTAAAGCTGCTGGAATTGGCTTCGACCAGAACGATCTGGGCTTCAGGAGCCATGGCATGTGACCACTGAACGTCCAAGGATTCTTCAAACTCCCATCCTGCATCGTACTGGGGCTTTTTGCCGCTGGCATAGACGGTTTGGAAGTTCGCCGCGGGCAATCCGAACTGAGCCGAGAATTTTGCCAGATCGCTCGCCGCATTGGGGGCGTCGTAGGCATCCACGATGGCGATCATTTTGGCGCCGCCCGTGGGGTTGGCAGTGACCGTATTGGGCTCGCAGCCCGCAACCACTTTGACCAAGCTATAAACGCAGCCGAGCGATGCCGGCGTCTCATACGAATAGCCGGAATAGGGCGCGCCGAAGGGGCGTAGATTCTGCAGCGGCTTGGTGGGCAGGAAGACATGGATATTGGTGTGAGCGCGTATCCCGATGTCGCTGTGCCTTTCAATGCTGGAATCAGGAGTAAATATCTTGCCGCTGGCCGGCCTCATCTGAGCCGGAGCGAGGCTTGCTGTAATGAGCAACACAGTAAGAGCAGCCGCCGAAAATAACTTCATATATCAGGTTTCCTCGTTAGTTCAGGAGATAGATCGGTTAGTGGCTGTTGAGAGACCTTATTTCCTGGTTTCCGGGCGTTTCAACAACGACGTTGGTTGGCAGGCTATTGAACGGTTTGCGCGCGCGTCGCGCGCATGAATGCCCACATGTATCTATTGGAGGAACTGCCCTCGCTGCGCGGATCAGACGATGAGCCGGTTTTCCACCGTTTCTGATCTTAAGACTATCTCAGACAGCGCAGATGTATAGATCACGGTGGTTACAATTTTGGCGGTTACGTAGAAGCTCGACCTGGAGTGCGGGCAGAGGTTACTAAGTGTGTTTCATAAGTCCTTTCAGCTTAAAAGGCGCGACGATCAGGGGCTAAGGTCCTCATTCTTCTGGATGCGGAAGGGCACGGCTGAAGAGGCTGCGGAAAAGGTGTAACTTCGGGCCCCAGCCCCTAAAGGGGCGTCTGATTGCGAAGGGCTTACGGCAACGCTAAAGCGATACCCTGATACGAAACCTTAGATTTCCGCAGCCTGTAAAGTCGTGCCCTTCCCAAAACGCCGCCCATTCCATACATCTTGCCCTACGTGCTACCCTCGAAGCCGGAGACGAATACTACCGTGAAACCGATTACCAAGCTTCTGCTTTTGACTTTTCTGATGGTGGTGGGAAAGTCCGTGCTGGCCGCCGATCGCGGCACGCTGGTCCGCGACGCCGTCATCTACCTGTCTCCCGACACAACTTCCAACAAGCTCGCACAGGTCGAACGTGGACGGGAACTGATTCTGCTCGACAAGAGCCACAACTGGCTGCACGTCGAAGCTCTGCTGGGCATGGCGGAGACTCCCGACCCAGCCGTCGTTTTAGACGATGAGGACCAGGGCAAGACGATCAGCGGCTGGGTTCTCGATAACGGCGTTGTCTGGGCGTCTACTCCGAGCGGCGACCGCATTCTGTTCGGCGCCGCCGTGGATTCTGAAGACGAGGCCAGCCGCCGCCACGGCCGGCGCGGCGCAGCCCAGGACGCCTTGCGCCTCTATCACCGCGTCTACGATGTGTTCCCGACCTCTCCGCTGGCCGGCGAAGGCCTGTACCGTGCGGCTGACATTCGATGGCAGATCGAAAAATCAGACATGCAGTCGCGCCCCTCCGCGCGCGAGAAAGAAGCCTACCTTCGCGGAGGCATCGACGAGAGGTTGATGAAGCAGGTGATGAAAAAGTTCCCGGACAGCAAGTGGGCCCAGCTCGCCGCCTTCCACTTGCTCGACAACAAACTGTGCGGAGACTGGCAGGGGTCTTCGAAGTGCCCCGACAAGGAAGCCGACCTCTACGAGAAATATGTGAAAGAATATCCGGAATCTCCCGCCGCACCGGAGGCGCTGTACAGCGCCGCTTCCCGCCGCGCTGCCCTGATCGAGATTTATAAGACCGAAGAAGAACTGAAGAAATCCGAGCAAGCGAAGAGCCAAGCCATCTCGCTCGCCCAGGAGTTAGTCTCCAAGTATCCGCAAAGCGACTGGTCGTCGCGCGGACAAACGCTGCTCTTCCTGGTGCAGCAGGGAGTACCGACGTACGGCAACGCGATGCAGTAGGGCCCGACGAACTTGCACACAGTCCGGTGGAGCGAGTGCAGCGACACGGTGTCTTTTACTTGGGTTTCTGCTCGTCCGCCGTCTCCTGCTGCTGCTCTTCAGCTTTTTGCCAACCCGGATTGGGGTTGTATTCCTTCATCGCTGTGGCGAGAACTTCGGTCTTCTTGCCGAGATCCTTCTGATACACGACTCCATCCTCGGTAACGATAAATGTCATCACGCCAGACGATCTGTATTCCGCGGGATAGGCGACGAAAGCGAAGCCCTCGGTCATTTTGCCGTTAATGATGTAACTCTTCGCGCCGCCAGGGCCATTTTTTCCCTGACGCGTGAGGAGGTGGTAATAGTAACCGCGGTAAGGAGTGGGAGCGCCCTCTAAGGTCTTGGTATAGCCCTTGGCTACGGCCGATGCCACGAGCGGCCCGATGGGGCTCTGGGGTTCGCCATCGGCAGCTTTCCAATAAAGGCCATTGTGTTGCCCTTCATCGCTGAAGATTTTCTGGGCGTACTCCTTATACTGGGCGGAGTATTCCTTTTGCGCCGCCGCCAGTTCCTGGCAAACGCGAATGGCCGACATTTCGTTGCGGCCAATTCGCCGGTACAAAACTTCTTTTCGGCCCGCCTCGGTATCGAAATACCAGGAATTACCTTTGCTCACGAGCGGTATGGGCGTGGGCCAATTCTTCGCGCCAATATACAGGACAGTGCTTCCGTCCGGTTCCTTCACGAGACGGTGCATTTCCTGATATTTCCTGACAAAATTGGCGCGGCTGTTGGCGTCCTCATTTTCGTCTCCCGAGGAGACGATTTGCTTTCCGTCTGGTCCTAAGATTTCGAGCATCGCCTTTTCGTCGTTACTCTGCGCCGCCGTGAGCAGGGCGTTGCTCGCCTCTTCCGCCGATGAAAACGTTTTCTGGCCGGGTTGCTGCGCTGTGGAACGGGTGGGAAAACACACCGTCAAAAGGAGCGCGACCACGGCTAATTTCGGAAGACTGGCCCAATGAAACTTGTCAAAGTTCAGCTTCGTTCGCCGCATATGGCTTTCTCCATTTCGAAATTTTCAAACTAACATCAGGAACATGACGAAACTTCGATCTTCGACTTTCGATCTTTCGACTCGCCCATCGATGACTCGTCGATCATTGTCGTGGATCAATGACGCCCGCCGCCACCACCGCCGCCATGCGCTCCACCACCGCCGCCACCATGCGCTCCGCCGCCGTTGCTGTGCGCTGCACCGCCGCCAACATTGGCGCTTCCGCGTGACGAATAGCTCTTGGTCTGCCCGCCATGGTCGTAGTCACTGAAGGCGCCCGAGTGGACGCCACTCTGACCGTGGGGTTCAGCGTATCCCCGAGCCGCTTGCTTGTTTCCGTCGAAAGGTCTGGTGGTTGCGCCGGGATGGTTGTAGACTCCGCCACGCGCGCCTCCCGCCCTGTAGGCATTGCTGCGGTTATAAAACGTTCTGCTCCCGGAGTAGTATCTGACGTGGTTGTACATTGCGTAGTGGCCACCCCAATTGAATCCCCAATGACCCCAACCCCATCCAAAACCTCCGAACCAACCGATTGGGAAGCCGATTCCGAACGAGAGATACGGGCCGCCAAACCAGATACCGGGATACGGGTACCAACCCGGCCATGCCACCACGGGATATCCGTAAACCAACCACGGATCATACGCAGGGACGTAAACGACATCGGAGTCAGCGGGCCCAATATCAATATCCGGGCCCTGCGCCGAAACGGTTTGCTGCGGCGTGGTCTTAAGATTGCCGGCGTCTTGCGCTTTGCGGCGCATCACCTGCACGGCATCCATCACATCTGCTTGCTGGTTGTAGTAGGCGTCGCCCAACGATGACGTCCAGGAGAGATTCTTGTCCATATTTCCAAGGACGGCTGGGAATGCAGTTAACGCCTTAACGCTCGGGTCCCAGGGTTGCTGGTCGACGGCCTTACCCAAAGCCTCGCCCTTCAAATCAGGATTCGCTTGCACCCACCGGTCGGCTTCGACGACTTGCTCGGGGAACGTGGACGCCACCAGGATCTGCGCCACCAACGAATCCGGATACAGCGCAATCGGCGCCACCAACTGCTGCAGCTGCCCGGGAGTTTGTTGCGCGTATGGCGGCGCTTGCGCCTGCGTGTCCGGGGCGGGAGCGTCTTGAGCTGGCAGGCTCTGAGGCAAAGTCGCGAACAGCAGAGCCAACGACAACAGGGAAGCCAAAGTCAATTTGCCCGGTCGAAACCCTGCGAACCCTGCGGCACGTCCGAAAATGTTCATGTTCTTGAACCTCCTCTGTACCTTCATCGCCCAAGCCCCCTACTAATATGGATAGATGATCCAGACGCAGTTTAGGATTCCTGAAGACCCGTGCCTGGCTAAAGCTGGTTTCGCAAATGCCTCTCCGATCGGAAGGTGCGCCCCTCAGGGGCTAAAGCCCGCATTCTTCCACGGCCTAAACGGCACGGTTCGCCTTCGCTCAGGGCAGGCTCTTGAAGCGGGCCCTATCCAAAAAACGATTTATAAGACCAGCTTTGGAAAGCGGCAGACTCCCTACGCTGCTGCTGCGCTACGTCGGTACCGTTCGCTCGAACGTGGCGCGAGCTTGTATGCTCGCTCGATGATCGGCACCAGCCGTTCCGGCACCTCGCTCTTCATCACGTATTCATCCACCAACCACAAGATTCGCTGAGGCATCTCGTGGTAAGCCGAAAGCAGAATGATTGGCAGGTGGGGAAAGCGCTGCTTGATGTGCCAGGCTACGGCCTCCGCGTCCATGCCTTCCAGTTTGTACTCCAGTAGAACCACGGCCACCGGCGCTTTTTCCAACATCTTCATCGCGGTTTGGCCGCTGGACGCGATCTTGACGCGATAACCATGAGATTCCAAAGTCGATTTGCGAAGCTCCAGGGCTTGTGGAAGGTCGTCAATACACAACACAGTTGGAGGGTCCATGGCCACATCTCCTCTGGATGGTTACAAACTGTAATTGGCTCGCTGTTGCCCGACGTGCGTAAAACGCAAGACACACCGCGGCGGCCACGACCAGATGACGCATGCAAGCTGCGACGGCCCTCTACTACGGGCCGTCCATGACAACAAAGTAATTAGCGCAAGCACGCGCGTCTGTTCAAAATTGAACACTTTTCTGGTTGCGAGGAGGCGCAGTACGCGGGGAGAAGCGAGCGCTGTCTGCGTCGTGGAACACAGCCGCAGCGACGCTTCTTCAGAAGCTGATGACAAAACCGGTGGGCATACAGGTCGGTCTAAGCTTGTCGCATCATGATGGCGCGCGGACTCCGATCATCAGCCCAGCGGGGCCGGGCAAGCGGACGCGGCGGACATCGGAGAAGCCGGCATCCCGCAACCAACTCGCGTACTCCGGCTCACTATAGCTGCTGCCCGCTCGCGTCCCCACCAACATATTCAGAGAGAACAAGGCGGCAAAACGAGGGGCGGTCTTGCCTGGTTCCAGAATAAAATCCTGCACCGCCACCTTCCCGTTGGGAGCAAGTGCGTTGTGGGCCCGTTCGAATAGCTCGCGATTTTCTTCGGGAGAGAACATGTGACAGATAGCGGAGACCAGAATCAGGTCGTAATTTTTTCCCAGCGGATCGCGCAGCATGTCACCGACCCGAGTGGTGATGCGGTCCGCAAAGGCAGCTTTCCGGATGTTTTCCTGGGTGATAGGAACGACCTCGCCCAGGTCGAGAATTTCCGAGTTCAGCCCAGGTATGGCGCGCGCGAAAGCAATGGAATACGCTCCCGATCCGCCGCCCAGATCCAACATACGTTTTATTCCGGCGGTCCCGAGCGCCTTGATTACCGCGCCAGCCCGCTCTTTGGCGTTGCGGTCCATGGCGGCAATAAAAGCCGGCACCCAATTGTCTTCGCGACTGCGGGTGCCGGCCGGGGTTCCGACTGAGGTTCCGACCGACGTCCCAGCGCGCACGCACTCGGTCAACGACGACCAACGATGCCACAGGTGAACGGTGTGCATAAAGGCGCTGCGGGCCTGGTCGCGCGAGGCCTGCGTGAAGAAACGGGCGCTTACCGGAGTGTTGAAAAACGTGCTGTCTTTCTTGTCGAGCAGCCTCAGACTGACCAGAACATTCAGCAGCATCTCTGTGGCTCGTGAATCAGCGTGGATGCTCTCGGCTACCTGTGCGGCGCGCGTGCCATTGCCAACGGCTGTGAATACGTCCAGTTCGAGCGCAGTGAGCACGGTCCGGCTGGACATGAACGCTCGAATCATCTCGTTGAGATCGTCCGGAAAAACGCCCGCCTCGTCTCTGGCCTTGACCATGGCGCGATAGCGGTCGCGATGCTCGGCCGCTTGCGCTTTCATCGCCTCCGAATCGGTCCACGCCAGGCGCGAGACCACGCGACCGGAGCGCAGGTGGGACTCCACGATTTCGGGAACATCTTCCTCCTTGACCTTGTGATACCAGACACCTTCGGGATAGGTGATCATGATTGGTCCGTCGTCACACAAGCCGAGGCAGCCGCAGGTCGTCACCTGAACTTCGTTGTCGAGCCCATGGGAACCTATTTCGCGTTCGAGAGCGTGCAAAATCCGCAGCGATCCGTTGCCGGGGCATGAGGTAACTCCCTCCGGTTTCTCCTGCGTGCAGACGAATATGTGGTGGCGAAACGGCTCCATTGGCATCCTCCGGCGGTCCCGGCCAACCCGTTAATTCGGATTCGAGAAGCAGCTTGCACGAACCCGGGCCGGCGCGAGACAACCTGCAATTCTGTTACGAACTGGCGTGATCCGCCGTGATCCAGATCACAAACGTTCAAGATTGACGCGAGAGGAGGGCTGAATCGAAAGTCGCAGAACGAAGCTCACGCGCTCGGCGAAATAGGGCCTTGTTCAACCGCGAATTTTTCCGGCATGAATTTTTCCCGTATACAGCGCCATTCCCACCACGGCATCAATACCAAGCGCATCGAGGCTGTCGATTTCCTGCTGTTCGGTGATGCCGCCGGCGACCACCAGGTGCCGTTCGGTGGCGCGTCGGATGGCATGAACTGTCTCCATCGGAATTCCGCCCATTAAACCCTCGGTGTCGATGTGGGTATAGAGAAAGGTTTCGCAGAAGGGTTCTAACTCGCGAATCATGTCGAAGGCAGTGACAGTTGTCTGCTGGCGCCAGCCGTTAATCGCAACTCGGCCCCGGCGGGAGTCGAGAGCAAACATTAGTACCGGCCTCGGGAAAATATCTGCCAGTGTGCGAGCATACTCCTGGTTGATCCGGCCTTCGGTTAACAATGCAGATCCGATAATCACTTTGCTCGCGCCCAGGTTCAGAACTTCCTGTACCGTTTCGAGGTTGCGAATGCCGCCGCCAACCTGGCAGTTCAGGCGGCCGACGATCTGCTTCACGAGCGACCGGTTGTCACCCGCGCCGCGCGCTGCGTCGAGATCGATAAGTTGGACTATTGGATAGCCGGAGAAACGCTCGATCCAGTAATCGAAGTTATCGAACTCGAGTTTCTTCTTTTCGCCCTGGACTAACTGCACGATCTTGCCGCCCATTAAGTCGATCGACGGAATCAGCATGGCCACCTCACCGGTACGTTAGCAGCGTGCAGTTCGCGTTTCAATTGCGCAATGTTCTCGATGCCGAAATGAAAGATGGAAGCGGCCAGCGCTGCGTCCGCGCGCCCGTCGCGAAACACCTCGATGAAGTGTTGCGGCGAGCCGGCACCGCCCGACGCGATCACAGGAATGGAAACAGCGTCGGCCACGCGCTGCACTAACTCGCAATCAAAACCAGCTTGCGTCCCGTCACGGTCCATGGAGGTGAGCATGATTTCTCCGGCGCCGCAAGCGGCTGCCTCCCGCGCCCAGAGAATCGCGTCGCGGCCGGTGGGAGTGCGGCCTCCGGCGACGAACACCTCGAAACCACCTTTGCCCCGCCGGGCGTCAATGGCTACGACTACCGCCTGCGAGCCAAAGCGCGCGGCGATTTTTCCGATCAGCGACGAGTCTTTTACGGCAGCCGAGTTGATGGCGATCTTGTCGGCGCCGGCCTCGAACACAGCTTCGGCGTCAGAGAGTTCGCGGATTCCTCCGCCGACGGTGAACGGGATAAACAAAGCGCGCGCGGTGCGGGAAACGACGTCGAGCATGGTGTTGCGCTTGTCGCTGGTGGCGGTGATATCGAGCAGAACGATCTCGTCCGCGCCATCGCGGGCGTGATTGGCGGCACATTCCGCCGGGTCGCCGGCGTCGCGCAGATTCACGAACTGCACGCCTTTCACGACCCGGCCGTCGTCCACATCGAGACAGGCGATGATGCGCTTGGTCAGCACTTGACCTCACAAAAATTCTTGAGAATGAGCATCCCCACGGTCCACGATTTTTCGGGGTGGAACTGCACTCCAAAAATGTTGTCTTGTTCGACGACGGCGGAAAACTGCACTCCGTATTCGGTCGCCGCCGTGGTCGCGGCTACAACCGGCGCCTGAAAAGAATGGGTGTAGTAGACAAAGGAATCGGGTGCGACGTTACGCAGCAAGCGCGAGCCTTCGCGGAGCGCGAGCGAGTTCCATCCGACGTGCGGCGATTTCACCGAAGACGGAAATGGCCGGCATCTGCCCGCAAAAAATCCCGCGCCCGCAAATTCGGGAGCCTCGTCACTGCCCTCGAACAGCCACTGCATTCCGAGGCAGATTCCGAGGAAAGGCTTGCCGGCGTTTGCGCCTTGCAGCACGGCGTCGCGCAATCCGGTGTTATCGAGGCCGCTCAACGCGGAGAAGTGGCCGACGCCGGGCAAGACGATCTTGTCCGCGGATGCGACGATTTCGGGCCGCGCGGTCAGGACGACCTCGGCGCCGAAATGGTCAAACGCTTTTTTCACCGAACTCAGATTGCCGGCGCCGTAGTCCACGATCGCGATCTTTGGACCGGTCATCTTTGGTTCGACCATCTTTGGGCCAATCATCTTTGGACCGGTCATAGGAGTCCCTTGGTGCTCGGCAGCATGCGTCCGAGGCGGCGGTCGCGCGAGCAGGCCACACGAAGCGCACGCGCAAAAGCTTTGAAGAGCGCTTCGATCTTGTGATGGCTGGAGCGTCCGTAGAGCACACGGGCATGAACATTGGCGCGCGCGCCGCGGGCGAAGCCCTCGAAGAAGTCGCACACCAGTTCCGCCTGGAGATCGCCGACCCGCGTCGCTTTAACCTTGGTCTGGACCACGGCCACGGCGCGGCCGCCAAAATCCACTGCCGCCACAGCGAGAGTTTCGTCCATGGGCATTAGAAAATAGCCGGCTCGCAGAATGCCGCGGCGGTTGCCGAGAGCGCGGTCGAACGCCTCACCCAGGCGGATGCCGACATCTTCCACAGTGTGGTGCTGATCCACATCCAAGTCGCCGATGGCGGCGAGTTTCAAGTCGAAGCCGCCGTGACGCGCAAACAGCTCCAACATGTGGTCGAGAAAACGGATTCCGGTGGAGACTTCGTACTTGCCACGGCCCTCGATGGTGAGCGAAATTTGAATTTCTGTTTCCGCGGTCTTGCGATGGAGTTTGGCCTTCCTCACGCTCGCACCTCACGTCGCAATCCAAGCTGCTCAACCACTTCGCGCAGTGCGCCGATGAGAGTCTCGGTGTGTTGGTCCGATCCGACGGTCAGGCGGACGCAGCCTTCGCAGCTTGGGTCGGTGTGGCGGTCACGGACCAGGATTCCGCGCTCGCGCAGGGCTTGAACAAACTCGGCGTGAACTGAACCCACGCGCACGAGCACGAAATTGGCGTGGCTTGGCCAGTAATGCAGGCCGAGATTGCCAAGTTCCTGCTGCAATCTCGCGCGGTTGCTTCGCACTTGCGCGACATAGCGGCCGACGTAGCCCTGATCTTGAAGGGCGTCTGGTAAAACCGCGAGGGCGGCCGCGTTGACGTTGTAGGGCGAAGCAACGCGGCGGACCATCGTCATCTGCCGGGCGTCTCCGGCAAGAATACCAATTCGCAAACCGGCTAGGCCGTAGGCTTTGGAAAAAGTCCGCGCCATGAAAAGATTCTCGACCTGGCAAGTTTGGTCAAGAAGCGTTTCTCCGTGGAATTCGAAATACGCTTCATCGACAAGCACGGCAGCTTGGGGCGCGGCTTGCGCCAACTGAATCAGGACATTGCCCGCGACCACCGCTCCGGTCGGATTGTTCGGATTCGCCACCGCGATGAGCCGGGTGCGTGGGCTGAGTTGAGCGAGCACGGCCTTTTCTGGAAAGCTGAAGTTGTCGCCGGCTTGCACTTCAACAACGCGCGCGCCTTCGGCTTGAGCAAAGATGGCATACATGGCAAAGGTGGGCACGACGATGAGCGCTTCGTCCCCGGGATCGAGATAGGTGGCACACAACAGATGAATCGCTTCGTCGACTCCGTTCGTGAGCAGAACCTGCGCGGGGTCGAGTCCGAGGAAACCGGCGACCTCCTTTTCAACCGGCTCGCGCTCGGGATAGCGCGCCAAGAGTTCCGAATCGAGCGCGCGCAGCCGGGCCAGCACGCGCGGCGAGCAGCCCACGGTGCTCTCGTTGAAATCGAGACGCAGTCCGGTTCGGTTCGCCAACGGGGGATGATAAGCGCGCAGATTTTTAACCGCTGCGCGAGCTTCAAGCATGGGAGCACCTCACTCGGAATGCTTCCGCGTGTCCCTGCAAGCCTTCGGCATTGGCCAGCGTAATGCCCGAGGGCGCGATCTGGTGGATTCCTGCACGAGACACTTGCTGGCAGGCAATGACACGGACGAAATCGAGCACGCTGAGACCGCCTCGCACACGGGCCATGCCACCTGTGGGCAGCACGTGGTTCGGTCCAGAAATGTAGTCTCCCGCGGCCTGAGGTGTGAAGTCGTCTAGAAAAACCGATCCCGCGTGCTGCACTTGTTGCACGAGTTCGTCCGGGAGCGTGAGATGCTCGGGCGCGATGCGATTCGATATCTCGATGGCTTGTTCAAGCGAAGCGACCAGAAGAATGGCGCCGCGGCGGGCGAGCGATTGCGCGGCGATCTTGTTTGCGCGCGTGCGCTTTCGCACTTCCTGCTGAACTTTTTTTGCTAAAGCTCGCGAGGTCGTTATGAAAATGCACAGCGCGTCGGGATCATGTTCCGCCTGGGCCACGAGGTCGGACGCGATGCAAGCCGGATCGCCGTCTGCGCTGATGATGACGGCTTCGGTAGAGCCTGCCAGGAATTCAATGGCGCAATCGAATGCCACCAGCTTCTTGGCTGCGGTCACGTATCGGTTGCCGGGCCCGACGATCTTGTCCACGCGTGGAATTTCTTCTGTGCTATAGGCGAGAGCGGCAATGGCTTGAGCTCCACCGACGCGGTAGAACTCGCGCACGCCGAGGAAGGCGGCCGCCGCCAAAGTTGCCTGCGCCGGGCGCGGAGATGCCACGCGAATCTGTCTGACGCCGGCGACCTGCGCGGGTATCACCGTCATGAGCAACGTGGAAGGCAGTGGATAGCGGCCGCCCGGGACGTAGCATCCCACCGATTCGAGAGGGCGCACCAACTGGCCCACGCTGACGCCAGGCTGAATTTCGCGACGCCATTCGTTTGTAGGTGGGGGCGCTTGCCACTCCGCATAGCGGCGGATATTGCGCGCAGCGTGTTTGATCGCGTCCTGCAGTTCCGGATGCGTTTTCTCCCAAGCCTGGTCAAGATCGGCCTCGGGAACACGGAGTGGCTCGGCCTTGCCTAATCCGTCCCAACGTGTGGCGTAGCGGCGGACGGCGCGATCGCCGTTACGACGGACATCACGCACGATGCGGCGAACTGCGGGCTCGACCTCTGCCAGATCGGTCGCACCGCGCCCGGCCAGCGCAGTCACAAGACGAGTTTGCTCGACGCCTTCGAGAATGGGCATGGCATCATTCCGCATCACATCACCACCTTGTTCAGCGGATATTCGACGATGCCTTGAGCGTTGGCTTGCTTGAGCTTCGGAATCAGCGACCAGGCGGTGTGCTCTTCAATCACGGTGTTCACGGCAACCCACTCGCCATCAGCCAGGGCCGCGACGGTTGGGTTTTTCAGCGCGGGCAGAAGACCGAGAACAGCGGGCAAGTCTGATTTGCGCACGTTGAGCATCAGACCGACACGACCCTGCGCGGCGATCGCCCCACTGAGCATGACGGCCAGGTTCTCAATCTTTTGCCGCCGCGCGGGATCGGCCCAGGCGGCCTGGTTCGCGACCAACTGCGTGTTGGACTCGAGAACGGTTTCGAGGATTCGCAGATGATTGGCGCGCAGTGAACTCCCGGTCTCGGTGACCTCGACAATAGCGTCTGCGAGTAACGGCGGCTTGACTTCGGTTGCGCCCCAGGAGAATTCGACGCGCACGGGAACATTGCGGCTCGCGAAATAACTGCGGGTGAAACTGACCAGCTCGGTGGCAATGATTCGACCGTCAAGGTCTTCGAGTTTCTGGAAGCCCGATTCTTCCGGGACGGCCAGCACCCACTTGACGCTGCCCATACTTTGTTTGGCATAGATCAGGTCGCAGACCTTGACTACTTCGAGTCCGCTTTCGAGCACCCAGTCGAGGCCAGTCAAACCCGCGTCCAGCGCTCCGTGTTCGACATAGCGCGCCATTTCCTGGGCGCGAATAAGCAGGCATTCGATTTCGGGATCGTCGGTGGTCGCGCAGTACGAACGGGCGTTGGTGTACACGCGCAGTCCGGCGCGGGTGAAGAGGCTCAGGGTCGCTTCCTGCAAACTTCCTTTCGGAATGCCAAGACGCAGTTTCATCGCTCCGCCCTCTCTTGCTCGACTCTCTCTTGCTCGACTTTCTGTTGCTCGACCATAGCGCGTCCCAGCGGAAGTTCCTGCGTAAAGCAGGAGCGCGTTCCGGTGTGGCAGACCTTACCCTCGCCGAGCACACGGACGCGCAGCAGCACTGTATCGCGGTCGCAGTCAGTCCAGGCGGCAACCACCTGCAGACGATTGCCGGAGGTTTCTCCCTTGGTCCACAGGGTCTGGCGAGTGCGGCTGTAGAACGTCACGAAACCAGTGCGCAGAGTCTTATCCAGCGCTTCGCGGTTCATAAAGCCCACCATCAGCAGCTCCCCGGTGCCCGCATCCTGAATGACCGCAGGCGCCAGGCCCTGCATCTTGCCGAAGTCGATCTCCATCTCCATCGAACCCTCCTCCCCATCTTCGTTTTTGTGTCAGATTTTCAGAACTCGCACAAAAGCAGAAAGCCCGCTGGGCGAGTGCTGCGCCAGCGGGCTTGGATTCCTATGAGTGCTTTTAGTTATCCGTGATTCCCCGCCGACACGCTCATCGCATGATGATGGTGATGATGGCGATGGGTCCGCGGAGTCATTGTAGGCATGATATTAGGGCAGCCGAGACACGGGTGTCAATCGGTTTCTGAGGGCCTGTTTCTCGGGCCCATGGCCACGGTCAGGCAATGATCAGCAAGGGCTAAGATTCCCAGCCTCCGACAAATCCGTTCCTGTTACGTCTAATGGGTGAAGTCGCATGTTACGCTTTTTGCGGAGCCGACGGAGAGGCTAGATTGATTGGCCGGGTCTTTAAAGCATTTCAATATCGCGATTTCCGCCTGATGTGGGTTGGCGCCTGCACCTCCAGCATCGGCACCTGGATGCAAATCGTGGCGCAGGGCTGGCTGATCTACCGGCTGAGCCACTCCGCGTTTCTGCTGGCGCTGGATCAATTTCTCGGCGGCATTCCCATCTTCTTGTTCTCGTTGATCGGCGGCGTGGTGGCCGATCGCGTGGAGCGCCGGAAAATTCTGCTGGGCTCCCAGTATGTGCAGATGGCTAGCGCCGGGCTGCTGACGGTTTTGGTGGCGACGGGCCGGGTACACGTCTGGCACATCCTTTGCCTTTCGTTCATTTCCGGTTTCGCGCAGGCCTTCGGCGGTCCGGCCTACCAGGCGCTGATTCCCACCCTGGTCGAGAAAGAAGATATGCCGAACGCGATCGCATTGAATTCGATCCAATTCAACGTGGCGGTGATGGTCGGGCCAGCGCTCGCCGGGCAGGCCTTGGCGCGGCTGGGAGAGAAGTGGTGCTTCGGGCTGAACGCGGTTTCCTTCCTGGCCCCGATCGTGTCGCTGTCGCTGATCCGCGCCCGCTTTCTGCCCGTGAAGACCGCGGAGTCGATCTTTGCCAGCCTGAAGCAGGGCATTCAGTTCGCACGTAAGCAGAGTTCAATGGAAGCGCTGATTGTGCTGGCTTTCTGCATGACCGCTTTGAGCATGCCCATGCGCACCTACTTTCCTGTATTCGTGAAAGACATCTTCCATCGCGGTCCGGAGACCTACGGCAATCTGCTGGCGCTCATGGGACTCGGTTCGATTTGCGGGTCGCTGGCCATCGCGAGCGCGGGCAATATGAAACGTAAGGGGCGGGTTGCCCTGGGCGCGCTCATCTGCCTGGGCGCGGGGATTGCCGGGTTTGCGCTTTCGAAGTCGCTGCCGGTGAGCGAGACCTTCCTGGTGCTGGTGGGCGCATCGATGATGGCGGTTTTTGCCACCGTGAATTCGCTGGTGCAGTTGATTACCACGAACGAAATGCGCGGGCGGGTAATGAGCGTGTACAGTTTCGCATTCCGCGGCGGCATGCCGATGGGGAATCTGTTGTCGGGATGGCTGGTTCCGGTGTTTACGGCGCCGGTGGTGCTTAGTGTGAACGGATTCCTGCTGGTTTTGTTGGCGCTTTACTTTTTGGTGGTCCAACGGCGGCTGGCTGCGCTGTGAGAGGCGGCGAGGCTGCCGGTTCTTTTGCGAATGGGGGTTGCTCCGCGGATGGGACTGCCGCAGTGAGGACTGACTGAACCGTGTCTGCGTCCGCCGACGCAAACCCCGCCCAAGCAAAGCCTGGACGGGGCACCGTCGAGAATACATGCACCGACAATCGGCTGGGACACTCCCGTGCGTAACTACTTTAGAGAGGCGAGCAAAGTCTCTTCCGTGGCGGGCACGTTCTGGGCGCGCAGTTCAGCCTCCACCTTGCTCTCCGGCAAACGGTATATGATCTTGCTGTCCCGGAGCTTGATTCCCGACAGGAAGTAACGGTCTCCGTATTGCCTGAAGACCAGTGCGTAGTCAGACGCGCCTTGCTTGCCCTCCGTCAGGGACGACGTGGAAAACAGGCCCACGTTCGCGTCCGCATTGCGAATCAACAGAGTTCTGCCGTCCATGGTGGCAACCTGCACGACGCATTCGCCGGCAGGAATGATCCTGTTTGCGACCACGAACTCAAATGGCACCTGGGTCACGAGCCTGGAGCCGCTGTTCAATTGCGCAGCAGCCATGCCCGACAGCACCACTAATGTCACCACGACTAACCATTTTGCGTGCTTCATAACATGCCTCCGGGAGCTAATCAGCTCAGCGGGGAAGTGATGGCCATCTTGCCCCAGGCTCGAGAAAAGGTCCATAGAGCCAGTCTGAAGCCGTCTGAATTGATATGAAGGAATTAACTTAGCCCTCTCCAATCAGTGCCGCGAATCGACGCCGATGGCCGTCATTATCAGATATGCCCACTTTTGCGAAACTTACTCGGCGAGAGCGGCGGCAGCCTACTGCCCCTGCGAAATTTGCCCTGCCTCTTAGAAATTGCGGGAGCTTTATCGGTAATTACTGACGTAATTACCGAGGTAATGCTCGACTATGTTAGAGATTACTAATATTAGAGATTACTAATTGAGGCAGACGCCAGATTCGGCGCTGAAAACCTGGCGCTTAATGCGGCGGTTGCCTCAACATCGGCGCTCGGGTCCGAGAAGAACTTCGAGGAGAGCATCCCAGGAGAACGATCGAGGAGAACAATGGCAAAGAAAATCCTTGTGGTTGACGACTCCAAGACAGCCTTGATGATGGAGCGCGAGATTCTGGAAAAGCGTACGACCTACCAGTGCGTGACCGCGGCCGACGGGCAGGAAGCGGTCGAAAAGGCGCAACAAGAGCACCCTGACTTGGTTTTGATGGATGTGGTGATGCCGCGGATGAACGGATTTGAGGCGTGCAAGATGATGCGCCAGCAACCGAGCACACGCGAGATCCCCATTGTTCTGGTGACCACTCGGGGCGAAGAGTCTTACATGGAGGCGGGGTTCCAGAGCGGATGCAATGACTACATCACCAAACCGGTAAATGGCGCCGAACTGGTGGCGCTGGTACAGAGCTACTTAGGCGAGTAGAACACGGCTTTTCCCATTGGTTGAATCAGGGCAACAAGGACCTCTATGAACGATAGCAAGAATGCATCGGGGCAGAAGGTTTCTGGAACTGACCCGATGAACGATCTGCGGTTGGGAGCGGCGCGGAAGAGGCTGGCTGAGAGCCGCAATCAAGACGATGCTATTGAAGGACTGCGCGAGATCATAGCAAATTTCCTGGGCTCCGAGGAGATCGGCTTGTTCAGAGTCGATCGCGGAACCGGGACCCTCCCGGTTTTTTGGTCGTTTGGAATCGACCCCGAGAAGTACGACCTGCTGCGGGCTTTGGGCGAGGCTGGCCTGCGGCGGGTGATGCGCGGTGAGTGCCATGTTGATCTCGCGGGTGGCGACCGCTCCGGTGCCATGACCAAGGTCCAGGCGTTTGTTCCGATCCGCTTCGCTAACCAAACGATAGCGATACTTGCGATATTACGATTGCTTCCCCAAAAGCTCGCCTTCGACAGGCACGACATGGAACTGTTCAAACTTCTTTCCGACGAAGCCGCCCAGCCCTTGTTTGGCTCGAACGTTGATTCGAAGCTGGCGACCGAGGGACCAGGAATGAGAGCATGAGAGAGAATTCCTCCAAATTCAATCCGGCAGTGCTGCCCGCGGAGTTCATGAAGCGCTTTGAGCATGCGGACTCCAACGAACCCCGGCACTTCCTCTATCCGGGACAGGTGTTCGTAACGCGCGATCCAATCACCATCTCGACCATACTCGGATCATGCGCAGCGGTCTGCCTCTGGGACAAGCACAAAAAAGCGGGAGGAATGAACCACTATCTCCTGCCCGATGGAGGTAATGAAGGGCCTAACCGGCTGCGCTACGGCAATGCCGCCAATCCTGAACTGCTGAACCGGGTCCTGGCGTTGGGATGCGAGATCCGGAATTTGCGGGCGAAGATCTTCGGCGGCTCCAGCGCTTTCGGTGGTGGTGACCCATTGCAGTCGCTGGGATCAAGGAATGTGCAGCTCGCTGAAGAGTTTCTTCGTTCCGCGGGTATTCCCGTGGTGGAGCGAGATATCTCAGGAAAGCATGGGCGCAGATTGGCCTTTCAAATCCTGGATGGCGTGACGACGATCAGGAGTTTTGACCAAGTGTAAGGAGAAACGCGAAGTAAGGAACCGGGTCCATGCCGATCGGCGCGGACGACAAAGGGAGGAACAGTGGAGTTAGCGGACTTTGACCGGGAAGCAGTTCTGGCGTCGTTCCTCGTCGAATCGGAAGAAGGTCTGGACTTGATGGAGCAGGCGTTAGTGCAGATGGAATCGAGTCCGTCGGATCTGGAACTCCTGCACAATATTTTCCGCGTTGCTCATACCATCAAGGGGAACGCAACCTCTTTGGAGCTCAGTGAACTCGCAGGGTTTGCCCACGTCGTAGAGGACCTGTTGGACGTTTTTCGGGAGCAGCAGGCGCTGCCCAGCGCAGACTTGGTTTCCCTGCTGCTGAAGGCGGTGGATGAACTTCGTGCCATGGTTGCAAACGCGGCGACTGGACCGCGGGAGCTAACCGCGGGACAAGGAAACCTGAGAAAGGAAATCGCGCGGGAAGTAGAAAAGCGATCGAAAAGAGTGGTCGCTGCGAGCGGGGTCCTGGAGGAATCCAGTGCAGCGGTGAAGGCCGACATGCTGCCGGGCGCCAGTCACCGCACGCTGCGCGCGGATGTCGACAAACTCGACCACATGTTGAATCTGACCGGAGAGATTGTGATTGCACAAGGCCGGCTGCGGCAGATGATCGAGAAGCTCGGCACCGAGCAAGGACGTGCTCTGCTGGAGATGCATCGCGAAGCAGAACGCCTGTACATGGATCTGCAGAGCGAGGTGATGGGCATCCGCATGGTCCCAATCGGCCCCTTGTTTCGCCAGTTTGTGCGTTCGGTAAGAGACCTTGCCCGGAGCCATGGAAAACTGGCGCGTCTGGAAATGGTGGGGGGAGACGTCGAGGTGGACACGACCGTGCTCGAACAATTGAAAGATCCGCTACTGCACCTGGTGCGCAATGCGGTCGATCACGGTCTGGAGAAGCCGGCGCTGCGCGAAAGCCAAGGCAAGAACGCTTGCGGACTGATCCGGCTGACGGCCGCGCATAGCGGCGGAAACATCGTCGTGAAGCTGGAAGACGATGGAGCAGGGTTCGACCGCGCACGAATTCTCGACAAAGCGAAACGCCTTGGACTGTTGTCTGGCAAAGAGGAGATTCGTGACCAGGACCTTTACGATCTCGTGTTCCAAGCGGGATTCTCAACCACTGACGCGGTCACAGATCTTTCCGGCCGCGGTGTCGGACTGGATGTTGTCCGGCGCAACATCGACATTTTGCGCGGGACGGTGGAGATATCGAGTACAGCGGGCAAAGGCACTGCCATAACCATGCGCCTGCCGCTGACCCTAGCCATTATCGAAGGGTTCTCGGTCAGGGTCGGCACGGAAACCTTTGTCGTTCCTCTGGAACATGTAACCGAGTGCACGGAATTGCCCGCGGAACAGCGTAACTCAGAGGCCAGCGGGATACTTAGTCTGCGTGGAACCGCGCTTCCCTATGTCCGATTGCGGCGCGCGTTTGGCCTGTCGGGTGAGGCTCCGGCACGGGAAAACATCGTGGTCGTCAAGATGAATGAGTTCCATGCCGGAATCGCAGTGGATGAACTGCTGGGCGGGATGCAGACGGTAGTGAAGCCGCTGGGCAGGGCGTTTCGCGGGGTCCGCGGGATTGCCGGCTCTACGGTTCTTGGGGACGGACGGGTCGGCTTGATCATCGACGTTCCCAGTCTTCTGCGCGGAGTGATGCAGTCGACGTTGCAGGCGCAAGCTTAGCTACAAAGGGCAGTCGTTATAGGGTAGCCATTACAGAGAGGTGAAGGATAAATGAAAACCTGGCAAGATCGGAAAGTAGGGACGCGATTGGGTGTTGTGTTCGGGGCGATTCTGTTGTGCGTGATTGCGGTAGGTGGATTCGGACTGAACTGGCTCGGTCGTGTGAACTCCAACATGTCGGCTGCGATGCAGAAGCGTTACAGCACAGTTGAGTCGACGCACCAGACCATTGAGAACTCAATCACCAACGCCCGCATCACCCTGCAATTGTTCGAGACCAGTGACCTCGATGAACAAAAGAAACTGAACCAGCAAAACGAGGCGATCAGTCACGAGATCAGCGGGCAGGTTGCAGAAATCGAAAAGAGTCTCAGCTCTGCCCAAGAACGAGACCTGTTTGAGGTCGTTACTCGAGACCGGCAGGCCTATATTTCGGCCAGGGAAAAAGCCAAGAAACTGTTGGCCGACAAGAAACGTGACTTGGCGTTGGCAGCCTTGAGCGCAGACGTGATCCCGGCACTCGACAAGTACCGTGCTTCGTGGCAGAGGTTCATTGACCTTCAGACCGCAGCCGTGCAGCAAAGTATGAAGGAGAGTCTGGAAGCTTACGCCATGGGACGCAGGATTGCATTGCTGATACTGGTCGTCACTCTGATCCTAACCGCGCTCGCGGCAATCAGCGTTACGAAGAGTATTACCGTCCCTATCGAGCAAGTGGTCGAGCACGCGGAGCGTATCGCCGCCGGCGATTTGAGCAAGGAGATACTTGTCACAAACCGTTCCGAGACCGGCCAATTGCAGCAGGCCATGCGGGAAATGAGCGGCAAGCTGTCGGGCATCATCAGGGACGTCCGCGAAGGGTCCGCGGCGGTCGCTTCCGCAGCGCAGCAGGTTTCCGCTTCCTCGCAGAGTCTGTCGCAGGGGACGAGTGAACAAGCGGCTTCGGTGGAGGAGATGAGCGCCAGTCTGGAACAGATGAATGCGTCCATTACCCAAAACGCCGACAATAGCCGGCAAGTGGAGCAGGCGGCTGCCAAGGGGGCGTCAGCGGCGGAAGAGAGCGGCGATGCCGTCAAACAGACGGTCGAAGCCATGAAGCAGATTGCGGCCAAGACCTCGGTGATCGAAGAGATCGCCTACCAGACGAATCTGCTTGCGCTCAACGCGGCCATCGAAGCGGCGCGCGCGGGAGACCAGGGCCGGGGCTTTGCGGTGGTCGCAGTCGAGGTTCGAAAGTTGGCCGAGCGGAGCCAGCTGGCTGCGCAGGAAATCGGCGGACTGGCCGGGAAGAGCGTCAGCGTGGCGGAACGATCTGGCCATTTGCTTTCTGACCTGGTGCCATCCATAAAGAAGACCGCCGAACTGGTGCAGGACGTGGCGGCGGCATCCACCGAACAGTCGAGCGGAGTGACGCAGATCAACAAGGCCATGTCGCAGGTTGACACGGTCACGCAGCGCAACGCATCGTCTGCGGAAGAGCTTTCCAGCACCGCGGAAGAATTGGCGGCGCAGTCGGAACAACTGCAGCAGCTGATGACTTTCTTCCGTGTGGCGGGAGAACAGCCGGCCAATCGCGGCGGCAACGGGAAACAGCGCGCGGTCACTCCGCAGAGGCGGGCATTAAGTGACGAATACGCGCAACTTACCCACGTTCAGCCGGTCCACGGCAAGCTGGCGGAGGAAGCTAACTTTTCTCCGTTCTAAGTTGGACGCGGTCCGGGCCGAGAGGGCCGACACTGGCTTGGCTGGGTGAAAAGCCGACGCGTTCGAGGATGCAAACGGCAGAAATGCGAGGAGTGAAAATATGGGAGCGTCGAAGCAAGGGAAGAACCAACTCCCTCTGAGCGCGGTGCAGTACCTTACCTTCATGACTGCGGACGAGGAATATGCGATCAGCATTGTGAAGGTGAGTGAGATCGTCGAGTACGAGGCAGTCACCACGGTGCCCAACACTCCGATCTGGATCCGCGGGGTGACGAACCTGCGAGGCAGGGTGGTGCCGGTGGTCGATCTCGCGGTGAAGTTCGGGTTGCCCGCCAGCCGCATTTCCAAGTTCTCCTGCATTATCATCACCGAAGTGATGTTCCAGGGCGAGCAGCTGACCATGGGAGTTCTGGCTGATTCGGTGAGCCAGGTGATTGAGCTTTCCGCTGACGAAATCGAAGCGACCCCGCCTTTCGGTACCCGTGTCAAGACCGATTACCTGCTCGGCATGGGAGCGCTGGGCAAGAAGTTT
>JBEKIB010000079.1:0-22316 GCA_050011975.1 Terriglobales bacterium | reverse complement strand
GCGGCCGGCGTCGCCACCTCGGACGGCTCAACGGCTCTTTGGGGCCAAAACCTGACTCCTCTGTATGGCAAGACCCTGGCGTTCGGCGGCGGCGGTTACTCAGTTACACTGCCGACGAGCCAAGCTAACGTCAACTCCCTTGGCATTGGCGATCCGACCGTGATCGTCATCATGTGCCTGAGCTGCCATGACGGCAACCTGGCAACCGTCGCCATGATGCATGGCACCACGGTTGAAACCCTGCCAATCGTTGGCGGAAATGCCCCGACCCTCCTCGGCAACGACGGATCGTCCGCGGGCAACTATGCCAACGACCACCCAGTGGGACCCACGGCAATTATTGCCTGCGGCACCACGTACACCTGGGACTGCAGTGTCTCGTCGAGCGGCAAGGTTCTAATGACCGGCACCAATTCGGCGGCGTTCGTCGCGAACTATGGCTTCGCGGTCAGCCCGTCCGTGCTCGGCGGCACCACACCGGTGGTCACCTGCACCACCTGCCACAATCAGCACTTTGAGAACGTCTACAACGGCGTGATGACAGGCGTGAAGGCCGGCTACCAGACCATGTTCTTCCTGCGCGGCTACTACAACCCGAATACCGGCGGCAACAACGCGGCGCAATTCTGCCGTCAGTGCCACGGTGGCAATTCGAACGAAATGGCGGGCCAGTTGACCGTACCGACGACCTAATCTATTCGTTCTTAACCTTTGCTTAATCCTGGGGGAGGAAATTTCCTCCCCCATTTTTGAAGCTCAGTGAAGTAGAAGTTGGAGGATTTATGAAGCGCCAGGCTGCAATCATCATCGCCGTACTGCTGGCAGCGGTCTTGCCGGTCCCGGCGCAAATGGCGGTGTCTCATACGCCGACCGCACCGGTTCCATCGCCCAGCGCAACTGTCGCGCTGCAGGCGCCGGTAGGCAAGCCGGTGGTCAGGATCAACGGCACCGTGCTGACCGACCGCGACCTTTTGCGCGAGGAATACACCATCTTCCCCTACGCGCGCCAGCACAACGGCGTGCCCCGGGCGATGGAACAAGACATCCGCCGGGGCGCGATAAAGATGATGGAGTTTGAAGAACTGGTGTACCAGGAAGCGGTGCGGCGAGGCATGACGGTCGCTCCGGCTCGGATGCAAAAGGCGGAGGCGGAGTTCCGCAAGCAGTTCGGTTCGCCCGACCAATATCAACAGGTCTTAAATAACGACTTCCATGGTTCGACAGCGTTGCTGCGCGAAAAGATCCGCCGCTCGCTGCTGATTGACGAACTTTTAAGGGCGGACGTGGAAGAGAAGTCCGTCATCTCCGTGGCCGAAGCGAAGGCCTATTTTCTGAAGAACCCGGACCAGTTCCGAATTCCGGAGTCCTACTCGATCCAGACGATTTCGATCCTGCCGCCGGCCAATGCCAACGCGGCGCAACTGAAGGAAGCCCGCAAGCGGGCGGATGAAGCGATTAAACAGGCCAAGGCCACCAAGACCTACGAAGGGTTCGGCGTGCTGGCGGAAAAAATCTCGGAAGACGACTGGCGAGTGATGATGGGTGACCGCAAGGCCATGGACATTACAACTCTTCCGCCTGAAGTGACGAAGGTGGTCCGGTCGATGCAGATCGGCCAGGTGAGCGACCTGATCCAGGTGGGGCAGAACTTTGCCATTGTCCGGCTGAACGCCCACATTCCCGCCGGCATGCAGAAGTTTGAGGCAGTGAAAGACTCTCTGCGCAAGCGGATGCAGAAGGACAAAACTGAACAGCTGCGCTCCGCACTCGACAAGAAGCTGCGCCAGACGGCTAAGGTGGAAGAACTTTAGGGATTGCCCATGACTTATCGGCTGCGGGAGCGCGCTGAGATTTGCTTGAGCGCAGCCCAGCCTTCCACGGACGCGGCATATCACCCCGGCTCCAGCGCCATTTCTCGCAGCCTCAACCACAATTCCCTATGGCCGCCGGGAGCGTCCCGTAACCAACTGAAACCAATGCTCGAAAACCGTGACGAGGAGTTCCAAAATGGCACTTCGAATGCCCCTTTAAACCGTCATGGGGTTACCGTGAACAAGCGTGTCATCTCGGCGGTGGGCGCATTCTTTCTGGTCCTGGCGCTGGTTCTGGCGCTGGCTCTCGGAGCGCCCGCCCAAATTACGGTCGGTGACAAAGTCAACATGAATCTGACCGGTAGTGCTTCCTTCGGATACACGGGGGACTATGGAAATCAGGAGCAGTCAGATCACGGCCTGACCGCCGGCGGCACCGGCGACCTGAGCGGATCCTATTACAATCCAGATTTTATCTCTTTTCACGTCCAGCCCTACTACAACCAGTCGCGAGCCAATTCTGACTCCCAGTCGATTACTGACAGCAGCGGGGTAAACGCCAGCGCTGCCATTTTCAGCGGCAGCAATTTCCCCGGTTCCATCAGTTACAGCAAGAACTACAACAGCGAAGGAAACTTCGGGGTACCGGGCATAGCCAACTACACCAGCCACGGGAACGGCGACGTTTTTTCCGCGGGATGGGCCATCAACGTTCCCTCCTACCCTCACCTTCAGTTGAGCTTTCAGGACGGGACTAGCAACAATTCGATCTACGGAACGGATAGCAACGCCAACGTGCACTACGATAGTTTTGGCGTCAACACCAACTACCGGCTCGCCGGTTACAGTCTCAACGGCGGCTATCGCTACGTCAAGACCCAGTCGCAGATTCCCGAGATTGTGAGCGGCCAGGCGGCGGAAGAGGACAATTCCAGCGGCGGTTCATTCTACGGAAATCTGTCGCATAGCTTGCCGTGGAACGGCTCTTTCTCAGCCGGGGCCAGCCGCTCGAATACCAGCCAGGAATCTATGGGCGGCAACTTCAACTCAACCTTCGATACCCTGACCGCTGGCGTCGGCTTCGTTCCCTTCGCCAATTTCGGCATTAACTCGAACGTCATGTACAACGACAACCTCGCGGGGAGCCTGTACAGCACGGTTGTCGCCGCCGGCGGGGTGGTCGAGAACACGCCACAGCAAGGATCGCATTCGCTGGACGTGGTCACCTACGTCCTCTATCAGCTTCCCTCCTTTCATCTCACCTTCAGGGGGACCCTCGAGGACCGCGAACAAAGCTTCTTTGGCAGCACGATCAGCGATAATGCCATCAGCGGAAGCGTCAGCTACTCGAACACACTGCTCGGCGGCTTTGTCAACGCCACCAGCTCCGTAACCGAAAACCTGATCGGGAACCATACCAGCCTGGGACTGTTCGACTCCGTCAATTATTCCCGGCGGCTGTTTGGCTTGAATTTCTCCGGGGGACTCAATTACGAGCAGAATCAGCAGACCGTGCTCATCACCTATTCGACAAGTGGATATGGCTACAACGCCACCATCGGTCGCAAGCTTGGAGAAAAAACGTACTTTAACTTCAGCGCGTCGGGAGCGAAGAGCGGCTTGACGGGCAACAGCGGATCGCAAGCTTTCAGTCAGAGCTATGGCGCCGTGCTCAATCTCCGCCGGTGGGTGACTCTGAGCAGCAGCTATTCGAAGTCCAGCGGCAACTCGATTCTTACGGGGTCGGGTCTGGTGGCCACCCCGATTCCGCTGCCGGTGGTGACTCCGACCTCCATAATCTTATATGGGGGCCACTCGTACTCGTTCGGAATCGGCAGCAGCCCCATACGGCGGCTCACCGTGTCCGCCAATTACGCGCAAGCCTTCAGCGATACGACCAGCACTTCTCTGACCTCGAACAACCACACTGAGTTGGTAAGCTCGAATGTCGATTATCAGTTCCGGCAGATGCACTTTATCGGGGGCTACACTAAGCTAGTACAGGGTTTCAGTGCGTCGGGAACTCCGCCAGCCATGGTAGGGTCGTTCTATATCGGGGTGACACGATGGTTCAAGTTCTTCTGAGGCCTTCCTCCCAGGGCAAGTGGTTGCGGGCGCTCTGGCTGGCCTCGGCCATCCTGCTGCTTGGTGCGCAGTTCCTGTCCGCCCGGACGAAGGGCAAAACGCCCGCCGAGATATCGGTCCCGCGGCTGGAACTCAGCGGAGGACGGCAACTCATATACGATCGCAGCTTCACCTCGGAACGCGAGGTGAAGATCAAGCGCAGCTTCTGGAACAAGCTGGTCGATTTTGTGGCCGGACCACCGGAGTATCACTATCTCGTCCGGCCCTACAGCATCGTCACGGACTCGCACGATCGAGTGATCGTGACCGACCCGGGGGCGCGGGGTGTCCACATTTTTGATTTCGCGCAGCAGAAATACAAGTTTCTTTCGCGCGCGGAAGGTAAAGACGAGTTGCGGGAACCGCAGTGCGTCGCGGTCGACAAGCAGGACAACATCTACGTGACCGACTCGAACACGGGCAAGATCTTTGTCTGGGAGGCGAGCGGGAAGTTCCGGCATGTGATTGGCAGCTTGAAGGGCGGCGAAGGATATTTCAAGCGGCCCACGGGCATTGCGGTGGATTCCGACGCGCAGCGTATTTTCGTGACTGATACCCTGCGTAACAAGATCTATGTGATGGACATGCAAGGCAGCGTGTTGCAGACCATTGGCAAGACGGGCCAGGAAAACGGGGAGTTCAACTTCCCGACCGAATTGCGGTTGGCGGGACAGGACCTAATTGTCGTCGATGCCATGAACTTCCGTATTCAGGTTCTGGATCGCTCCGGGACTTTCAAGTACGCGATCGGCCACCTGGGAGATAGCAACGGCGACTTCTTCCGGCCCAAGGGAGTCGGCCTGGATTCCGAAGGCCACATCTACGTGGTCGAGGGGCTGAACGCCGATGTCCAAGTGTTCGACGATCAGGGAAGACTTCTCTATTATTTCGGGCAGTTCGGCACTGGCCCCGGAGAATTTCAACTGCCAACTGGCTTATTCATCGACCACAATGATCACATCTTCGTGGCCGACTCCTATAACCACCGTGTGCAGGTGTTTCGCTACCTGGGGCTGGCAAAATCGGCCGGAGGAGGCGGATCGTGAAGCACAGATTCCTGTCGGCCGCAGCGTGGCTGGTCCTGGCTGGCGGCAGCCTGGTGGCGCAGATCAATACCGACGTAATCGGAATTCACAACCTGGGCCCCGGGTCGCAGTCGCCGATCAGCGGCGGCCTTTCGGGCGCGTGCTTGTATTGTCACGCTCCCCACTCCGGAGTTGGGTCCAGCACGCTTCTCACGCCGCTATGGAACCAGAAGCTGACGACAGAAACCTACACTCCATATCGCAGTTCCACCGATGTGGAGCTGGGGAACCCGCAACCGCCTCTGGGGCATGACAGCAATCTCTGCATGAGTTGCCATGATGGCACGGTTGCGCCCGGTCTCACCGCGGCGTACGGCAAGGTGCAGATGGCCGGCAGCATGTATGCCAGCGACGTGTTTGGCACCAACCTGCAGAGCTCCCATCCATTTAGCCTGGTGCTGCCCCTGAAAGATTCTGCCGACCTGGCCGCGAGCCTCGTCTCGCAGGGCAGAACTGCCGACCCGACAGGAGCAGTGAAGCTGATCAACGGAAACATAGAATGCTCGAGTTGCCACAATCCGCACGTACAAATACTGGATCCAATTGTGATGGATTTTCTGGTGCGTAACAGTTCGAGCGGGCAGATGTGCCTCGCCTGCCATGATCCTAACCGCGTCATGACGGGCAAGATCAACGCCATCGCGGGATGGAGCAACAGTATTCACGCCCTGGCGCCCAATAAAACGAGCAACGCGCCTTCGGTCGGCGGCTATCCAACGGTGGCGCAGAATGCCTGTGAGGGCTGCCACGCGCAGCATCAGGGGGCGGGTCCGTCGCGCCTGCTGCGAGGCCCGAACGAACAGGATTGTATGGCCTGCCACAACGGCGGGTCGAACGTTTCACCGGCGGCGCCCAACGTGTTCGCGGAGTACCAAGTCCCTAAAATCGGGCATCCGTTCCCTGCGGGAAATAACCCGCACGATGCGGCGGAAAGCGTGCTGCTGAATCAAAACCGTCACGCAACTTGCGTTGACTGCCACGATGCGCATGCCACCCAACAAGTCGCGATTTTTCCCATTCCTCCGGTGATACGGGCCTCGCAGAATCTGATTGCGGGAATCAGCGCATTGGACGGGGTGACGGTCCTGCAGCCTGCGATCAACCAGTACGAAAACTGTTTGCGTTGTCACGGCAGCAGCACTGGGAAAGTCACGAGTCCGATCTACGGGTATGCGCCGATGAGGGCCGTTTCCGCAGGTGATCCTCTGAACCTCGTCCCGCAATTCAGTTCGACTGCGACCTCGAGCCATCCCGTAACTCATCCCAGAAGCAGTCCCCTGCCGCAACCCAGCTTGCTCTCCTACATGACGATGATCGACGGCATCTCGCAGGGACGGGCCATGGGTACGCAGATTCTCTGCACGGATTGTCATAACAGCGACGACAATCGCGAGTTCGGAGGTTCAGGTCCGAACGGTCCGCATGGCTCAAAGTGGACCCACATCCTGGAACGGCAGTACGTTGCCAGCCAGGCGCCGGGGCCAGGTCAGTTGGTCACGAATCTTTATCCCAACCCCAATCTCAGCGTTAGCGGGCCTTACGCGCTGTGTGGAAAGTGCCATGACCTTGCCGGCCAGATCATCAAGAACACCAGCTTCACCCAGCACACATTTCACATCAATTCCGGCTTCAGTTGCTCGGTTTGTCACGCCCCTCACGGAATGGGAGGCGTCAACCCGAACATTAGTGGTCAGCGGCTGGTGAATTTTGATGTCAACGTGGTTGCCCAGAACGGAGCCGCACCCATCTCCTACAACCGCGCCACCAATACTTGTGTGATGGTATGTCACCAAGCCGTGCACAACCCAAACGGCACTGTCTCGGCTGCCGGTACGCGTCGAATTGTGGGAAGTCCCGTGAAGAAGTAGGCAGCCGTTGCGAAGGTAACGCCACCGCCTTGGTAGACAACTTGCCCACCCAGCTTAATATCGAGACGCTGCGCCAAGTTCACCCCAGCAATAAACCAACCAGGAACAGTCCGTAGAGGAACTAGATGTGTAGACTCTTCGTAAGCGTACGACCGAGACCGCGCCGCCTGCTGGGGGCCCGATGGGGGTTATGAGCGCGATGGCGATGTTTCGCCAATCCTAGCCCCAGACCGTGTTCCGCGATCTGACTGCTGTACCATCGTGGGCAGTCCAGCAACTCCTGTAGATCTCGTTCAGGGAGCCTCCGGCTGGCTCGAAATTGAAGCATAAATCGAATAGTAGCGCTCCGCTTCCGAAACGTTCCCGACCTGCCGGTAGTAATAGGCCATGGTTCGGTACCCGTCGGGAAAATTTGGGTATTGTTCAATCAACTGCCTTAGCAGCGGCAGTGCTTCAGAATCACGATGATCTTTGAAATATGACACTACAAGATCGTTCTTGAACACCGGATTTCTCGGAGCAGTTCTGACGGCTTGACTAAACAACGAGATGTTGTCCTGCCAGATGCGCAGATTCAACCGAGTCCCCCAGCAAAGAGCTAAGACAAGCGCACCGGCCGCTGCAACTCGAGTATGGTTAAACTGGAGCCGATTGAACCATACTGCTGCTATGAGAGCTAGCCCGACAAGCGGCAGGTACAGATAACGATCATGGACAAAGTCGTCCCAGTCTAGGTAGCGTATTGCCAATGATGGCGCCAGCGTAATCGCGAACCAAGCGGCTCCAAACCGAATATTGGCACAGCCACTGCGAACCAGCCATAGTAAACCGGCAAGCACGGCGATGAGCAGTAGCAGCGGCCAAAGTCTTATTTCGACTGGGACATCGTAAGAAATGCTGAGATGTACGGGCCAAACAAGATGAAAGGCGTAGACTGCCAGCAGGCGTGGCCATGTCAGGACCATTGTTCCCATGCTGATACTGGGAGCTGATACTACGATGGGGGTGCGGAGCGCATTCACTCGAAACGCGAGATAGAACAGGGATGAGAGTGCGTAGGGTATAGCATTGATTACTGCATTCTTGAAGCGGGACTGTGTCCATTCGTAGGCAATGATGAGCGCTGGGGCGAGAATACCTGTCTCTTGGGTGAACATGGCCAAAGCCGCAAAAATAATTGAAGGCACGCTGATTGGCCCCTGTCGCTTTGCATAATAGAAAACGGTAAGCACCAGGAACATTGTGAGTAACAGATCGTCACCGGCAGAGACCCATGCCACAGCTTCGGTATTGATGGGATGAATGGCAAATAACATAGCAGCGAGAGCCGCACCCTTGAAACCCCCGGTCAAACTGCGGATGAGGATGAACACGCAGGCAGTTGTAACCAGGTGAGCCAGAATTGAGGCGATATGCCAAGTCGAACTAGGAGCGCCTAAGCACGCGTATAGCAGGCGGAACCAAATCAGGAATACTGGCCGGTAATAGTGAGGCGCGGCGAATCGATGGGACCAGAGATGGGTCGTGAAGTACCCCGGAACGTAGCTCCAGGCCGTGAGTCGCGGATTATGTACAAGCTGATTGAGATCATCGTAAACAAGCTGATAATGCACCGCCGGCCAGAAAACGAATAACACCAGTAGGAGAACGGCTCCCAGGCTGCTGCGGCGAGAGGTGGCTGATTCTGGAGAGGAATTCGCAAGCTTGGTGTCGAGCGTCAGCGGCATGATTCTCTACTCTCGTGAGTCAAGCCAGAGTCTCTGGAAATTACGAGAGGTGCTCAGCACGAATTTCGTTTTTGACACCCAATAACGGTGCTATTGTCCGCTTAATCACTATTCGTGTCAAAGTTCAGGCGCTAACGATTCTTCCAGCCCCCTGTTACCGCTATTGCACTGTCAGGCTTGCAGTAGTGATCGTCACCGGGTTGGGCTGTGCTGACGTTGTTCCTTGAACCTTGATGTTGTATGTTTGCGGACCCGTCGAACCGGGATTCGAACTTCCGCCGCAAGCATTCAGCAAAATCAGAAAAACGCACAGCCCCGCCAGCCACAGCCAGCGACGCTGCTTACTTCGAATTCCGAAGCCAGCAAACAAAATACCCGCTAGCGGCACGACAGCAAAAAAGAGTTGCAGCCGCATCCCGTTTGGCTTCTCCATGGACGCCGAACCCGAGGGCACGGTGATGGTCAGCGCAAACGACACTGCTAGCGGCCCCGGCGTAATCGTGGGAGGGGTAAAACCACACGTAGCACCTGGCGGCAAAGTACTTTGCAAACAGGAAAGCGTGATCGGCTGCCCCGGAGCGCCCGTGTTCTCATTCAGCACAAGAGAATACGTCGCCTGTCCTCCTGGCGAAACGGTTTGCGGCGCAGGCTCGGTTGCGGACGGGTTGGCGACGATCAGGAACGATTCGGCCCCGATGGCAGTCGAGAGCTGCTGCGAAACTGCCTCGACGGTCACTGTCGCCGGCGTCGGCACGGTGGCTGGCCCGGTGTAGTTGCCCGAAGTGTCGATGGTTCCAACTGTCGTGTTGCCGCCCGTCACTCCGTTCACTTGCCAGGTCACGGCGGTGTTGGTTGTCCCCGTGACAGTTGCGATGAAAGTTTGCGTCGTGGTTGTGTAAACCTCGCTGATAGCCGGGTTGGTACTCACGGTGACGGCCACAGCATCGCCGGCACCAACAATCGTCGCCTGGGCGGAGCCCGAGGTCGTGTTATCGGCCTGTGAGATTGCGGTTATCGTGACCGTGGCTGGCGTCGGGATAGTCGCTGGCGCCTGAAAAACCCCGGTGGTTGAGATCGTCCCTACTGTCGAGCTACCGCCCACAACTCCATTCACCTGCCAGGTCACGGCTGTATTGCTGGTTCCAGTTACCGTCGCCGTGAATTGTTCCTGAGTGCTGACTGCCACATTAACCGGATTCGGTGAAACCGTGACAAAGATCGACGGAAGCAGTTCGCGAATGCGTGAGTTGTCTGTGTCCGCAACAAACAGGTCGCCGGCAGAGTTGCCAACCAGGCCCAAGGGTGCGTGAAGCTCTGCGCTGGTTGCCTGCTCACCATCGCCGGAGAAGCCCGGAGTCTGTAGGAGTCCGGCTACGGTTTGAATGAACCCAGTGGCCGCTACGACCTCGCGAATCGCAGCATTTTCCGTGTCCGCGATGAAGATGTCTCCAGAGGGGTCAACGAACACTCCGTAGGGGTTATAGAGTTCAGCGCTGGTGGCGAGTCCGCCGTCACCACACAACTCGGGCGCGGCGGGTTGAGTGCACACCGTGCCATTGCCGGCCACAGTAGCAATATCGCCCGGCGGGATGGTGACGCCTGCGATGGTAACCGTCTGGGTGGTGCTCGGGTTCACTGCGCGGATGCTGTTGTCGAAGGTATCTGCGATGTAGATGTTTTCCGAAAGATCGACGACTACGCCGCGGGGAAAGTTAAGTTGCGCGCCGGTGGCGGCTGCTCCATCGCCACACGATGGCGGGGCGGTTGGACTACACTGCGCATAATTGCCGGCCACGGTGGTAATGATGCCGCTCGACGCGGCTACCTCGCGAATCACGAAATCACTCGTGTCGGCAATGAAAATGTTCTCCGCGCTGTCTACGAAGACGCCGTAAGGAGCGGCGAGTTCCGCGCTTATAGCTGATCCGCCATCGCCGCAGGATGTAGCGGAATCCGGACAAAACGTGCCATTTCCAGCCACGGTGGCAATATCACCCGGCGGTACCGTAATCCCCCAGAGTGTAAGAGCCGCAGTGCCGGTATTGATCACGCGGATGCGATTGTTCTGAGTATCCGCGATGAAAATGTTGCCCGAGCCATCAACAAACACTCCACCGGGCGCGCAAAGTTGTGCGCTGGTCGGAGGCCCGTTGTCGCCGGAGTAGTCGCAAAGAGCGAGCCCGACCGGTACGTAGTAAGACCCAGCTACAGTTTGAATATCGCCAGGCTGGATCACAACTCCGGCGACCGTATTCGCCGTGGTCCCGGTATTCGCGACGCGGACAACGTTATTGTCTGCGTCCGCAATGAATATGTCTCCCAAGCCGTCAGTGGACACGGCCCCGGGAGCGTTGAATTCCGCATTCACAGCTAACCCGCCATCGCCGGAATAGGCCAGGGTGTTATTGCCGACAATGGTTTGAATGTCGCCAGTCGACGCGGTCACTTCGCGAATCACGAAATTGTCCGTATCCGCGATGAAGATGTCTCCGGAGCTGTCGACGACCATGTTGCTGGGATAGTTTAGGTCCGCGCTAGTTGCTAACCCGCCGTCACCGGAGTAGCCGAATGCGCCAAGAGTCCCCGCCACGGTGGCAATAATGTCGATGGTTGATGCCGCTATTTCGCGAATCGCGGAATTACCCCAATCGGCGATGAAGATGTCCTCTGATGGGTCGACGTACACTCCCGTGGGCGAGCAGAGATCTGCGCTGGTCGCAACCCCGCCATCGCCTGTGTCTAGACAAGCAGTGGCGCCCTCCGAATCGTAGTACGCCCCCGCAACGGTTTGAATGTCGCCGGCCGGGATCGTGACGCCGGCAATGGTGATTTGCGCGGTCCCCGTATTCACCACGCGGATGCGGCTATCATCTGTGTCCGCGATGAAAACGTTTCCCGTGGCGTCGACAAAAAACCCTTCCGGGGAGCCAAGCTGTGCGCTGGTCGCTGGCCCGCCATCGCCGCAGGACGTCGTGGGATCCGCACAGAGCGTGCCACTTCCGGCCACAACTTGAACGGCGCCGCCGGCCACAACCTCGCGGATCACCTCATTGTCTGTATCCGCGATGAAAATGTCTCCCGAGCCATCTACAAAGACGCCGACTGGGTCATTGAGTCCCGTTGCTACCGTAGTAATGTTTCCAGTCGACGCTGACACTTCACGAATCACCGAATTATCTGTGTCGGCGATAAAAATGTTCCCCGAGCCATCCACAAACACGCCTTCAGGACCGTTGAGCGCCGCGCTGGTCGCAGGTCCGCTGTCGCCGGTGTAGCCTGAAGTACCATTGCCAGCGACGATTGCAATATCGCCCGGCTGGATCACGATCGTCGCAATGGTGATCGCCGCGGTCCCCGTGTTAACCGCGAAAATATGATTCGAGTTTCGATCAGCGATGTAGGTGTTACCAGCCGTGTCGAGCACGACACCGCCCGGATACCCGATGCTGGCTTTAAGCGCGGTCAGATCATTCGGACCGCCGCCGGCAACTGTGCTGATGGCGTACTGGGCGAGCAAAACCTGGGGTGCGAACAGAGCAAGTGCAAGAGCGACTGAAACCAGTGCAGGTAATTTGGGGGAGCGCATGATCACTTCACCTCATCGCCAGAAATTCGGCCAGAAATGCGGTCCAGTCGAACCACCGATTTGCTCTTGGTATTGCGTGGGCCCTCCATCTGCAGGACGAGTCGAGGCCGCAGTCCTCTTTGCCACGACTGGTACTCCGGCCGCTGGATGGTGAATTCCTGCATGGTCTCCGCAGACGCGTGCGCGCGGAGCGCGACTGCACAGGCATGCGAACCGCCTTTATCAGGGTAGGAGAAATCCCGAAGAGTCATCCGCTGAATGGAGAGGTCAGACGGTCCGTGGTTTACCAGATGGATGCGCATCCGAATCTGTGCCTGGGAACCGAGATCCGTCCTTTGCACCACCTCAAAGGAGCCGGAAATCAGGGGCACATTGCTGGCTGGTGCAACCTGGACCCCAAGCGCAAACAGTGCCGCGACGACAAGGCAGCGCTTACAAACACGAAGAATGTTGTAGCTCATGTGAACCCACCGTCCTTCCCGGGCACCCTCGAAGGCCAGCCCCTGCCCGGGCTCGAGTGCGATTGTCGCAGTGCTGAGAGCACTGCGCCGATTCCAAAACCTGCTCAGCAATGTGAAACCATGCCCTTCCAAGAAACCATTTCGGGTCATAAATCCCCCCTGGCGCCGATGCGAGCGCAGCGTCCAAATCGATAGAACATGCGCTCAGAAATGGAAACGAACTCTACGCGGAACTCACTGCATTCCTGGCTGGAACCCGGGTCTCTACTTCCAGTACTGACTCACCCGCTGCGGATGCCTCGTGGTATTCGGCGTCCTGGTTCACCGCCCACACATCATACTTCCGCTCGCCCCCGAGGATATTTTTGGCGGTGAGCATCGCGGTCATCATGGCGTGATCCTGATTGTTGTACTTATGCATGCCATTGCGGCCCACCAGATGAAGCGTTGGGCAGTTTTCGTCGAGGGCCTTCCGAATCGTGTTCACATGCTGCTGATAGGTACCATCGTACACCGGATATGCCTTGGGCTGCCGGATGACGCAGCCATCGACCACATCCAACGTGGCAGCGAGACCTACCTGTTGGATTTCCCGCTTCGCCAGTTCGATCAGCTCACGATCGCTCGTGGTCCACAGTCCATCACCTTCGAAGCAAAAATATTCGAGACCATAGGAACAATAGCCGGCATCGGGAACCATCTCGGGCGACCACGACTTGTAATTTTGCACGCGGCCAACCTGCACACTGGGATCGTGGATGTAAATCCAGTTGTCGGAGAAACGACCGCGGTCATGCACGATCAGTCCGACGGTCAGGAAATCACGATACCGCAAAGAGCGCGCAGCCTGGAGGGCGGCTTCGGGAAGCTGCGGCTCGATCTGTGCCACCAGTTCCCGGATAGGCATGGACGAAACCAGGTGTTCGGCGCGATATTCTTCCAAAGCGCCGTTGCCGTTGCGGGAAGTCACGACCCAGAGATTGCTGGTGGAGTCGAAGCGGCAGCCAACTACTCGGCGGCCCAGTATCACTTCGCCGCTCAGTTTGCGGACTTTTTCGGCGCACGCGTCCCACATCATTCCCGGTCCCAGTCGCGGATATCGGAAGGTGTCGATCAGGGTCTTCACAACCTCTTTGCGGTCCTCGGGCTTCCTGCTAAAAAGCGCATGCTTGATGGCCGACCCGAGCGATAGCCCCTTGATCCGCTGCGCCGCCCAATCGGCGGAGATCTCGGTGCAGCTCATCCCCCATACTTTCTCGGTGTAGGTCTTGAAAAAGATGCGGAACAAGCGTTTGCCAAACTGATTGGTGACCCATTCTTCAAAGGTTTTCGGGTTGCGAGTGGGATGGAGGCTCGCAGCCAAAAACGAGATTGCGCAGCGCACCGACTCGATTAGACCGAGCTTCGACAGCGCTTCGAATGGTTTCAGAGGATAGGTGTAGAACTGGCCGCGGTAGTAAATGCGCGACGAGCGGGGACGAACGAGCATGTTGCCGCCGGCAATCTCGGTCCAAAGATCTTCCACCTCGCGTGACTTCGAGAAGAAGCGGTGCCCGCCGATGTCGAAGCGGAAATCTTTATAGTTGACGGTGCGAGAGATTCCGCCGACATATTGCGGGTCACTCTCGAGAACAACCACTGGGGCATGCTGCTTCGACAGTTCGTAAGCCGCAGTCAGGCCCGCCGGTCCAGCGCCGATAATCACTGCCTTGAAGATCGGTCGTTCCATTATGTTCGAGAGTGAATCTGGCTCCGCACTGGCTCCGTATTCCAATTTGCCAACCTTGCGCTAAACGGCAATCGACGCTTGCGAAGGACCGGATGCGCCACGGCTCCCAGTCGGGGAGCGGCAATCGCGATGCCACTCAACACGAGGAAGTTATTGCGAGATTATCATAGAGTTGGATCCGTCAAACTGGCACAGGCCGCAAGTGGGAGAAGGGGCAAAATGCGCCGTCGGTGAGGAGAAAGCCCCGATCCAGGACCGCTTTCAACCGGGGAAACCGTTTCCGATCCTAAGCGTAAATGGCTGAAATCAGAGCTGCAAGCGGCCTAGCCGAGGTAGAGTGAAGCTTTGGCAATTCCAATGCACTGGCATACGGGTCTTCGTGTGCCCGGAAGCTTACCCTCAAATGATCACGCAGGCAAAACAGAGCGCGCACGGCGCGAGCGAGGAACAGCCGGAAAACCTCCATAGCAAGTCGGCAATGCGAGCAGCAAACTTACTTCGATGGATTGCTGTCCTTGGTTTGGGAGTCGCTACGCTCTGCATTTACCATCCGATCTACAGCGCAAGTTCTAGAGTCAATGTAAGCGGCTTTGAGACCTTTGCTCTGGCTGAATCAATCGTCAACCATCATAGTTTCTCCGATCCGTTTGAGGCTTTGCCCACCGGGCCGTCGGCGCACATGGGACCGCTATTTCCTGCCTACCTGGCCCTGATCATCAGAGTATTCGGGGAGGGATCGAGAGCTGTGGGCGTCCTCATGTGGGCCGCGTCGCTGACGCTAGCGCTCCAGTTGATGATGCTGCCACTTCTGGCTAAACACCTCGGGTTAGGCTTTTGGACGGGAATCCTGGCCGGGGCAGCGTGGCTTGCAGCTGGAATACCGCCGGCCCTATCGTCGGAAGCCACACTTGCCAGTTTACTGGTGGTTGCGGCGGCGTACCTCATGGGAAGATGCTTTGCCCGGGAGACCTCTGGAAAGCACCTCTTCATATGGGCCTTTGTGTGGGCGGCGCTCTTGCTCCTGCATCCGGTCACAGTCGTGGTTCTGGCATTTTGGTTACTGCTCTTGCATTTCCGATCGCGGAGATCGACCCGCCAAAAGATCGCGCTCGGACTGCTTCCCATACTTCTTGTGGCACCCTGGATCGGTAGAAATCTCCTGGTCTTTCATAAACTCTTCTTCATCCGCGACAATCTAGGTCTTGAGTTGGCCGTCTCGAATAATTCGTGTGCGAGCTTCCGGTTCGATGTCAACGTGGAAACCGACTGCTTTGGGCTGTCCCACCCCAATCTCAACTATGAAGAGGCCCTAAAGGTACGTCAACTTGGGGAGATCGAGTACAACCGGCTCAGATTGCAGGAAGCGCTGGCCTGGATCAGGGCGAACCCCGGCGCCTTTTGTTCGCTTTCGACCAAGCGATTCAAAGCGTTTTGGCTTCCGCCGCCTTCGTCAAACGCTGCGAGCGGAGTGCTTTCCCATGCTTGGATCCTCAATTGCTTCACGCTGCTGAGCATCCCAGGTATGTTCTTTATGTGGAGAAATTCTCGGGTGGGCGCGTACGTTGTGGGATCGTGGCTCGTCTTCTTTCCTTTGATCTACTACTTCATTCAATACATGAATCGTTACCGATACCCGATTCTGTGGGCGAGCTTTCTCGCAGGCAGTTACTTTCTTGTCGAATTAGTGCGGGGGATTATGGGAAAGAAAGAAACACAGTGCGCTCCGACTACGGTTTCAAGTTCAGAGGCTGATTAGTTGCTGCATGTTCCCGAGCCTTCCGCGCGTCTTCGGGACGTCCCGCCTGGTCATAGAGGTTGGCTAGATAGATCCAGTCATCGGATCGATCCGGCGCCAGCCGTACGGTCTCCTCTTCAAAGGAAATCGCGCGTTGCAGGTTCCCAAGAGCGCTCCAAGCAAGAGCACGGCCGTGGGCCACGTTGGCAAAGAACGAGTTGTCGCCGCTGGTTGGAGCTGGTGAAGGCAGGCCGGCAATGGCCCGTTCAAAGGCGTTCAAGGCCTCACGTGGCCGATGTGCGTCAAGATCGGCGTATCCAAGAGAAAGCAGCGCCAAACCGGTTTTAGGCAAGAGGTCGATCGCGTGTTCCCAAGCGTCGATCTCGGAGGCCTGCTTTCCTTCTCGATGGTAGAGCGCCGCCAGCGCGGACCAGGTAGCCGCATTAGGCTCCAGCCCGGCTGCCAAGAGATACTGCTGCTCGGCGTCACGGAGATTGCCCGCATCCTCAAATAGGTTTCCCCGCAGGAAGTGGACAAACGCGCTGTCCTGGAAAATGGCCAGAGCCCTAGTCGTTGCCGAGAGGGCCTCGTCGTTTCTCCCCAGCGCGTGAAGCACAGCAGCCGCATTTGCCCATTGGTTGAATGCGTTGCTGCTATTGTCTCGTGGAATCAACACCGGCAACGGAGCGGTGGCACAATCGATCTGCAAACGCTGAACCAGGTTTTCCGTCTCTGGCCTACGCCGCAGAAATACTATCGAAACCTCATCTAGATACACCGGACGCCATGTGTCACTGGCACAAAACTGGCGCAGCACCGGAAAAAACTCCAAAGCATCGTAACGCGCCAGGGGGACCAGGATGGCATTGAGGTTGTACCGTTCGGCTTCCCGCTGCCATTCTGGCGATTCGGGTGGAGTTAGAAGCAACGTCCCACTGCGATAAAACAGTTCCGCGCCGAATGGGATGGCGCGTCCGTCGATGTAGTCAAGGTACTTTGGGCCGAGCCGCCACGTAACGTAGCCACCTTCGTTGTAGTTGTTGAAGATCTGCCCCGGTATTTTTTCACGGTCGATAAAAGCGGCAGCGCCCTCCGGGAACCACCAGGACAACCCTGCACCAAACGAGCCCGTATAGGTGGCTCCCAGATAGGCGCGGTTGGTAACAAGATCGGCTGAGCGAATGCCTACCAGCATCAGCACGAGGGCCGTCATGCCCAGCGCCAGGATAGATGGGAGCCGAGCATCCTCAATTCTGTTCCGTAGCGCCCCAATACCCGATGTGAGCACAGCGCCTGCCACAACCACCGTCACCAAAGCAAACAGAGCTTGGAATCGTATGTGCCGGTAGGCAAGGACTGCGGCGCCAGCCAGCAGGGCGGTCGCCCCCAGTCTGCGCCGCCATATGGCCAGCGGCACGGCTATCGCGGCCACCAAAAGCATCAAGAGGAAAGGGTCAGGATCGCGCAATGACACAATGGCGCTAACCAAGGCCCAGTTCAATCGCGCCGATGCCCACTCTTTGATCGACTCGGAATGGAACGCCATGCTGGTCTGCTGACGGAATAGGGCTCGGTAGATTCCCCATCCCCAGGGGTTCACCAGCGTTGCTCCAATCGTGGCCACCAGCCATGGCCAGGAGCGTTGAAGCCGACCTGCCGCCGCGTGGAGCCGGTCGGGCCACACCATTTCCAACACCTCCACCAGTACGTATCCGCCGAGGAGTGCCAGACCTGCGAGAAACCCGAGATGGAGATTGACCCAGGCGATCATCAGAAGCGGCAAAATCCAGAGAGCAGCGTGGCCCGTCTCATGCTGTTGCCATAGCAGAGTTAGGAATGCCGCGAAGATCACCACCGTGAACATATCCGCGCGCGGAGAGGTGCGAGCCGCGATCAGAGGAATTGCGAAGATAGCGAGGACAGCCGAAACCATCGTCTTTGATCGCAGGAGCAAGGCGGTAGTGCCAGTGCAGACGACCGCTCCAAGATAGGAAAGCAGGGCATAGTTTCCAATCCGATACAACAAATAGAAAAGGAGCCCCGATCCGACTGGGTAGATCCAAGGCTGCCCTTGCGCGGTGTAAGAAAAGACATCAGTCGATGAGATTCTGTGATGTTGAGCAATCCAGCGCCCGGTAGCCAACTGCCATCCCAAATCGAAATCGATCAAGGTGTGCAGACCCGCCAAAAATGAGTACGCCAGGGCCGCAAGACCGAGAATTGCAAACAACCGGCGGGCCAGCGGCGTGGGGGGGGGATTCGACGCAATCGTTGCCGTTCTGCCTTGTTGCTCTGAGTTTGCGGCTACAAGAGGGACATTGTCGCCCATGGCAGTCTGGAGAATACCATTTCACTTGACGCTGGAAATTGCGAACGCCACACAGTCAACCACCAAGGGCGCGAGCATAGACTGCACTGCGGAAATCATCAGTCAAACGTAGGAACCAGCCGATAAGAGTTCGAACCGCAAAAGTTCGGATCGCGGCAACGCGGAACTGAGGCGATTGCTTCGCTACTGCTGCGGCAACGGCTTTGCCGGCGTGCCCGGCTTGACTCCCGAGTGCTTTTTCGCCTGTGCCATCAGTTGCAGAACCTTGTCTTTGGCCTCATAGTTCGGATTCGTGTCCAACAACTTCTGCCACGTGGCGACCGCTTTGTCGATATCCATCTTCCCCTGCCACTCGACGATGCCCAGATTGAACAACGTGTTGGCTTTGTTCGGATCGTAAGAAAGCGATTTCTGGAATTCCGCGATGGCGGCGTCGGCGTTGCCCGTATACCAAATAGCTGTCGCCATGTCGGTACGAACACCCGTGTTGGAGGGCTCCACTTTTAGCGCGCGCTGGTAGTAATCGATGGCTGTGGGGAACTGCTGGGCGTCGTAATAGACGTTCCCGATACTTTCTAGGAGCCCGGCGTTGTTCGGGTCGGCCTTGAGCTTCTCGATCAACGGTCCAGCCGTGGTGTCTGCCATTTTCTGCATCTGAGCCGGAGTTGGAGGTTGAGCCCCGGCGTTCGCATCCCCCATAGCCGTGGCCGATGCGCTCGGTGTCTCAGTCGCGGCGGTTGCTGGACTTTGAGATCCGCGGATGAACCAGCCGCCGGCGATTCCGACCAGCAGGCAGATGACTGCCAACACGTAAGCCTGCACGCTTGTCCATTGATCGGCAGAAGTTGCTCGATTCGTATCCGTCATTTGCTCAGTGCTCCTTCAGATCTCGTTTTGTTTAGCCCAGCCGTTGCTGCCGCGAGCTGGGGTCCCCACAGTCAAGTTTCTCCAACCAGAGCGCTAGTTCTTGCCCTGCATCTGGACGTTGGCCATCAGTTTCTGCACCGTTGCTTTGCGGTCGGGGCTCAATTGCGGATTCGACTTCAGCAACTCCTGCCAAACCGCCAGCGCTCCTTTGTTGTCCTTTTTCCCCTGCCACTTCATCATGCCGAGGTTGAACAGCGAGTTGGCATCCTTGGGATCATATTGCAGCCCCTTCTGAAGCTGGGTGATCGCCTCGTCCACATCGCCATTGTAGTAGAGGCACGAAGCCAGTTCGGTGCGAATAGCAACGTTCTTGGGATCAACCTGCAATGCCTTGTCGTAGTAGTCGGCCGCTTCCTTGAACTGGTGGGTAGACTGGTAGATCTTTCCAACCTGGATGAGCAGATCGCTGTTGTTCGGCTCGCCCTTCAGTTTTTCGAGCAACGGTGCTGCCTTCTTGTCAGCCATCTGTTTCATCTCTTCAAGGCTAGGCATCTGTCCGCCCATGCCACCAGCATGAGGGGAGTACTGGGCGTTGGCGTGAGAATCAGACGCAGGTGGCGCTGGCACCGCCGGCGATTGCGATCCGCGAAACAGGTATCCGATCGCCAGCCCAACCACGAGGCTGATTACCGCCATCGCGTAGACTTGCTTCACCTGCCAAGCTGATCCCGCAGTTGGTTGCGTGGTGGGTTCATTCGCCATGCCGTATTCTCCCGTATTCTGTATTGCACTCCAAGCTCGCTTCCGCTTGGCGTCAAGCCCGTGTGAACGTCTTTCCTCAGAGTCAGTGGGCTCCGGCCAGTCTGACCTTGCCTTCTTACCTTAAAGGTGAGAAAGAATGCGGGCAGCATTCTACGTCACTCGGGAATGTGATGGCGATCACATGAAGCAGGAATCGTGCGAACGCATTTAAGCTGATTTGGCGTGAGAGGGGAAACGGCTCGTCAATAGCTGGGCGGGGCATAGTCAGGGGCGGAACGGCTTTCGCTGCCGCTTTGATTGAACGACTGTTGACGTAGTTGCAGCGCAGTTTTGTTATTAGGGTCGATCTGCAGCGCCGCCGCCAATTTCATCTGCGCGGTTTTGTAATCACCGAGGTCCAGAAGTATCTTGCCGGAATTGATCAAGCATAAGAGCGCCAGATCCTGGCTGTCGGTAAGGCTTTCCGCGAGCTGATACTGTCCCAGTGCGTCTCGGAGTTGATGTCGTTTAAACAGAATGTCTGCCATATTGTAATGACAGGATGCGGAATCCGGACGTAATACGCACGCTTCTGCATAGTGCTGATAGGCCTCATCAAACCGGCCAGCGGAAAACAAAGCATCCGCAAGAACCTCTTCGAGTACAGGGTCCGGACGACGTGCAACGATGCGCGCTTGCGTAAACAACTTCACGCCGCTCTGCCAGTACTGCAGGTAGCGGATGGTGGCAACCGCAAATGCCACGATCAGGCACAGTGCAGCCACCGCCGGCGCAACCCGCGGAATCGCGGCGGCGTAAGCGACGTCTCTTAGGCCCCACGCGATGATGATGAAAAGGCCGATGCAAGGAACGTAAGCGTAACGGTCCGCCATGGCTTGGCGGCCTACTTGAACAATTCCGATTACTGGAATTAGCGTTATGACAAAGAGAAGCCAGCCCGTCGCCAGGTAGCGAGCGCGGTGGAAGTACAACACCGCCATAGTGATCGCCACCAAGATAACTGCCGCTGCGATGACGTCAGACCAGGGCAACGATTGCTCCGGATGGGGGTAGAAGACGGAGAGATTGGCGGGCCAGAGTGTTTTCCCAATGTACGCTGCATAAGACACGACCGCATTTCCCAGGCGCACGGGGAGCGGCAGTACTGATGTGTCTGTCACAGCGCCCCCAGAACGCTGCGCGGCCATCGTTACGGCAGAACTCGCTGCGCTCAGCAATAGCAGAGGCAGCTTCTCCATCGACAACCTCACCCACCTGCGTCGAAATGAGAGATCCTCGTACCGTTCCAAGGGCCAGTAATCGAAAAGCAGCAAGACAAGCGGGAGACTTACTGCCATGGGCTTGGACATCAGCGCCAGCGAAAAGGCGGCGACCACGACCAAGTACTTCTTCCAATCGGGGCGCCGAACATACCAGCCATAAGCGGCAATCGTGAGTAAGGAAAACAGAGTGCTGATTAGACTTTTTCTTTGCGCCACCCAAGCAACAGTTTCCACATTCAGCGGGTGGACGGCAAAGAGTACGGCCACGAAAGAACTGCGCCACACTGCACCGGTGGCCCTTTGCAGCAGCCAGAACAACAAGAGAACGTTGGCGGCATGCAGCGCGACGTTTACGAAGTGATGGGGTCCGGAATTGAGGCCAAACAGTTGACAATCCACCATGTGGGAGAGCCACGTGATCGGATGCCAGTTCGCCTGGTAGAAACTGGTAAAAGCCCAAACTACATTGCCGAGATTCAAACCTGTGTTGACGTGAATGTTCTCGGAGACGTATTGGCTGTCGTCATAGACGAGGAACTCATGGTGCGCGACCTGACCATACAACAACAGAGTCGCAAGCACGAGTAGTGCGCCCAACAATATCGGCCTCTGGCGCAAATTGCCGATCCATCGCTCAAACGGAGAGACATTCACATGGGTGGCCTGTATACGCAGAAGCCGCTGTCGAGTTCTGAAGGCTGGCGCAATTATCGCGCGCTAGGTATGACCGCGCAACACCGTTAGAGAAGACCCGGTTGACACGAAGAGGTCGGAGAAATTCTCCAGCCTACTGCCTGCAAGCTTTCGAAGCAGGCGGTGCTGAAAAGGAGCAAGTGCTCATAGTGCGATCGCCAACACCAGAACTGGAGGCTTACTCTCAGGTGTGTCAACTCTTCTGTGTAAACGACCAAGTTTTGTTTCTGGGGATGGGTGCGCGAGGGAAGGGGCAACGTCCCTTCCCTCGCCCAGC
>JBEKIB010000078.1:0-22426 GCA_050011975.1 Terriglobales bacterium | reverse complement strand
GATGTGGCTCTTCGAACGGACGCCTAAAATCGAGGTTCCGCGCACCTTCTCGATCAGCTCGCGCTCGTCAAGCGCTCCCTTCAGCGACTCGACGGTGAACCCCGCCTCTTCAAACTGCGAAGCCGCCACCCCACTGATGTTCTCCAGCAATAGAACCTTCAAAGACCCTCCCGGACTCGTGAAGAGTTAGCTTGAATTATAAAGACAATCAGTGCGGCGCGGACATTTCTGCTCGATGGCCCTGATTCCGAAGAATTCCCCTGTGTCCTCGGAGCCTGCCCTGAGCGAAGCCGAAGGGTCCCCTGCGGTTCAGGTTTTCGCCGGCTGCAACCCGCACTCTCTCCAGTGCGTTCCCCCGTGTCCCGCCAAAGTGATCGCACTTGGGCATTGAATCTTTCCGCTTTGCCCGGTCATCCAAAAGACTCTGGAGGAAATGAAAAAATGCCGCATGAACTGCCCCCGCTGCCGTACGATTACACGGCGCTTGAACCCACCATCGACGAAAAGACGATGCACCTGCATCACGACATGCACCACGCCGCTTACGTCAAGAACCTGAACGCGGCGCTAGACAAGCATCCGGAGCTGCACAAGAAAACTGCGGAGGATCTCATCCGCGATCTGAGCGCCGTCCCCGAGGACATCCGCGGCGCCGTCCGTAACAATGGCGGCGGCCACGTCAACCACACCATGTTCTGGAACATCATGAAGCCCCACGGCGGAGGCGATCCCACCGGCCCCATCGCCGACGTGATCAAGAAAACTTTCGGCGACTTCAAGACCTTCCAGGAAAAATTCAACGCCGCCGGTGTAGGTCAGTTCGGCAGCGGATGGGTGTGGCTGGCGGGCGATTCAAAAGGCGAAGTGAAGATCCTCTCCACGCCCAACCAGGACAGCCCAATTTCGCAGGGTCTCCATCCCATCTTCGGCAACGACGTCTGGGAGCACGCCTACTATCTCAAGTACAACAACCGCCGCCCGGAGTACCTGCAGGCTTGGTGGAATGTAGTTAACTGGGAAGAAATCAACAAGCGCTACCAGTCGTCGCTGAAAAAATAAGTGTGAAGAAGTAAGCGTGTGGCGCGGACATTCCTGTCCGCGCCGCGGCTTTTTCTGCTTCAATTTTCTCTGCGATCTCCGCGTCCTCTGCGGTAAAACTGTGGCACGAGGCTAGCGCGAGGCGGCCGCCGGCAGAATCTCTTCCACGTCTATCTTGGTAGGGTAATTTCCCGTATAGCAGGCGGAGCAGTAAGTGGTCTTCTCGCCGTCCGCGCAAGCTTTCTTAAGGCCTTCGAGCGAGAGATACGCGAGTGAGTCGGCGACGATGTATTCTCGAATCTCCTCGATCGACTTATTCGCCCCAATCAGTTCTTTTTTCGAAGGCGTATCCACTCCGTAGAAGCAGGGCGAAATAGTCGGCGGGCAGGAAATCCGCATGTGGACTTCCTTCGCGCCTGCGTTGCGAATCATGCGGACGATCTTCTTGCTGGTGGTGCCACGCACAATGGAATCGTCGACCAGAATCACTCGTTTGCCCTCGATCAGACTGTGAACAGCGTTCAGTTTCAGCTTCACGCCAAAGTCGCGGACCGACTGTTGCGGCTCGATGAAAGTGCGTCCGATGTAGTGGTTGCGGATGAGGCCAAGACGAAAAGGGATGCCACTTTCGGCGGCATATCCGATGGCCGCGGTATTGCCGGAGTCAGGGACGGGAACTACGATATCGGCGTCCACCGGAGCTTCGCGCGCGAGCTGGCGTCCCATGGCGTCGCGGCTTTGATCGACCGAGCGGCCAAACACCAGACTGTCGGGACGCGAAAAATAAACGTGCTCAAAGATGCAGCTCGACAGCGCAGGAGATGGAGAATAGAAACGCGAGCTGATGCCTTCGGGTCCTACGATGACCAGTTCGCCGGGTTTCACATCGCGTTCGTAGGTAGCGCCGAGCAAATCGAAAGCGCAGGTTTCCGAGGCAAAAACAACCGTGTCTTTTTTCTCGCTGGTCAGAGCCGGGATGCGGCCCATGGCCAACGGTCGGAAGCCGCGCGGATCGCGGGCGGCGAAGATACGGTCACGGCTGAGCATGACCAGCGAAAAGGCGCCTTCCACGCGGCGCAGCGCGTCGGCGATGGCATCGGGTAGGGTGTGCTCGCGGGAGAGCGCAATCAGGTGCACCAGCACTTCCGTGTCGCTGTTGGTTTGGAAGATCGAACCCTGGCCCTCCAGCTTGGCGCGAATCGCATGCGCGTTCACCAGGTTGCCGTTGTGAGCAATCGCGATCGTGCCCTTGTTGGACTGCACCATGATGGGCTGCGCGTTGAGCAAGGCCGAATCGCCAGCCGTCGAATAGCGAGTGTGGCCGATGGCGAGAACGCCGCGCAGAGAAGCCAGCACCTCGTGTCCGAAGATATCGGCGACCAGCCCCATAGCCTTGTGCTGGCGCAGGCGCTCGCCGTCGGAGGTGACGATGCCCGCCGATTCCTGTCCGCGATGCTGGAGGGCGTGCAGACCGAGATAGGCAAGCTTCTCGGCCTCGGGATGGGCGTGGATGGCGACCACGCCGCATTCATCGCGAAATTTGTCAGAAGTTGGCATTTAGCAGTCACCTAACTCACGTAGGGACGGCCGCCCTCGGCCGTCCAGCCGGGCGAAGCCCGGCACCCTCAGTCCGCTGCGGCAACGCTCGGTTCGGTTCGCAGCGCCCGCTCCAGCGCGCCTTCATAAGCCGCGCGCAATTCCTGCACGCTCGCGGAAATCACGAGCTGGCCATCCACCGTAATCTCAACTCTGTCCGACCCCGTTTCGCCCAACACATCGAGGGAGATGTCGTGCTCTTCCGCTACTTGTTTGATTCGCGGCAGATGGATGGGGTCACAGCTTATTACGACCCGGCTGGCGTCTTCTCCGAACAGCAGGAACTCAAGCGTCGCTTGCTGCCTGGGCAAGCTGACGCTCAGGCCAACTCCGGCTGGCAGTGCCGACTCCACCAGCGCCACCGCTAACCCGCCATCGGAGCAGTCGTGAGCAGACTCGACCAGCCCCGCCCGGATTATGGCCACCAGAGCGCGTTGCAGCGTGGCTTCTTTCTCAAGATCCAGTTCCGGCGGATAGCCCCACACCGCTCCGAGAATCTCTTTCGCGTACTCGGACGAGCCAAACTCCAACTGGGCATCGACGGCGTCGCCGATTTCATTTGCCCGCAGCAAGACGATCTTTTTTCGAAACTCACCATCGCTCGCCGCGAAGTGCATCTTCGTCGTTCTGTGGACGTCTTCGAGAATCCCCACCACTCCGATCACGGGAGTCGGGTAAATTCCCTCGCCGAGCGTTTCGTTATAGAAGCTGACGTTGCCGCCGGTAATCGGCGTATCCAGCTCCTCGCAGGCCTTGGTGATGCCGTCAATCACCTGCGAAAACTGCCACATGATATGCGGCTTTTCCGGGTTGCCGAAGTTGAGGCAGTTGGTGGCGCCGATCGGAACCGCTCCCGCGCAAGCCACTTTGCGGCAAGCTTCGGCGACCGCATGCATGGCGCCAAGACGAGGATCGAGATAGCACCAGCGGCCGTTGCCGTCGAGCGCCATGGCCAGTCCGCGCTCGGAGCCCTTGATGCGAATGACGCCAGCATCGCCCGCTCCGGGCGCTTCAACCGTGTTGGTCTGCACCATGTGGTCATACTGCTGCCAGACCCAACGCTTCGAGCAAATGTTCGAGCTCGCCAGCAGACGCTTGAGCTGAGCCGAGAAGTCTCCACTTTCGGCGAGTTGGATATGCTCGGGCATTTCGCGCTCAACCGGCGGCTCCCAGCGCGCCAGCGGACGCTTGTACACCGGCGCGTCATCGGTAAGCGCAGCGTTCGGAATTTCAGCAACGACCTTACCGTGTTCGAGCACGCGCATCTTCGCATCGGAGGTGACGCGGCCGATTTCCACCGCATCCAGTCCCCACTTCTGGAAGACGCGGAACACCTCTTCTTCGCGGCCTTTCTGCGCGACCAGCAGCATGCGCTCTTGCGACTCGCTGAGCATGATCTCGTAAGGCGTCATGCCGGTTTCGCGTTGCGGCACGCGATCCAGTTCGATTTCGACTCCGGTGCCGCCACGCCCGCCCATCTCGCAGGTCGAGCAGGTCAGGCCGGCGGCGCCCATGTCCTGTATTCCAACGATGGCGCCAGTTTGCATCGCTTCCAGGCAAGCTTCGAGCAGCAGTTTCTCGAGGAATGGATCTCCCACTTGAACGTTGGGACGCTTCGCTTCCGAACCTTCGCTGAACTCCTCGCTCGCCATCGTGGCGCCGTGGATGCCGTCGCGCCCGGTCTTCGAGCCTACATAAATTACGGGATTCCCCTCGCCCGAAGCGCGTCCGTAAAAGATCTGGTCGCGGCGGACCAGGCCAAGAGCGAACGCGTTCACCAGCGGATTGCCGGAGTAGCAGGGCTCAAACTTAACCTCGCCGCCAAGATTGGGGACGCCGAAACAGTTGCCGTAAGAAGCGACACCAGAGACCACGCCTTCCATGACAGAGTGGTTCTTGTGCATCTCCGCCTGCGTAGGTGAAGCTTGCGTCGGGACAGCCGCCCCCGGCTGTCCAGCCAAGCGAAGCTCGGCCGAAATCGGCCCAAAGCGCAGCGAGTCCATCACCGCGACCGGCCGCGCCCCCATAGTGAAAATGTCGCGCAGAATTCCGCCGACGCCAGTGGCCGCTCCCTGAAATGGTTCGATAAACGACGGATGATTGTGCGACTCAATTTTGAACGCGCAGGCCCAGCCGTCGCCAATATCGACGATGCCAGCGTTTTCGCCCGGCCCCTGCACCACCAGCTTGCTGCGCGTGGGCAAGCGCTTCAGATGAACGCGCGACGATTTATAGGAGCAATGCTCGCTCCACATCACGCTGAAGATGCCGAGTTCGGTCCGCGTAGGCTCGCGGCCGCCCAGCAGTTGCTTGATCTTTTCGAATTCTTCCGCAGTGAGGCCGTGCTCCCGGATCATCTCCGGCGTAATGGCAATAGGAACGATCGCAGAGGTGGTCATCAGGGAATCTTTATTGTCGCATCTCGACGGACTTTTCGCATGTAGATTCGTACCAGGATTGTGTGGAGCGGACACTCTTGTCCGCTGCCTTTGACGTTGATCTGGAAATTCAAGAATCGGCTCAACGGAAAAATCAAGATCAACCCCAAGATCAAAGGCGGCGGACAAGAGTGTCCGCCCCACACATGCGTCTATACTGTCGCTGATGAAATCCGTCATCGTCGGCACCGCCGGACATATCGATCACGGCAAAACGGCGCTGGTGAAAGCACTTACCGGCATTGATGCCGACCGCCTCGAAGAAGAAAAGCGGCGCGGCATCACGATTGACATCGGGTTTGCCCACCTCGACCTCCCGGTCCCCGATGGCGGCAGAATTCGTTTGGGCTTCGTTGACGTCCCCGGCCACGAGCGCTTTGTGCGCAACATGCTGGCGGGCGTGGGCGGAATCGACCTTGTGCTGCTCGTAATCGCCGCCGATGAAGGGATCAAGCCGCAGACTCGCGAACACTTCGATATCTGCCGCCTGCTGGCGATCCAACGCGGCATCACCGTGCTCACAAAATCCGATGCGGTGGATGCGGAAACGCTAGAAGTCGTACGACTGGAAGTGGAAGATTACGTGCGCGGATCATTTCTCGATCCGGCAAAATCGCCGATGATCGCGGTGAGTTCGTTGACCGGCCGAGGTCTGGACGAGTTGAAATCCGCGCTCGCTAAGGTCGCGTCCGAAGTGGCGGCGAAGAACTCGGCCACGCTGGCTCGCTTGCCCATCGATCGCGTGTTCACCATGAAAGGCTTTGGCACGGTCGTGACCGGCACGCTCGTCGCCGGGACGATCCGCAAATCCGACGAAGAAGAACTCGAACTGTTTCCCGCCGGCAAGCGGGTACGAGTTCGTGGCGTGCAGGTTCATGGCTCGCCCGCGGAAGCCGCCGTCGCCGGGCAGCGCACCGCGCTGAACCTCGCAGGCGTCTCTACCGAAGACCTGGCGCGCGGAATGACGCTCGCCGCTGCGGACACTTTTCGTTCCACGTCGCGAGTCGATGCACTCCTTTCGCTTCTCCCCTCGGCAAAGCCGCTCAAAGACGGCGCGCGGGTGCACTTTCACGCCTACACATCGGAAGCCATCGCGGAAGCGCGCCTGTATAGAACGAAACAGCTGAAGCCGGGCGACGAAGCGTATGCGCAATTGCGATTCGCCGAGCCCATGCTGCTTTTGCCCGGAGATCGCTTCATCGTGCGCCAGTTTTCGCCGGTAGTGACCATTGGCGGAGGCCTTGTGCTCGATGCATCGCCCGGGACTCGCAAGCAGCGCGCAGAAGACGCCACCCCATTTCTCAAGATCCTGCGCGATGGTTCTCCGGAACAAGTGCTGGCAGCCCGCGTGGCGCGGCGAGGAGCCATCGGTCTGCGTCTGGATGACGTCCCCGGAGAAATCAATATTCGAAGGGAAGAAGCGGCGAAACTGGCTGCACAAGCCGGATTGGCGTGGTGCAATCAGGTGCTGGTTGCGCCGGCGGCATTCGCGGGAGCAAAGGCAGATGTGCTCCGAGCGCTCAAGAAATTTCACGATTCGAATCCGCTTGTCGCCGCGATGAGCAAAGAAGAGCTGCGCGATCGGGTCAACCTCGGCCCCGAGGTTTTCTACAGCGTGCTCGAACAATTAGTGGAAGAAAAAAAACTCGAAGTCGCAGGCGAACTCGTCCACCTGTCCGGCCGCGGCGTGGTCATGAAAGACGAAGAAGCCGAGTCCAAGAAGATCATCGAGCACGCGTTTGCTTCCGCCGGGCTGAAAGTCCCGTCGCTGAAAGAAGTCTTGGCGGGTCTGAAGGTAGATAAAATCCGCGCCCAGAAAATTGTCACGCTGCTCTTGCGTGACAAAGTTCTGATCAAGATCTCAGACGAGCTAGTTTTTCATCAGAGCGTGCTCATGGATCTCCGGCACAAGATCGCCATCCTCAAAACTAGCACGCCGAAAATTGATGTCGCCCGCTTCAAAGAGATGACAGGAGTCAGCCGCAAGTATGCGATTCCATTGCTCGAATATCTGGATCGCGAGCGGGTTACGCGGCGCGTAGGAGACGAGCGCGTCATTCTGTGATTTGCTGGTGGAGTGACGGGCGTCCTCGCCCGTCCAAGGCGAGTGCAGCTCGGCGGACGGGCGGGGACGCCCGTCGCTCCATCCTCCATGCGCTAGATCTTCTCCTCCGGAAATTCCACTTCCAGCGCCAGAGGCCCGGTCACGCGATTGGTCAGGTTCGCCAACCCAATGAGCATATGCAGGTCTACAATCTGTTCGTCGGAAAAATGTTTCTTGAGTTCGGCGAAGTCAGCGTCGCTGGCGCCGTCGGGCGTCCGTGTCAACTTTTCCGCATAGCGGAGCGCGGCTTGCTCGGGCGCGCGAAATCCCGAATAGTTTCCTTCCTTCAGAGCTTTCATCTGCTCCGGTGTGAGTCCGGAGCGTTTCGCGCCCTGAATGTGGTGCTGCGTGCAGTAATGGCATCCGTTGATCAGCGAGACGCGCAGATACACCGCTTCGTAGAGCTTGCGGTCGAGCGAACGTCCCACGCTGGCATAGAATTCCAGAAACTTGCCGAGCATGGCGGGACGGTGCGCCAGCGCTTTCTGGATGCTGCCGGGTTTGCCTTTCAGCTTGCCATCATAAATTTCCTTAACCTCCGCGCTGGCTTGCGCAGGTTCTATCAGACTGATTCGAGTCATGGAATTTTCTCCTGAGGGTCGCGCCCTATAATAAACAGATTCGTCGAATTGCGCCGAGTCGTATAAAAAAGGAGTCGAATAAAAGTGGAGTTGCATAAGTTGGAGTTGCATAAGAAAATTCGCATCGTCGGCGCTGGCCTCGCGGGATCGGAAGCGGCGTGGCAGTGTGCGCGGCGCGGCGTCGCCGTCGAACTATTCGAAATGCGCCCGCTGCGCGCGACTCCTGCCCATCAGACGGACAACTTCGCGGAACTCGTCTGCTCCAATTCTCTGAAGTCCGAGAGCGAAAACACTGCGCCCTGGCTGCTGAAGGAAGAACTGCGGCGCGCGGGTTCTCTGCTGCTCGATATCGCGCTGGAAACCGCGGTGCCCGCGGGGCACGCTCTGGCTGTGGACCGAGCCGAGTTTTCACGCAAGGTGACGGAGGCGATTTCGCGCGAACCGCTCATCACGATTCGCCGCGAAGAGGTCACCGAAGTCGAACCCGGCGCGCTCACAATTATCGCAACCGGTCCGCTGACGTCGGACGCGCTGTCTCGCGAGATTGCGCGTCTCTGCGCAACCGGTTCGGGCAACAGCCAGCTTTATTTTTACGATTCGATCAGCCCCATCGTCGAGGCCGACTCCATCGACATGAGCAAGGTGTACCTAGCGGCGCGGTACGACAAAGGGTCCGCCGACTACATCAATTGTCCAATGTCGAAGGACGAATATGACCAGTTCTACGATGCGCTGCTCGCGGCGCAATCGGTTGAACAGAAGGACTGGGAAAATCTGAACTACTTTGAAAGTTGCCTGCCCATCGAAGAGATCGCTCGGCGTGGACGCGACACGCTGCGCTTCGGCCCGATGAAGCCGGTTGGACTCAAGGACCCTCGCACCGGCAGGATTCCGTACGCGGCCGTGCAATTGCGGCAGGAAAATCTGCGCGCCGATTCTTACAATCTTGTCGGATTCCAGAATCACCTGAAATTTGGCGAGCAAGCGCGCGTGCTGAGTTTGATTCCCGGGCTCGAATGCGCGCGGTTTCTGCGCTACGGACAGATTCACCGCAACACATATATCAACTCGCCGGCTCTGCTGAGCCCGACATTGCAAATGAAGACGCATCCCCATGTATTGTTCGCAGGGCAGATCTGCGGCGTCGAAGGCTACGTCGAATCGATCGCGTCCGGCCTGATGGCGGGAAGGAGTGCCGCCGCGCTGGCCACTGGCAGCGAACCGGCGCCTCCACCGCGAGCGACCGCGTTTGGCTCGCTGGTTCACTACATCACGCAGGCGGAGAGCAAGAATTTTCAGCCCGCCAACATCACTTTCGACCTGCTACCTGCTCTCGACCGCAAGGTCCGCGACCGCAAAGAACGCCATCGGCTGCAATGTGAGCTGGCCCTGCGTGAGTTCGAAGACTGGCTGCGACCGAGCGCGCTGCAACCCACATCGGCTGCGCCATAAGCGAACGATGGAGCAATGGAGCAGTGGAGCGACGGGCGTCCTCGCCCGTCCGCCGTGTATCTCCGGAGCGGCGAAGACGCGGCAAGCCGCGTCTCTACAGGGAATTCTGTTCCCGTGCAGAGGAGATGGAACGAAACCTCTCTATTTCTCGTACCTTTAAACAGGACGCCGCGCTTTCATTTCCCGGCGAGCCCCGTCGAACCTTCAGATGTCATTTCGCGACCTCATCCAGGACGTGTTCCGAACCCTCTGGTCGCACCGCGTGCGCACCCTGCTGACCATGTTCGGGATTGCCTGGGGAGTGGTTTCAATCGTCTTGATGGTCGCCGCCGGCGAGGGCCTGCGCGTCGGCCAAGCCAAGCAAGCTGAAACCCTGGGCCGCGACGTGATGATCGTCTTCCATGGCCGCACCAGCCTGCAGGCTGGCGGTACGCGTGCTGGCCGCCTCGTGCACTGGACTGATTCCGATATTCCTCACATTCAGGAAGAAGCCACCGATTGTCAGTACGCGATTCCGGAGCTCGAACAGGATACGGTGCGTTCGCACACTGCTTACAACGCCGCCGCGTTCACGGTCACCGGCTCGACGCCGGAGTTTGCCCAGATTCGCAGCCTCGGTGTCAGCGAGGGTCGCTTCTACGATCAGGACGACATCAGCGAAGGCCGACGCGTGGCGTTCCTCGGCTCCGATGCGAAGAAGCAGTTATTCGCCAGCCGTCCGGCCGTCGGGCAGTTCGTCTACCTCAACGACATACCATTCACGGTTGTCGGCGTGATGTCATCCAAGAAGCAGGACTCGAGCTACGACGGGTGGGACGTGAACAAAATCTTCATCCCTTTCTCTGCCATGCGGCGCGACTTTCCCGATAAGCCGCCGGGCACGCCCTACACCTTCGACCAGTTGCTGGTCGTCCCGCGCTCGGTCCAGCACCACGAAGCTTGCAAGGGAGAGATTCGGCGCGTGCTGGCCAGACTGCACGGCTTCGATCCCAGCGATAAAGAAGCCTGCCCCATCTGGGACACCATCCAGGAAGCAAAAGCCTTCCGCACCATGACGGATGGCATGAAGTACTTTCTCGGCGCGGTCGGCATCGTGACCTTGTTCCTCGGTGGCCTCGGCGTCATGAACGTGATGCTGGTGGCGGTCCAGGAGCGAACCCGCGAGATCGGAGTCCGCAAAGCCATCGGAGCTCCTGCGAGCAGCATCCTGCGGCAGTTCTTTCTGGAAGCGCTCATCGTCGCGTTGATCAGCGGCGGCGCGGGGCTGCTCATCGCGTTTGGTCTTTGCGCGCTGGTCGACTTGCTCCCGATGCCAGACTTCTTCGCCGGCCTGTTGCCAACATGGCAGACGGGAACGGTGGCCCTGGCCGTTCTCGGAACCATCGCCATCCTGTCGGCTCTCTATCCCGCTCGCCGCGCCGCCGCCATCGATCCCATCGAAGCCTTGCGCCACGAGGCCGGCGGCTAGCATGGGCATGATTTATCAGATCCTGAACGAAGCTTGGACGGCGTTGCGGCGCAACCGCACTCGCAGTGCGCTCACCATGCTCGGCATCGTGTGGGGAATCGCCACTGTCACATTGCTGATCGCATACGGCGGCAGCTTCCGCGAAATTCTGGTCAGTGGCTTCGACGCCTTCGGCAAAGGCGCCGTCATCGCCTGGCCGCAGCAGACCAGCGAACAACCCGGCGGCCAACGCGCCGGCAAGAAGGTCGTCCTCGAGCAAGCCGACCTTGACATGATCAAGGAGACCGCCAACTACGTGCGCCACGCGTGTCTCGAGACCGTGCGCCGTCCCGGCATCGCCTACGAAGACCGCATGGTGGGCACTGCGGCCATCCGCGGCGTTTGCCCGGAATACGGCGATATGCGCAACGAGCAGCCTTCGGAGGGCCGCTGGATCAACTCGCTCGACGAACTCGAACGGCGCCGCGTCGCATTTTTGGGAGCGCGCGTGCGCGAACAGTTGTTCGGCGGACGCCCCGCCGTAGGCGAAACCGTCCTGATTGGAGGCGTGCGGTTCACCGTGATCGGCACCATGGACCGCAAGATCCAACTGAGCAACTACTTTTCCAGCGACGACGAGTCGACGTGGATTCCCTACTCCGCGGCGAACGATCTTTGGAACGCGAAGTATGGCGACGTGCTCGTGTTTGAACCGATCGCGCCGCAGTTCGAACTGCGCGCGGAGGCGCAGGTTTTAGCCGCGCTCGCCACGCGCCAGCAATTCTCGCCCACCGACAAGAAAGCCCTCCAGATGTTCGGCCGCGAAGAGTTTCGCCCCGTCATCAACGGCATCACCATCGGCCTGCAAGTGCTGCTCGTGTTTATCGGCATCCTCACCCTCGGAATCGGCGGCGTCGGCGTCATGAACATCATGCTCGTCTCCGTCGATGAGCGCATTCGTGAAATTGGCTTGCGGCGCGCTCTCGGCGCTCGCAAGTGGCACATCAAGGCCCAATTCCTTGCCGAGACGCTGCTCATCATGCTGCTCGGCGGCGCCATCGGAATCGTGGTGTCGTACGTGGTTGCGGTTGCAGTCGGGACGCTTCCGCTGATGGGCCCGCTGTTTGAAGACAACTCTGGGAAGGCCGACATCCACCTCAAAATCTCATTTTTCACCGTGATGATTTCAACCCTGGTGTTGCTGTTCGTAGGCGTGCTGAGCGCACTGATTCCAGCATCACGAGCGGCGAACCTGGATCCGGTCGACGCGCTGCGATATGAGTGACGTTTGTGGAGTGAAGGGCGTCCTCGCCCGTTCGGCGGTGAGCTACGAGCTTCGAGCCGCGAGCAACCGATTGCCTCCTAGCCCGAAGCTCGAAGCCCGTAGCTTCTCTTCTCCATTGACGCCGCAACTCTCGACGCGATACCTTGGCGGCGTTAGTACGAGGTGATCCAGTGCCCGTCTCTGCCGTTGATTGCGTACAGCCCGCGCTGCGGCACACGCGGGAACAACTCTTCACTCGCTTCCGCTTCGGGCAATGGTCGCGCCTGGCCCTGGTGGGGATTCTGGCGGCTGAACTGCATGCCGGCGGATGCAACTTCGGAAACTTCGGAGGCAATTGGCCCCGCGTCCCACACAAAAGCGGGAGCGAGTTTCTGCCGTCTTCGAGTCTGCCGTCTGGTTGGCCTCCTTTCAATTCCACGCACATTTCCGAGCACATAGGGCAATTCCTCGCATTGATCGTGGCGGGGATTCTTGTCGCATTCGTGCTGGGGTTCATCCTCCTGTACATCAGCAGTGTGTTCCGGTTCATCCTGTTTGACTCGGTGCTGCGGCGGCAATGTTCGATTGGCGAGGGCTGGCAAAAATGGCGTCGTGCCGGCGGAAGATTCTTCCTGTGGCAGATTATCTTTCTGATTTCGACGTGGCTGTTGCTGGCAGTCCTTGTCGGTGTGCCCCTTGCCCTGGCCGCGGCTGCGGGGTGGATGACAGATCTGCGCGAGCACATCGGGCGGATGATTGTCGGAGTGATTCTGCTCGTGGGCCTGTTCGCAGTATTCGCACTGGTAGCCGCTGTGGTTCAAGTGCTGGCTAAGGATTTCCTGGTGCCGCTTATGGCTCTCGAGAATCTCGATTTTGCCGACGGCTGGCACCGTTTACTGGCAATGATCGGACGAGAGAAGGGACGATATGCCGTTTACCTGCTGCTCAAGTTCGTGCTCTCCATTGCGGCGGCCATCCTGTTCGGCATCATCGCGATCATCCCAGCACTGTTCGTCGTGGTCCCTGGTGTGGTTGCCGTGCTCGTGGGCAAAGCCGCGGGGATGGGATGGAGCGTGACCACCATCAGTCTGGCGATAATCTTCGGGACCTTGCTCCTGCTCCTCCTGATTTACCTGATCGCCCTGGTGTGCGTGCCCGCCACGGTCTTCTTCCCTGCTTACGCGCTGCATTTTTTTGCTTCTCGATATCCGGAACTCGACGCGCTGCTGAATCCCGCCCCCACGCCTCCAGCGCCGCAACTGCCTCCAGTCCCGGAGTCTCCGCCGCCCTTCGAACCACCTCCCCTGCCGCCGTCGCCGGAGCCCATCGGATGATCTTGCCGGTGGAGAGCCGGGCGTCCTCGCCCGGCCGCCCAACTTCTGGACGGGCGAGAGCCTGCCTGCCCTGAGCTTGCCGAAGGGACGCCCGTCGCTCCACTACTTCCTGTCTGCTGTGGAACTCTCTTCAGCGCGCAGGTGTCCAATGTTTCAAGACACGCGCGTGCCGGAGAGGAACAATTCAAATGGCATTCCCCACGGCAGGCGGTGGTCCGTCTCGTCCAGTTCCGAAGATGAACGTCACTCCTTTGATTGACGTTCTGCTGGTGCTCATCATTATTTTCATGGTGGTTGTGATCGAGCAGCGGCCAACTGGTTTGCAGGCAGAGATTCCACAACCCAATCCAAAAGGCAGCACAATCCCGCCGCCCAATCGGACGATTGTGATTCAGATCCATCACCCGAAGCCGGGAGCAGAACGTTCGCAGGCAGAACATCCGCAGGTAATGGTGAATGAAGAAGTGGTGGAATGGGATCGCTTGCGCGAACGGCTGCGAGATATTTTCGCCATTCGCGTCGAGCGGATCGCCTACGTCGAGGCCGATGACGACATTGATTTCCAGGACGTCGCTGACGTAATCGCAATTGCAAGGATCGCCGGCGTCGACCGCGTGGGCCTGCTGAGTGAAGATGGGAAGCATCTCCCGATGGGGTAGGCACTTTCCTCAGCCGTTTGGACCGCCGCGTAAGTCGTTGCTTTAGAATGGCCCCATGAAATTGAGTTACTTACTCGGTGCAGTAGTTAGCCTAATCTTGAGCGCTGGGCATCCTTTGTATTCTTCCGGGGGAGCATGACCGGCGCTCCACCCCTTTACTCCCGCGGTTGGTTTCAGCGAAGCCTTCATTTCGCGGCAGGGATCATTTTCGGATCCCTCGCCATCGGTATTGCGTTGAAAATCGCGGGGAAATGGTAGCTTTGAGAATCAGCGCTGAACAGCGGCTAAAGTCACAGTTTTTCAAGCATTCAACGGCGCGGGTGAAGCCGTGCCCTCCCAAACCGACCGATGAATCCAGTTCTACTCTCGCGCCCGATTCTTAATCCAGATAGGCGAGCCCATAAACCCAAACGCCGCACGTATTTGGTTTTCCAGGAAGCGCTGATAGGAAAAGTGCAGCTTCACAGCGCGGTCAGTGAAGAGAACGAACGTAGGCGGCGCCACTCCCGCCTGCGTCATGTATTTGATTTTCACGCGCTTGCTCACAGGAACGGAGGCGCGGTCAAAGTCAATCGTCTTCAGGAAGCGATTCATTTCTCCGGTGGTGACGCGCTTGCGGCGCTCGGCGGCGACTTTCTCGATCAGCGGAAGAATCTTTTCCGTTCCCTTGCCGGTGTGCGCCGAAAGAAAGAGCACCGGGGCGTAGGCCAGAAACTTAAGCCCATAGCGCAATCGCTCTTCGTAGAGAGCCCGGTCCTGGGGCCGCTTGGCGTCCTGTATGCGCGCCGTTTTCGACTGGCTGACAGCGCGCTTCTCGCCGCTCGCCACTAGATCCCATTTATTGACCAGGATAATCACCGAGCGTCCGCTCTCGTGGGCATAGCCCGCGATGTTGGCGTCGAGCCCGCTGGCGCCTTCAGTGGCGTCGACCATGAAGAGCACGATGTCGGCGTCTTCGATATTCTTGCGCGCCATGACCACGGAAAGCTTCTCGGCCATCAGCCGAGTCTTGCCTTTGCGGCGGATACCGGCGGTATCAATGAACCGAATCTTGCGGCCTTTGTACTGGATGACTTCGTCGATGGAATCCCGCGTCGTGCCCGCAACCGGCGAGACGATGGCGCGCTCGGTTCCTGTGAGTTGATTCAGCAGCGTGGACTTGCCGACATTCGGGTGCCCGATAATAGCCACCCTGATTTCATGCGGCTCCTCGGGAGTCGGTGTATCTTCATCCCCGCTTTTCTCTGCGAACTCGGAGCCTGCCCTGAGCGAAGCCGAAGGGTCCTCTGCGGTTGCCTTTGGTTTTGCAGGCAGCACCTTAACGATGGCGTCCAGCAGATCGTCGATGCCGCGTCCATGCTCAGCCGACACCGGAAACATATTCCGCATTCCGAGCACATGAAACTCGTCCAGCAGTCCATCCTGCTTGTCCGAGTCCATCTTGTTGACGGCGAGAAAGAGCGGCTTACCCGTCCGCGCCAAAAGTCGAGCCAACTCGCGATCGGGCCCAGCGATCTCAGTACGCGCGTCGACGACCATGACGATGGCCGCCGCTTCTTCGAACGCAACCTTCGCCTGGCGGAAGATCTCCGCCGGTATGAAATCTTTATCGTCGGGAACGATGCCGCCCGTATCCACCACGCGAAACTCGTGCCCGAGCCATTCCACCTCGCCATAGAGGCGGTCCCGCGTGATGCCGGGCTCGTCTCCGACGATGGCGCGCCGCGATCCGGTCAGATGGTTGAATAGCGTCGATTTACCAACGTTAGGGCGTCCGACGATGGCTACGAGTGGGGATGGTTTCTTCTTGCTCAAAGTGGTGGATGAGTTACGAGGTCCATACCGCTATTATAGAGACTCCGTGCCTTCCTCATCCCATCCCGTGTCCCCAGCTGCAGGATTCTCGCTCTACCAGTTCTTCGCGCCGGGTGGCGTGCTTTCGAAAACGCACCCCGCCTATGAGTTCCGCCGCGGCCAGTTGCAGATGGCGCAGGCCGTCGAAGAAGCGCTCGAAGAAAAGCGCCACTTGATTGTCGAGGCCGGCACGGGCACCGGCAAAACGCTCGCATATCTCTTGCCGGTGATCCGCTCCGGCAAACGAGTCATCATCTCCACGGGCACGAAGAACCTGCAGGAGCAACTGTTCTTTAAAGATGTCCCGGCTCTGGAGCGGGCGCTGTTCGCCAATGACAGCGCCGCCGACGGTCGTGGAAAGCTGAGCGTCTGCTATATGAAGGGGCGCAACAACTATCTTTGCCGCAAAAAGCTTTTTGATCTCACCGACCAGCCGGTGCTCAGTGGTCTGGAAGAGATCGAGCACTACCGGGCCATCGCCGCGTGGGAGAAAACGACGCACAGCGGCGATCGCGCCGAACTCGCGGAACTGCCCGAGGCTAGCGCTCTTTGGCACAAGCTCGACGCCCGCGCCGATGCCTGCCTCGGCCAGAAATGCAAGGAATGGGAGCGCTGCTTCATTACCGAGATGCGGCGGCGCGCGGCCGAGAGCGACATCATCATCGTCAATCACCACCTGTTTTTCGCCGACCTCTCCATCAAACTCGAAGCCGATGGCGCGCCCGACGCCGGCGTGCTTCCCGAGTGCGGGGCGGTTATTTTCGACGAAGCGCACGAACTGGAAGAAATTGCCGGCAACTACTTTGGGATTTCGGTCAGTAATTTGCGGATGGATGAGCTGACGCGCGACGTCGAACACCTGCTGCAGCGCGAGCATCTTTACACGCCGCAGATGTCTGGAGCCATTCAGTCGGTGCGGGAACGTTCGCAACTGTTTTTTTCGCTGCTGCCTGCGAACGAAGGGCGGTTTGCCTTCGACTCCCGCCGCGAATTCCTGGAGGAAAATGGCGAAGAATTTCTCGCGCTCAATCAAGCTCTATACCGGCTGGGCGCGGAGCTGGAGCAACTTCCGCAGAAGCCGGAAGAAGTCTTCACGCTTACGCGTCGGGCGCAGCAATTGCAGGTGCAACTTCGCTTCGTGATGGAAAGCGAGGACCCGAACACGGTCTTCTGGATCGAGCGGCGAGGATTTCGCGGGCCGTCGGGCTCGCGCCGCAGGTCTTCGTCATTTGCAACAGAAGAGAAAAACGCAGGCGGGCGAATGCATGTTTTTCTGCAGGCCACTCCGATCGAAGTCGGACAGATTCTGCGCGAGTGCCTGTGGTCGAAGTTGGAGACTTCGGTGCTGACCTCGGCAACCCTGGCCGTCGGAGGCGGTTTCGATTACATACGGCAGCGGCTTGGGCTCGACCACGCGCGCGAATTGATCGTGCCGTCGCACTTCGATTATGAAAGCCAGGCGATTTTTTACGTTCCGCCCGATCTGCCCGATCCGCGCACGCCACAATTCCCCGCCGAGGCTGCCAGCCTTGTCCGGCGGTTGCTGGAGATTACCCGCGGACGCGCCTTCGTGCTCTTCACCAGCTACGCGCAGATGAACGAAATCTACGAGCGCCTTCTTGGCCAGTTGGATTTTCCGATGCTCAAGCAGGGCGACGCTCCGAAATCGGCGCTGCTTGAGGAGTTCCGGCTCACGCCCCACGCCGTGTTGTTTGGGACATCTTCTTTCTGGCAAGGCGTGGACGTGCAGGGCGAACAGTTGAGCTGTGTGATTATCGACCGCTTGCCGTTTGCTGTCCCGAGCGATCCGGTGGTGGCCGCGCGGGTAAAGGCCATCGACGCTGGCGGCGGAAACGCCTTCTTCGAATACCAGGTGCCGAGCGCGGTGATTACGCTGAAGCAGGGGTTCGGCAGACTGATTCGATCGTTGCACGATCGTGGGTTACTGGCTCTGCTCGACAACCGGATTCTGAAGAAACAATACGGGCGCGTGTTTGTGGAGAGCCTGCCGCCGTACAGAAAAACAACAGACTTGAGAAAAGTAGAGGAATTTTTCGGGACGGATGTTGAATGATGTTCGATGGAGCGCCGGGCGTCTCCGCCCGGCAGGATCCTTCGACTTCGCTCAGGACGGGCTCGCGAGACGCCCGTCCCCACACGAGCACGCTGAGCTTAACTATTCTGCTGCTGCCGCTTCTTTGTCGACAATGACCTTCAAGTGCGTGGTCACGTCCCTGTGCAGCTTGACTGGAACAGTGAACTCGCCGACGATCTTAAGCGGCTCGTGCAACTGGATCTTCCGGCGATCGATGTGGAAGCTCTTCTTCTCCAGTGCGTCGGCAATGTCGCCGGCCGTGACCGATCCAAACAGCTGATCGGCTTCGCCGGACTTGCGCAGGAACTTCACCTCGAGCCCGTCAAACTGCTTGGCCAGCGCTTCGGCCTCCGTCTTTTCCTTGGCGGAGCGGCGCACGGCGGCCGCCTTCATCTGCTCGATAACCGTCTTGTTGGCGACGGTGGCCTCAATCGCCAGCTTCTTGGGCAGCAGAAAATTCCGCCCGTATCCCTCGGCGACTTTCACCACTTCACCGCGGTTGCCCAGCTTGGGCACGTCTTCTTTCAGGATGACTTCCATGCATGACTCCGTTTCGTAAGTAACCTGGTCGTTAGTCGTTAGTCGCTTGTCATTGGTCGTTTGCCAATTCTCGAACCGTCAACAAACTCTCCTGATGCTGCTGACTGCGAACGACTAACGACTAATGACCAACGACCAACGACGATCTTGAATCTACTGCGCGCGTCCGGCGAACGGCAGCAGAGCGATGTTGCGCGCCTGCTTGATGGCCCTCGAGAGACGGCGCTGGTGCGGCGTGCACACTCCGGTCAGGCGCCGCGGAGTGATCTTGCCGCTTTCCGCCACGAACTGCGCCAGCAGACGCACATCTTTGTAATTGACCGCTTCGATCTTCTCGACGCAGAACTTGCAAACCTTCTTGCGCCGAAAGAACTTGCGGCCGCCTTCGCGGGGGCCACCGGGGCCTCCGCCGGGACGCGGACCGCGAGGCGGACCGCTCCGCTCGGGGCGATCGCCGCCGCTACGCTCGGGGCGACTTTCGCCGCCGCTTGCTCCCACATGCGCGCTTGGTGCTTTTGTTTCTTCTGCCATAGTGCTCCTGCTTTCTAAGAATTCGTCTTGGGGAAGGGCACGGCTTCAGCCCTGCCGTAAAGCGCCCGAAAAAATGCGGGATTTAGCCCCTCAGGTCGAGCGCCTCGTCCCTTTTGTGAGCCCTCAGTACCGACTAAACCGGCGCCGAGGCGGGTGTTTCCGTTGCAGCCTCCGGCGTTGCTGGGCTTACCGGAGCAGCCACTGCGGCCGGTTGTGCGCTGGCTTTCTTTTTCGAGTCGCGAAGCTTCTTGATCTTGTCGAGCCGCTTCAGTTCTTCGTCCGTCCGCACCGTGAGGAACTTGATCACCGGCTCGGTCACGCGCAGGCGGCGTTCGACTTCGTGCACGACGGCGCCAGTGGCTTCAATCAGCATCAGCACAAAAATGCCATCGTTGAACTTGCCCACCCGGTACGCGAGACGGCGCTTGCCCCAGACCTCGCTCTTGGCGGTTCCGGCCGCCGAGGTCACCGATGACTCGAGCGTGGAAATCAGTTTGTTCAGATCCTCGTCCACCATGTCGGGCCGGACGATGAACATCAATTCATAGTTGCGATTCATTCGTTATCTCCAAACTCTTTTAGTACGGTCGCTGGTCGCTAGTCGTTCGTCGTTCGGGAATTCACCCCAAACCGTATGCGTTTGCTAACGACCAACGACTATCGACCAACGACGAGCCTCCATCACTCACTCCGCAGCGTCGTTCTTTCGATTGAACCGGTTCATCGCCGCCGCCGGTCCCTCTTTCAAAATCACCTCAACCGCCAACGCTGCCGTGTCGAGGAGTTCGTCCACAACTTTTTCCTGCGCCCTGCGGAACGGCGTCAGCACAAATTTCACGCTGTCCACGGCTTTACGGTCGGGCGCAATTCCCAGACGAATCCGCAAAAACTCGTCGGTACCCAGGGCGCCGAGGATGGATTCCATCCCGTTGTGCCCCGCAGAACTGCCCCGCTGCCGTATGCGAATCGTGCCCAGCGGCAAGTCGAGTTCGTCGTAAATCACAATCAGGTCCCGCGTCACATCGACCTGATGTTCCGCCACCAGTTCCCACACCGAAAGCCCACTCAGGTTCATGTAGGTTTCCGGTTTGGCCAGGATCGCCGGCTCACCGGCAATCGTTGCCCGCGCGGTCAGCGCGCGGCATTGGCGATTTCTGACTTCGATCCCCAGGCCGTTGGCGATCCGATCGATCGCTAAAAACCCGAGATTGTGCCACGTGAACTGGTACTCGATTCCTGGGTTGCCCAAACCGACGATCAGTTTCACGCGGATTCGCTTTTCGCTGTTCGCTCTTGGCTCTTAGCTCGGTGCCCCAGGTTCGCGCCCGTCCTTTGGGCGCTAACCTGGGTGTCGGCTCTTAGCCAGCAGCCAGCATCTATTTTTTCTCTTTCTTCTCGGGCTTCTCGGCCTTCTCGGGCTTAGCCTTGGCCTTGGCATCGCCGCCTTCGGCCTCGCCTTCACCCTCGGCCTCCTGCTTGCCCTTCTTAATGACTTCGGGTTCAGCCGGTGCTGCTGTCGCATCTGCCGCCACCGCCTCCGGAGCCGCCACCACTTCTTCCTTCACCGAGGTCATGTGCGCGATCATCTGGTCCTCGTCGGTCAGAAACTTCAGTTTCTCGCTGTGCGGAAGATCTTTCACGCGCACTTCGACGCCGAACACCAGGTGGCTGATGTCCACTTCGATGTTTTTCGGAATGTCGGCCGGAAGGCACTCAACCTCGATCGCACGCAGCAATTGCTCAAGAATGCCGCCCTGCGTCTTCACGCCCTCGGCCTCGCCCTTGAGCACGACCGGGACCGTAACCGTCAGCTTCTTGTCCATCGCGATGCGCTGCAGGTCCACGTGCAGCAGAGTTCCCTTGATCGGCTCGAACTGCCAGTCCACAATCATGGCCTTCACCCGATCGCTGTCGAGCGCCAGGTCAAAAATTGTGTTGTGCCCGCTCTCCGACCTCAGGATGCGCAGCACTTGCCGCGGATCGACCGCGACCGAAGCCGCGGCTTTGCCCGCGCCGTAAACCACGCCTGGAATTTTTCCGCCGACGCGCACGCGCCGGGCGGCGTTCTTGGTGCCTGGTTCGCGCTTCTGCGCTTCCAGAATACTGATATCCGTTGCTGTCGCCATAATTCCGTTTCCGTCCTTCGCTAAAATCGTCGTTGGTCGTTGGTCGTTCGTCGTTAGTCGTTCGCAAACCCTGCGTTAATCCAAGAATCTGTGAATTTGCTGAAGTGTCGGTCCCTGTTCGTCCTTCGCGGTCCGCAAACCCTTTCGCCTCTCCGGCGAAGAGCGAACGACCAACGACGAACGACCAGCAACGGTTCTAAATAAAAAGTCTGCTGACCGAAGTTTCTTCGTGAATCGACTGAATCGCCCGTCCAATCAGCCCCGCGATCGAAAGCACTTTGATCTTCGGGACTTGCCGTGCCGCTTCGGTCAGCGGGATGGTGTTGGTCACGACCACCTCGGTGATCGGAGAGTTCACAAGATTTTCCACCGCCGCCCCTGAAAGTACCGGGTGCGAGCAACAGGCATACACGGTGCGAGCGCCATTTTGAATCAGCGCCTGCGCCACCTTCACCAGCGTTCCCGCCGTGTCGATGAGGTCGTCGATGATCAGACAAGTGCGCCCATCGACTTCGCCGATCACATTCATCACTTCCGCCACGTTCATCTCGACGCGCCGTTTATCCACGATCGCCAGCGCCGCGTCCATCTTCTTCGCGAAGAAGCGCGCGCGTTCCACGCCACCCGCATCCGGCGAAACCACCGTCAAATCCGGCAGGTTCAGTTTCTTGAAGTAATCCACCAGCACCGGCGAAGCGAACAGGTGGTCCACCGGAATATTAAAAAATCCCTGCAACTGCGGCGCGTGCAAGTCGACAACCAGAGCGCGGTCGGCGCCGGCGGTGGTCAGCAGGTCGGCCACCAGCTTCGACGAAATCGGCACGCGCGGCTTGTCTTTGCGATCCTGGCGCGCGTAGCCGTAGTACGGGATCACAGCCGTGATGCGTCGCGCCGAAGCCCGTTTGAGCGCGTCCATCATCAGCAGCAGTTCCATCAGGTGCATGTCCACCGGCTGGCAGGTGGGCTGCATCACGAAGACGTCGGCGCCGCGCACGTTCTCCTGAATCTGCACGTACGCTTCGCCATCCTTGAAGCGCGTGACCAGAGCCTGGCCCCGCGTCAGTCCAAGAAAGTGGCAGACCTCATCGCAGAGCGACTCGTTGGCGGTTCCGCAAAAGACCTTGAACCGGTCGTCAACCCGGGCTCGCTGTGGCTTGCGTTCCGTTTTATCGTCCGTGATCGGCTTTTTTTCCGCAACGGTTTTGTCGGCGATCGTTTTTTCGGCAGTCGTGGTTGCAACTGTGGCCATAGTTTTGTTCTCAGTTCCGGGCTACAGTTCTCAGGCTTGGGGCTCCAGTGTCTCTACTGAGAACTGAGAACTGGCAACTGAGAACTGGGTGATCTGGCTGGGCCGCTAGGATTCGAAC
>JBEKIB010000077.1:0-22535 GCA_050011975.1 Terriglobales bacterium | reverse complement strand
GGTGGAGTTGGTGCGAGGGATGCGAGCGAGAATCAACTTGATCGCGCTGAATCCGGGCACGGAGTTGCCGTATCGGACGCCGGAGCAGGAGCGAGTGGCGGCGTTCCGGCAAATATTGGTGGACGCGGGAATCCTGGCCTTTGTGCGCCGTCCGCGAGGGCGCGATATTTTTGCGGCCTGTGGACAGTTGAAGAGGGAAGGTTTCAAGGTTTCAGAGATTTCAAAGCTTCAAGGTTAACCCTCGGCGACGCCGGCCTTTTCCTTGAAACTCTGAAACCTTGAAACTTTGAGTTTACGAACCGCTGCGGGCGGCGGCCCGGTTGGGCACGGCGAGCGAGGCGCGGCTTGCAGAATTTGTCGCGACCTGAAGTTCCATCCGGAAACCGGGGGTACCGGAAGTCGAAGGCCGCAAGAGACGGCCGCCGTGTTCTTCGACGATGCGGCAGCAGGCGCTCAGCGAAAGGGTTGAAGGTTTGTTTTCTCCTTCTGAGTTGAGCGGTGACGTGTAGGAGAGTGGTTGCGGAGAAGGATCGGCAACCGGATCGTAGGACGAGAAGTCAACCACGACAAAGTTGTCTTGGCGGTGCGTGCGAACCATCAGAGTAGAGTGGGTTTCGCGATTGAACCGGGCGCTGATCTGTCCCGCAAGGTGCATGCAGACGTGCAGAATCTGGTTGGAGTCGGCGAGCATGGGCGGAAGCGAAGGAGCGAGTTCGAGGCACACCGAAATGGTTTCCGCCTCGAGTTGCGGGGCCAGCAGGCGCACGGCCGTTTGCAGCACCGAGTTGATGTCGACGGCGGCCAGCCGGGCAGGAGCCTGACGCGCAAACGTGAGCAGGCTCGCCACCAGCGCGGTTGTGCGCCGGACCTGCTCGCCGATTTGCGCTGCCTGAAGTTGTTCCGTAGGCGGCAAGTTCGACGCACTGAGCAGGTCGGAGTATCCCAGCATGGCCGTGAGCGGGTTGTTGATCTCGTGCGCGGCTCCGCCCACCAACTGGCCGAGCGAGGCCAGTTTCTCGGATTGAATGAGCTTTTCCTGCAGGCCCTTGAGGTCGTCGAAAGAGCGCCGGGACCTTTCGAGAAACTGCGAAAGCTCGTCTCGCAGCAGGCGTTGGCGCCAAAAAACCACGACGCCCATCACCACCAAGGTCAAAAGACTCACGGCAATACGGAAAGCCTTCACCGAAGGCGGAAGCGCGGGGTCCAGTTCGGATTGCATAGCAGCCCATAGAAGGCTGAACAGAGCAAGCATGCTCATGCGCGTGATCCAGACGCCGAGCACCGGCCGCGACGGCTTGGAGTCGGACAGGTCGAGGCGCAGAGCGAGCAACGGAGCTGCGGCCATCCAGGCCATGGATACGGTCAGCGGGATGTCGTAGATGCTGCCGCTGTAGTAAAGCTTGTGTCCAATGGCCCAGTTGGCGACATAGGAACTGGAAGCGTAGAGCGCGCTGGCGCCGAGCAACTGCGCGTACACCTGCCGCCAGCCGCCATGAGCGGTGTAGGCGAGGATGGTCAGCGAGACCAGAAGCACAAGTTTTTCGGTCAGATACGCGAAGTTGAAATTGGCGCTGTAAGCCGCTTCATCCACCCGCACGGTTTGCCATGGGATGACGGCGTATACATAAATGAAGACCCACCATGTGAGCAGGAGCGTAAAGTCGAGCATGCGGATGCGTTCATCACGCTCGTCTTCCCGAAGATGAGGAAGCACGGCGAGTGCGGCGATCATGGGCACCAGATGCAGGAACAGAACAACGTCGCCCAGAAAGGGGTCGGGCACGTCCTGACGCTTTATGACTTCGAAGTAATTCCACATTCCCTGGTAAGTGAGCCAGAAGAGCATGCCCGCGCTCATGAGGATCCAAAAGAGCCGGATGTGGAGACTGGAGCAGTGCGAGCGCGAGGTATTGCGCAGGAACGCGGCAGTGGCAACCAGCAGCAGAGTGCCCTGGATAAGGTCGCTGGCAATGGTCAGGGCGCCGCCCCTCGGTAGGAGCAGAGACGCCATCGTCTGGGCGACAACCAGCGCGACCAGCACGTAGACCCAGAGTTTAGTGAGCGTGCCCAAGGCGAACTACCCCGGGCTCCATTTTAGGGCCATGATGCGAGTTCAGGGGGTTACTAGAGTAACCACTAGAAGATTGTCCGTCTCGCGTCCCCTGAATTAGCGCCATGAGTTTGGGTTTGTCATCGAGCCGGAGTTAAGAGGATGGAGTTTGTCGGCCATTACCTTTAGAATTAGGCCCTCAACTGGAATTAGCGGCTTTAACGACGAGAGTCTCTTGTCCTGGATGATTCCTCGATACCGTGATCTATGGCGCTTCCGGGCCCCGCTCAGCGCAGGCGAAATCCGGCGCACGGAGCGCTGGCTGGCGTCGGCGAGGGTGGCGCTGACGATTGCGGCGGAACTTACTCTTTGGATGGAGCCGGTGCGCGGGTTGGCGTATTCACGCTGGCTGTACTGGCTGCTGACGGTGTACCTCGTGCATGCGGTGGTGGTGATGTTGCTGGTTCGCTTCCGGCCGCAGTCGACAACCGCTTTTCGCCTGGTGGTGCACGCGGTGGACATCCTCTGGCCGGTGTTGATCTCCTTGTTCGCGACGGCGCAGCGGGGCCCATTCTTTCTATTCTTCGTGTTCGTGATGGTGGCGGCGGCCTATCGTTGGGGGCTGTGGGAGACGGTGGGCACGGCGGCTGCAGTCGTGGCACTGCTGTGGGCCGAAGCGTTCGCGGTGCGAGCCGGACTGGAACGGGCGGCGGATCAGTGGCTGCAGGTGGCGCATCTGCCGCGGCTGGGTGTAAGCGTCCGGGAATTGGATCCGCAACAGCTCTTCATGTTTTCGTTCTATCTGATCGTTCTCGGATTTTTGCTGGGCTCCATGTCGGAGAACCAGAAAAAAGTGCGGGCGGAGCGCGCCGTGATCACGCGCGTTCTCAGTTCCACGCGGGTGGAGGCGGGACTTACCGGGACCATGCTGCAGATTCTTGGGGAGGTGATGAGCATCTACGGCGCGAGCCGCGTGCTGAGCGCCTCACAGGAAAGACACAGCTACCGTGTATTTCTGGCCGAGGTGAGCCAGGGCGCGGAATCCACCAAAGCGCTGCGCTGGCGCGAGGCTTTGCCGGAAAGCGAAAAGGCGTATCTGTTCAACTCGCCGGCGGATGCGATTTATGCGTCGCACCGTGCCAAGGGTTTTCACACGGTGTTCCTTGATCACAATGGAGGGCGGCTGCGCGATGCCAGCACGGAATTTCTGGATGCGCTGTCGAGAGTGGAGAAGTTTAATGCGGTGGTTTCGGTCGCGTTGCTGTTCGGGACCGAGTGGTCCGGTCGCGTGTTCCTGTTCGATCCAGCGATGATGGGGGAGCCGGAAGAGGAATTGCGGTTTCTGCAGGAGTTCGCGCAGCAGGTGGGTCCGGCGATCTACAACGTGTACCTGATGCGGCGGCTACGGGAGCGTGCGGGAGCGCTGGAGCGGGCGCGGTTCGCGCGCGAACTTCATGATGGAGCGATTCAATCGCTGATCGCGGTGGAAATGCAGTTGGATGTGCTGCGGCGCCAGTCGGGAACGCAGGCGCCAGTGGTGAACGCGGAGCTGGGGCGGATTCAGAAACTTCTGCGCGAAGAAGTTCTGAAGTTGCGCGAACTGATGCAGGCGATGAAGTCGTTTGAGGTGGACGCGGACCGCCTTCTGGGCTTCATTTCCGACACGGTGGAGCGCTTCCGCCGGGAGACGGGAATCGCCGCGGAATTCGTCAGCGAACTGGAGCGGGTGGATTTGGCGCCCAGAGTCTGCCGGGAACTGGCGCGCATTGTGCAGGAGAGCCTGGTGAACGTGCGCAAGCACAGTGGCGCGCACCACGTGCTGGTACGACTGGCACAGCGGGCGGCTAATCTGCAATTGACGGTGGAGGACGACGGAAAGGGATTTTCTTTTTCCGGAAGGCTCTCGGATGCTGAACTGGAGACGACCGGAACGGGGCCGGCGGTGATCCGCGAAAGAGTGCGGCTGCTGGCGGCCGAACTCACGATAGAATCGACACCGGGGCACGGCGCACGGCTGGAGGTACGGATTCCGCCGGCGAGGAAGGCCAATCATGGATAGGCCAATCACGGACAAACCGATTACGGATAAACCGATTATGGATAAACGAATTCATCCCATACGCATTGTGATTGCCGACGATCACCCCATATTCCGCGACGGGTTGCGGCGCTTGCTGGAATCGGAAGGCGATATGAAAGTAGTGGGCGAAGCCTGCGATGGCCTCGAGGCGGTGAAACTGGCAAAGGAGATCAAGCCCGACATTCTCCTGCTCGATCTGGCCATGCCGCACCACACTGGCCTCGATGCGCTGCGTGACCTCAATACGAGCGGTGGTGCGTCCGGGACGGTGCGCATCATCCTGCTGACGGCGGCGGTGGAAAAGAAACAGATGGTGGAAGCGCTGCAGTTGGGCGCGCGCGGCGTGGTACTGAAGGATTCCGCCACGCAACTGCTGCTCAAGAGCATTCACGCCGTGATGGCCGGGGAGTACTGGGTCGGTCGGGACAGCGTCTCGAATCTGGTGCAGTACCTGCGCAACCTCATGCAGAGCACGAACGAGGAATCGAAGCAAAGGAAGTTCGGGCTCACGCCGCGAGAACTGGAGATTGTCGCTGCCGTGGTTGCGGGCTACGCCAACCGGGAAATCGCCGAGTATTTTAAAATCAGCGAAGATACGGTGAAGCACCATCTCAGCAACATCTTCGACAAGCTGGGAGTTTCAACTCGTTTGGAACTGGCGTTGTTCGCGGTGAATCAGGGGCTTCCGCTGAAAACGATTGTGTGATCGACGTCGTGGAATCAACAGGTTGGCGGGATCTAAGCGAAATCACTGAGTAATGGCACGTTAGTGCTATATAGAGTCACTGGTGTGCCATTGGGAGAGGGGCAGGTTCACGATACTTTAATATCATACGACGGCCGAACTACTGTGCCGAGGGGTGAGTAAATCTCGGGCGTGTCGTCGATTGGGGGCAGACAGTGATCAAAGCAATCCGTCAACTTTGGGCTGAAGAGCGCGGTCAAGACGTCGCCGAATACGCGGTGATGCTCGCGGTAATCCTGGTGATCGTCATTGGCACGGTCCGACTGATTGGCGGCAACGCCAACAACGTGTTTTCGCAAGTCCAAAGCAGCATGGCGAATTAGCTGCACGAACGAGCCCCGCTGCGTCTGGCAGGGGGCCTTTCCCTGATTGTCTCTGCCGGTTATCCCCCGCTACAGTCCATCCGCACGCAATCATTGAGGCTGAGTGGCTTTTGGCTTTCAGTTCCCAGTTTTTGATGACATAGTCTGTTGCAGAACGGCACAAGTGAGTGGCCGTCGTGAGGCCATGCGATCCACGCTGGCAGCCAAAAGCCTTTCCTACTGTCTCGTCGGAGCTGCCGCTGTCTTCTCCGGGACCGGAGCCGCTCTTTCTGGAGCTGCGGTGTCGAGCCGGGTGAGGAACGGGAAGAAGGGCGTGACTTCGAAGGGCATCTTCTCGGCTGCAGTGGTGATGGCGACGGGCTTAGTCTTGATCAATTCCAGTTGATCGTTCCACGGGTCGACCTTGACCCGGCCACCGAGAGGGAGTGCTGCGACTTGGTCGGCCTTCTTCGGGTCAAATTGCGGCGAAGCGGTCATCAAAGACGACATTTTGGTGGCGTTGCCGTTGAGGAGACTGTCGCCGAGGTGCGCCCGGATCAGGTTTTTCAACTCCGGAGCGCGCGCCTGAACCGCTTTGAGGAACAGGCCGGCGTTGCCGAGCTTGTCTTTATAGGGCGAGTTGTTGAGCAGTTCGATGGCTTTCTTGTCCGCAGCTTCTTCTTCACCCCTATCGCGAGCAAAATCCATGCGTTCGAAGGTGCGCTCATCGGGAAAAAACATTCGGTCGTTGAATGCGAGCTTGGTGTTTAGGTGATGGCCGAGCACGATGTGCGCCAGTTCGTGAGTCAGAATCATGGCCAAGGCCGCTTCGTCGGGCAGAACGTCAATCATGCCGCGGCTCACGACGATGGTATGACCAATGGTAAAGGACTCGAGCGGGGTCGTCATCAGCACGCGGCACCTGATCTCGGGCTGAATGTCGAGGTTATTGGTGACCATCACGTTGTTCACGACGGTCTGCAGCACCTTGTCGATTTCACCCTCCGGCGCGAGCAGCCCGATCTGCTGCAGGCGGTCAAGCACGTTGATTTCAGCCTGACGTTCCCACGCGCGCTGGGCTTCGATGGGCGTAGCGTCCTGGGCTTTCTGACTCTGGTCCTGGATCGCCTGCTGGGAGTCAACCGTGATCTCAGTAAACTCAGAGTTGCGCCGGAGATCTTTCAGGTTGTAGCCCCAAAGCCGCGTCTGCGCCTTGTAATTCAGCGTCTCACCCAGACGATACTTGAGGTCGGATTCCTCGGAATAAACCATCGAAGGTAGCCAGACGCCGCCGGGGCGCAGGTTCTGGCGCCAGCTGTCAAAGTGCAGGTAGTAACTGGCTCGCGGATGAGGATAGTAAGTGCCATTGAAGCGGACGATGTTGTAGTCCTGGTCTTCGACCCAGATGCGGCCGAGAAAGCGGCCCTTGCCGGCGTCCTTCTTGGGGGCGACGTCGATGACAAGGCAGCGTATTTCGCCGAGAAACTCGCGGCGGACAAAAGTGAAGTCGTAATACTTGCGCTGAAAATCCTGATCGAGGACCACCATCTGGGCAAAGCCCAAAGGCAGAAACTTCATGGAGTAAATGTTGCTCAGCTTGCTGAGCATGCGTTTGCCGAGACCCGCCGTGGTGGGCGAAGTGAAAGCGCGGTCATCCGTACCCTCGCTCATATCCAAGCGGCCCAGGAAGTACACGTCGCTGACGGGCACGGGAGCGCCGAGGTCTTTGTCTTCCTTCAGGTTCTGGAGATAGGTTTCTACCATGGGATGAAGTTGCTTCATCTGCGCCATGAAAAAATGTTCGCGCTCAATTGCCCGATCGACGACCTGGTCGAAGCTGTTGGCCGCGGCCGCGCTTGCCTGTTGGGCGGCGGCGTCGCGGGTGGAGAGCTGGGGGGCGGGCGTGCTCTGGGCCAGCGTAGTCTGAACGAACAGCGACGTGGCGCCGCAGACCAGGGAGAGCGTAAAGAGTGCAAATAGAGAGCGCAACATTTTTATCCGTTTCATTTCACGTATGATGCGAGTGACCTACGATGCAAGTTGAAAAACAATGTGCAGCACCGCCTCGAAATCAGCGGGGTGGCCGTCTCTCAGGGCGGGCTTGAATTGAATTTTTTCCGCGGCGCGAATCGCAGATTCGTCCAGCCCATGACCGAGTCCGTGCACCACTTTCACGACGCGAATCTGCCCGGTCGCTGCAAAGACAACATCGAGCAGAACCTCGCCTTCAATCTTAAGCTGTCGTCCTTCATCAGTGTAAACCGGACGCGGCTTGAATGTGATCTCAGCCGGCAGGGTCTTGGCGACGGGCTCGGCGGACTTGGCTTTGGGCTGGGCGGTTACCACGTCCGCGTCCCCGAAGCCGCCCTGGCGAACCGCGCCGCGCGAGCCAGAGACCGTGCCGGAGCTGTCACCGGTAGCGACGCCGCTGCCAAAACCAGTGCTCGCGACCACCCCGCGTGCGCCATGCGATCCACCGGTGCCGTTGCCATAGCCTGGGCCGTTTGGCATGTCATACGAGCCCGACTGCGCGATCGTGACCGCATGGCCGTGATTGTCCGATGCGGGCACGCCGTTGGGGTCGCCGAAGCCCCCGGTTTGTACTTTCTGCGGCGCCGCTGCCATGGTTGGCGTCGCCGAACTTCCCGTCGAGAACACGTTCGTTTTGACCGGCTGCCGGGGGATCATCGGCTTCACGTCTGGCAAGAGTTCTTTCGCGGAAGCCAGCGTAACCTTGGGCGCTTGTTCGTCGAGAACTGGCTTTTTCGGCCGGACCAATTCGGCCGGGACGCGCATGGCTTCGGGCCGCGGCGTCACCGGTTCGGTGATCTTCGGAATAGGAACGGGAAAATGCTTGACCGGTGCCGGAGCCTGCGGAACCGGAGGCGGAGTGCTGACCAAAGTGACGAAGTGGTAGTCGTGCTCGCGGGGCTCGAGAACATCGGGGTGCATGATGCCAACAATCACGAAGAACGCCAGCAACACCGACTGCACACCATAACTGAGAACGAACCTGCCCCAACGAGTGCGAGGCTCGGGGAGAAGGCCTAACGACAATTGTGAAGCCTGGGAATCCATGTCCGGCACCTCGTGCTACCTGCTTCGCGCTTGCCAAAAGAAGTGGCCAATCCCACGAGCTAGCACTTTAAAGACCACGGAAGACGGGTCGCAGGACGACACTTCTCGTCTGCGAAGTGCACGCCGAAGACCATCTTCGACGAAGGCTCTCCACCCCTAAGATGCTGCCAAGCAGCTACTTACATGGGGGAGCCTGTATTTTAACAGATCAAAAGACCTCACCTGCAAGGTTTTTCCTATTTGGGAAACGTCTCGGGAAGGGAAATTTTTTTTGGGAATCGGAAGATTTTGCCCGCAACTCAAGTCTCATTCCCGAGACCGGGTTTACTCGTCTTCTTCTTCGTCGATCTTGATGCGCAGCGACTTGAGGAACTTCAGATCCTGATCGCTGATTTTGAGTTCGGCATTGGTGCTGAGCGTGGAGACCAGGGAAGTCCTGTCAGAGGCGTGTTCACCTTGCTTGCTGACGCCGATGGTGGCTTCGAGCACCAGGAAAATGTCGTAGCCGCCTTCCTTGATACGGGCAACTACTTCGGCGATCGATTCGGAATCGGACAACGACTCGTTGATCGCTTCTCCCAGTTCTTTCATGAGCTGCTTCAGTTGCTGATCCACGAATCCCCCCTCGAAGCGGAAGCCGCTGATGGGAAACATCACAAGTCGTGGTGATCCCGCTCCTCGTCATTGTACGCCCGGCCACTGCTAAAATCGACTCATGATCGACCGACCAATGATCGACCGACCAATCATCGACCGACTGATGGCGACCGACCGATGGTGACCCGACCGATGATCGACGGCCAAGCGGTGAGAAAAATCAAGGTAGCTTTCCGCGTCGCCGCCAACGTCGCCGCCAACATGGTGCAGCGCAGTCGGACGGGCCGGGCGCTGCTGGCCGGGCTCCGCGCGACCGCAAATTCCTTCGGGCGGGTGCTCCACCAACTCTGGCTGGAAGTCACCGGATTCACGTTTTTGGCGCTTGCCGGAGTCGGAGCGATGGCCGGCATCCGCGAGTACGGGAAGTACCAGTCTGGCCACGCGACCGGACCGGGCCGGTTGCTGCTTGCGGTATGTTTCACGGTTTCGTTCACCTGGTTCGGGCTGAGCTCGTTCTGGCGAGTAAAGCGAAGAGCCAAGAGCTAAAGGCGAACAGCTAACAGCGAAGAAGGGCAGGACAAAATGACGGAACTGAAGACCGCCGAATCCGCAACCAGGCAGGCAGCCCCACTCCCAGGCGAAGAAACCTCTTCTCACATTGCCATACGCCCTCTTTACTCGCCCGTAGATCTTGAGGCGTGGGACTACGACCGCGATGTGGGCTATCCGGGGCAATTTCCCTACACTCGCGGTGTGCAGGCCACAATGTACCGCGGCCGCCTGTGGACCATGCGCCAGTACGCGGGCATGGGCGATGCCGAGGAGTCGAACAAGCGCTACAAATACCTGCTCGCCAACGGCACGACCGGGCTCTCCGTAGCGTTTGATTTGCCAACGCAGATTGGCTTGGACTCCGACAATCCGCTGGCCGCGGGAGAAGTTGGCAAAGTCGGCGTGGCCATCGATTCCATCGAAGACATGCAGCGCCTGTTCGACGGCATCGACCTCACCGCGATTTCGACCTCGATGACCATCAATGCCTCGGCTGCGATTCTGCTGGCGCTGTATGTGGGTGTGGCGCGGCGGCAGGGTCGAGACGTTCGCAAACTCTCCGGCACGGTGCAGAACGATGTGCTCAAGGAGTACATCGCGCGCGGAACCTATATTTATCCGCCGCACCAGGCGATGCGCATCATCACCGACATTTTTGCCTGGTCGAAAGAGAACGTGCCGGAGTGGAACACGATCTCCATTTCGGGCTATCACATGCGCGAAGCGGGATCGACGGCGGTGCAGGAAGTCGCCTTCACTCTCGCCAACGGCATTGCCTACGTGGAGGCGGCGATTCACGCCGGCCTCGATGTGGACAAGTTCGCTCCCCGGCTGTCGTTCTTCTTCAATGCCCACAGTAATTTCCTCGAGGAGGTCGCGAAGTTTCGCGCCGCCCGCCGCATGTGGGCGAAAATCATGCGCGACAAGTTCAAGGCGAAAAATCCAAAGTCGTTGATGCTGCGCTTCCACGCGCAGACCGCCGGTTCCACGCTGACGGCGCAGCAACCCGAAGTCAACATCGTGCGGACGACGATGCAAGCCCTGGCGGCGGTGCTCGGCGGAACCCAGTCTCTGCACACGAATTCCTTTGATGAGGCGCTGGCCTTGCCCACCGAAGCGTCGGCGCGGATCGCGCTGCGCACCCAGCAGGTGATCGCGTTCGAGTCCGGCGCGCCGCAGACCGTCGATCCGCTGGCCGGATCGTATTACGTCGAAGCGCTGACCAGCGAAATCGAAAAGCGAGCCGTCGACTACCTGGAAAAAATCGAAGCCATGGGCGGCATGCTCAAGGCCATCGAACGCGGATACGTGCAGCAGGAAATCCAGAACGCAGCCTACGAATATCAGCAGGCGGTCGATCGCCTGGAGGCGGTGGTGGTCGGGGTGAACCGGTTCCATATGGAGCACGAGCACGCGGTGCCGATCCTGCGGATTGACCCGGCGCTGGAACCGAAACAAGTGGAGCGGTTGCGGGCAGTGCGTGCCAAGCGCGACCCCGAGACTTGGAAAGCCGCGGTCCAGGCGGTCGAAGAAACGGCCCGCTCGGGAGAGAATCTGATGCCGCGGATACTGGCGGCAGTAGAGGCAAACGCCACGGTAGGCGAGATTTCAGACGCGATGCGCAAGGTGTACGGGGAGTACAAAGAGGCGGTGGTAATTTGAGCCGCTGTTAGACCTCAACAGGCTGGGCAGACTTGGGTTTCGTATCAGGGTATGCCTTCAGGCGTACCACAAGTCGCCGAAGATGGTTTCGGCTTCAGCCGCTGCAGGCCGCTGCGATTCCGAGTCGGGCAGATTTTGGGTAGGGCACGGCTTTACAGGCTGCGGCAAACTCCGGTTTCGTATCAGGGTATCGCTTTAGCGATACCGTAAGTACTTCGAAATCAGACGCCCCTTTAGGGGCTGGGCAGCGGAAGTTTACTTTTTCCGCAGCCTCTCAGCCGTGCCGCTCAAAGCCACAAGAAATGTCGGCTATAGTCCCTGAAGGCCGCGCTCAGTCCGCCGTTTTGTAGTCGCAGGCGGTGCGGCAGGCTTCGCAGTAATACAGCCCGTCAACACAGAGCCGCACGTCGAGTTGAGACTGGCAGTACACGCAGTATTTTTCGCATCCGCAACCCACTTCAGGTCGCTCGCATTGGGCGCAGACGATGCGGCTTACCCCTGGTCTAGAGGACATAGTTGGAGTTTAGTGCGGCAGGGGCAGGGAAGGAACGTAACCGAAGTCACGCCCACGGCGAGCACGCTGCAGATCCCTCGCCACCAGAGCGCGGCGTCGTCGATCCCAATCGGTTCTCCCAATTCCACAATCACCATTTGCCGCCCTTCCCGCCCGGGTGTTAAGTTAATCAGTTCCGGATACCGGCAGCCCAGCCACTGTCTGAACGAGGTCCTCGTGTCGGTCGTAGAAGCCACTCCGCCCCTAGTCCCAAAAAACGTCCGCAAGACCGCGCTGAACGCCGTCCATCGCCAGATGGGCGCAAAGATGGTGGAGTTCAACGGCTGGGACATGCCCGTCGATTATCCCGCGTCGATCGGCTGCGGCATAGTCAACGAACACATGGCGGTCCGCACCGGCGTCGGCATTTTTGACGTCAGCCACATGGGGGATATCCGCTTGGCCGGCCGTGAAGCGCTGGCCGCCGTGCAGCATATCTCAATGAACGATGCGTCACGGCTGGCGATCGGGCAGGCGCAGTATTCGGCGTTGCTTTATCCGCAGGGAACGTTCGTTGATGATGTGATTGTTCACCGGCTCGGCGAAGACGAGTACCTTTTGGTGATCAACGCTGGCACGCGCGAAAAAGATTTCAACTGGGTTCATGACAGCACGCGCCGGTTTGATTGCAAAGTCGAGCATCTCTCCGACGACTTCACGCAGATTGCGATTCAAGGGCCGAAGGCCGTCGACGTGCTGCAAAAGTTGACCGATGCCGACCTGAGCGCGGTCAAGTTCTACTGGGTGACGCGCGGGACGGTATGCGGCCTGAAGAATATCTTGATGGGCCGCACCGGTTATACGGCCGAAGACGGGTTCGAGATTTACATCCCACCGGACGAAGCGACGAGCGCGCGGGTCTGGCACGAGATTCTGGCGGCGGGAAAAGAGTTTGGCATTGTCCCCTGCGGCTTGGGTGCGCGTAACACGCTTCGCCTCGAAGGCAAGCTTCCGCTCTACGGACACGAAATCTCGGACACGATCAATGTGTGGGAAGCGGGACTGGATCGTTTCTGCAAGATGGAGAAGCCGGATTTTATTGGCCGCGCGGCACTGGAGAAGGCGAAAGCTGAGGCCCTGAAGAAAACGCTGGTCGGCCTCGAGATGGTCGACCGGGGCATCGCCCGCGATGGCTACAAGGTTCTGGACGAGACTGGACGCGAGATCGGCTACGTCACCAGCGGTTCGCCGGCGCCGTTCCTGAAGAAAAATATCGCGTTAGCCTACGTTCCGCCCGAGCAAGCTGCGGTGGGAACGACGGTAAAGGTCGAAATCCGCGGACAGGGCGTGAAAGCAAAAGTGGTACCCACGCCGTTTTATAAGCGTCCGAAAAAAGCAGCGAAGAGCGAATAGCGAAAAGCGAGCAGCGAATAGCCAGGAGCAAGAACCGACATGCCTTACCCAACCGACCGCAAATACACGAAAGAACATGAGTGGATCACCGCCGATGGCACAGTCGGCATCACGGACCACGCCCAGGAGTCGCTCGGCGACATCGTGTTCGTCGAACTGCCCAAGGTGGGCACGGAGATCACCACGGGCAAGCCCTTCGGCACGGTGGAGTCAGTAAAGGCCGTCTCCGATTTGTTCGCCCCGGTTTCCGGTACCGTGACGACCGTGAATGAAGATCTGGCCACGGCCCCGGAGAAAGTAAACAAAGATGCGCATGGATCATGGATGGTCAAGATCAAAGTGAAGGACCCAGCAGAGTTGAATGCGCTGCTTTCGGCAGCCGACTATGAAAAGTTTGTGAGCGAAGAGGCGGCACACTGAAAAACATTGCAGAGGTCAGAAGTCGGATTGCAGAAGTGAACCCCTTGGCTCTAACTAATATCACTGGAAGCGGAGGGTTTTACTTCTGCAATCTGACTTCTGACCTCTGCAATCGTTTCAGTCTCTATTACATCTAACGAAAGTTCTTATGAGATACCTACCTAAATCTCCAGCGGATCGCGCCGCCATGTTGAAGGCGATCGGGATCCATTCCGTGGATGATCTTTTCTCGCCGATTCCGGCTGAATGCCGTCTGACGCGCGATCTCGCCATCCCGCGGCAAATGGCCGAGTCGGAAATCGTGGACTGGTTCAAGCAACGGGCCAAAGAAAACGGCGAAGGTTACACCAGTTTTCTCGGAGCCGGAGCTTACTTCCACTACCGGCCGGTCGTAATCGACGCGCTGGTGCAACGCGGCGAATTCCTCACGTCCTACACCCCGTACCAGGCGGAGTTCGCGCAGGGCACGCTGCAGGCCATCTTCGAGTTCCAGACGATGATCTCGGAACTCACCGGCATGGATCTCGCGAATGCCTCGATGTACGACGGCTCGACCGGCGCGGCCGAGGCCGTGATGATGGCGGTCCGCATCACCGGCAGGCATTCGGGCGTCATCGCGCGCAGCCTGCATCCCGAATATCGGGATGTCCTCCACACCTACGCGACCCATCAGGCGATTCCTCTCCGGATGGTCTCCTTCACCGACTCGGGGCAGATCGATCTGAAGGAACTCGAAACGGCCGTGGGCGACGATACCGCGTGCGTCCTGATTCAGTCGCCGAACTTCTTCGGCACGATTGAAGACGTCGAGGCGATTGCCGAGATCGCGCACAAACACGGAGCGCTGCTGATTGTCTCGATCGCCGAAGCCGTGTCGCTGGGCATTGTCGAACCGCCGCGCCAAGCCGACATCGTGGCCATGGAAGCGCAGTCGTTCGGAGTGCCTCTGGGATTCGGTGGTCCCTACTGCGGCGTGCTCGCCACCAAAGAGAAATTCGTAAGGCAAATGCCCGGACGCCTGGTGGGCCAGACCGTTGACAAAAACGGCAAACGAGGTTTCGTGCTGACGCTGGCAACGCGCGAACAGCACATCCGGCGCGAGAAGGCGACTTCGAACATCTGCACCAATCAGGCGCTGGTAGCTCTGATGGTGAACATCTTCATGACCGTGTACGGCAAAGTAGGGCTCAGGGAACTGGCGAAGCAGAACCTGGCCAAGGCAGCGTACGGCGCCGACCAGTTCAGTAAACATGCCAAAGTGCTGTTTGCGGGCGCGCCACGATTCAACGAGTTCGTCGTTGAGACGAGCGAAGATCCTTACGCCATCAACTCGCGGCTGCTGGGGCACAAAATTGTCGGTGGATTTCCGCTGAAGAAGTTCTATCCCGAACTAGGCCACGCGGCACTCTGGTGCTGCACCGAATTGACGACACGCTCCATGATCGATACCGCCGTCGGCCTCGTCGCCGAGAGCGAACACTCGGTCCTGAATAAGGACGCCGAGCCCGAGGGAGCGCTCCGATGATTGTTCGAGAAAGATGATTGGATCTAAGATGTTTGGATCTAGAAATGCCTGCACCTCTTGCTTCGGCAACGGAAGGTGCGCCCAATGCGACGGTTCTGGCATCGACTCTCACCGCAATGAGGATCAGCCGAAGTGTAGGAACTGCTCGGGGTCTGGCATCTGCCCGGCTTGTAATGGAACAGGCGCATGGATGGTGCCGCCGCCAGAAATTATCGATCTTGGACTCGAAGACAGATAACGCTCAATAGCGATAAATAACTATGAAGCACATAACTCGCAAAGCCACGCGTCACATCAGTCAGAACGAAGGATTGATTTTCGAGAAGTCGTCGCCCGGCAAGGCAGCCTGGAAGTTGCCCCCGCTCGATGTCCCCAAAGTCGATACGGCGAAGTTGCTCGGTAAGCAGGAGCGCAAGGATCTCGGCGATATGCCCGAGGTCAGCGAAATCGAAATCATCCGTCACTTCACCCGCCTCTCGACGTGGAATTACGCCATCGATCTCGGAATGTATCCGCTGGGCTCCTGCACCATGAAGTACAACCCGCGCGTCAACGAGTTTGTCTCGCGCATCGAAGGTCTCGCCAACGGCCATCCCTATCAAGCCGAAAAGATTTCGCAGGGCGCTTTGCGCATTATGAAAACGCTGAGTGATTGCCTGCTCGAAATCACCGGCATGGACGCAATCACGCTGCAACCGGCCGCGGGCGCACACGGCGAACTAACCGGATTGCTGCTGGTGCGCGCCTATCAGGAGTCGAAAGGAAACGCGCGCAAGAAAATTTTGATTCCCGACTCGGCCCACGGCACGAATCCGGCCACGGCGGCCACGGCGGGCTACGCGGTCGAAAATCTGAAATCGAACGACCGCGGCATGGTCGACGTGGCGGCCTTGGCGGCGCAGATGAATGAAGACGTCGCGGCGCTGATGGTGACCAATCCGAATACGCTGGGCGTTTTCGAGCAGGACATTCACCAGATCGCCGAACTCATGCACGCCAAGGGCGGCCTGCTCTACATGGACGGCGCCAACATGAACGCGCTGGTAGCGAAAGCGCGGCCCGGTGACTTCGGCGTCGACGTCATGCACCTGAACCTGCACAAAACTTTTTCCACGCCGCATGGCGGAGGCGGTCCAGGCTCAGGCCCAGTGGCAGTGAAGCAGATTCTAGAGCCGTTCCTGCCGACGCCGGTCATCATCACCAAGCCGGATGGCACGCTGGGCTTCGAATACAACCGTCCGCAGTCGGTGGGGCGCGTGCGCGCGTTCTACGGAAATTTCGGCATGTTCATCCGCGCGCTAGCCTACATCTTCGCCAATGGCCCCGACGGCCTGCGCCAGACCACGGAAGACGCCGTGCTCAACGCGAATTACATCCGCAAAGGCCTCGAAGGAGTTTACGATCTGCCCTACCATACGCCATCGATGCACGAAGTCGTCTTCAGCGACAAGCTGCAGTCAAAGAAGGGCGTCAAGACGATGGACCTGGCGAAACGCCTGATCGATTACGGATTCCATCCCTACACCACGGCGTTTCCGCTGATAGTCGCGGGCGCGCTGATGATCGAACCGACCGAGAGCGAGCCAAAAGAAGAACTGGACCTCTTCATCGAAGCCATGAAGTCAATCGCCGAAGAAGTGGAAGAAGATCCGCAGTTCGTGCTCGACGCTCCGCACAACACGCGCATTTCGCGTCTCGATGAAACCGCAGCCGCGCGGAAGCCGGTGCTGCGCTGGAAGCCGGAAGGAAAGGCCATCTAACGCCTGACCAGCCTGACTAGGTCTCAAAACGTTTTTACCCTTGTCATCCCGAACGAAGTGAGGGATCTGCATCTTGCGGCCAAACTGCAGATCCCTCACTGCGTTCGGGATGACAAAATTTGGCGGGATGATCGTACTGCACCAGCCGCCACGCGTCTTGCTAAAATCACCTAAGTCCAACTCTATGTCTGACGATCCGGCCAGCTCCGTAAGCGCTCGCCAAAGAGCCCGCCAACTAGCAGAAGACCACTATTACGCCGCGCTCGACCTGGTTCTCGAAGGCCACCACGAGCAAGCGGTCGAAGAGTACCGGCAGGCGGTCGAGGCTGATCCGAAGTTCACCGATGCGCTGCACGGACTGAGCCGCGCGCTGCAGGACCTCAACCGCTTCGACGAAGCGATCGTTGCTGCCCAACAGATCTCGGCTATCGATCCCGACGACATTCTGGCCCACACCAGCCTCTCGATCCTCTATCAGAAAAAGGGAATGGTCCCCGAAGCCGAGGCGGAAGGCAACAAGGCGCGGGTGCTGGGGTGGAAGCAGCAGTTGAAAAAGGGGAGCGGATAAAGGCCGGCGCCGAGCCAAGTTGCGGGTAGTCCATACCCCACACCCAGCGAGCTGTGAATTGCTGTCTCTGTTCCAAAAGTAGCTCTGGACACGATATCCCAGAACTGGGATAATAACCATGGTCCGTACGGTGAGTGTTCCCGGTGAAAGGCCGTTGTTTTGGACGGGTTCGGCGAAGGACGACCTCATGGAGTTTCCCGAGCCCGTGAAGGACGAAATCGGGACTGCTCTCAGCGTGGCGCAGTTCGGCGGCAAGCACCCGAAAGCGAAGCCGTGGAAGGGCGAAGGGCCGGGCGTCCTGGAGATCGTCGCGAACCATCGCGGCGACACTTACCGGGCCGTGTACACCGTAAAGTTCGAGCACGCGATTTACGTGCTGCATGCCTTCCAGAAGAAGTCGCCGCAGGGCAGAAAGACTCCCCAGAGCGATGTGGAGCTAATTTCGCGGCGGCTCAAGATGGCCAGCGAGGATTACGAGGCGCGATATGGCAAACGGGCGAAGTAGCGAATCCAGAAACAGGGAATCAATAGTGCGAAGTTCGGGGAACGTGTTTGCCGACCTGGGGCTGCGCGACGCCGGCGAGAAGCAGACAAAAGTGCGTCTTGCGCTTGCGATTCAGCAGATCATTCAGGCGCGGCGACTGTCGCAAACCGCAGCAGCGCGGCTGTTAGACATCAATCAGCCGAAGATTTCTGCTCTGGTCAACTACCACCTGGATGGTTTTTCCGTCGAGCGCCTGCTCCATTTTCTCAATGCTCTGGATCGCGACATAGAGATCGTGATCCGCAAGAAACCGCGGTCGCGCAGGGCTGCCCGGACCGTGGTAACGGAAGCCCAGTTGTCCAGTGCGGTGTAGTTTGGGTTGTTCTTCTCCGCGCACTCCGTGCCCTCTGCGGTAAAATCACCCTATGCGAGAAGTCGTTCTGGTTTCTTCTGTTCGCACTCCGGTGGGCCGCGCGTTTAAGGGTACGCTGCGGGCTACGCGTCCTGATGAAATGGCTGCCGTGGCGATCAAGGGCGCGCTCGATCGCGTGCCGCAACTTGATCCGAAAGAAATTGAAGACGTCATCCTGGGCTGCGCCATGCCCGAGGCCGAGCAGGGGATGAACGTGGCCCGCATCGCGTCGCTGCGCGCGGGGCTGCCGGTTGAGGTGTCGGCGGTGACCATCAATCGCTTCTGCTCGTCGGGCTTGCAGGCGATTGCCATGGCGGCTGAGAGCATCATGAGTGGCCGCGCCGAGGTGATGGTGGCGGGCGGGACGGAATCCATGTCGATGATCCCCATGGGCGGTAACAAGATTTCGCCCAACCCGTGGCTGGTGGATCATTATCCGGATGCGTATCTTTCGATGGGGCTGACGGCGGAGCGGGTGGCGGCGCGCTTCGGCATTACGCGCGAGCAGTGCGACCAGTTTTCTTTGCGCAGCCACCAGAAGGCGCTGGCGGCGATTGCAGCGGGCAAGTTCGAGGATGAGACCGTGGCCGTCCCGGTGAGCTTTACCACGCCGAATGGATCGAAGCCGAAAAAACGTGAAATTTCGTTCAAGGTGGACGAGGGGCCGCGCGCCGATACTTCGATCGAGGCTCTGGGCGCACTGAAGGCAGCGTTTCACGTGAAGGGCGTGACCACGGCGGGGAATTCTTCGCAGATGTCGGATGGCGCGGCAGCGGCCGTGGTGATGTCGGCCCACCGGGCTAAGGCGCTGGGTATCGCTCCGCTGGCGCGCTACGTCGCGTTCGCCACCGCCGGATACAAGCCGGAGGAGATGGGACTGGGGCCGGTGTTTGCCATTCCGAAGGCGCTGAAGCTGGCCGGGCTGAAGCTCTCGGATATTGATGTAATCGAGCTGAATGAGGCGTTTGCGGCGCAGTCGCTGGCGGTGATTAAAGAAGCTGGGCTTGATCTTGAGCGCGTGAATCCGAACGGAGGAGCGATCGCTTTGGGCCATCCGCTCGGATGCACGGGAGCGAAGCTGACGGCTAGCATTATTCGCGAACTGAAGCGCCGCAAGGGACGTTACGGCATGGTAACCATGTGCGTCGGCGGAGGCATGGGCGCGGCGGGGATTTTCGAATACCTGCCGTGACACTTCTTTACCTAATAATTATGTTCATTGGCGCGGTTTCGCTTTAACCTTAGCTGTTACATTACCGTCTAAGTATGTAGAACGCCCAAGATTTTGCCTGGCTCGCCTCAGTCGGTTGGGAGGTGCTTTATGCGGCTCTCCAGTCTTGTCGTCGCAGCTATCCTGTTAGTTTCAGCAAATCTTCTGGCACAGCATTCCTCTGCAGCAGGTGGATCGAGTTCGGGTGGCTCGCACAGCAGCTCCTCGGGCAGTTCCAGTTCATCGGCAAGCACTCACATCTCCAGCAGCTCCGCTTCGCATGTTGCCAGCACGGGTGCGGCGGCATCGCACCCGTCGCCATCCGCCAAATTGCCATCCGGCAAGATAAATGCCGCGCCGGAAAAGCAAGGTTTCCGCTCGTTCCTCCGGCATCCTTTCAGAAAGTCGGCGCCGGTTCAGACTGCGGAATACAAGCGGCGGCCATGCCGGAAAGAGCCCTGCGCGGTCTGTCCGCCGGGAGAATCGAGTAATGGCGGCGCGTGCGTGCTCCCGAGCAACGTGTGTTTGGCCGGGCAAATTTGGAACGGCTTTTCTTGCGGCACGCAATACCGGTTCAACGACGATTGCCGCGCCTTATTGGATCAATTGGCCGCACAGCAGCAACAGATGCGGGGGCAAAATGACCCCGGCGAATCCCTGCGCTATCAGTCGCTGCGGCAGCAATACGAGCAGTGCCTGGATCGCTCCCGGTTTCACGGATACAGCAGTGCATCCCTGTTGGATGCGCCTTTAATCGGTCCGCGCGACGGCCACTAGGCGCTCGAACGCAAGGGTCTGCATCTGCGGCGCCTCCCGCATTAGAATGAGGTCTTCGTTTATCATGTATCCACTCAGCAGTCTTCATTTAGCAGTCTAAATTTCGAGGTCTAAAAATGGCTACTACAACAGCAGTTCCCAAAACCAAAATTTCCGGCGGCAGCTTTTTGCTGGAAGAGCGGCAGACTGCCGATGTATTCACCCCAGAAGATTTTTCCGATCAGCACCAGATGATCGGGCAAACGACCGAAGAGTTTGCGACCAACGAAATTCTGCCGCAAGCGGAGAAGATCGAACACAAGGATTTCTCGATTTCGCGCGATCTGCTGAAAAAAGCCGGCGACCTCGGCCTCAGCGGAGTTGAGATTCCCGAAGCCTACGGCGGCCTCGAAATGGACAAAGTCACCGCCGCCATCATCGCCGACCACATGGCCAAGTACGCCGGGTTCGCCACCACCTGGGGCGCGCACAGCGGCATCGGCCTGTTGCCCATCGTTTATTTCGGCACCGAAGAGCAGAAGAAGAAATATCTGCCGCGGCTGGCTGCGGGAGAAATTGTCGGCGCGTACGCCTTGTCGGAAGCGACTTCCGGCTCCGACGCCCTCAATTGCCGCGCCCGGGCCGTGCTTTCGCCCGACGGCAGGCACTACCTCCTGAACGGCGAAAAAATGTGGATCACCAACGCGGGCTTTGCCGACCTGTTTACGGTGTTCGCCAAGATCGACGGCGAGAAGTTTTCGGCGTTCCTCGTGGAAAGAAATTTTCCGGGATTTTCCGTCGGCGCCGAAGAGCACAAAATGGGCATTCGCGGATCTTCCACCTGCCCCATCATCCTGAACGACTGCCAGGTGCCGGTCGAGAATCTGCTCGGCGATGTCGGCAAAGGGGCCACCATCGCTTTCAACATTCTGAACGTTGGACGCTTCAAACTCGGCGCCATGAGCGTGGGCGGGGCGAAGGTTTCGATCGAGAGTGCTGTGGCCTACGCCAAGCAGCGCAAGGCGTTCGGCAAGACGATCAGCGAGTTCGGGCTGATACGGGAAAAAATCGCGAACATGGCGACTCTGATCTATGTCGGCGAGTCGGCAGTCTATCGCACGGTTGGGATGATGGACGCGCTGCTCTCAGAAATCGATTCTGCGGGCTCTGATGCTGCCGCCGTAGCAAAAGAGCGGCGCAAGGCGATCGAGGAATACGCGGTCGAGTGCTCCATCCTGAAAGTCTGGGGCTCGGAGATGATCGATTACGTCGTCGACGAGACGCTCCAGATCTTTGCCGGCTACGGCTTCGTGGAAGAGTATCCGGCGGAGCGGGCCTACCGCGATGCTCGCATCAACCGCATCTTCGAAGGCACCAACGAAATCAATCGGCTGATCATCACGGGATTCCTGCTGAAGCGCGCCATGACTGGCCAGTTGCCGCTGATGCCGGCGATCAAGAAGCTGATGGACGAAGTGTTGAGCGGGCCGTCTGCCGGCGAAGAGATCGAGGGTCCGCTGGCGGAAGAGCGCAAACTGGTCGCGCAGGCGAAGAAGCTGGGCCTGTTCGTCGCCGGATCAGCCACGCAAAAGTATATGCAGTCGATTCAGGATCAACAAGAAGTAACGGGTGCGATCGCCGATATGACGATCGAGATTTACGCCATGGAATCGGCCGTGCTGCGCGCGCAGAAGATGGTCGAGCAAAAAGGAGAGACGTCGGCCGCTCTGCCGCTTGCAATGACGCAAGTGTATCTGACCGAAGCCCTGGACAAGATCGAAACGGCGGCCAAGAAAGTCATTGCCGACGTGGCGGAAGGCGACATGCTGAAGACGCAACTGGCGATCGTGCGGCGGTTGTCGAAGCGCGAACCGTTCAACACGATTGCGCTGCGCCAGCAGATTGCGCAGAAGACGATTGAGGCAGGGAAGTACACGCTGGCATAGGCGATTACGCAGCGCGGCGATATGGCCTCTGGTACAACCAGGCGCGCGTGTTAACTTTATGCAGAGGGAGTCGAAGGAAAATGCCAATCGGCACATTCACTGCGGTCCTGCACAAAGAGGGCGACCTGTACGTTGCCGACTGCCCGGAAGTTGGCACGGTCAGCCAGGGAAAGACTGTCGAAGAGGCCATCGCCAACCTCAAGGAAGCGACTGAACTCTACCTGGAAGAGTTTCCACCGGAAGGGTCCAGTCGCCCGCTGGTCACCGTCTTCGAGGCACGCTATGCCTAGACTGCCCCGTGTATCAGGGGCAGAAGCGATCCGCGCTCTTGAACGACTGGGCTTCGTTCAGGTTCGCCAGCGCGGAAGTCATGTTGTGCTTAAGCGCGTTGGGCCGGACAGAGTCACTGGCTGTGTCGTTCCCTTGCATTCGGAATGCAATCGGCACGCTGCGCGGAATCTTGAAGCAAGCGGGAATTCGAG
>JBEKIB010000076.1:0-22579 GCA_050011975.1 Terriglobales bacterium | reverse complement strand
GATGATATCCTCGGGCCTCTTGTAGTTGATCAGCAGTTGGTCGATCAGCTTCTTATCGATTGCCATGGGCTCTCCTATTTTCTTCCTCCCATGGCCGTTTACACAGTTCTATTTACACCCTCCTCAAAACCAGGACTACTGCATCCCGTCATGCGCGTAGGCCAGCAACTCCTGATCTCTCCAATCTCACGCCCGCAGCATCCCGCCGCACCTCGCCCGCGACCTCCGCCACCTTCTCCACCGGTTTCACCCGTACCGAATGCTGCCTCAGCATCCCAATCGCGAACCGCGTCTTCTCTTCCGCCAACGCGCTCTCCTCGTCGACTACCGCTGTTAACGAAACCTTCAGGCCCTCCTGCCTCATCCCTGTCGCAACGCGCGAGTAACGATACAACAGCGCCAGCGCCTGGTCCACATTCGACGCTATCGAAACCGCATGGAACATCTTCACCACGCCCCCAATCCGATATCCAAAATCAATCCGGAACGGATCTCCCGGCCCCGTATACTTCTCCACACCCAAATCTCTTTGGATCAGCTCCAGCACGCCTGCCTTGGCGAATTCCTCCTTGATTGTGCTCACAATCGCCACCCGGCCCGTGCGCGGCTGCACTCGCTCACCTCGTTCCATTGGAACCAGGTACATCGAAGTCAGCACTTCCAGTTCTTTCGCCGGGTCCTCCGCCAGTACCGCCTTCGTCGGCGCCACATCGATCATCGCCCCGAATTTCTCGCTCACTAGCTGGATCAGGTCTTCACGCTGCCGCAAGTTCCCCAGCCTTCCGCGGATCTCGCTCTCCACCATCTCGAACCACTCCAACTCCGCATCCGGAGCCATGTACCGTAGCATCCTCCAGTCGCGCGTAAACCGCACCTCGGCAAACCCGCCATCGCTCTCCAGCAGCAACAGTCCTACCGTAACAAAATCGTCCCGCAAAGGATGCGGTATGAATCGCAGCAGGTGAAGTTCGAGTTCGCGCTTCTTAGCCATAAGTCCTCCTTCAAAGATCACCACTTCGCCATTAGCATTTAGCACTCAGCACTCTTTTCCATCTCAACAAACAATGCTATGGGTTAACAGCAAACGTTCCATCGGTACAGCTTAGTGCCTTGGTGGTTGCAGCTTTCTTCGTGACGCCGTTGCTCTCTGTAGTTACGTCTCATTCATCCACTCCGGAAACGGCCGCCGCGGCGACCCGCGAAACGCCAAGATCAACTCGCGCACAATCGTCTTCCTTTCGATCAGCCGTTGCACCAGCGCCTTCAGCTCACCCCCCGAATCGCCATACCAAGCCGGAGGAATCTCGCCCGCCACTCTCCAGATCGCACCTTCATCCAGCTTCTCGATGCGAGACAACCAGGGCTCGAACGATTCCCATCCATTCACGCGCGCGTAAACCTCATTCCTCGGATACACACCGCGCAGCGGAAAATCCGGAAACGTCCACTCTCCCGCGTTAAAGCAATACCCCTGATCGATGAATGACGCCGAATACCTTTTCTCCCGCATCTTCCGCCAGAACGCCGCCTGTCGCCCATCGGCATTGCACGTCCATTTATCCAGCGCCAGGATTCCCGCAAATGTTCCCAGGTTCCGCACCCGATCCAGCATCTCCGGAGGCAGGTAATCGAGCACCTGCCCTTCCACTGGACTCACCACATAGCGCGATCCGAACTGCAGTCCTGCCTCCACCGGCATTGCGTGACTCCCCAACACAATCGTCAATTCGACCGTGTGCTCCACCAGCCACAGCGGAATCTCCACGACCTCCGCCACAGGCACCGGCAGTCCCACTAGCTCGGCCAGGCGCGTCGCCAGAAACTCATTCGCCAGCACCCGCTCATGCTGCGGATTATTTCGAAACTTCACGACGTAATAATCCCCGTCGTTGCAGCGCATCAAGTGGCTCTGCGCTCCGCCCCGCATCCTCTTTACATGTTGGACTGCGGTAGTCAGCAGCGGTCGGCTCAACGTTCTTCGGCCATCGGGGGGCGTGAGGAAAGGAGTGGTGAGCGAGTTTCCCGTCAATTCCGCGGACATGAATCGTATAGCAGGCCGATCACTCCCAGCGGGCTTTGTGGGAACTCGCTAGATTGTTGGAGACTCAAACAGCGAACGCCGCTACTCCTTTCTGCTAAAACTGCATCAGGTTCATCTACCAGCTCGGGCGTTTGAGCGGTTAAGTACAACATAACGTCGCGTAGCGAACACAGCAAGACTTCGAAAGTACTGTCCACTTCGGTGTAGGGCACGTTTCGGCTAGCGGAAAGGAGATGAAATCGGCAACTGGGCCCGCCAGGGTATCGGTTTCCGGTCGCGGGGCACACGCCGGTGGAGAATGCCGCCGCGAAACTTGTGCACAGGAGTAGCCCTACGAAAGTAGGGCGAAGCAGACCGCCGGAACCCGGCCGGGTCGCAACCGTGCTAGTCCTGGGCGATGATTCGGGTCCCATTCAGTCTCAACTCTTGACGCGGGCCTTGAAAGTCAAAGGACGCCGAATCGTAATCTCGCCGCGCGTAACCGACAAGAAGGGAGCTGGTTAAGATCGGAGAAGAACATCACGGAGTGATTATCGCGAATGTACCTGAAACAATTTCCTCATTTCTTCATTAGGGTCATCTGTAGCCTTAAGGGTCCTGCGAGATACCGAGACATCGATGTTCGAAGAACAGTCCTCCAGACCATCTTGAACCATGCGGTTTGTATCAGGGCAACAAAATTCTTTCCGAACGGCCTCGCACCAATCCTGGAGGAAGTCGATGTCTACGTCAGGGAACAGAACCTCCAGCTTTTCCCACTCGTCTGTGTACTCGCACGCGAGGAAGCGGCTGTCTCCGTCCGAGATCTCGCTCATGCAAATAGCAATGTTCATGGACTTGTCGCTCGCAATGTGGCCGACGTAGCGAACCAGGAAGATCTGAAAGTCACGTGTGCCCATAGACACCCTATGTTCCCATATTGAAACGTGCCAGAGCGCAACCGTCAAGCCCGAGCAGTGAGCAACTTTGAATTTTCCACGGGGCTGCAACCGCGTCCCGCCTATCTCTCAAAGTAGCCCACTACCCAAGCCGGTTCTGGATAAGATCCGCGCCACTTATGACAAAGACTGGCCGCAAACGAACTGCGGATGCGCCCGAATCGGGAATCATCATCACAAACGCTGTGGTTGCGCAACACAGACTGCGCTGCAAGGACGCGGTTGCGTCCGCGAGCAATCACGACCCGGACTTGGCCGCTTCGCTGCCAAAGTGCCGACGAATGGGCAGGGCTGCCCATTGGCAGGTATGCCGGCCGCGAGAAAGCGCGAGTATTCTGTCGCCGAACTTGTTACAAACAGAGGAGTTTCGCAGATAGATCCTTTTCGGAGCGTCTGGAACTCCACTTGCACAAGCCGATTGGGCACGGTGCGTTGATCTCGGGACTTGGTTCATCTGCTTTGACGAGGAGCGTTCAATGAGTATTGCGCTAGCATTCGGACTTTTTCTATCCGGGGCAGGCTTGGGAGCACTCTCTACTCGGATTCAGCAGAACGCCGTCAGAAGGCAGTTTCAACAAGAGCTAGAGACCCAAATCAAGCAAGCTCTGTTCGGGGGAATGAGTCGGCGAAGACTGCTAAACAGTCGGGAGCTGCCTTCAGGCGGTCCAACCCCCGGTTCTGCACCACCAGAAGCCATCGCTACCGGCGACGGCTCTCGCAGCCGCCAAACGCACACGGAGAGCGTCGTTCCATCGGATAGCAACCCATTAGGACCTTCTTTGATAAGCAACTTTCGCCCCATTCCTCCAGATGTCGGATCGCGTCAAGAATTGGGGTCCGAGACCTCCGTCCTGGACGGCTCTCGGAAATGTGAAACCGCTTCGTGCTTACTACATTTCGCACAACCCGGCAGTATGGAGAACAACTCCAATGCCTCGTTCTTCTCAGAAGCGGACGTCTTGATGATGCAGTCGATGCACATTTGTCTGTAATTCATCGCCAGGTTGCCAACAGGCGTTGCACTGTTGCACTCACCACACCGGTCAATGAGTTCTATAAAAAGGGATGTCAAGAAAAAACCTCTGCCTCGACCGGAGGCCTAGAAGATTTGTGTCTCGAGAACCCGACCGACCACCCCCAGAGAGATCGCCGGAGATGGAAACCAGAGACGCTCAAGCTGCTTGCCGATGCAATTGTTTGGCGTCGAACCCCAGCTCCTTTCTTCCAAATCGTTAAAGTGATCGCGGCAATCTCTCGTGCCAAGGTGAGACGCGCCACCGTCGACCGCATCCCCTTTTCCAGAAGGGCAACATAGAAATCGTACAGCGGGCCAGGGCGAGTGCTCGCGGAGATGGCAGCGCCTTTGAAAAGATTTTTCAGATCGTGACTATGGTTGTTACTCAGACCTCGCACGGTCATGCGCTCCCGGTTGCGTCGCAGTTTCCCTCCCACATAGCGGTACTCGCCGCTGTCGTGAGTCTCGACCGCGAAACGACTGTAAGCCCACAGCTGGGGCTTGGTACGGAAACGGTGTGGCGTCTGCAACAGCGTGACCAGCAACGCTGCACAGATCGGACTGATCGAAGGAATCTGGCGCAGCCATTTCGCGGCCTTGTGCTTGTAGCTCTCCGCCAGCAGGTCGCGTCGCGCTTCCTGTCGCACCGGCTGCAGCAGACCCAGTTGCTGATAGAACCGTTCCGCCCGCAGACGAACTCCGGGTTCCAGGATATTGGCCAACCATTCTGCCCGATGCCGCGGGGCATAGACGGTTGCTCCGGTACAAGGAATGGCCCAGTTGTGGTACAGCGCTTTGATCCGACTCATGACTCGCGTCAGATCCTTCGTGATGGTCAGATAGCTGCGACCCAATTCCTTTAAGGTGCGTACCCCGTGCTCTCCGCGGTACACCCTCTTGAGCTGGTTGCCGCGTAACAGCTCCGCCAGCTTTCACGCATCGATCCGGTCACTCTTGCTGCCATCTTTCAACAGGGCGTTCTTTCGCGGATCGCAGACCACGAGATTGCTGACGCGAGGTTTCAGCAGGTCATGCAACCAGGCGGCAGAAATTCCTTCTTCGAAGGTCACCGATAAACTTCCGTTGCAGCCCTTCGATGAACTCAAGAATCGTAGCCGCTTTCGTCTCCAGGATGCATTCCATGATCAGCTTGCTTGAGCTATCCATGACCGCAACCGAGATCGTTGCCTGGTGAACGTCCATGCCAATATACTTTTCTTGCTTCATAACGGCGCTCCTTTCTCCCTTCAGTAGGTAGTGATCGCAACAATCACACCCTACCGCAGAGTGGGCACCTTTTATATCGCGTGCAAACGCGATTTTGCGCCAGCGCTGCGAGATGCTTATCCTAAAAACTGGCGGTACCCTCATCGATCACCCCAAAACTGATTGGATAAGAGCGAAGGCTCCAGCGGTCCGGTATGTTCTTTCGTTGAGGGTTGAGGACCAAGACCAACTGGGTTAGGAGAAGCCTTCATGACTATTGTAGGGTGTGATTTCCATCCGAGCTGCCAACAGATTGCGGCCTTTGATGCCGAAAGCGGAGAGATTGAGAGATTGCAGAGTACAAGCTAAACAACGGAGATAGAGAGGCAGAACGGTTTTGCCGGCAGCTGACTGCTCCATCATTGATTGGCATGGAAGTCTTCGGCGCCAGCGATCGTGGTCACTGACACGAACAGTACCGAGTGACTAATCTGTGGACGAGCAACTCTAAGTTTTGAGGGAGGACTGTCTAAGCGAAGGTATCCGCTCTTGAGCGTGTGGACTCCTTCGTTTTTTCCTGAACGCACGCAGGGCATTCAACGATTCAACGCGTCCTCCCAGTGTCGTACACTTTTTCAAGACTTCAAAACGCAGTTGACTGACCAGCATTCTTGTAGTTGGAATGCTTGGCGGGTGAAAGGTGAAAGTGCGATCTTTGTATTTTGTGATTGGCATAGCTGTGCCTCTCTTTTCAGGGGAAGGTGGACGTTATAGCAAATGGCTCAATAGCGGCATAGCACGCGATTGGGCCATTGCGTTGCTCCTACCTCGGGGATGGTACGACCACAAGTGATCTACCTTTTTTACAGATACTCCGATAATTTAATGAGATCGGAATCGGTTAGCGCCTTGGCCCCGCTAATCTGATACGCCCCGCTCCCCTGACTCCGGAGCGGGGCTATTCGTCTTGGCGGTGGAACAGTGATCCGAAGGTTCGGCCCAAATCGGGGAAGGCGAGGATTGTACCATCGGAAAGAAGAAAAGGGTGCGGGTCGGATTAAATACCGACCGTTCCGAAAAGTCACTGGATATGGGGGCACGCAGACTAGGTTCTCCGCTGCCATCCAGGAGCTTCCCTTCACGCGAGGGGGAGGACTCCGCACCCAACGGAAATATGTGATGGCGGCTCTCTTATTAGGTTGGCTGCGAGATTTTGTTACGAAAGACGAACAGAACGATTGCTTACATCATTGGGAGGAGAAAAATTCCGTAACATGGGGACCTGGAGGTGGCCTGATCCATGCTTCGGGATCAGTTGCGACAGGTGCTTGTCCGTCTCAAACTAGTGCTGCGTCTGGAACGGCGGGTAACCCTCGAAGAATATTATCAACTACTCCAGCTTTCAGAAGCGATCATTGAGCACGGGCGAATGTTTCAGAGGTACCACGGACACTCCTCGTCATACGCAATCGTCGGCGTTCCAGAGTTGGCACGTTGCTTCAGGGAGACACCACGAACCATCAAAGATGCGCTCCTGCTCCTGAAGTGCACCGGCCTTGCTGAGCCACTTCGTCCGCGCAGATATTGGAAAATTAAACTGGCAGGCACTCTTCTCAGCAGTCGCAAGGATGCAGGAGCCGCTTAATGTCACCGACAGCAGACTGCTACAATTCATGATAAGTAGAGGGAGGGCTCAACACTTGACCGAACTTTTGCTCATTCCCCAAACACCCCATGGAACAGCGGGGATAACCACGGCCGGGTGCTAGCGCTGCTAGCTGGGGAACCGGTCGAAGGTGAACGCGATTTCGGTCTGAAGCCGAACACGATTTCTGTTGTGATTCCGAACAGCATTCCAGTCTGAAAGTGAACGCCGATTGGACGTGCCGGATTACCGTCAGTATTGCCAAAGCATCGGCAATTGTAGCGCCCAGATCTTAACCCGAGAACCGGCGTCGCTGAGTCGAATGTTATACATTCAGCGTTCTGGTCGCTTCGGTCTTTGGTTTGCTACAGAATCCTCATGGAGGTTATCCGGTGGCGAACCGACTTGCAGAATCTCATTTCAGAGTATGGTGTCTATTCAAAAGATGGACCGAATCGTTTTAACGCGAGACCACCGTCGGGAGCGGTGAGTTGTTTGAAGACCACGCCAGGCACAGGACGCGCGTCGAAAGTATCGACCTGACCCAGGTCGCCGGGCTGGGGCACCGCGTACCGCTTGGGTTTGCGCACGGCGTAGGGACGAGCGAGTGTCACTATCCTTCCGACCGGTAATGGCAGCCTTCGAATCTTCGAATCCGTCCGAATCGGGAATTAATCATCACAACAACTGCGGTTGCGGCGCACAGACGGCGCCTAGCATAGGTTGTAATGTGAAGTTGTGGAGGCGCTGGTGGCCGGGTTTCCTCAGGATGGGAGGTGCTGATCGGTCGGTGCTGAACAACTCGAATACCTACTTAAACGAAAGAGCAAAATTCGGACACGGATAGAGCGCCTCAGAGACGAACGGTTTGTGCGTCTTAAGAACTGGGGGAGGCGACCCCTGGAGTTGGGCTATGAGAATGGAAACCCAGTTCGAAGGCCAACAAAATGCGAACCAAACTTCCCGAGCGTTACCAGTCTTGCGAACGGCGGACTGAAACCATTTCCCTCCTCACCGCGTGGGTACGCCAGCTAAGGCCCTTCGGACGCTGCCCCCAGTTATTGCTGACCGCTCGGCTCGCCTCTAATGCGATCGATATGGCGAACCTGTTCGACATGGGCCCAGACAGCGCACTAGCGTCTGCGACATGGGAATTTCATGCGCGGGCTTATCTTCTCGTCATGCTTGCGGACTTTTACTCGACTGTCGACGCGGTTGCAAAAACGTTCGATACGAAAAACATGGCTCTAACACCTTGCCAGCTGCGGAAGGTGTGTGAACGCGCTGTCACCAGAGCTCTGATGAGCGCGACGGGGTCAGAACTTCGTGCTGACCTCTATCGATCCTCGTTTGGACACGCTTGTGACATTTTGGAGGAACGAGCGCACTACCAGGCCTTGCGGGTGCAGTCTCCCATTAAAGGAAGAGAACGCGAATTCGAATAAGTCCTTCAAAGAGTTACCTTGCCTCGCTGCGGTTTGCTAAGATCAATCATCATTTTGCATCACTTCATTCACACTTGCTCAGAATTCCATTCCAATAAGTACGAGTCTCCACTCAAACTGCCGTTGCAACCCAAGCCGCAACAGCTCTCGCCTCAGCGATCACCCAAAACCGGCCACTGATTGTCACCTGAAAATCGGCCAACGGGAATAGCGCCCGGGACATTGATTCCCGCGGAGCTTGTAGGCTCCGTGGGCATGGCCAATGTCTTGAACGAAGAGAAGAAACAACAAGTCTTAGCTCTGCGACGGCTGGGCTGGTCGCTGCGGCGCATCCAGCAAGCGACCGGAATCCGTCCTGAAACCGCAGGCGCGTACCTGAAAGCGGCGGCGATTGCGGTGCGTCCGCCCAGTGGCTGGGGGCGGTGCAAACCAAAACCGGCCAACGAAGTGATCACCGACTCCGGTGCGGCAAAACCGGCCATCCCGGTGATTCCCGATCCCCTCGACCCTAACTGCAACCCCAACCCCAACCCCAACCCCAAGCCCAACCCCGAAAACCTTTCTACGAAGGGAAAAGCAAAAGCAACTTCAAAACCGGCCAACGAGAACGAGGTGATCACCGACTTTGCCGTGGTCACCAGCCCCAGCGCCTGCGAGCCGTACCGGGAAGCCATCGACTTGGGGATCAATGACGGCCGCAATGCGCGGGCCATCTGGCAGGATCTGGTCTCGGAGTACAGCTTCGCCAGCAGCTATCAAAGCGTGCAACGCTTCGTGCGCAAGCGGCGCGGAACGCAAACGCCCGACGCCCGCGTCGTGATCGTCACCGCGGCTGGCCAGGAGGCGCAAGTCGATTACGGCACCGGTCCGATGGTGCGCGATCCCGAGAGCCGCAAGCATCGGCGCACCCGGCTGTTCGTGATGACGCTGAGCTGCAGCCGCAAGTCAGTTCGTCTGCTGACCTTCCGCTCCAGTTCGCGCATCTGGGCCGAACTGCACGAAAGAGCTTTTCGCCGGCTGGGCGGCGCCCCCCGCATCGTCGTGCTCGACAATCTGCGCGAGAGCGTGCTCGTCCCCGACATTTACGATCCCACGCTCAATCCTCTTTACCGCGACGTGCTGGCGCACTACGGCGCGGTCGCCATGCCTTGCCGGATTCAAGATCCGGATCGAAAAGGCAAAGTCGAATCCGGTGTCGGTCACGCGCAGAAAACACCACTGAAAGGCTTGCGCTTCGAGACTCTGGAAGAAGCCCAAGCCTACCTCGATGATTGGGAGCAACGCTGGGCCGACACGCGCATCCACGGCACCACCAAACGGCAGGTCGCCGCCATGTTTGCCGAAGAGAAGCCCTCGCTGTTGCCACTGCCGCTGGAGCCGTTTCGCTATTACCAGTACGGCGAGCGCATCGTGCATCTGGACGGCTGCGTCGAAGTCGAAGCCGCCTACTACGGGGCGCCTCCGGGCTGGATCGGGCGCGTGCTGCGCGTGCAATGGGATGAGCTGTATGTTCGGCTGCTCAATCCCAAGACCGGGCAACTCCTCCGCGAACACGTGCGCCAGAAGCGCGGCTGGTATCGCATTAAAGAAGAGGACCACCCCAAGCGAACACCACTGCGCACTTCCCAACTGCTCTGGCGAACTGGTCGCGCCGGATCGCACATCGGTGCGCTCTGCGACGCCATCCACCGCCAGCAAGGCGAGATCGGAGTGCGCCGCATTCTGGGCGTTCTCTCTCTGGCCAAGAAGTACGGCCCAGCGGCGGTCGATGAAGCCTGCGCTGCCGCGCTGGAAATGGGCGTGCAGGAATACCGCTTTGTCCGCCGCTATCTGGAACGCTGCCCGCAAGCCCCACTCAGTTTGCAGCAAGTCGATCCATTGATCCGCGAGCTGGTGCAGTACCGCGACTTCATCAACTACAAAACCGGGCTCTCAAACAACTTCGCCTGGGCGGAATGGCCGCCGTGCTGGAGACCCGTCTGCGCCAGGCGCAAACCGAACCGCTCGCCCCCTTGACCTGCTCTCGTGCCTGGTCTCCGACGAACTCGCCCGGCGTGGCGAACGTCTGCTGGAGCGGCGCACAAAACAAGCGCAGTTCCGCGACTCGCAGAAGACCCTCGACAGCTTCGACTTCGCTTTCAACAAGAAGATGAATCGCAGCCTGGTCTTCGATCTGGCCACTGGCGCTTTCATCGCCCGCCACGAAGACGCCCCGTTTCTCGGCCCACCCGGCACCGGCAAAAGTCACCTGGCTCAGGCTATCGGTCAAGCCGCTATCCAGCAGGGCTATCGCGTGCTCTACCGCGAGACCCACACCTTGCTCGATGAACTGGCAGAAGCCACTCTCGACGGCAGCCGCAAAGAGCACATGGAGTTCCTAGTGACCGTTCCTTTGCTCATCCTCGACGACCTCGGAATGCGCAAGCTGCCCCTCACCGCTGCCGAAGAACTGCTGGAGATCATCATGCGCCGCTACGAGCGGGCCAGCACCATGCTGACCTCGAACCGCCCGGTGGAAGACTGGGGCAAGCTGCTGGGCGATGCGGCTGCCGTCAGCGCCATGCTCGACCGCCTGCTTCACCACGGGCACGTGCTCAAGTGCGGTCCGCGGAGCTGGAGAACTAAGCTGGATGCGCCAGAACCATTAGGCGGCTAGCTGCTTGGCCTTCTAGCTTCCAGGAACTTTTCAACTGCCTCTTCGTACTCCATGCTGAGCGTGGATTGTGGTTTTATGCAAGCGTCGCTTTCTGGAATCAAAATTGTGGAGACTTGAGGAATTGACGCGGCCCAGGGTTTCCTCTGGGCCGCACTTGGCTTTCAGTCTGTTCTTACAGTGCGTCAGGGTCTCAGCCGCGTACTCGATCGTCTTCGCCCACTTCGCTGTCGTGGTACACGTGCCTGTGTTCTTCGTGATCGTGATCGCAGCCTCATAACTGCCCGGACCATTGTTGCTCACCGAGCCCGCCGTGCACGAACCGGAGGCCGCGATGGTCGGGATACTGGCATTGCTTCCCGCCTCATTCGACGTCGCGGTCACGGTAAACATGCTGCCGTTCGTCGCAGTCGCTGGAGCGCCGGTAAAGCTGACCGTTGGCGTAATCGGCTCCGCCTTGGTCTTCTGGGTAAGACTTAGAGCGTAATAGTCGGCATTCGCCGCCCACTTCACCGTCATCGTACAAGTTCCGGTGCCGCTGGTCATCGTTACGGTCGTCCCGTTTATCACGCACGCTCCAGTCGCCGTGATATTTGGCGTAGTGCCGGAATTCGCCGTCGCAGTCACCGTGAAAGTGGCGCCATAGACCGCGCTTGCCGGAGCGCCCGTGAAACTGGCGACGGGCGTAGCTTTGATCGCCGTCACGTTCGCCGTGAGCGTTGGCGCGGGCAGGTAGTCGCTATTTCCGCTCTGGTTGACCTGCACGGAACAGGTGCCTTTCGCGGCCGTGATCGTGTAAGTCGCGCCGGAGTTCGTGCAAACTCCCGAGCTGGTGTAGGTGACAGGCAAGCCCGAACTGGCCGTCGCGACAACGGCAAAGCTAGTGTTATAGCCCGCCGTCGTCGGCGGCGGCGTGGTGAACGTGATCGTCTGGCTGGCCTGGTTGACGGTTTGGCCGCCACTCAAGGTGCCCGTGCTTCCACTGTGATTGCCGTCGCCCGAGTATGTCGCGGTGATTGGATTGTTACCCACCGGCAAACTGCTCGTCGTACACATTGCTGTTCCGGGATTGCCCGACGTCACCGGCGTTGTGCCGCAGCCCGTGTTCGCGCTCCACGCCACCGTCCCCGTGACGTCCTGCGATTTCGCTCTCTCTTGCCCGACAACCTCCGTCCCTTCACCTCTCCGTTCTGCCCGCTGATGGTAGCTGTGAACGTCACCGACTGACCGTACGATGATGGATTCAGGTTCGAAGTGACCACCATGCCTGCGCTCGCCTGCGTGATGGCGAAGTTATTGGTTTGCGGACTGCTCGAACCGTTGTAGTTTCCGTCTCCCGCAAACGCCGCGGTCTCCGTGTAGAGGCCCACCGCATCCGCCGCCGTCGGCACATACGTGTTCGTGCATGTCATCGTGTCGCCGCTGGGCGCCCCGCAATTCGTCGTTCCATACGTGCCGTTGGGCCCGTTGCCACCAATGCTTACAGCGCTCGCCGTGGGCGCGGCCCCATTACCTGTCCACGATAGCACTGCCGTGATCGTGATCTGCTGATCTAGGCCGTAGGTTTCCGAAGCCGGACTTACACTGGTCACGTTGATCGACGTGCCTGACTCGGATTGCACTACCTGGCCACCGCTTAACGTGCCCGTGCTTCCGCTGTGGTTGCCATCACCCGAGTACTGCGCCGTAATCGTATCGGTCCCCACCGGGAGGCTGGAGGTGATACACGTCTACTCCTGGATAGCCCGGCGCCACCGGGGTCGTGCCGCAGCCCGTGTTCGCACTCCACGTCACCGTCCCGGTCACGACCTGCGACTTCACTCCCTTGCGGGTCGTCCGGCCTTTCACATTGCCGTTCTCGCCATTGATCGTCGCCGTGAACGTCACCGACTGACCATAGTTCGACGGATTCATGCTGGACGAAACCGAAGTCGTCGAGCTGGCGCTGTTAATGGTGAAGTTGTTAGTCTGAGCGCTGCTGGAAGCACTGTAGTTCGTGTCGCCCGAGAACGACGCGGACATGGTGTACGAACCCGGCACGTCGTTGCCACTCGGTGTGTAGGTGTTGGAGCAACTGATGGTGTCGCCACTGGCTTTCGCGGTGTGGAACACTCCGCGTTCCCGCGCCACTTCCGCAGCCGCTGTCCACAGCGCCTCTGGAATCGGCAAGCGGGCGCCGCTGTCGCCCTCGGCCAGCGTTCAACGCACCGGTAAACCCTTCCCATCCTGTTGGGAATATCAGCTGGGTAGGTTGCCATCGTCAGCCTCCTCCTCCCGCCCGCTGGACGAAAGACTGACCTTAACAAGCTCGCCCCACCCGAGTTACGCAGGCTTGCCGAAAGGGCACCATCTGCTTTGGATCAACGAACCGGGCGAATCTGAATGCAGAACGGCTTACCCTTCGGTACCTGTGGCTGCCTTCCCATGGTTGAGCGTTTCTTCTACTTTACGCAGGAGGTCCGAAGGAAGGAAGGGCTTTTCCAGGATGTTTGCACCGTACTTAGTCAGTTCAGGCAATTCCAGAAACTGGTCCGAAAGGCCCGTTATGAACAAAAACTTCGTCTCGGGGCGGGCCGCACGAATTCGCTCTGAGAGTTCAAGTCCGTTGGGTTCGGGCATTACAATATTAGTCACCACAAGGTCTATTGTGCCGTCGTGTTGCTGGCACAAACGAAGTGCCTCTGCACCATCGGCAGCAAGCAAGACAGAAAACCCGCTGCCTTCGAGCGCCCTGTGCAGAAGGCTTCGAATATTGTCGTTGTCTTCGACTGTCAAGATGGTGATGGAACGCTGCGGGGGCGGTGCGAGGTGAGGTCGCCGGTGCGGCGATTGAGTTTCTCTTGTGCGTCGTTGGTCCAGCTCACGCATTATCCGTCGAGCGAGTATGCGTAAGGAATCGGTTTGCTCTGCTGTCATGAGGTGTGGCACTCGATCCATCACGGCTAGCGTACCTAGGGGGTGGGCGTCATGGGTAATTAACGGTATCCCTGCGTAAAATTGAATCCCGATTTGCCGTACCAAGAAGCTGCTCATGAACCTTTCGTCATTGAGCGGATCGGGGACGATCAGGACGTCGGGTTCTAAGATTGCATAGGCACAGAACGAGCCATCTCGCGGAATCTCATTCAACTCAAGGCCGATTTTCGCCTTAAACCATACCCTTTGCTCTTCGATGAAAGCGATGACGGCGACTGAAGCATCGCAGATATGAGAAGCCAGATGGGCAATGTCGTCGAACACTTGCTCGCAGGATGTTCCCAGAATTCGAAAGCTACGAAGACTTTCGAGACGGGACCTTTCGTTTTGTGGCAGGGGCGACTGCACTGACGCCTCACAACAAAACCTGAAAAACGGTTCCCCTCAGTCCGCTCGACACCGATTCCGAACTCCAGCAGCCCAATACCACCGAGAGCAACTAACCATTCGTGAAGCGAACCTATTGGAATGTTCAGGGCCGCAGATTTCTAAGCCATACATGCCCCCACTGTTACTAATAAACCGAGCACGACAAGGGCCATTCGACAAATCCAGCTTCGTCAACGAGAGCATGACATAGATATGCCGCGGTATGCCGACTATTCGGCGCCAGTGCCGATATCTTGGCAGCGTGTCATTCAAATCTCCATCTTCAAGCAGAGTTCGTCGTGATGTTCCTATATAGTGACTGGACCATTATGCCCCGGATGATAACCTCCTCATAGCGCTAACGCAGATCGTTGTCAAGAGCGATTTCGAAAGGTGATATAGGAAAATTCTTCAACGTGTTGTGGTTTTTGTCATTGTCCTGAAAAGACGACATTGTGAAGTAGTCCGATCCGAAGAGTTAAACCATAGGGTGCGAGAAATATGCCGGAGCAAACACTTACGCTTGATTCCGTTCATTTCTCAGATCTTACAGTCGGCCAGTACCGCAATCTACTTGACCTGGCACAGCTTGCGCTTAGTCAGCGCACGATAGAGGCTCTTTTCCCCAGGCTGGTACTTTGCCTGCATCATACCTTGAATTTTGACGTTGTCACATTGGGTCGTTACGACTCGAGTGCGGGAAGCATCCGCCTGAACGTTTTCAAGGCGGGTGAGGCGGAGAGGAAATGCGAATACCTACCCGCGTACGCTTGTGCCAGTGGGTGGGTCTGGAAGAATCAACGATCGGCACTTATCCAAGATTTGGACACCGAACCCAATTTGCCGGTTTTCCTACAGTCGCTTCGCCGACTCGGCGTTCGTACTTACTATGTTTTTCCCTTGACCACAAGTCGTCACAAGCTGGGAGCAATAGGCTTCGGCAGTTTGCATGTCATCCCCAGGAGGACTGCGACGCTTGAGTTCTTGCGCCGTACGGCTGCAATGATCGCTCAGTTTCTGGACACTACGGTTTCACCCGATGGGCTTACAACACCGATCGATTGTTCCCAAGCCCCCTCGGTCGCAGTACCAAAACTCGAACCAGAACCCCAGGATTTTGACCTGCGGGATTACGCGAGTCGGGACGAAGCTTTCCAGGAAATGGTAGGGAATAGTGCTCTTCTACAAGAAATGCTACGACAGGTGAGGACGGTAGCCGCAACTGACGCGACGGTGCTGCTTCTGGGCGAAACAGGCACCGGTAAGGAGTTAGCTGCACGCGCCATTCACCGACTCAGCCCGCGGGCCGACAGCAAGTTTGTTAGTATCAACTGTACTGCGATTCCGACAGATTTGTTGGAAAGCGAGCTATTTGGACACGAAAAAGGGGCATTCACTGGGGCGATTAATAGGCACGTCGGTCGATTGGAACTGGCTGACAGAGGAACTCTTCTACTGGATGAGGTAGGGGATCTTCCGTGTGTAATTCAGCCGAAGTTGTTACGGGTGCTGCAAGACAAGGAATTCGAAAGGCTCGGCAGTAACCAGACTTTAAAGGTCGACGTTCGGCTGATCGCTGCCACACATCGGGATTTGCGCCGGAGTATCGCAGAAGGTGTCTTCCGCGAGGACCTATTCTATAGACTCAATGTCTTTCCGATTTACGTTCCCCCTCTGCGGGAGCGAAAGAGTGACATTCCTGCCCTTGTGCGTTACTTCGTGTCCAGATACGCAAGTGAAGCGAAGAAGTCGATTACGACTATCCCTGCCGACGCAATGGATGCCCTTCTGAATTGGAGCTGGCCGGGGAACATCAGAGAATTGCAAAATCTGGTTCAGCGGTGCGTGATTTTGACGACCTCACCAGTCCTGAGGGTTTCGCTTGGGGAACTGAGAAGTAACGCGAAGCCGTCTTCTGGCGCGATGTCCCCAGAGGTCGAGCGCGAGATCATCCTTCAAGCTCTGAAAGAGGCGGGCGGAGCAATAGGTGGCGCCTCGGGCGCAGCCAATAGACTGGGACTGAAACGCACGACCCTCTACTCGAAGATGAAAAAACTGAACATTAGTCCGATCGAGTTCCGGAACTAGTAAGTTGTCCCGGTGATAACGAAAGCGCGTTTCGGCCGTTGATGGAGGGAGTGCTCCTCAACTGGAGTGCCGTTTCGCATCCCAATGGCCCGTTGAGCTGTGCACTTCTCTGCAATCGATGCCAGTCGAAGCACGATTCATGCCACACGATTCCACACGTTCAAGTTCCAGCAACTCTCCCCCGCCGCCGCAATCACTGTTTCCTACAATCGCCGTGAATCCGCCGCCGGTTGCCATACACCGCCTGCTGCGCTTCCGCTTTGCCTTTCCAGCAACGCCGTCCACGATCTGGTTCCGAGATATACGTCCGTAGCTCCGCGTCCGCCAGTGTCGCCAGGGTCTCGTTGCGGTGATAGCCCTTCTCGGGAATCCAGACTATCACCACCGACCGCGAGGTGCTCTGACACAACTTGGGCGCACCACTACTAATTACTTCCCTTTGTAAAGCAAAATTTGCCTACGCGCCACACGAAGGGTTCCTTCCGACAGAGTCTTCTAATCTCCATCTAATCTCTTTCTAACCACATCCGTTTCAAATCGACGGTATGACGAGTTTTCGGATCCAGCCCAACTGTGCTGACCACATCTTGGTGGCCAGCCGCTTCGAACAGGCACCGAAGGAACTGAAGCCCTGATTCATTTGGAGAGCGGTTTCTGGCAGGTGCTCCTTCTCGATCGCCGCCTGCCCGACCTCGACGCTGAGGAACTGAGCCATACCGTGCGGCAGCGTTTTCCCGGAACGGTGCGATGAATGACGAAACCCGGTGACGAACGACTAACGACCGACGACGAACAGCGAACGACGATTTCACGAAAGAAGCCTACCTCATGACCAAACATCTCGCCGGCTCCTACCGCCGCGTCCGGACCAACGCCGAGCGTGAGCGCATCCTCATTGAACAGCTTCCCCAGGTCCGCTGCATCGCCCGCCGCATTCACGATGGGCTGCCTGGTCACGTGGCCTTCGAGGACCTGGTCCATGCCGGCGTCCTCGGACTCATCGACGCGCTCAACAAGTTCGATCTCTTCAAGCACGTGCCGTTCAGTTCTTATGCCAAATTCCGCATCCGCGGCGCCATCCTCGACAATCTCCGCGAACTCGACTGGAGCCCGCGCAAATTGCGCCGCGAAGGCCGCCTCGTCGATTCCACCTGCCGCCGGCTTTCCGACAAGCTCGGACGTGCGCCCTACGAAAATGAAATCGCCCAGGAGATGGGCATCAACCTCGGCAAGTTCCAATCCCTGCGCGCCGAACTCGATGGCCTCGAACTCAGCAGCCTGTGTGTCAAATCTTTAAGCGACGGTAAGGAAAGAAATCTCACCGACTATATCCCATCCAAGCACGAGGAAACACCCTTCTTCCAATGCCTCCGCTCGGAGACGAAGCATTTGGTCGAGCAGGCCATCTCCGAATTGCCGGCCAAAGAACAGCGCGTTCTCGCGCTTTATTACTACGATGAATTCACTATGGATGAGGTCGGAACCGCGCTCTGCATTAGCGAATCGCGCGTTTCCCAGATTCATTCTGTTGCCCTGGTTCACCTGCGTGCCCGGCTCGATTTCCTGACCGCGCCCACCGCGCCCGGCGCTCGTGCCAAAGCTGCCGGAGCCACCTAGCAGGCTTCGGAAATGCCCGTTGCTGATACAAAAGGGTTGCTTAAGCGGGCTTCGGTTGTTGCTGGTGACATTATCCCGGCAGGCAAGGAAACAGATAAACAGATCGACATTGGGAACAGGGGGAAGACATGGCCTGCTGGATTTCCAGGTATTGGAGTAACCGCTGATCGAGGACGCTTGTGGTTGCCGACGCTGCGCTCACAGAGAAAATGGCTGAGTTTTCGTTACGCGAACTGATGCGCAGACCGCATTGAGCCAGAAAGCTCGTACACCATCCTTCGCGGACAACCGCGGCAACGCACGCTCGAACTTTTAAAGCAGGCGTTCGGATCATTGTTGGTGTAATTGCAATGTCCCCCTAAACTGCCGAATGAAGTCACCCTTAGCGAAATCTTGGAATCAGCTCAAAATGAGAGGGAAACATGATAGGACCTTAAGGAAAGGTGTTCAGGCTCGACGTTGATCATGCATGACCGCCCGGGACTTAGGAACCCGGTCGGGGCCTCGTTTCGTTACGCCGGTCAGTTCACTAAGTTCGCTCCGGACTTCTTCTAACCGATCCTGTCTGCGCTGATACTCAGCCCTGGCTTCGCGGCTGGGTGCCTTCCGTTCCCAATATAGCCTGTTGATGAAATGCATGGAGTCTATCTCTTCGATCAAAGTCGCAATTCTCATTTTCCCGTTACTTGTGGCTTCGGGTTCCATGGATAGGTCCTTTCCGCACTACATGGAGCAACATCCTATACCTTCCCGTTTTGGGAGACAAGGTAGTGTACTCGTGGTGACGTAACGTTGATTGTGTAAAAAGCGAGAGGGTGTAAGTTGGCTTTGGCCTCACAAGCTAAAGCCCATTCCGAAAGGAGACCTACACCCCATGGCGAAGGTTATACCGATCACCGAGCATTTCCAACATTTTGTGGGAAACGAAGGAGAGTTCTTGGGGCGACCTGCAAGGCGAAGCGCAGCGGGCCGCCAAGAAGTTTTTCGAGTTGTTGAGCGAACGGCAGCGGGATCAGTACATGGTGAGTCCGCGCTATGGCCGATCGGCGGCCCGCAGGGATCATCGCAATGGGTACTACCTGCGGGATTTTGTGACCCGGTTCGGGACGCTGCGGTTGCGGATCGCGCGCAGCCGCAAGCGCGGGTTCCTGCCCGAGGTCATGGCCAAGTTTCAGCGGCGTGCCGACGAGGTATGCCTGCTCATTCGCGAAGCCTTTCTGCGCGGGATCTCGACGCGCCAGGTGGGGCGGGTGGTGTGCATTCTGACCGGGGAAGTGGTGAGCGCGCAAACTGGGTCGCAGCTGACGCGCGACTTGGACCAGGCCGTACACCAGTTCCATCAAGCCCCGCTGGAAGACGAGTGGGCGTACTTGTTTCTGGATGGGGTGAGCTTGCGGGTGCGTCGGCCGAGCGGCCGGCAGCGGGTGCAGATGCTGGTGGCCTACGGCGTGCGACGGGATGGGACGCGGCAGCTGTTGGCGTTTCTGCGCAGCTCCGGAGAAAGTCAAAGCGCTTGGGAAGGGTTGCTTGGGGATCTGTATCGGCGCGGACTGCGGGGCGAGAACTTGCTGCTCATCGTCACCGATGGCTGTGCCGGACTAGCGGCAGCGATCCCGACGATTTATCCGCGGGTGCTGCATCAGCGCTGCTGGGTGCACAAGATGCGGAATATTCTGGAGCACGTGCGGAAGCGCGACTATGACGACGTGAAGCGGGATGCCCAGGCGATTTATCGGGCGGAGAACCGACGCCAGGCCGAGGCGGCCTTTCGTGTCTTCCGTCGCCGCTGGCAGCGCCACTACGGCCCCATGGTGCGAGGTCTGGAGCGGGATCTGCCGGATCTGCTCTGGTTCTCCAGCTTTCCCCAACATCTGTGGAAGAAGCTGCGCACCACCAACATCATCGAGCGTTATTTTGTCGAGGTGCGTCGACGGACGCGACCCATGGTCTGCTTTGTCAACGTAGCCAGTGTGGACCGAATCATCTACTCCATCTTCCAGCGCTTTAATCTGGAATGGAAAAACTGCACCCTCAAGCTATTTACACAAGCAGCTTGACGTCACCTACTCGTCGGTAGTGGGTCAGCTTCAGAAACTAGCCTACTCGTCCAGTAGATGAGTGACACTTTTCATTCCTTCCGTTGGGATGAGATTTGCCGCAGGAACTGCTGCGGGGTTAAGTAGCCAGGGCCTGATGAGGGCGGACGGTGTTGTAGATCTTTTCCCAATGCCGGAGCTCGCGATTGAGTTTTTTCATCTCCAGCGAGCAGGGCATGACTTGGTAGAACTCCTCGGTATGGGTGCGGTTGGCGCGTTCGACGGCGTCATTCAGTTTGGGCCAGTGCGGGGGAGCACGAACAGGTGCAGACCGCTCTGCTGGCAAGCCTGTTCGAACTCGGCGGCGCACTCGCTGCCGGCGTCGACCTGTACCGCACGAATGGGGAAAGGCATATGTGTTACAAGGTATCGAGTAACTGAGTTGTGGTTTGCGCGGTGGCGCGAGTGAGCTTGGAGAACATCCCAACCCGAGACCACATCGCGAGCGGTGAACTGTTTGAAGATCACGCCCGGCACCGGACGCACGTCAGGAGTGTCGACCTCGGCGAGGTCGCACGGGCTCAAACACCTTAAGTACTGCCTCGGTTTGCGCACGGCGTGGAGACGGCCCGCAGAGCACGGCGCGATCCGGAAACTCCCGTGCGCGACGACTGATAGGCTGTGTAACGAAAACGGTATTCTGCTAGACTTTCTGCCCAGTCCGAGGGAAGGTTCGGAAACTCGGACAAGTTAAGTGGGTCCATCTCAGAAAGCTCCTCGAATAGCCTCTAGGATGAAAAAAATTGGGGCGGCCGCTCGAGTTCTGCTGCAGGAATTGCTGCGGGGCTAAGTATCCGGTTGTAGATCTTTTTCCAGTTGCCTGGGTCCGGCGAAGAACGGGCAAAGGCTCTAGCTCAAGTAGTCCGAACGCGAGATTCCCAGTCGCTGCATCTTGTACTGCAAGGTGGTGCGCTTGAGTCCAAGCCGGGCCGCCGCGCCTGTCGGACCCGACAGCGCACCCCGGGTCTGCCGCAGAATTTCGATAATGTGTTCGCGTTCCCGGTCGCGCAGCGTACTGCCGGACTCAGACGGCGGTGGTGAAATTTCCTCACGCAACTCGCCGAGCGGCGGGCTCAACCGATTGCCTTCCGAAAGGATCACCGAGCGCTCGATAAAATTCTCCAGCTCGCGGATGTTTCCCGGCCATCTCCAGTGCATCATGGCTTGGACGGCCTCATCGGGGATGACGTCGACCCGTTTGTGCAGCCGGGCCGCGCATTTTTCTACGAAATGGCGGATCAGCATGGGGATGTCCTCGCGCCGGTCGCGCAATGCCGGCAGATGCAGGGGGAACACGTGCAGGCGATAGAATAAGTCACCGCGGAATTCTTTTTCTTCGACCGCGCGAGCCAGATCGCGATTGGTGGCCGCGATCAACCGCACGTCCACATGAATCGTCTTCGTGCCTCCCAGGCGTTCGAACTCCTGATCCTGCAGAACCCGCAGCAATTTAGGCTGCAACTCCAAAGGAATTTCCCCCACCTCGTCCAGCAACAAGGTGCCCATATCCGCCAATTCCAGTCGCCCTACCTTCTGGCTTACCGCTCCGGTAAACGCTCCTTTCTCGTGGCCGAACAACTCGCTTTCCAGCAGTCCCGTGGGAATGGCGGCGCAGTTCACCTTGATGAAGTTGCGGTCCTTGCGCCGGCTCATGCTGTGAATCAAGCGAGCGATGCGTTCTTTGCCGGTTCCGGTCTCGCCGGTGATGAGGACGGTGGAGTCGGTGTCGGCCACGATGCCAGCGTAGTCCAGCACACGTTTCAACGCCGGGCTGTTGCCGATGATATCTTCGGAGCGGCTCGCGCTCCGGATTTCGTACTCCAGGTAGCGCTTTTCCTGCGCCAGGTGTTCCTTGAGTTGCGCGATCTCGCGATAGGCATGCGCATTCTGCAGCGCAGCCGCGATCTGATTAGCGACTTGCTGCAGGTATTCAACCTCCGACGGGCCGAATCCGTGCTCAACCATGCTGGTCGGATTCAGTGATCCCCAGATGAGATTGCCCGCCACCAGCGGCACACTGCACACCGACCGAACCCCGCCTTCATACATCGATCTTGCCAGCGGTTCGTTCATGTCGCGCAAATCGCCGGCGTCCAGGAATGCGACGTTTCGCGTCCCGATCGTGCGCGCCGAGAGTGATCGCTCAAGCGGAACAACACTTCCGTGGTTGACAAAAGGCTCCCATTCCAGAGCATCTCCATACCGCCGCACGCCCTTTCCATCCTCATCCAGCACACACAGGATGCTCCGTTCGTAGCGCGCAATGCTCCGTACGCTGGAAAGAATGCCCGGCAACAGCTTTTCCAACTCCAGACTGGAACTCAGTTCGCGGCTGATCGCGACCAGGCTCTGCTGTTCTTCAAAGGCACGGTGGGCTTTCTCCTTTTCCAAGGCAAGCGCTCCCATCAGCGCGATACGAGAGAGAAGCTCGATGTCCTCGTTGTCTGGAACCTCGGCGTTCTTTTTGCCCAGGCCCAATGCTCCAAAGCG
>JBEKIB010000075.1:0-22797 GCA_050011975.1 Terriglobales bacterium | reverse complement strand
AGAAGCTCGATGTCCTCGTTGTCTGGAACCTCGGCGTTCTTTTTGCCCAGGCCCAATGCTCCAAAGCGGTTCGAAGGCGTGCTTAACGGAAGAACGGTATAGGATCGGACGCCATGATTGCGTAATGCGGGCTCGATGCCGGAAAAGCGCTGCTCCTGCTCGATATCGGGAATGACAATCGGTTTCTGATGTTTCCATGCCCATCCGCTCGCCACTTCGTCCACCGGCACCGGGTCGAACTCTCCACTCTCCTGGTTCTTTTTCCAGTAGTAAGTCAGCATGCAATCGCGGCGTGGATCGTGGAGGGAAAGATTCAGCAGTTCGCCTCCCGTCAGGGCAAGCACCGGGGGGGCAAGTTCTTTGAGTGCGTCGGGCAGGCTCTGGGCTCGTGCGACCCGGTCGGTGACCTCGAGGAGCAACCGATACCGGTTGCGGTCAGCCGAGGAACCTCCCTCGAGTGCGACTCCTTTTTCTGACATGCACACACACCTTCCTGCATCTGCCGAATGCAATCCGTCGGGCAGCTAGTCTTGAGCAGGAACTGGGGGTCGACGCAGCTTGCCGAGCTGCGGGACTCTGTTCAACATTGCGGTGTCTGCAGGCGTCGGTTCCTTTACTTGGGAACCAATCTCATTCTCCCCGGTCGGGGAGCCCCCTCAGGTTCTGCGACACCGTTTCACCGGATTTGCACCTTCCGGATCAATCATTCTTACCGCGTCTGGGGGTGACGGGCAAGTTATTTCTCGATTAAGGTGTGGAAAACTCTAAGTTAAGAGTCCCCAAATGGCACACGACTTGCGTCTTGGAGATACACGTCACTTTCATCGCGACCCCCGCTGTTCGAGGAGGAGTCGAAATTCCTGCTCATGATTAGAGGGATTGGATTCGAGCAACTTAAGCACATCTGCCAGGCCTAGTTTCTTGTAAGCGGGAGGCCAATACCATCTCTTGGCGCTGGCAATGTTGTTTCCAGTAGCTTCCATCTGTGGGGAAGGGCCGAGATTCATTTCCACCTCATTGACACAGCGGAAATGTATATGCCTCCTGTTCTACTATGCTGGCGACGAATTTTCTGTTACGAAAACCGAACAGACACTTACCGGGCCCTCCCCACCCGGTGCGAGCCGCGTTACCCGTCTGGATTCAGGCAGAAGGAACCGTACTGTATCCACGCGCTCTTTTCTGTTCCAAAATCCGGAAAACCAACTGGAAGCTCTGGTTCATTGCGTCATCCGAACCGGTGATAGAATGGCGCGTCGGAGGTCGGCGGTCGTGCAACTCACTGGTGGTCAGAAGCTGCGGGCGCTGAGAGAATCCCTCGGATATCGTATGCGTGACGTGGAACTGGCCAGTAATCAGATCGCGCAGAGATTTGAGAGTGAGGAATTCGCCATTCCTCCCAGCCGCTTGTCCGACATCGAAACCAAAGGCATAATCCCGAGTATTTTTCGACTCTATTCGTTTGCCGCTATTTATCGGCGAGATTATCGGGAGTTGCTATCATTCTATGGCCTCGAACTTGATAGCATCTCAGCCGACATCAGCTTTGCGCAGCCGCAGAAGTCTCATGTGTCCCAAGCTTTGAGCAACGTCAGACAAGTGCGAATGCCGACGAAGTTCGATCCCGGGTTCTCGCTCCAGAAAACCGCGGACTTGGGACGGATAATCGAGCAATGGGGTATTGTGCCCCTGTCTCACCTGGCGCAGTTTGCCGACGACCAGTACACATATGGGTATATTGGATCGGAAGACTTCACCATGTATCCCATTCTTCCCCCGGGCAGTTTCGTGCAAGTAGACGAAACCAAGAACAAGGTAGGGGAAGGAACCTGGCGTTCGGAGTACGAGCGTCCTGTTTATTTTGTGGAAATGCGCGATGGATATACGTGTTGCTGGTGCTCGATCAAGCGTGACTCCATCGTCTTACAACCTCATCCCCTGTCTCCCGTTCCGGTGCGAGTGCTTAGATACCCGCAGGAGGCCGAGGTTCTTGGCCAGGTTGTCGGGGTTGCGATGCGCCTCGGAGATTGGCTTTATTCCGACTCTCAACCAACGCCGAAAGGGCGCTCAGCACTGACCTGAGATGTGCCAGGGCAGCTGGTGACAGCGGCTTGGGCGGACAATGCGTCAGCGAAGCCAGAAACTCCCCTTCTGTCAGGTGCTCGCTCGAGCATGACGCCCGCACGTCATTAAGCAGCACAGCCAGGGGTTTCTTCAAGACCTCGGAAAGTAACACCCGATGCGACGCGCGGATGGCGCATTTTGCGGCCTCGTCGCCATACACCTTCGCCAAACCCCAGTGCTCGTACGTTCCATTCCCGTCATGCAATCTGCCAACGTAGGAAAGTCTGCCCAACAACCCAGGCACAGCTCCTAGGGTATTCGCTTCAAAGTCCTCGAGAGCGGATTTCAGTCTCATCGAATTTACGATTTCCGAAAGGGCTTCGGAACTCAACTAACTGCAGAAAAACCCTCTGCCGCAGGCAATGTATCACGGTGCGAATTTTTTCGCAAAGGAGAACTACCGTGAAACGACTTATGCTGGCTTTGGCTGCAATAGCTCTGTTCCTGACAACCGCGGCGCTTCCAAGTATGGCCGATGGCAATCCCGCTCCCCCGCCGACTAACTGCAGCATCCTCGGCTGCACTGGGTAGCTGTAACCTGCGGGGCGGCAGAGTTGAAGTTGAAAAGGAGCAATGTCAGGGCTATAGTGCTTTGGAATGCTCCCGACGAATTGGCACAAGGTGCTGTCGCTTTTCTTGTGGATCTCGCCGCACCTGCTTCTCGGGGTACTGGCGGTCATTCTTTGCAAGCGTCGCTTGTACCGGGAGTTCCCGGTCTTTGTCGCCTACGTGCTTTACGAAATTGCTGAGTTCATTCTGCTGTTCGCGTTGTATTCTGTCCTGGGCGTGACGAGCAAGGCGTATGCGTTAGCTTATTGCGCCACGTTGTTGCTTAGCATCGCTCTGCGTTTCGGGGTGATTGACGAGGTTTCTAAAGATTTGTTTAGTGAATCTCAGTTTTTGAAGGTGGCAGCAAGGCGAACGCTGCAATGGGTAACGGGTTTGCTGCTGATAATGGGTGTTTTGCTCGGCGTCTATGCACCCGGGGGAAATACTGCCAGGTGGTATGCCGGCGTATTCGTCGTCAACCGGGGAGCCGCTATGGTTCAATGTGGCTTGCTCCTGTCCCTGTTGCTCTTTTCCCGCTTCCTGGGCCTTTCCTGGCGTCGCCCCGCATTCGGGATCGCGCTGGGCCTTGGGGTCCTGACGAGCGTGGATCTTGCCTTTTCCGCTCTGCGCGCGGAGTTCAACAGCCGGGTAGGCGCGCAATTGTTGGATTTACTGGTAACCGGCACCTACCTCGTTTGTGTTTTGATCTGGGTCGGGTATTCGCTGGCGCCCGAACTTGAACCGGCATCCCTCGCGGTTGTTCCCCATGATGAGGTGGAGACTTGGAACACGGAGCTTCAACACTTTCTCAGGGATTGATTTCTCAAGGATTGATCGCGGCTTGGATTCTTGTCGCAGTTGCGTTCATCGCGCTGGGGATCCTGGTGTATGTTGCTATCCGCAGCCGCACGCGCCCGGTCGATTTAGAAAAGGCTGTCCAGACGTTCCGGTCTCTCGACATTGAGGCCTTCAGAAACCTGGTCGACTCTGCTGAAGAAGCATTTCTTCGCAGTAATTTATCGCCCAGGAAGTTCCGCGAGATCAAGCGGCAGCGTGCGTGGGCAGCACTCATCTATGCCTGGGAAGCGGGAAGGGCCGCCACGGCGCTGGCAAAGATCGGACAAGCCGCGCAACGGAGCCCCGACCCAAAGATCGCAGCCTCCGGCGTTCAGGTTGCCGAGAGTGCTTTTCGGCTTCGATTACAAACCATCGCGGCCTGCCTCCACCTGTTGACCGAAATCCTATTGCCCGACCTCGAAAGCCGATCGCTTCCGCCTTTAGTAGCTCAGTATGAGCGAGCAGCCGAAACCCTGTTTCGCCTCGGCAGATCGTCTGGTGTGCGCGGCTTCGTGCCCTCCAAGAGTGCTTGACGCCGCCGGCGTATCCGGACGTTGCTCTAGAATGACGTAAGCTCTGCCCCAACTTGGTCCAAGGGGAGACGGGGTTGCTCCGTCTCATAAGGTAAGATTTCTCAGATGGCTCGCGGCTGGGAGAGTAAGTCCGTAGAACAGCAGCAAGAGGAAATGTCAGCGCAGCGGAAAACCGCCCGCGCACCGCTCTCGCCGGCCGAGCAGCAGCGCAACCGGAAACGCGAGGGCTTGCTTCTTTCCCGGCAACGCCTAACCCAACAACTGGAGGCAGCCACCAACCCTCGTCACCGCCAGATGCTGGAGCAAGCGATCGCGGAGTTAGACAGTCAACTATCTTGTTTCAAAGAGGTTACGGACTCGACGTCACGACCGTGAGCGGCAGGAACCGATACCCCCTATAACGAAAACCACGGTCCGGTTCGCTGCCACCTGACGTATAATTAATAAGTTGATGAAAGCCTACGTCTACGTTTCACTAAAGAAGAGCGTCCTGGATCCGCAGGGTAAGACCATCCACGGCGCCCTTACGAAAATCGGCTACAAGGGTTTGCACGATGTGCGGCAAGGAAAGTACTTCGAAATTACTCTCAACGGCGGCATCTCAAAGGATGAGGCGCAAGCCGAAGTGGAGCGGATCGCGCGCGAAGTTCTAACCAACCCGGTCATTGAAGAGTTTCGTTTCTCCCTCGAAGACTAGCAGGCTACGCGAACCATCACCGGGTCCCCCACCGATACATTCAACAAGGAGCCAATTAGACAATGTGCGGAATTGTGGGATATGTGGGTAAGAAGCAAGTCGTCCCCGTCATCATTGAAGGCCTGAGAAAGCTGGAGTATCGCGGCTACGACTCGGCGGGAATCGCCGTGGCGGGAGGCGCCGAAGGCTTGCAGATCCGCCGCGCCGAGGGCAAGCTGCGCAATCTCGAGGAAGTGATCCGCCTCAAGCCGCTTGACGGCACTTACGGCATCGGACACACCCGCTGGGCAACGCATGGCCGCCCCACCGAAGAAAACGCCCATCCGCACCGCGACTGCACCGGCACAATCGTGGTCGTGCACAACGGCATTGTCGAGAACTACCTCGCGCTCAAAAAGAAGTTGATCGCCGAAGGCCACAAGTTCACCACTGAAACCGACACGGAAATCATCGCGCACCTGATCGAGAAGCACTACCTGCAAGCTGGAAACGCCCACGCTGGAAACGCTCAACGTCCGGCGCTCGAAGAAGCGGTGCGCCAAGCCGTCAAGGAACTTACCGGCGTGTTCGCGCTGGTGGTGATCGCGGCTGACGAACCGAACAAGATCGTCGCCGCCCGCAATGGCCCGCCCGTTGTTATCGGCCTCGGCAAGGACGAATACTTCGTCGCCTCCGACGTACCCGCGCTCCTCGATCACACCCGCGATCTTTTCTTTCTGGCCGATGGCGATCTTGCCGTGATCACCGCGGACGGCGTGCGGGTCACCGATTTTGACGGCCATCCCCTGGAGCGCAAAGCGCAGCGCATCACCTGGGATCCGATCATGGCGGAGAAGGGCGGCTTCAAGCATTTCATGCTCAAGGAAATTTATGAGCAGCCGCGCACCGTCCGCGACACCACGCTCGGCCGCGTCTCGCAAGATACCGGCGCCATTTTCCTCAACGAAATGCGCGTCAGCGAAGCCGAGTTTAAAGCGCTGAAGAAAATCAATATCGCCGCCTGCGGCACCAGTTGGCATGCCGGACTGGCGGGCAAGTTCATGATCGAAAACTTTGCCCGCGTACCGGTCGAAATCGATTACGCCAGCGAGTGGCGCTATCGCGACCCAATCATCGGCCCGGACACGATGACGCTCTTGATTTCGCAGTCTGGTGAAACAGCGGATACCATCGCGGCCCAGCGTGAAGCCAAGGCCAAAGGCTCGAAGACGCTGGCCATCTGCAACGTGGTCGGCTCCATGATCACGCGCGAGGCCGCCGGAACCATCTACACCCACGCCGGCCCGGAAATTGGCGTGGCTTCGACCAAGGCGTTCACCGGACAACTTACTGCTCTTTACTTATTTGCCTTGTATCTGGCGCAGGTGCGCGGCGCCATGCCCCCCGAACAAGCCAAGGCCGCCGTGCAGGAACTCATGCGCATTCCCGGCAAGCTGGAACAGATTCTCACCCACGATGAGGCTTGCGACGAGCTGGCAAAGACTTATATCCGCGCCCAGGACTTCCTTTTTCTCGGACGCGGCATTCACTACCCCATCGCCCTCGAAGGCGCGCTCAAACTCAAGGAAATATCCTACATCCACGCCGAAGGTTATCCCGCCGGCGAGATGAAGCACGGCCCCAACGCGCTCATCGACGAAAATCTCCCCGTGGTCATCCTCGCCACGCGCGACGTGAACAGCCCGCAGTCGATGGTTCGTTACGAGAAAACGATGTCGAACCTGAAAGAAGTAAAAGCGCGTTCCGGCATAGTCATAGCGCTCGCCACCGAAGGCGACAAGGAAATCGCCGAGGAAGCAGATCACGTCCTCTTCGTTCCACCGGCGCCGGAGGAACTGTCGGCGATTTTGGAGATCGTTCCGCTGCAGCTCCTCGCCTATCACATAGCCGTGCGCCGAGGTTGCGACGTAGATCAACCCAGGAATCTGGCGAAGTCGGTAACGGTAGAGTAGCTCCACGGTACGTGACAACTAAGCAGCTAGCAGAACCCCACGCGCTCGTGTAGTCTCCTGTGTTCAAGACTAAACGCGATGGGCGACTTCGCCTCCATTGCCGCGATCGTGCTGCTCGTGCTGCTTGGTCCCTGGGTGCTGGTCTGGCGGGTTAACTCCAGGCGCAAGCGCGAACGCGCCGAGGATCAAGAGCGATGGCGGGAATTGACCTCCCGCACTTACGCACTCGAACAAGCAGTGCTGGCACTTCAAGCCCAACGCCCCAGTCGTTTCAGTCCAACCGCGGAAGCGGAAGAAGCCCCGCCCAAGACATCCGAGAGCCCGGTCGCGGCGCCACTTCCCTCATCAACTATTGTTTCACCGCCGCCTGCTCCGCCCGTCGTTGATCACCCCGCAGAGCCTAGCCCCTCGGTACGAGTCGCCGAGAGATGGGTGACCCCAAAGACGATCGAACCTGCGACGCCATATTCCTCCACCACCGATCAATCGACTCCGCCTCCTCCTATGCCAGTCACACAACTGCCTCCGCCGAGTTTCGCCACGGCGGAGTCTGCGCCGTCGCTGGCCGGCCGGTTCAAATCATCACTCGACGTCGAAGAGACGCTGGGCACGAACTGGCTGAACAAGCTGGGCATCGTCATCCTTGTGTTAGGTGTCGCGTTCTTTCTCGCCTACCAGCTCAAGGCGCTCGGTCCCCCGGGAAAGGTTCTGGTGGGATTCGTGACTGCTGGCGTGCTGCTGGGCGCGGGGATATGGTTTGACCGTCGGGAACGCTACCGGATCCTGGCGCGCGCAGGGATCGGAGGCGGTTGGGCACTGCTCTTCTTCACGACCTACGCGATGTATCACGTTCCGGCAGCGCAGGTGCTTTCGTCGCAAGCCGTCGACCTGGTGCTCATGCTGGCGGTGGCCGCGGCGATGGTTGTGCACACTCTGCGTTATCGCTCGCAGGTGGTGACCGGCCTGGCATTCCTGCTTGCGTTCTTGACGGTCGCGATCAGTCACTCCAACGTGTACAGCCTGTCGGCGGGAGCGGTGCTGGCAGCGGGGTTGGTGGTCATAGTACTGCGCATGCAATGGTTCGAGCTGGAAGTGTTCGGAATCCTGGCCAGTTATCTGAATCATTATCTGTGGCTGCGGCCGATCATCGAACCGATGCACGGGAAACGGCATCCGTTTCCGGAATTTGCCGCGAGTGCGGGAATCCTGGCGTTGTACTGGCTGATCTTCCGCATGTCGTATGTGTTCCGGCGGCCGAGCGACCAACGGCAGGAGCACGTCTCCACCGCGGCGGCCTTGCTGAATACCACTCTGCTGCTGGCGCTGTTCAAATACCAGTCGACGCACCCGGAGTGGGCGTTCTGGGCGTTGCTGACAATTGGTGCAATCGAAACGCTGCTGGGACAGTTGCCGATCACTCGGCGACGGCGCAGCGCGGTCATCGTGCTCAGCACGCTGGGCGTGGTTCTGCTGATTGCGGCATTCCCCTTCCGCTATTCCGGTATGCGTCTGTCGGTGCTCTGGCTGCTCGAGGCCGAGGCGTTGCTGCTGATCGGAGTGTGGACGAAGGAAGTTGTCTTCCGTCGCCTCGGAATGCTCGGAGCGCTGCTGGTCGCAGGCCAGATGATCGCAGTGGACGCGGCCCAAATCTTCGGCAGGCGCATGGACGGCGCCGATTTGCGTCCAGACTTCCGACTGTCGATTATTTTCGTCGTCGCGGCTGCGGTGTTTTATGCCAACGCGCATTGGGTGCTGCGCCGCTGGGCCGATCTGTTTACAACCGAGCTTGACCGGCGCGTGATGCAGCGCCTGTCATACGCCGCGTGCGTAATGATCCTGATTGCCGCGTGGATCGCGTTCCCCGAAGCATGGACAGCAGTCGCGTGGTGCGCGCTGGGACTCGGGCTGGCGCTGGCTGCGAGCCGTATTGCCGTCCCAGAACCTGGTCTTCCGGAACTGCGCTACCAGGCGAACTTCCTGGCGCTCGTGTCCGTGGTTCGCGTACTAGCGATCAACTTGGAAGCTCCCGATAAGTATCACGGCCTGACCTTGCGGCTGCTGACGATCACGCTCGTTTCCGCCTTGCTGTATGTCACATCGAGTTGGAGCGGTGATTCTGATCGCAGCCGCGGGATCGCAATTCGAAAGCGTCTTTTTTCTTCTGGACAACTGGCAGGCGCGGCCTACACCTGGTCGGCGTCTTCTCTACTCGCGCTGGTTGCCTGGTACGAACTGCGCCCGGTCAGCGTGGCCGATGCCTGGCTCGTCGGCGGGCTGGTCTTGTTTGAACTCGGACTGGAGCGAAAAAAGCTGAGCCTTCGATTACAGGGCTATGCCGCATTCGCCGCCAGTTTTCTGCGTATCTTTTTTGTGAATCTGAATGCCGCGGGGAATCCCGGCGAGATCAGCCCGCGTTTCTATACGGTCGTTCCACTGGCGCTCGGCTTCTTCTACGCATATTGGAGGCTGCACCAGAGCAGCGAGAACCTGCCTGAGAAAGGTCTCCATCAGTCCGAGCGCAAGTTCAGAGCAGCCGACGTCTGCTGCTGGCTGGGCACGATCACCTTCGCCGCGCTCATGCGTTTTGAGCTGGAAGCAGACTGGGTGGCAGGCGCGTGGGCGGCGCTGGCCTTTGCGTTGCTGGTGATCGCATGGCGCAGCGAGCGCAGAGTTTTCCTGTACCAGGGATTGATGGTCGCGGTCGGAGTGCTTTCCCGCACCGTGCTCCACAATTTCTACGAGCGCAGTTACTTTCCGGCGCCGGCGTGGCAGAGCCGCTGGATCACAGTAGGAACAGCCGTCGCATTACTCTTGCTGGCGTTGCCTTTCGCATTTCAGCTTCGCAAAAAGAATGAGCCGAGTGAAGAAACCGGACTTGTCCGTCTGCTGCAGTCGATAGTCCGGCGTCCCGAGCAGCTTTTCTTTTTCATCGCAGTCGGACTGCTGACGGTGTTGCTGGCGCTTGAGATGCGCCACGGCAGGGTCACGCTTTCCTGGGGCGTGGAAGGCGTTGCGGTTTTCGTGCTGGCCCTGTGGCTCAGCGAGCGCAGCTTCCGGCTCACCGGATTGGGATTGCTGCTGCTGTGTGTGGGCAAGATCCTGCTGGTGGATGTGTGGCGCCTGGACCCGCGCGACCGCTATCTGACCTTCATCGTGCTGGGAGCGGCGCTGCTGCTGGTGTCGTTCCTCTACACCCGGAATCGCGAGGCGTTGCGCCAATACTTATGAAGCGCTGGATCATATTCGCGGGAATTGTGCTCTTGGGCGTCGCCTCCGTGGTGGTGAGCGAGTGGCGGAAAGTGGATGTGCCCGCCAGCCCCGCCGCGTTGTTGTATCTGGTCGCCGACACGGAACAGGAACTGACGCGAATGCCGGTAAGTTTCACGCGCATGTCGGACGCAGAAGAGATCCGCATCGGAAACCAACTGGCGCGGTTCTACGCCACCCGGGAAGAACGGGAAAACACGCCCGAAGTCGCCATCGTAGAGCATTACCTGACGCGGGTAGGGTTGCAGGTGGCCCGCAATGCGCATCGCAAATTGCCCTACAAGTTTCACTACATTCCGGGTTCGTACTTCATTAACGCCTTTGCCCTGCCGGGCGGCCATGTTTACGTGGGTGGCGGGTTGCTGGAACTGATGGACAGCGAGGATGAACTGGCAGCGGTGGTCGGACACGAGATCGAGCACATTGATCACTACCACTGCGCCGAGCGTGTGCAGCGCGAGCAAGCCCTGCGCAGGATTCCGCTGGGAGGGTTGGTGGCCTTACCCATCGAAGTGTTCGAGGCAGGATACAGCAAGGATCAGGAGCTTGAGGCGGATCGCGAGGGCACGCGGCTGGCAGTGGAAGCGGGATATTCGGCCAATGGAGCCATCCGCATGTTCGAAACCTTCGGGCGGTTGTACCAGGAGTATCAATCCAGGGCGAGAACGCCACAGGAGGAACTATCGCGGGTTGCTCAGCAGATGTTACAGGGATATTTCCGCTCGCATCCGCTGCCCTCGGAGCGCATTGCCCAAGTGCAGAAGATGATCGCCAGTGAAGGCTGGACGGCGCGCCCGGAGCGCGATCTGGCGGTGGCTTACATCTTCTGGACGGCAAGAGCACGAAGTGCGCTGGACGCGCGGAAGTATCCGCAGGCCGAGCAATTGGCGAATCAATCTCTGCGGCTGCGGCCCGATCAGCCAAAAGCTTTGCAGGTGCTGGCCCTGGCGCAGTTCGCGCAAGCCAATTTTTCCGGAGCGGCGGAATCTTACCGCAAGATTCTTGAGCTGGACAAAACCTCGCATCCGGAGATTATCGCTGCCTATGCTCAGGCTCTGGCGGCGGCGGATCGTAGGAGCGCGGTGACCGAGTTCCGCCAGTGGGTGGAGAACATCAACATTAACGGCGAGAAGCCGCGGGAAGTCGATGCGGCGGCAGCTGGATTGGAGCTACTTGCCGGAGACGCGGAGCCTGCGCGAAAGTTGGAGGCCGAACTCAGACAGAGCGGCGACGGGCGAGTCCCTGCGTGGATTGGCGAGCTGGGCTGGTGGAATTACATGGGCGGGAATTATCAGAGAGCCGTCGATCTGCTGTCAGAGGCGACCCAGCAGCGTCCAGACGATACTGAGCTGAGTCTGCGACTGGCATGGGCGCTGATAGAAATCCGGCGATACGGCGACGCGCTGCAAATTTTGCAGAACTCCGGCTACGCGCCGGGGATCCAGCCCGAAAAGGCGATGGCGCGAGCCGTGACGCGCTGGCAGGCGCAGGAACACGACCAGGCACTCGTTGATTTCAACGCCGCGCTGGCCGGGCAGCCGGAGTGGGAAAATTCGAGTTGGGTCAAGGCGCTTTACTCGCCCCTGGTCGCACAAAGTATCCAGGAGATGCAGGCCGAGCGCGAGCGGCGAAAACAGAAAGCGAGAATCGCCGTTCGCTGAAGAGCGTGCCGCCAAGCCGAAATCCCGAACCTTGGCTTGCCCGCGATTCGTAACAAGAAGGTTCAACACCGCGGTTCCACGAAAGGGGCCACGAGAGGAACAAGGCACTCGAATGCATTACCTTTTGTTTTACGAGGTTGCTGAGGACTACGTTTCAAGGCGTGCAGAATTTCGAGATGCGCACCTCGAAAAGGCCTGGAAGTCGAGTGCGCGCGGCGAGCTTGTGTTGGGCGGTGCGCTGGCGAATCCAGTGGACGGCGCCATGTTGCTGTTCAGGGGCGACTCGCCTGAGGTCGCGGAGAGGTTTGCCAGGGCTGATCCTTATGTGACGAACGGGCTGGTGAAGCGTTGGCAGGTGCGGGAATGGAAGACGGTCGCAGGGGAAGACGCGGCGACGCCCATCAGGCCGGATGCAGTGGCAGCCGGCAAGAAAACGCAAAGCCACTCGTCGAATGCGGTGGGCGGGAGTGATTCGTCTCAGGATAAGAGCCCGATCTTGCGAATGTGGAAGGCGCGCTCGCCCGTCGATAAATCAGACGAATATGTTCAGCACGCAACCAAAAAAGTTTTCCCGGCGCTTCGAGCGATCGAAGGACATCGCGGAGCATACCTGCTCCGCCGCGCAGTTGATGGTGCGATCGAATTTGTCGTCCTTACCCTTTGGGGTTCGATGGAGGCAATCTGTAAGTTCGCCGGAGTGGAGTCGGAGAAGGCGGTTGTGGAGCCGGAAGCGCGAACGGTCCTGACGAGCTTCGACGATTCAGTAACGCACTTCGAGGTCGTTCACCGCCCGGAAGGAACGCTTTAGCCGCTCAGAATGTGCTTCTTGTCCGATTCCCCTGACCACGGCGAGGCGACGATTCGCTTCCCCCCGCCTTTTTTTCTCCGAGTTGATCCAGGGCGCTGTACGAGGACGAGCGCGCGGTCAACGGCGCGTCGTTTTCACTTACAGTTATCGCTTCCTGCAAGAGCCTCCAGTCCCGAGCAACCTCGCTCTCGGAAATGTGGGGTTGCGATTTCCGGCGTAGTTCCGTCTGCAGTCTGGCCTCGAGAAGCTGCTGCACCAATTGCGGAGGAGCGTCGCTCGATAGAACATTGCCGGCAGAGGCGCCGACACTGACCTGCTGCTGGCCGACTTGCATCTGCAGGATCGGCCCGCCGCGATCGTCAAGTTCGGTTCTGGCTCGGGATTGCATTCGTGCCCACGCCTTTTCGACGTGCCGAGCTGACGCCTCGGGATGAGTCTCGGCCAGGAGACGCTGCAATGCTCTCTGATAGGCACGGCGATCCTCGCGACCCAGAGGCAGCTCAGGTTCGTGGTCGGCGCTGAAAACGTCCGCGTTCCTGGCTGGATTGAAATGCCCCGCGCCGGTGCCCACGTAGACCGCAGCCACGCACCCCGCAAAAATCGGACTCGCAATAGCACTGGGCACGATGTACTTCTTGGACTTCAAGAATGATTCAACCACGCCGTGCACGGCCGTACTGCGGGGCATGGTGCCGGGAACTTGGGGAAATACCACGGTTGAGAACGACAGGCCGGGATGGCGCGTGCTGAACTTGATCAGCCTTTTCGCCATCTGCTTGGGCGTGGTCATTCCCACATCGGCGACCACACTGCGGTGCAGGGAATGCGGGTAGTAGAAGTTGATCACGTCTTTCGCAAAGTCGGCGCAGTTGTTCGAGACCAGGTGAAAATGAGACCGGTTGGGCGAGGAGTTGTATTTCTGAATCAGAGCTGCATCCTGGGCGGGCGTGGTCTCGATTTCGAAACCGTAGATCGCGCGATCGTAGGAAGAACCCACGAGTTCGTACCAGTTTCCACCAGGAGTCTCTCCGTTCTGCAAATCGGCGGCGAGGGCTTCCAGATAATTCCGGCGATAGCGGTCGCGGAGGAAGGCGACCAGTTTGGCGTCGGCGAACAGTGGCACATCCTCCGGCCGCTCGACTGCATACAAATAGGGCATGAGGGGAATGGCGATCCAATCGTATCCGGCGACGCCGTCGTAACGACTCAGGACCACGCCTGATTCTCCCGGAGCGCAGGGGCGCAGAAGCACGGGGGAATCAGCACAAACGCCGGACAAATACACAGCCGCGTGGCCGGTCGCAGTGAAGAAGCCCATCTTGCCGTAAGGTTCTTCCAGTAGAAGAGTCGCCGAGGCGTAGGCATACGAGGCAAACCCTGAGAGCAACACCACCAGGGTGAACAGCAAGTGCCGCGTTTTCTGGCTGTCGCGTGACAGCATATCCCTCCCCCTTCAGCTTTCTTACCGTTCCAAACTTAGATGCGGATCCCCCTGTGTCTTATGTCTTGAAACCGTCGATCCGTCGATCTCCGGCTGCGTTTGGAAGGCCCCGCGATCTTCTAGGATATTGATTAAAAAGGTCTCTTTATAGATTACTTTCGATCCTGTTGGGTCTTGGAGCGCTACGAAATCTCACATTGAGATATATCCTCAGCCTCCGCAGGAAGCTATAACTTTGCAGCCTCAATTGCGAGATATCCGCGGGCTTCGACGGGCCAATGGGGGGCGTGCGTCAAAGGTAACTTTCTGAAGATGTGCGCACTGAACCTCAGAGCATCCGGAACCATCGTCCATAGACCTGCAACACCTCCATCACTTGTTGAATAGCGGGTCCATGCGCGCCCCAGGATCATCTAGAATGGTGCTCTGAATTCCGTCGAGGAGAGCCATCGTGTACCTCGCAGCCGACAAGCGTTACAACTCCATGCAATATCGCCGCTCGGGGCGCAGCGGCATCCAACTTCCTGCCGTGTCGCTCGGACTGTGGCACAACTTCGGCGGCGTGGACAACTTCGAGAACTCTCGCGCCATGCTGCGCCGCGCCTTCGATCTCGGCATCACGCATTTCGATCTCGCCAATAATTACGGCCCTCCGTATGGATCGGCGGAAGAAACCTTCGGGCAGATCCTGAAGAAAGATTTTCTTCCCTACCGCGACGAACTGATCATCTCCACCAAAGCCGGCTGGGATATGTGGCCCGGGCCCTACGGCGATCTGGGCTCGCGCAAATATTTGCTGGCCAGCCTCGATCAGAGCCTGAAACGCATGGGGCTCGATTATGTCGACATCTTCTATCATCACCGGCCCGATCCCAATACGCCGATGGAAGAATCGCTAGGCGCGCTCGACACGGCGGTACGATCGGGACGAGCGCTCTACGCGGGCATTTCGGCCTATAACGCTGAGCAAACATCTGCAGCAATAAAGATTTTGCGCGATCTAGGCACGCCCTGCCTGATTCATCAGCCGAAATATTCAATGTTCGTGCGCGACCCCGAAGAGGGATTGCTCGACGTTCTGGAAAAAGAAGGTGTGGGATCCATCGTCTTCAGCCCGCTGGCGCAGGGACTGTTATCGGATCGCTATCTGCATGGAATTCCCAGCGACTCGCGGGCCGCGCGCGATTTCTTTCTGAAGAAGAAAGATATCGGCGAAGCCACTCTCGCCAAGGTTCGCGCACTCAATGAAATCGCCAAGCAGCGAGGGCAGACTCTGGCGGAGATGGCCGTCGCATGGGTGCTGCGCGATCCGCGCGTCACCAGCGCGCTCGTTGGCACCAGCAAAGTGTCGCAGGTGGACGACAACGTAGCGGCACTCAAGAACCTGAAATTCTCAGCCGACGAGTTGCGCAAGATCGACGGAGTTCTCGTGGGTACGCCAGCGGCGTGAAGAGCCGCCCGACATCTCTACCTTACCTTGCCAACTGCTCCAGACGCTCGAACGTGTCCGGGTACCTGGCTGCGAGCAATAGAAGTGCGGCTGCCTGGGCGTTGGGCTTGGCGCGTCCTTGCTCCCATTTTTCCAGCGTGCGCTCGTTGGTGAACAGCTTGCGAGCAAAAACGCTGCGTGAACAGTGGAACCGAGCGCGGACCTGCTTGATCATTTTCGGCTTGACCTCGGGCAGCGCGCGCGGTTCCACTTTATAGCTCCGCAGCGTGATTTTCCCGGCGCGATAAGCCTTCATGGCCGCCACACCTTCCATCAGTTCGTCGATTAGATTCCGCTTGTTTGCCATCGCCGCTGTCCTTATCTCCGTGCCCGTGATTTCTTTTCGGCGTCGATCGCCGTCTTCAGTTTTTTTCTTTGTTGTGGCGTGAGATCGACGGCTTCATTTTTGTCATAAACAGTCATAAGCCATACCTGATTTTGTCCGTCGAACCAGTAGTAAATAATCCGCAGTCCACCTCGACGGCCTTTGCCCCTTCGCACGTCCGCCCAGCGCAGCTTGCGAAATCCGCCGGTACCGGGAATCACGTCGCCCATTTCCGGCGTATTGGCCAGCGCCTCCTGGAGCCTGCGGTACTCCTCGTCGTCCAAGTACCCGGCTAAGTGATGAGTAAATGCGGGCGCTTCAATGAACTCCATCGGAGCGAATCCATACGCAAGTAGCGTACCTCGGTAAGTATACGCTAATAGCGTACAAAGTCAAGATTCGGCAGATTGCGTTACAATCGGCGGACGAGAGTGCTCGGGCAATCCGAGTTTCCGATGAAAGCACCCAAGAAAGATGTCGTGCGCTGCACCTGGGCCAGCAACGAGGTCTCGATTCTCTATCACGACCGCGAGTGGGGCGTGCCGCAACATGACGACCGCGCGCTGTTCGAGTTCCTGATTCTTGAGGGCGCGCAAGCCGGCCTTAGCTGGGACACGATTCTGCGCAAGCGCGAAAACTATCGCGCCGCCTTTGACGGCTTCGACCCGGAGAAAATCGCGCGCTACGACCGGCGAAAGACCGAGCAACTCCTGCGCGATGAAGGCATCGTCCGCAACCGGCTGAAAATAGCTTCGGCGATACGAAACGCCAAGGCATTTCTAGCGGTCCAAAAGGAGTTCGGCTCGTTCGATCGTTACATCTGGCAGTTTGTCGGAGGCAAACCGCGAGTGAACGCCTGGCGGTTGGGGAAGAAAATTCCGGCGCGCACTCCGGAATCGGACGCGATGAGCAAGGACCTGAAAAAGCGCGGCTTCAACTTCGTCGGCTCGACCATCTGTTACGCCTTCATGCAGGCCACGGGGATGGTCAACGACCATGCGGTCGAGTGCTTTCGCTATCGGATGTAGTGGCGCGCCCCCATTGCGAAAAGCGCTAAGCTCCGGCATAATAATGGCTTGTCTGTACTTCGTTAGTTTTAACCCGCCGGACTCTTCCGGGCAAAGGATACTGAAGTCTGTGTTAATGATCCGTCTGGCGCGCTTCGGTGCGCGCAAACAACCGTATTACCGAGTGGTGGTGATTGAGAAGGAGCGGGCTCGCAATGGCCGCCCGGTGGAAGTGGTGGGCACATACAATCCGCGCACCAATCCGGCCACTTTTGACCTGAAACGCGAGCGTATCGAGCACTGGGTTTCGAAAGGCGCCCAGCTTTCGGACCGGGTCAGGAAACTGCTTGCTCTCCCCGCGCCGGTTGCGGCCGCTTCGGTCGTCTAGCCGCCCTTGCACTCGCCAATTCAGGAGTAAAGTCAAAGTCAATGATCGAGCCCAGCGTCAGCCCGTGCGCCATGATTGAGTACATCGCCAAGGCGATCGTCGATGCCAAGGGCGAGGTTTTTATTGAAGAGTACGAAGACGGAGACGAAACTGTCGTCGAGCTCGAAGTAGCCGAGGCCGACCTCGGCAAAATCATTGGACGCTCTGGCCGCGTGGCTCGCGCGTTGCGAAACCTGCTCAGCGCAGCCGGATCGAAGCTGAACAAGCGCTACGCGCTCGAGATCATTGAATAGAAGACCCGAATAGAAGACCTGAGTAGAAGAGCTGAGTAGGAGAACATCGAATCGCGGCATCGGGCGCAAGCGGCGAATGGATTACCCTGGCGGTGGTCATCAAGACCCAGGGACGCCGCGGAGAAGTAGCGGTCGAATTGCACACCGGCGTTCCGGACCGCTTCCGGCCAGATATGCGGCTGTGGGCGCTCGCGAAAGGTCAAGATAAAGACGGCCAGCGCCGCGAACTAACGGTCGAGGATCTGTGGCCGCATAAAGGTTTCCTGGTTCTGAAGTTTCAGGGCATCGAGACGATTACCGATGCCGAGCCGCTGGTGGGCGCGGAACTCCAGCTTCCGCGCAGTGAACGTGCCGAGTTGGAGCCGGGCTGGACGTACCTGAGCGACCTGATCGGTTGCACGGTGTTCGACGGCCAGCGCGAGATCGGCGAGATTGAAGACGTAGAGTTTGGAGCCGGAGAAGCGCCGCTGCTGGTCGTTCGCGATCAAAAGCAGCGAAGTAAAGAGCACGCAGCGAAGCTTCCCTACGAGATTCCCTTCGCCGAGGCGTACCTCGAGAAGCTGGATCTGGAGCGGAAGCAGGTCCGAATGAAGTTGCCGGAAGGCTTGCTCGAAGTGAATGCGCCGCAGGCAAAAGAAGAGAAGGAAGAAGGTCGTTAGTCGCTGGTCGATGGTCGTCCGGAACCTAGGGCTTGACTAACGACCAACGACGAACGACCAACGACTGGTTCCGCGATGAAGATCGACATTCTCACGATCTTTCCCGACTTCTTTCGCGGACCACTGGATTACGGAATTGTCCGCCGGGCGCGGGAAACGGGCCTGGTGGAAATCAACATTCACGATTTGCGGGCGTTCACGAAAGACAAGCACCGCACCGTGGATGACCGCCCGTTCGGCGGCGGCGAGGGCATGGTCCTGAAGCCGGAACCGATCTTTGAATGTTTGGAGTCGTTCGGCGGCGTGGAGCCGCGCGAAGTCCGCTTAAGCCCGGGCGCGAAGCAGTCGGTGATTCTGCTTTCCGCACAGGGTCGCAGGCTCGACCAGTCGCTGGCGGCGGAACTTGCCGCGCTGAGTCAAACAGAGATGGGCCGGATCGTGCTGATCTGCGGACGCTACGAAGGCGTGGACGAACGCATCAGCCAGCACCTGGCGGATCGCGAAGTTTCGATCGGCGATTATGTGCTCAGCGGTGGCGAACTGGGCGCAGCGGTAATTGTGGACACAGTGACGCGGCTGATTCCGGGCGCGGTAGGTAACCAGAATTCGACGCGCCAGGAGTCGTTTACCGAACCGGCGGAACTGGCCGGCGACGGCCCCAGTTCGACCTGCGTTTCCGGCGGATTGCTCGACTATCCGCATTACACGCGGCCCGCGGATTTTCGCGGCATGACGGTGCCGGAAGTGCTGATGAACGGCAACCACGACCAGATTCGCAACTGGCGCCGCAAAACGGCTTTGGCAAAAACGCTGCGCAACCGTCCCGACTTACTGGAGCGGGTGGCGCTGAGCGCGGAAGACAAGGAATTGCTGGCCCAGATCAAGCTGGCCCAGGGCATACCGACGGAGACGGGGCAAGCCCCGACTCTACAAAAGATCAACGGAAAGAGTTAGGAAGGAAACATTATGCGTAATCCGATTATCGAAAAATTGTTGGCGAAATCGCGCCGCACGGATATTCCGAAGTTTGGCCCCGGCGATACCATCAAGGTACAGGTCAAGATCAGAGAAGGCGAAAAAGAGCGCTTGCAGGCGTTCGAAGGCGTCGTCATTGCTCGGAAGCGAGGCGCGCAGCCGAGTTTTACCGTCCGCAAAATCAGCTTCGGCCAGGGCGTGGAGCGCATCTTCCCCCTCGACTCCAAGGTCATCGACAAGATTGATGTGGTGCGCTCCGCCAAAGTCCGCCGCGCCAAGCTTTACTACCTGCGCGGACTCAAGGGCAAGGCCGCCAGACTGAAGGAGGTTGAACAACAGTAAGCCGCTGGCAGGTGGAGGGCCGGGCGTCCCCGCCCGGCTGGCGAGATGCCCGTTCCTCCAACGTCTGCGTTAACGCACGGTCACACGGCGCTAGTCTGCGCTTGCTTCGGGCGGGTTCTTCGGCGAAGATGCTGAGCAGCGTCCGTGTCCAACTCCCACTCCAAGTCGTCCACATCGAAAACTTCAAACGCAGACAAACTTTCTGCCTCCGCCGCCAAGTTGCGCCTGCTGAAAAAACTGCGCTGCACTCTTAATTTTGAAAAGCAGGCGTGGGCCACCGGCGCCGAACATGTTGCCGGAGTCGATGAAGTCGGCCGCGGGTCGCTGTTCGGCCCGGTCGTAGCCGCCGCCGTCATACTCGACCCTCGACACCGCATTCGCGGCCTGCGCGATTCTAAACTGCTCCCCGCCGAGCGCCGCGAAGAACTCGCATTCCTGATTCGCCGGCATTCCGTCGCCTGGGCCATTGCCGCCGTGGATTCAGCCCGCATCGACCAAATCAATATTTACCAGGCATCGCGCCTCGCCATGCTTCATGCGGTGCAGCAATTGGCGCCGGCGGCGAGTTATTTACTAGTCGATGCCGTCAGACTCGATTGCCAACTTCCCCAGCAGCCCATCATTCATGGCGACGCGCTCTCAGCCTCCATCGCCGCCGCCTCCATTCTCGCCAAGGTCGAGCGCGACCGCATGATCTCCGCCTGGGACCCGGTCTTTCCCATGTACGGCTTGGCGTCGAACAAGGGATATTGCACGCCGCACCACCTCGCGGCTTTGCGCGAACACGGCCCCTCGCCGCTGCATCGCCAGTCGTTTTCGCCAGTGTGGAGCGCGCCAATTCCGCAGGAAGTTCTCGGCTTTATGCTGGACGAGGCTGCACCCGAAGTTGCTTCCGGCGACGACGTAGTTTCCGGTGACGAAGAACCGATGGCAGCGATCTCGGAGACTTAGCATCCTTAACCTTAAAGAATTGTCATCCCGAGCAACGCGAGGGATCTGCAGTGCGCCGCAAAAATGCAGATCCCTCGCTTCGCTCGGGATGACAAAATCCGCAACGGACGGGGTTTCTTATTTCGCCCGATAAATCTCCGTCAGCAAATCCGCCTTCGACTCGTCCCGCACCAGGTGTGGATACTTCTCTCCACCGTGATAATCGAGCTTCACGACCCGGAAGTAATCTGTGTTCTCGACGATCAGCTCAATCGGCGACGGGCCGGTCTTCGCGGCTCGAATGGCGTCGCGCCAGATATCCGGCGAAAATCTGCGACCGTTCACCGAGACAATCTTCATCCCCGGCCCGATCCCGGCCTTAGCCGCAAGCATCCCTTCAACCGTATCCTTGATCACGCCATCGCTCCCGAGCAACAGTCCCACCGAGTAATGCCCATTGATCATCTTCCCGTCGCGATCCTGGGCGCGATCCAGTTCCGAAGGGGTCTCGTCGTATGCCAGTTTCCATCCACTTCCCTCGACTCCGCCGAGCGGGGCGCCCGGACCATGGTTGGACAGCCGCTCTGTCCAGAATCCGCGCCAGTCGTAGGCAGCGACCTGGTTCAGAGCGTTCACCACGTCGTCGAACGTGTAGGTCTTCACCATGGGCGGTCCGCTGGGCGCGCCATGAAACAGTTTGCAGAAATCGTCCAGGGATTTCGCGCCCTTCGTTTGCTGCCGGATGATCACGTCCGCCCACAGCCAGTTGAGCACGTCCTCGTCGTAATAATCGACCGGCCGGCGATAATCCTCCCATGCCTTGGGAGCCATCTGCATCGAGGGAACCCCGTCGGCCGTATCCTGCAAATCGCGCCAGACTCGGCCCGAACGATGATCCAGATCCGCTGCCATCTGTGCCAGCGCCTCACGGGCCAGCGCGGGCGTCCGCTCGCCGCTGCGCGCCGTGAGCACGTCTCCCAGGTATGAGGTCAGCCCCTCATACACCCACAGCAGGTCGGTCTGCATCGGTTGTTCGTAATCGGGCGTCGCCAGATCCGCCGGACGCCGGTACTTCCCGTTCCACGAATGCACGTACTCATGCGGCAGCAGGCCTGCGGTCATTTTCCGTCCGTCTTCTTCGATCAGCGACCGCTCATCGACCCGGCTGTCATTCGATTCGTGATGCTCCAATCCGAAATGCGCGACGTGATCGCTCAGCGTCAGCAGGAAGTGGTAATCGGTGTAGTGCCGCGCCCCAAACAGGATTCCCGCTTGCTTCACCAGGTTCCGGTAATGTTCCCAGACTTCCTCCGGAGCATCGAGCGCGGCGGCGCTGTCGGCCGCAAGATCGAGTTCCGCGGGAGGATTTTCGCCGGCCGGCGTCAGCGGCACCACCTTCAAATACTCGCCCGCGATCACCGGACCATCCACCAGCATGGTCAGCGAAACAGGCGCAAAGTGAATGTCGCTGCCTGCCTGGTTCGACACATGCAGCGATGTTCCAAACTTCCATCCTGCGGGCAGCCGCAAGCTCGCGCTATACGTAAGTTGATCGGAACCGTAACCGGCGGGATAGAGCAACAGCGTGTTCCAGTTGACGACGTACAACTTTTCCGTTGCCGCCATTGCGGAGCTGTATCCTGGCTCATACGCTGCGGGTGAAGCGTAATCAAGATTCGCGATGACTTCGCTCTCACCCCCAGGAACCTCCACGTGAAAAGTAAAACCGTCGAGCAGATCGCGCCTCCATTTAAGCGTCTTCCCACTCGCCGTAAACTTCAGGCCGGTCAAATCGGTGATCGGACCCGTCGGCCCGTGCTCGCCGGGAATCCACTTTGGATAGTAGAGCGTGAGCGTCCCGGGCTTAGCCGGAATGCGCAATTGCGCGTGGAAGATTTTACGCGCCGCTTCCGACGCGTCCACCGAGAGCGCGACCGTCGGACCATTTGCCCCAAAAACTGAAAATGATGACAAGAGAAAAATCACGAGACCAACAAATTTCCTGAACCCACAACGCGAACCTGTTCCCATTCCCCCTCCGGATTGTCGAGTCGTTCCACATCGATGAAACAGAACCGTACGTAATATATCAGCCTGCCCGGACGGTTCGACAACGACGACCGCCGCTGGCAGACACTCATTACTCATTCCTCATCGCCTGTTCGCGCCCACCTGCTATCATCCCGACGTGCCCGCGCGCGGAAAATTTATCACGTTCGAAGGTCTCGATGGCAGCGGCAAGAGCACGCAACTCGAGAAAGTGGCTCGTTCCCTGCGCGCCCACGGCCTCTCCGTCACCATCACCCGCGAGCCGGGCGGCACCTTAGCGGGGGAAAAGATTCGCGAAGTGCTGCTCCACTCTGCCACCTCGGGACTTTCCCCGCTCACGGAAATGGCCCTCATGTTCGCTTCCCGCGCCCAGCACGTTCACGAGGTCATTCTGCCCGCGCTCGCCGAAGGACGCATCGTGCTCTGCGATCGCTTCACCGATTCGACCGAGGCTTACCAGGGTGGAGGCCG
>JBEKIB010000074.1:0-23744 GCA_050011975.1 Terriglobales bacterium | reverse complement strand
AAGAAAAACGCTCCCTGCATCATCTTCATCGACGAAATTGACGCGGTCGGACGTCATCGCGGCGCCGGGCTTGGCGGTGGACACGACGAGCGCGAGCAGACTTTGAATCAACTGCTGGTGGAAATGGACGGCTTCGAATCGAACGAAGGCGTGATCCTGATGGCGGCGACGAACCGTCCCGATGTGCTCGATCCGGCGCTGCTGCGGCCGGGGCGTTTCGACCGGCGAGTGGTGGTAAATCGTCCGGACGTTCGCGGACGGGAAGAAATTCTCCGCGTGCACACCCGCAAGATTCCTCTGGCGGACGATGTGGATTTGTCGGTGCTTGCCCGCGGCACGCCGGGATTTTCCGGCGCGGACCTGGCCAACATGGTGAACGAAGCGGCATTGGCGGCGGCGCGGCAGAACCGCAAGGCCGTCCTGATGTACGACTTCGAAGTGGCGAAAGACAAAGTGCTGATGGGCGTGGAACGCAAGTCGCTTCTGCTCTCCGATGAAGAGAAGAAGAACACCGCGTACCATGAAGCCGGACACGCGCTGGTGGCGGCCCTGCTGCCGCATTCCGATCCGGTGCACAAGGTCACCATCATTCCGCGCGGCATGGCGCTGCTCGACACGCAGGTCGCCATTCTGATGGGCGGGCGCATTGCGGAAGAGCTTTTCCTGAACCAGATGTCGACCGGCGCGGGCAACGACATTGAGCGGGCCACGGAACTGGCGCGCAAGATGGTGTGCGAATGGGGCATGAGCGACCTCGGACCTGTTACTTTCGGCAAAAAGGAAGAGCAGATTTTCCTGGGACGCGAGATTTCGCAACACCGCGACTACAGCGAAGCTACCGCCATCCAGATTGACGAAGAAGTCAGGAAGATGGTGAGCCGAGGATATGCGACGGCGAAGGGAATCCTCTCGGAGAATCGCGAAACCCTGATCCGGATCGCGAAGGCGTTGATCGAACGCGAAGTGCTGGACGCCTCCGAGATCAAGATGCTGGTCGACGGGCAGGAACTGCCGCCGATCAAGCCGTTGCCGGCGAAGACGGACGACGGCGTGCAGCAGGTGATCAAGCCGGAAAGGGCTCCAGCCAAAGGCGGGGAACGGCCGGCTACGGCGTAAAGCAGTGGTCAGTGGATATCTTTAACTGGGCGGCCGATTTTGGCCGCCTTTCTTTTTTACTGCGTTCGGCGCTAGCGAAAGTCATTTCACAGCCATTTCACAATGCAAACTGGCGAGATGGGTTTATAATCGCGCGTTTTCGGAGTCAAAAAGAAAAATTCCGGGTACAATCCTCTTCCGCATTCCGCAGGCTCAGGAGGGCCCTTTAATGCAGACTCGACGGCTTCGCACTTTGGCCCAGGTTTCTTTAGCGTTGGTCTCTCTCGCGCTCCTAACGGCATGCGGCGGCGGCAGCAGCACGCAGGTTCAGCCGTCAACGCCGGTGTTCACGAGTGCGCCAGTGACCGCGGCGACCCAGGGCGTCGCCTACACATATCAACTTGCAGCCGTTGATCCTGCCGGCGGAACTGTCACTTTTTCTATGACCACGTCTCCCACGGGAGCGGCCCTCAGTGGAAGCACAATCACTTGGACTCCAACCGCCGCAGAATCGCGCGTGGCCAACAGCTTCGCAGTGACGGCGACCACGACGTCGGGGGGCACAGCCTCGCAAACCTGGACGGTCACGCCGGGCGGCACGATTACCGTCAACTGGGTTAACACCTACTGGACGGCAACCGGCCCAGTGCAGGTCCCGGAATCGCCGTCGCTGGCCACTAATCTGTCCGCCATGTGGACGAACCCGGATGGCTCGATCACAGTCCAGAAAGGTTCATGGACGTCTTCCGGAGTCTTCAGCATCCCCAATGTGCCCGCAGGTTATTACTGGCTCCAGACTTCAGGCGGGACTTTCTGGACGAACACGGGCACATTCGATGCAGGCGGAAACATCGCGGGCGGCCCGTTGCCCACGACCAGCAGCTCACAGCCCACCACGTTTCTGTTCAACTTGTCGGGGCTGGACGGCAGCGTCCCGGAACTCACTCCTGTCGATTTCCAGGCAGCGGTTTCGGGAGCTACAGGAGTTACCATGTTCGACAATTCCGACTCGACCAGCCTGACGAACATAGCGGTCGGGTTTGGGATTACGAACATTGACTGGTCGCAGATCAGCACCGCTTTCCTGATGCAGTATGTGCCCGTCACGATCGGTCCCTCCGGCAACTTGCTCACCAACCTGGTACTTGGGCCGTCGTTGACGTTGACCGGACTTACTCTGGTCGATGGCCAGGAGAACGCGATCACAGACACGCTGCTGACGAGCCCCACGGCCTCGATCAATTTGAGCGTGCCGGGAGCTTCCCAGTGGGCGCCCCTATTAACCAACGCGGCTCCGTCGGCTCCCACTCCGTTTGGTTCGGCGCTGTTGATTTCAGCCCAGCTGTATGTCACTGAGGGCTTGGCGACGGGGGGAGCGCCTCTTTCGCCTATAGTAGGAATCAGCCCGTTGGTGGGAAGCACCCAGTTCCTGACGCTCGCCGGTACCGCACAACCGGACATCCCTGTTACCACTGCAGGCTGCAGCGGGACGGGCTTTACGACCCTCAACCCAACCGCCGCCCAACCCGCGATCACCACCGACACGAACTTTGGGGCGCTGCAGTATGGTGACCCGTTCCCATCCGCCTGGGCGCGAACCATTTCGCTGTGCCAGGAATCCACGGCGGCAATTCCAATCCCGGATTCCTCTGCGACCGCGACTTTCATCCTGACCGACAGCGCAACCGTGGCGCCTTCGAATACGCCGCTGGCGCCGGTCGTTCTGCCCGTGCAGAACCCGACCATCAATGGCGGCGGGAGCATCTTCGGCGCGACCGCGCTCAACTCGACCATCGTTACCTTGAGTTGGTCTGCACCGGCCGGCACGGTTCCTTTTGGCTACACCGTGCGCGCCTATGTTCAAATCACGGCCGGTGGTATCGCAACCTACGCGGCAACCGGCGCGGCTTTCTCAACCGCGAACACTTCCATCGCTCTGCCGCCGCTGGCGGGCGGGAATACTTACGTTTTCTCGATCACGGCCCAAGCCGACGGCACCGCCAACATGCAGACGAGCCCCTTCCGGTCATCGCTGCCCACTGGGTATGCAACGGTCGTGTCCGGACCTGTCACCATCAGTTCGAGTGCGGAGATGCCGGAGATTCACGGAGATCGCCGCGTCATCACTCGGCTTTCGCAGGCTCAACCCAGCGTTAAGGGGCACTGAATGGAGCGCTTCTGATAATTTAGGCTTCTGATAGTTAAAGCTTCTAATAGTTAAAGACTGACTCTATGAACCTTTCCCTGCATTCGAAAGTTGCTCTTATCACCGGCGGATCGCGTGGAATTGGCGCGGCGGCGGTGCGGATGTTTGTGGCAGCAGGCGCGAAGGTTGTTTTCAATTATCAGGCGGCGAAGGCGCAGGCTGAGGATCTGGTGCGGGAATGTGGCGCCGAAAATTGTCGCGCAGTGCGAAGTGATCTTTCGACCACGGAGGCGGCGCAGCAACTGGTAGCGTCAGCGATCTCGGCCTTCGGGCGTCTCGACATTCTGGTCGCGAATCACGGCATCTGGCCGCCCGAGGACGCGCCCATTGACCGCATGTCCGATGAACAATGGCATCGCACCATCGCGGTGAATCTGGACAGTGTGTTTTCGCTCGTCAAGCATTCCGTAGGACAGATGAAAAAGCAGGGCGGCGGCCACATCGTGCTGATCAGTTCGACGGCCGGGCAGCGCGGCGAAGCTTTCCACTGCGACTACGCGGCCTCGAAAGGCGCGCTGATCAGCATGGTCAAAGGGCTCTCGACGGAACTGGCGCGCGATCATATTTATGTCAATTGCGTCGCGCCGGGGTGGGTGGCAACGGATATGTCGGCGGCGGCGCTGGACGATCCACCAACCCGCGAAAAGGTTTTTCGCACCATTCCGCTCGGGCGCGTGGGAACGACGGACGAGATTGCGGGGCCGATTTTGTTCCTGTGCACGCCCTACGCGGGATTTATCACGGGCGAGATTTTCAACGTGAACGGAGGCGCGGTTCTGGTGGGGTAGGGCGTTTCGCTCCGCGCGAAGGACAGCCGAGAACCTGCGTGAGGCTATCGAAAGGGCGCCTGTTCCTACATGTTCCCTGGTACAGCTAAAATCAGCTTGTCCGCTTCTAACCGAATATCGATGTATCCTTTGATTGCCATTTTGCTGCTGTGCGCGCTGGGCGCTGCCCAAACCGCTCCCACGCCCGCTCACCCTGCGCCTGCTTCCTCCGCCATCAACCTGAACGACTCCGACAATGCGCGTAAGGCGCGGGCGGTGCTCGATCAGACCGTCCAGTCGCTGGGTGGGCAACCCTACCTCACGTACGAAAACCGGAGTGAGACCGGCCGCTATTATCCGCTCTATCACGGGCACACGAACAGCCTCGGAATTCCCTACCGCTACTACGTCGAGTATCCCGACCGGGACCGCTTCGAAGTCCTCAGCTCGAAAGACGTGCACATCATACCGGGGCAAATTGACATCGGCGGCGTCAAGTCCAACAAGGCCGATCTTGTCCTGATTCACAACGGCGACAAGGGATATGAGACGACCTACAAAGGAACGGCGGCGCAGGAACCGCTGGAATTACAAAACTATCTTCGCCGCCGGCAACATTCGCTGGAATGGATCTTCCGCAAGTGGATACGCGATCCGAACGTGGCCCTGTTCTACGATGGTCCAGCGGTGGTGGATGGGAAGGAAACCGAAGGGGTCACGCTGCTCAACAGCCAGAACGACTCGGTCAGCGTTTCCCTGGACCTGAATACGCATTATCCGGTCAAGATCAGTTATTCATGGCGCGATCCGAAGGACAAACAGAAGAATGTGGAAGATGAGGTTTACGACGGTTACAAACTGGTGCAGGGAATCTGGACACCTCACTCCATCACCCGTTACTACAACGGAGAAACTTCGCAACAGCGTTTCATCACCAGCGCAAGCTACAACCTGAAGCTGGCGGATTCGCTGTTCGAAGCAGCGGTGACCTACGACCCTAAAGTGCCGCTGAAGAAACGGTGAGCCTGTCGAAAAGACTGGGCCGGAAACTTACTTAAGTACTAGAAAAGCGAGCAAGTTCCCCCCTGGATACCCCCAAACATCTGCAATTGCCTGAACAAGTTAGCCTCTCGACGGTTGCTTGAGCCACGGAGTGTGGCTGTTTTGCCACATACAGACGACCGCCCGTCGCTGTAAGCTTCTACACAGCAAAAGACTTACATCGTCCCCCGTTGACACACGAGCAAACAATTCGTGCTGCTGCGACTTGCACAGGAGTGGGTTTACACAGCGGCGCACCGGTCAGCTTGCGGATTCTGCCCGCGCCAGCGGGAACAGGAATCGTGTTCCACCGCGCCGACCTGGACGGCTTCGCGATCGAAGCCAGCGGACGCAACGTGGCCCGCGTTAGTTATGCCACCAGCCTGATGAAGAAGGGCGTGCTCATCTCCACCACCGAGCACCTGCTCTCCGCATTTACCGGCGTCGGTATCGACAATGCCATCGTCGAGCTGGACAATCTGGAGCTGCCTATTCTGGATGGCAGCGCCCGTCCGTTTGTCGAGATGATTCAAAGAGCCGGGATTCGGCAACAGCGCAAGGCTCGCACTTATCTCCGGATTGTGCGCGAGATCGAGTTGCGCGAGGGCGATAAATTCATTGCCGTGTATCCGGCAGACTCCTATTCCGTTGCGTATTCGATCAACTTTCCTCACCCCCTCATTGGCAAGCAGAGCTTCTGCGTGCGGCTGACGAATGGCAGTTATTTGAAGGAGATTGCGCCGGCGCGTACTTTCGGATTTCTGCATGAAGCCGATGCCATGCGGCAGCAGGGACTGATCCGGGGGGCATCGACCGAGAATGCCATCGTATTGAACCGCCATGAAGTACTGAACCCGCCGCTGCGTTTTCCCGACGAGTTCGTGCGCCACAAAGTTCTCGACCTGATCGGTGACCTGGCGCTGATCGGGAAACAGATACTGGGTTCCGTCGTAGCCGACCGCGCCGGCCACGCCATGCATACCGCGCTGGTGTCGCGCATTTTGCGCGACCGGTCGTATTGGGAAGAAACCGCGCTGCAAGATGAAACTGCGGTTCCTGCGCTCGCCGCGGCGGTTAGTCTTAGCGTCTAGCCGCGGGTTGAATTTCCAGTAGAGACGGGGCTTGCCGCGTCTCCGGCTGCGGGCAGACGGGGCGCCCCGTCTCTACAGTCAGTCGGCGGGCTGGGGCACGTTCCAGTCGGAGGGCAGCGAGCGTTCTGCTAGCAGGCGCTGCAGCTCGGCTTCTGCTTCAGCGCGCACGCGGTCGGCGAAAGCATTCACGCTCTGCCGGTGCTCGGCACCGAGCACGGACAAGCGCGCATGCAAATAGGGCTGGTCTTCTTCCAGGCGGCGCAGCAAGCGCTGGGTTCTGGCGATTCTTTCTTCCAATGTGATCATCGTAGAAACGCGGCTTGCCGCGTCTCTACAGTGCCACAGTCGGGGCTGGGCGCAAGTTGCAAGCTGGATGCCGGGGGCGTGGGAGGTTTGAGGAAAGGACGATCCGTTAGGGCAGCGAGGCGTAGCCTTGCAGTCGCTTGGGCATTTCTTCCTGCAACTGGTCGGTCAACCATTTGTCGAGCTGATACTGTGAGCTCTGCGGAACCTCGACAAAGCGGACGCCAGCGTGGCCGGTTCCGTCGGCCCAGGCGACCTCGCCTTTCAGTTCGAGCGAAATGTTGGCCCCGGGAAGCGTGAAGCGAAGCTGCGCCTGTGCATCCTTGGGTAACTTGCCGAGGATGCGGACGGCCATGCCTCCCTCGCTCACATTGATCGCCGTAGCGGTAAGTTCCTCGCAGTGCGGAAGGCTGATTCGCAACGGAATCTCCACCGGATGGCGGAAGTACCGGCGCCGTTCCCGCACCATAAAATTGAGGGCCGCATTAAAACAGCGTGAGGCGTGCAGCGGCGTGAGCGGCTTCTGCAAGACGAAGTTGGCTCCGGAGTGGAAGGCTTCCTGCGTGGTTGTCTTCCCATTCACCACCGCGAAGGCAACGGACTTGGCATTGCTTTCAGTCTGGCGGAGCGACCGCAGGAGATCGAAGCCGTGGTGCAAGTCGTCGCAGTCGATGATGACGGCATCGAACTTCCGCTTCGTCAGCATATCGTTGCCGGACTCGGACTCGGCAGAAACCTGGACATTGACCGAGATCTTCTCCAGTACCGGACGCAGCACGCCGAGTAAATCGGCGTCCCGGCTGACGAGAAGAGAGTCCAGATGCATAGCTTCCTCGATACTAGCGGTACCCGAGAAGTTAAGAAAGTAACCTAGGTACCGCGCCAAGGTACTAGGGCAAAGAGGTCGCTGTGGAAAATTCGCAGCCCTGGTCAGTTTTTTGTGGATTCTTCCGCCGTTCACCCCGAGACTAGCTGGGTGCGCGAAACCGCTTATCTGTCGCTGGGATCAAACCTGGGAGATCGTGCGGCCAACCTGCGCGCGGCGGTCGCACAATTGGATGTGGCGGGCCGCTTGCTGGCGGTCTCCGCATTGTATGAAACCCAGCCGGTCGATGTCCCCGACCAGCCCTGGTTTCTGAACTGCGTGGCGGCGATTGCAACGGATAAGACGCCACGAGAATTGCTCAAGTTTGCGTTGCAGGTCGAAGCGGCCATGGGACGTCTCCGCATGAGCAAGAAAGGTGCGCGCAAGATTGATATCGACGTGGTGCTGTTTGGAGATCGCGTGGTGAATGAGCCGGGCTTGAAGATTCCGCATCCGGCAATGCACCTGCGGCAGTTTGTTCTGGAACCGCTGGTCGAGATCGCTCCCGAGGCGCGCCATCCCGAACTCGGAAAAACGGCGCGAGAACTTCTGGCCGCGTTGCCTCGGGGACAGACCGTCCGCCGACTCTGAACGTACTCTCAGTGGCTGTTGCGGAGCCTCGCTCCGCTGGACGGCCGGGAGGCGGCCGTCGCTACGTGAGCGGTGGGCTACGGAATCACGATCCGGCTGCCTGCGTCTTCTGGCCCGGCAATGGCCGAGTGCTTTTCGGGGAACTGGGCAAACAGAAAATCGACGAACGCCCGCGACTTAGGCCTGCCGGAGGTGCGTCCCAAGCCCATGCGCAAGAGGAATACCAGCGCCTTCAACACGTCAGAATCCCGCAGCCGGGTGCGGCCTGGTATTTCGCCAATGTGTCGTTGCTCCTCCTCGCGAAATTCCCTGACCATGGTCTCGACTTCGCGAGCAATGCTCTGGTGCGCCAGGTTGGCGGTCTGCGGCTCGTAGATGAGACTGGAGTTGACCAGCGTTTGATAGCTCTTCGCGAGCGAACTGAGCGCGGAGATCAGATCGCGATCGGTGAGCGAATGATCCCCGAGCGAACGGCTGGCGCGGGCGCTCTTCACCAGTGCGAAGCTGAGGCCCAGGATCAGTTCCTCGCGTTCGTAGAGAAACTGCTCGGGGATCTCAACCTTGGGGATCTCACTCTCCGGAAACCAAGCCTCGCGATCCCGTTCACCCGGCCGCTGGTGGTTTGCTGTCGCGTGCTCGCGCGCCTGTTGTCGTGCTTGCTGTCTTGCCTGCAAAAGATAAGGACAGTCGCTGGGGCAGTCGAGCGTCACTTCGCGCTGCTCGCCGCAGCACTGCGGGCAGATTCTTCCGTGCACCGCCGGGCAAAACCGCTTCGCTTTTCGTTCTTCACAGATCGCGCAGCTCAAGTGGGTTCCCCGCGTTTGATTATTTCACGGAAAAGCGAAGCGTCACCGCCGAGACGCCCAGAGCACAGAGAAAGACTTGTTGCATTTTTTCTCGGCGGCCTCGGCGTCTCGGCCGCAGACACTGGGAATCAGCTCAAATGCACCGTTCTTGATGCAATTTGGAAGTCTGAATAAGATAAACGACCGCTAATCGTTGCTATAACCGAATTCTATTTGTCTGCTTGCGCCGGACGCGTTAGCCTATGTCGTTATCCCCCTGGTCAATTTAATTCCTGGGCAGCGCATCAATAAGGAGAAGCATGTCAACTGAACTGCGGAATTTTCTGGCGATCCCCTACGACGAACTGGAAGAAATGAACCTGAAGGCGAAGAAGCAGCGCCTGGACCGCGTGGCTCCTAACAAAATTCAGGAAGAGCGATTAAAGTACCTGGCGGACGAGTCGCGCATCAAGGCCGTGACCGTGCTGTTCAGCGATCTGGAAGGCCGTTTGCACATGCTCGACTATGACAAAAAATTCCTGCTGAAGAGCTACGACAACCTGACGTTTGACGGTTCGTCGATTCGCGGCTTTACGGCCCAGCGGGAAAGCGATCTGCGTCTGGGCATCGACTGGGCTGCCTTCTACTGGGGACCGGCGGACGTGTTCGGACCCGGCAAGGTGCTCGTCTTTGGCGAGGTCATTGATAAAAGCGGCGAGCCCTACACTGCGGACATCCGCAGCATGCTGAAAGTATTTGGTAACGGCCTGCACAAGAAGCACGGCTACACCCTCAACGCCGCCAATGAGATCGAGGGCTTCCTCTTCCAGGGGCCCGAGGCCGAACGCATTTACCACGAGACGCACAAGTTCGAGTACGTCAATACGGGCGGCTATTATCACTCGTTGCCGGGCGATCCGCTGCGCACGTTTATCGATACGACCGCCGAGGTGCAGCGTGCCATGGGCTTCCAGAACGAGAAGGACCATCCGGAGGTTGCGCCCTCGCAGTTCGAGATCAACTACAGCTACGCCGAAGCGGTAGCCGCCGCTGACCATATCCAGCTCTACAAGCTGATCTGCCGCCAGGTCGCACGCAACATGGGCCTGACTGCTTCGTTCCTGCCGAAGCCGGTGGTGGGCGTCAACGGCAGCGGCATGCACACCAATGTCTCGGTCAGCAAGGACGGCAAGAACCTGTTCTGGGATCCCAAGGGTGAGGAGAAGCTCAGCAAGTTCGGTTATGAGTTCCTTGACCGCGTTCTCACTCACGGGAACGACCTCTGCCTGGTGTTCAATTCCAGCGTCAACGCTTACCGCCGCCTCGATCCGCACTTTGAGGCGCCCAACCAACTCAAAGCGTCGGCCGTGGACCGGGGCGCCATGATCCGCATCCCGATCGGCAACGAGCGCAGCATGCGCATCGAGGTGCGCGCCGTCGCTCCCGACGCCAACCCCTACATGGTCATGTACTCCATTTTCAAGACCGGATTGGAAGGCGAGACGGCCAAGATCAAGAACCTCCGCCAAGCCGAGCGCTACCTGCCCGACAACGTCTACACGGCGATCGATGACTTCCGCAAAGCCGAATGGACAACCAAACTCCTCGGGGAAGACGTGAAAGGCCGCTACGCCGACCTGAAGCAGGCATCGGCCGACCGCTGCCCGCGCCTGCTGGGCACGATTGTCAAGGCAGCCGAAGTGCAGTTCCACCACGAGGTGTACAACCAGTTCCTGTGGAATCTGTTCTAGAAAGGCGCTAATGCTCGTGTGGGGACGGGCCCGGCCCCGTCCCAGCCGGGCGCAAAAAGAAATCCGCGTAGGGACAGCCGCCCCCGGCTGTCCAGCGGAGCAAAGCTCCGCAGCCTCAGCGCATCGCCGCCGCATTTACCAGGTTGGCATTCAAATAGCGGCTCATCGCCAAATCGATAATGGCGCCGATCATTTCCGTGTAGGAAAGTCCGGACGCCTTGGCGGCCATGGCAAATTCCTGCCGGCTAGCCAGCCACGGATTCGGATTCGCTTCGATCACGTAGACATCTCCGTTCGGAGCCAGTCGCATGTCGATGCGTCCATAATCGCGCAGCTTCAGCGCGCGGTACGCGGCCAGCGCCGTATCGGACAACCGCTTTACCGTGTCCTCGTCCAGGTTTTCCGCGACCTGAGACTTGGTCAGCTTGTAGGCTTCGGTGTTCTTCTCGAACTTCACGTCGTAGCTGGCGATTTTTGGCGTCCCTTCGGGCAAGCGTGACAGATCGAGCTCGATCATCGGCAAAACCTGCGCCCGTTCGTAGTTGCCCAGAATTCCGGCGTAAATTTCGCGCCCCTCGATGTATTCCTCAATCAGGGCCGGCGAGTCGAATTCGTCCTGGATGTACTCGACCCGCTCCATCATCTCCTTGACGTTTTTCACGACCGAGCCGGCATCAATGCCGATCGATCCATCTTCCCAAGCCGGTTTGACGATGAGCGGAAAAGAAATGTCGTGGGCATGTTCAATGCGTCCGCGATAAGCCGTCGCAAAGAACGGAGTCTTGATGCCGTGAAACGCAAAGATCTTTTTGGCGATGGCTTTGTCCTGCGCGAGAATAATGGCGTGCGGACCGGCGCCGGTGTAGCGCAGTCCCAGCAGGTCGACATAGGCGACCACGTTCATTTCCTTGGTGTCGTCGCCGTCGAAAGATTCGGTCAGGTTGAAAATGAGGTCGGCATCCGAACGCGAGAGCGAATGCAAGGACTGCGGGCGCCCGTCGAGCTCGAAGTAGGAGGGCTCGTGCCCCAGCTTCTGCAGCGCTTCGAAAATTTCCTCGCGATCGGTCTTCTCTTTTTTTACCTTCTTCACTTTCTTGCGAGGCTTGCGCACGGCTGCGGCCGTCGCCTCTTCCTTCGCCGCCGCCGCGACCGGATCTTCGTTCCACACGTCATACAGCAGCGCGATTTTCAGTTTTGATCCGACCATCCTGTCTCCTCGGAAAGCATCTGCTGGTGGAGCGCCGGGCGTCCCCGCCCGGCCGTTCGAACTGCCACGGGGACGGGCGAGACGCCCGTCGCTCCATTTTTACGGCTGAATAAACTTTCCTTTCGTCACATAAGTCATCACCAGCGCGGTGACATAGGCCGTAACTTCCGCCAGATGTTCCGCGCTGCGGGTTTTGTCGGCGCGCAAGTCGAGTTCACCGGCGCGTTTTTCGATCGTGTCCATCAAAGTCTTGATCAGCGGACGCTGCGCGCCCGTCCACTGCGCAACTTTGTCGATCACCGCCTTGCGATGCTGATGCAGAAATTCGTGCGCCGGCACCGCCGTCTTCCGCCGCTTGGATACGGGAAAGATGTCGCGCAAATCCGTATCCGGAGTTAATTCCCTAACGCCGAGTTCGCTGACCGCAACTTCTTCCTGCGCGGCCTGCTGAAGATGGTAGAACTCCGCCACCGTCGTTTCCATTTCATCGACCGTGAGATCGGTCTGTCCGCGACGCCGCGTGGGCTCGCTCTTCCCCAACTTCCGCGCCAGCCGGTTCAGGTAGCGCAACTTCTCCATCGCGCCCCACCCGCGATACCGCTTGCGCCAGTTCGAGCGCGGCGTCAGCCACACCGCAAACGTCTCGGCAAAATCTTCATCGGGATGCTTCTGCGCATACCACCCCGGCAAATGGCGCACATAGTCGCGCGAAAACGGCGCGGGCCGGTAATTGTCGTGATACGGCCGCCGGAACGGTCCGAAGATCTCTTTCCACTCCGGCCGATTGTGCAGCTTGTATGCATAAGTGAACGCGTGTCCCGCCTCATGCCGCAGGTACATCATGATTTCTCGAGCATCCTCAAGGTCATGCGTTTCTTTTTCCAGTTGCGCCAAAGCCGCATGCGCCAGGTAAAACGGAATTCCGATAATCGGCTCCCCCGACGGGCATCCCCACTCGTCGGTCAAATAACAGGCCGGACGAAATTTAGCCAGCCCCTTGGCGTCCAGTTCGCGATAAAGCTGTTCGACAAAGCGCTCCACCGGAGACCCAGCAAGCGTAAGCCCCAGCTCGCGAATCGGCCGGCTCAGAAGTTCCTGGTACGCGGGCGGTTCAGTTTTTGCGATGTCGATGTTATGCACAAACGCTCGCTCACAAATAGTCTGCAACCGCGCAAGCACACACGGGGAGGAGTGTCACTAAGGTTAACAGTAACGGAAAGCAGGGCTATTTAGAAGTGACTGCGGTAATGCGGGAGGGGCGGCGGGTGGAATTCGTCAGAGAGTAATTCAGGAATTTGTGGGAAACCTCAAGCTGACCTTTCCGCCCTTGCTAATGCTGGCAATGAAGGGTGGATCGTACCGGCGACAGAACCTCGCGAATTCCCGCAAGGCTGCGACCAGCATCTCGGCCATCTCCGCTCCACTGTAATTGCCGGAAGCAAAGTAGAACTCTCTCACTCGGTATCGCTGGATTGCAGACCTTTCCAGTTCGTTAAACCGAATCTTCTTGTCTTTGGTGAGAAGTACCCATCCCTGCTTGCCGACGAAAGGCAACCAAACGGTGTCCTCCGTGCCCGGACCGAAGTGGCTTCCGTGGCGCTCGTGCCTGACCCCGTGCCGGGCGAGTGCGTCCAGAATGGGTCGGCAGTTGTGAAGATTTTCGTCGAGATAAAGAACGAGGTCTTCAGGCAGCGACGGCTGCGGTCCGCTGCTCCCACCGGATTGCTTCTTCGATCTGTTTTGGCGTGACGTCATATTCGGAGGCTAGGTCAGGCACGGATTCACGGGCGTTGAACCTGGAGGAGACGACCGCAGTCGAGATGCCGGTTCCGGCGATCACCGGCTTGCCAAAACCCACCGCCGGATTGATTAGAATCAGCCTGGGTTCCTTCGGCGTTCGCTCCATGACAAATGGGTAAAGCTTGAAGAGGCCCTTTGGATCGCGTTCGATGCGTTCCAGGTAAAGTTCCATCACTCCTGGGATCAGGATCTGCGCATCTTTCGACAGATTCACAACCTTGCCGACGTGCTCAATGAACAAATCGCGGCGATCAGTCTGGAAGGCCTGTTCCACGAGGGGATGGCGATGCTGAACATACTTCGCCAAAGTAGCCAGCGATTTCCGCACCTTCGGAATCCGTACATCGTAGATCGCCCGCATGCTGCTAAGCATGTAGCACTCGAGCAGGTTCATGAATGACAAGCGAGAAGGCTCGCTGTCGGCAAGTCGGATGAGTGGAGGAACAGGCCCTCCCCCACGAACCCAATAGCGAAGAGTGGCGAGCGGCACCCTGAGGTACTGGGCAGCTTCCGTAAGCCCGTAGATCGGAGTTTCCATCAGGTCTGCTGTCTTCATTGGCCGCCTCCACCCGCTTCAGAATAGAGCAAATGCTTGATCATGTCATCGGCTTGGTTGGCGGGGCTTCGGGGAGCGGAAAATTAGCCAGCGTCTGAAGCTTTGATCTTGTAGATTTGGGTTGGGGTAGCATTCGCGCGAAGGGGAATTAGGGAAATGACAAGCCAACAAGACGACTCCATTAAAGAGTTTGAAAGCAAAGTAAGGAAGGCGGGTGGGCCACTTTAACAGTGAAGTAAAGCGCGGGTTTGTTTTTTAACACCGAACCCGAATAACTGGGTGCGCCACTTCTCGCGCTTTTCGAGAAAGCTCGCCCTGAGCGATAGCCGAAGGGTGACCTGCTGAGCCGCCGACCCCGTTCGACTCCACCATCGAAGGGGACACTCGCCCGGAACGCCAGCCCACCAAATAACGGCCTGTGTAACAATTACAGCGTAAACATTACTTCGCCGTGTCTCTTTAGCCACAACCGACGCCGAGCATTATCAAAGACTTGCAACCCCGCCCACCGCGGCTAGAAAAACTTACTCGATACCGGGAAAACCATTGTACCTATGCAAATGTACATACATTTGCGCCGGTACAAAGTGTTCCACGTGGAACATTGTACGTACATCTGAGACCCGGAGCTTTACTGCAGCAGCATCCCATTCCCATTCGGCTCTTCCGGAGGGATCACCACTGCCGCCGCGACCCGGTCTCCCGGCTCCACGTTCAGCAACCTCACACCCTGTGCCGACCGGCCCGATTCGCGGATGAACTTCGACTCGATGCGGATGATCTTGCCGTACTGGCTGATCAGCATCACCTCGGATTTCTCAGTCACCTGCGAGATGCCTACGACTTTGCCGTTGCGTGCCGTGGTCTTGACGTTGATCACGCCTTTGCCGCCGCGATTGGTGAGGCGATACTCGTCGGCCGGAGTGCGCTTCCCGTAGCCGTTCTCAGTCACCGAGAGAATGAGCGAGCCTTTTTCTGGAATCAAATCGGCGATTTCGGGAGCGATATCGCCCTCTTTCACGATGGCCTTCGCCTCCGGCTTGATCGTAGTCGCCATGCCGACGATATAATCTTTTTCGGCCAGATTCATGCCGCGCACGCCGGTGGCGTTGCGTCCCATGGGGCGCACGTCGTTCTCGTCGAAGCGAATCGCTTGTCCGTCATGCGAGGCGAGGAAGACGATCTGGTTGCCGTCGGTCAGCGAGGCCGCAACCAGCTCGTCACCCGCTTCGATATTGATCGCGATGATGCCGCGCTGCATCACGTGCGAGAAGTCTTTCACCTCGGTCTTCTTCACCGTGCCATTGTGCGTGACAAAAAAGACGTACCTGCCTTCTTCTTCCAGGTCACGCACGGCGAGCATAGTGCGCACGGTTTCTCCGGGCTGCAGGCCAACGAGGTTGCCTACATGCTTACCCTTGCCGGCGGCGGCGATGTCGGGAATCTCGTACACCTTCAGCCAATACACGCGTCCGGTGTTGGTGAAGATCAGAATGTAGGCGTGCGTCGAGGCGATGAACAGATGCTCGACGAAATCCTCGTCGCGCGTCTTCATGCCGGTGCGCCCGGTGCCGCCGCGGCGCTGCATGCGGTAGGTCGAGATCGGCGTGCGCTTCATGTAGCCGGAGTGGCTAACGGTGACCGCGACTTGCTCGTCGGCGATCAAATCCTCCAGCATGATTTCCGCAGCTTCGTCTTCGATGACGGTGCGGCGCGCGTCGCCGTAGAGCTTCTTAACCTCTTCGAGTTCCTTGATGATTACTTTGCGCAGCTTCGCCTCGGACGCAAGAATCGATTCGTACTCGGCGATGGCTTCGCGCACCTGCTTCAACTCGTTTGAAATTTCGTCGATCGAGAGCTTGGTCAAGCGATGCAGTTGCAGTTCGAGAATGGCGTCGGCCTGCTTCGCGGTGAACGGCTTGTCGGCCTCGAGCTTCGGAGCGCGTCCAGTGGTGTTGATGTCGATCTTCTTGCCGCCGAAGTACGCGACCAAATTTTCTCTCGCGTCGGCGCGGTTGGCGCTGCCCCGGATGATGGCGATCACGTTATCGAGGTGATCGAGCGCGGTAAGGTAGCCTTCCAGAATGTGCTCGCGATCGCGCGCTTTGTTTAGCAAATACGAAGTGCGGCGGCGCACCACATCGACGCGATGGTCGATGAAGTGTTTGATCGCCTGGATCAGACCCATTTCTTTCGGCTGGCCGTTGACCACGGCCAGCAGAATCATGCTGAAGCCCTCCTGCATCGAGGTGTGCTTGAAGAGCTGGTTGAGCACGATCTGCGGCTCGGCTCCGCGCTTCAGTTCGATCACGATGCGCATGCCGTCGCGATCGCTTTCGTCGCGAACGTCGGAAATGTCGTCGATGGTCTTTTCGTTGACCAGATCGGCGATGCGCTCGATCAGGCGCGACTTATTCACCTGATACGGAATTTCAGTGACGATAATCGCCTGCTTTTCCTTGGTGACGTTTTCGATGGCGGCGCGGGCACGCATCATGAAACGGCCGCGGCCGGTTCGGTAAGCCTCAAAGATTCCGGCGCGTCCGTGAATGATGGCCGCGGTTGGAAAGTCGGGCCCTTGCACGAATTTCAAAATCTCCGGCAACTGCGCGTTGGGATTATTCACCAGCGTGATGGTGGCATCGACGATCTCGGTCAGGTTGTGCGGCGGAATCTTCGTAGCCATGCCCACGGCGATGCCATCGGAGCCGTTGACGAGCAAGTTCGGGAAACGCGCCGGCAGAACCGCGGGCTGCGTTTCGGTGCCATCGTAGTTCGGGTAAAAGTCGACTGCTTCCTTGTCGAGATCTTCGAGCAACGCGGTAGAGACGCGCGTCAAACGAGCTTCGGTGTATCGATCGGCGGCGGGCGGATCGCCATCGACCGAGCCGAAGTTGCCTTGACCATCGACCAGCGGCGCGCGCATGGCGAACGGCTGCGCCAGACGCACCAATGCGTCGTAGACGGCCAGGTTTCCGTGCGGATGGTACTTGCCCATGACTTCGCCGACGATGCGGGCGCACTTGCGCGTGGCGCGTCCCGGAGCCAGGCCCATCTGCTGCATGGTGTACAGAATGCGGCGATGCACGGGCTTCAGTCCGTCGCGTACGTCGGGCAGCGCACGGCCAATAATCACCGACAACGAATAGTCGAGATACGACCGCTTCATCTCATCTTCAATGTTGACGGGCTGCATGTTGAGGGCGCCCGGACCTTGTCCGTCGCCTCCAGGAGGAGGAGTTAAGGGGAGTTCGGGATTCTGATCGTCAGCCATGAAGTTAGCTCTCGGTGAAAGCAGTTCTCAGTTCTCGGTTGTCAGTTCTCAGTAAAAGCGAGCTCGGGGACAGCCGATCTCGGCTGTCCAGCGGAGCGAAGCTCCGCCCGTCCTAGTCTCGCCACAATTGTCGCTAAGTTCTTGCATCTACAGGCATTATCTGGTCGGATTTACTTAAGAATTATACCACGTTCGGGGCTGCCGAGAGCCGCGAAAACGTTGGCTTTTCAGGCTCTTTTTTCAGGCTCTGCGCAGGGTCAGCAGCGTGATCTCTGGTGGCACGCCGATCCGCACCGGAAAGCCGATTGTTCCCAGCCCTCGATTCACATAAAGCGCGGCTTTCTGTGTGCCAGCTCTCTCGAAACCGTTCCCGGAACCGGCATCAGAGCGACTGTTCATCGGCAGGTGATAAAGTCCCGCGACGAACGGCGTGAACAAACGAGCCGGGCTGACGCTGTGATCCACAATCTCAACTTTCACCTGGCCACCATGCGTGTGACCGGCAAGGCTAAGCTCGATGCCCAGTTCGGCAGCGCGGTGGAACGAGTTCGGGTTGTGGGAGAGCAGGATGTTCGGCATGTCGTGGCGGACCAAAGGCTCGATCTCGCGTAACATTAATCGTGGGTCGATACGCTCGCCGCTCACCATGTGGTCGCGCTGGTAGTCGACGCCCAGCAGGTTGAAGCGCGCTCCGTTGTGCTCGACGACCGCGCTCTCGGCGCGCAGCAGCCGCATGCCCTTTTCGCGGAAGAGGCGTCCCGCGTCCTCTTCCACTCCGGCATAAACTTCGTGATTGCCATTGCATCCCCAGACGCCAAGCGGCGCGCGCAGCCGGCTCAACTCGGTAATGCAAACGTCGAGCGGGTCGCCTTCGCTCGAGACAAAGTCTCCCGTAACAAAAGAAATGTCGGGTTGCAGCCCGTTAGCCATGTCAACCGCGCGTGCAATTTCGTGCGGCGGCATGTAGTCGCCAATGTGGATGTCGCTGAGCTGAGCGATGCGCAGCCCGTCCAGTTCCGGAGGAAGGTTGGCGACCGGCACATCGACGCGCCGGATGGTGTAGTGCAAACGCTCGGCGGCAAATCCATAAGTCGCGGCGAGGAATGGAGCGCTTCCGGCGAGACAGGCGGCGTATTGGAAAAACGTCCGGCGCGAGGGACTGAACTCACCCGCCACTGCTCCAGAATGAAGCAGAAGCCGGGCCGCGGCATTCGTGATCCACTCGATCGCTCTCACCGATTTGACGGCCACGAAAGCGAAGCATGAAGCAATCAGCCACAAGCGGGAAAATGTGGTCAGCGCATTGCCCGGATTCAGACTGCTCAGACTCAAACCGCCAATACTCATGCTGCCGAAGCCGAGGCGCGAGAGAACACGGACAAGCAGCGGATCGAGCAGCGTAACAGCAAGCGTAGCGGCGACTGCGGCCAGTCCGGCGCGCAACCCGAAACGCCACCGCCCATTCGAGAACGCACCAATCGTGGTCCACGCCCGCATAAACCAGAATCGCTGGACGGCGCAGACCGCTAGAAGAAACAGCGCGAAGAAAAGAACTCGGCTAAGAATCAGGGAAATACTCCGTTATGTAGCTCTCTGGTTAGATGCATTGGGAACCGAAGAAGGCTCGGCCAAAGAGCCGCTGACGTGAGGGGCTTCCTGAACAAATGTCACGGCAAGCCGACGAACCTGCTTTTCCCAGCAGACTCTGAATCCTTTTGCCAAAACTCCTGCTCTTCCCTATGTAGGGGGAACCTTGAACTCGACGCTAACCGTTTCTCAACTGCGAAATCAGTCATCCACCCCGGGCTTGCTCGTGGACGTGCGATCCGGCACCGAATTCGCTTCCGGCCATATCCCCGGTGCTGTCAACATTCCGATGGACCAGATCGAAGCACGTCTGGGCGATCTCGGTCTCAATCTTCCCATCGTCCTGGTCTGTCAGTCGGGCAAGCGCGCCCGCATGACCGCGGGCCTGCTCGAACCCTGCCAGCGGCAGATTGCGGTTCTTGAGGGCGGCACGAAAGCATGGATCGAAGCCGGCCTCCCTGTCGTAACCAGCGTAAAGACGCGCTGGTCCTTAGAGCGCCAAGTTCGCTTAGGCGCGGGCTCGCTGGTGCTGACCGGTGCCATCCTAGCACTGACTGCCAGTCCACTCTGGGTCTTTCTCTGCGGATTCGTCGGTTTGGGCCTGACCTTCGCCGGACTCACCGACATCTGCCCGATGGCAGTCATGCTGGAAAGAATGCCCTGGAACAGACTGAGTCATTGCACGGTTGGCGGTCCTAATGCGGAACGGTCGGAGACCTGTTTGTGACAGTCTGTTACGCGTTGGAGCCTCAGCAGTGCCACAATGGGTCCGTGGACTTCGACACATTAGCCAGACAGCACAAGGACGCCGTGTATCGCCAGATGATCCGAGTGTGCGGCAACCGCGAGGACGCCGAGGACGTGTTGATTGAGGCCCTGCTCAAGGCATACCGCCATCTTGATCAATTGCGCGAATCGGCAGCCTTTCGTGCCTGGCTCGCGCAGATCGCGAAACGTGTGTGTTGGCAATTGAAGGAGCGCGAATCTTTGCTCCCGCTCTTGCAGCTTTCCGTGCTAGAGGACGAAGGCCGCGAGGTTCCCGGACCGGAACCTCCTCCAGACGTGCAATTGGCGCGGCAACAGATGAAGCAACTGCTGTACGAAGCCATCGATCGGTTGCCCGCGCTCTACCGCCCGGTCTACGAGTTGTGCGATGTCGAAGATCTGCCGGGCAGCGAAGTCGCACAGAGACTGGGAATCTCGCAAGCCGCCATGAAATCGCGTTTGCACCGGGCCCGCGATCTGGTGAGGGTTCACCTCGACGCTGCGCTCGCTCGTCAAGCTGCAAACTAGTTGTTCGTTGAAGCGGTCTTCTGATGGTTGAAAGGTTGGGAGGGTCTTATGGAAATCACAGTGGAACATCTCGGAGCGTTGCAATTTGAAATCAGGGCACGTCAACACCTCATCGTGAGCGACCAGCCGCCGGAGAACGGTGGCCACGACGAGGGCATGACACCGCCGGAACTCCTGCTCGCTTCGTTGGGCTCGTGTGTCGGTTTTTACGCGGCGCAATATCTGCGCAAACACAAGCTGGCAACGGAAGGCACGCGCGTCCGGGTAATCGCCGACAAGCTGAAAGATCCCGCGCGCATCGATAACTTTCGAATCGAAATCGAAACATCCGCGGCCTTAACTGAGCAACATCGGAGCGGGGTCGAGAACGCGGCGCATCATTGCCTGATTCACAACACGCTTCTGCATCCGCCGAGCATCGTGGTCGAAATCACGCATCCTGTGCCGACAACGCTGTGAGCGGCTGACTGGACTGCCGGGTGCCCTAGGTCTCGCGATTTTCGAGACGTCTTCACTTCCTTTACGCTCTATTTTGGAAGCGCAAATCACTTGCGGTGCGAGGACGTCCGTTTCTCGATTCTTTCTTACTGCGCCAACCTATACGGTCTTCTGAATTGCCTGATCGATCCGCTTCAGGGTTGTTTCCCGCCCCAGCACTTCCAGCGTCTCGAATAATGGCGGGGCATTCTTCCGGCCGCAGACGGCCACTCGGATGGGTTGAAACATTTGTCCGGCTTTTACGCCCATCTCCTGGGCGGCAGCGCGGAGGGTTTGGTTTAAGGGATCGTGCTTGAATTCAGTTTGCGCCAGAACTTCCCGAGCGCGGGTTAGAACTTTGAGCGCCATGGCGGCGTCGCCCTTTTGCGGAACGAGTTCGGCTGGATCGTAGGGCGGAAGCTGGTCCACGAAGAAAAAGTCGGCGGCGGCGAGGACGTCGCGCAGAAGTTTGATGCGCTCGCGAATGAGCGGGGTGATGGCGTGCATTTTCTCTGGCGTGATGGGGAATCCGGCAGCATGGACAATTGGGATCAGTCGAGCGCTGAGGTCGTCGATCGAAAGGCCGCGGATGTGTTCGGCGTTCAGCCAGACGGCTTTCGGGTCGAAGGTTTCGTCGGGTGTTGCGGCTGGTTCCTTGAAATTGATGACGGCGTTGGCGCGGTTGATGCCTTCGAGGGAAAACACATCGATCAGTTGCTGGCGGGTCATATTTTCGCGATCGTCTTTTGGCGACCAACCGAGCAGGCATAAAAAATTGATGAACGCTTCCGGAAGGAATCCGGCGTCGCGGTAGGTGGTGACGCTGACCACCGGACCGTGGCGGCGTTTGGAAAGTTTCGATCCGTCGGGGGCGACAAGCAAGGGAAGATGCGCGAACTGCGGCGGATTGGCGCCCGCGCCTTCGAAAATGAGCACATGCTTGTAGGTGTTCGAGAGATGATCCTGGCCGCGGATGACGTGGCTGATACGGAGATCGATGTCGTCGGCACAGGAGGCGAGGTGATAGGTGGGCATGCCGTCGGAGCGGAGGAGCGCGAAGTCTTCGACGTCGTCAGCGGACTTGATTTGCTCGCCGTAGACCGCGTCAGTGAAGCGGACTTGCTCGCCGGTGCCGCGGGGGACACGGAAGCGGAGGGCGAAAAATTCTCCGGCTGCGGCTCGGCGGTCGCTTTCGGCGGAGGAAAGTTCGCGCATGCCGGGGTTGAAAAGCCAGGTTTGATTGGCGCCGGATTTTTCGCTCTCGCCAATGTGGGCGGGTGTGAAGTCGCGGTAAGCCAGGCCCTTCTGAAAGATCGCATCGGCGACCTGGCGATGCAGGGCCAGGCGTTCGGATTGCTTGTATTCCTCGTCCCAACCGAGGTCGAGCCAGCGCAGACCTTCGAAGATGGAGTTGACGGAGGCGTCGGTGTTGCGTTCAACATCGGTGTCGTCGAGCCGCAGGACCATGGTTCCGCCGTTGTGACGGGCATAGAGCCAGTTGAAGATGAAGGTGCGGGCACTGCCGACGTGCAGAAACCCTGTGGGAGACGGAGCGAATCGAACGCGAGGCATAACTTTTGAGTATAGCGGGATCGGGGCTTTGGCTCTAGACGCCGGGGGAAATCAGGATTCGTATGCTATTCCGCCTGTGGAGAGAGGTTACTATCGAGTTACGAAGGTAACTTTTCGGCAGAAGATCGTTGTAGCGGCATCGCATCTCATAAGAAGATACTCTTGGAAACGCCGTGCCCAGGGCGGAACTTGCCGGAAGACGCCTGTTGTTTAGATCTCTCTGGTGTGACAGGATTAGGCCGACCGGAGTTCCATCCGGGCCACAATTGCGAATGATGAGGAAGCATTGAACCATGCATAGCGTTACCACAGGTCTGGTGCTGATTCCTGGGGCCGTGGCCCTGCTGGTGTTTTTCGTCTTCAGATACCTGTACGAGCAGAACCGTCACAGCTATTTTCGCGCGTGGGAGTTGGCCTGGGCGGCATACTCGCTGCACTACGCGCTGAAGGCGGTGGCGTATTTTCAGGGTCCTTCCGCGTTATTGTTTTTTCTGAGCTCGCTGCTGCTGGTGGCGATGGCAATTTGCATCTTCATCTCGACCCGGCTGATGAAGGAACCGTTCCAGTTGAAGTGGTATGACGTGGCGCTGACGGTGATCGGCATTTTGCTCGCCTATGTGAGCTTGCGGGCGCAAATGGCGAGCGGGGTATTCAGCGAACAAGCGACTCCGGTGCCGATCTATTTGCGGCTGGAAGTGGGGCTGGCGTCGATGCTTCTGTATTGCTCGTTCCATTTTTACCGTTTCGCGTTTCGCAGGAATTCCGTGGCCTTCCGGACGCTCGCGTTTTCGCTGGCGCTGTGGGCGGCGCTGATGTATGCGGGCCAGTTCCATCAACCTTTCCTCGATGTGGTTGGCCAGCTGGGAGGTTTCCTGGGGCCGATTCCGCAGATGCTGCTGGCCATTGCGATGGTGATGGTGCTGTTTGAAAACGAGCGTAATGCGGTCCAGGAAAACGCGCTGGCGTTCTCGACTCTGGGGGTCGATCCGCGCCGCTTGCTTTCCGCATCGGACCTTGTCCCCAGCATGCAGAATTTTGTGGAGCGGTTAGTGGCGCCCCTGCCTTCGAGGCGCGCCGTCTTTTTTGTTTCGCAGCAGTGGCGTGGCACCCTGCCGTCGGTGCAAAAAGGCTTTTCACCGGAGTTCCTGGAAAAGCTGCAAAAAACGCAGGCCGGGGATTACATCGCCGAGCTCGCCTACCGGCGTGGTGGAGTGGTCACGTTCAGAGGTTTCTCGGAACTGGAAGAGCCTCTGCCGGCGCTTTCGGGAGGAAAGTTCGAGGCCTGCAAGCAAGCGCTGCTGGCGGAGGGAATCACCGACCTGATGGCGGTCAGTCTGCAGACGCGGGAACACAACTTCGGAGTCCTTCTGTTTCCGCACGCGGAACGGCGGATGTTCGGCTCGTCGAATTTGCGGTTGCTCATCGGGCTGGCACTGCAGATCGCGCTTACCCTGGAAAACTATGTCGTAATGCACGAAGCGCA
>JBEKIB010000073.1:0-23512 GCA_050011975.1 Terriglobales bacterium | reverse complement strand
AACCCGGGTGATAATCGCATCCTATAATGATCATCGTTCGGCTCCTTTCTCCCGGGCCTTGGTTGGTTGGTACCACCAAAGTCTATCCGGGCGTGGGAGCCGACATTGTTATGGAATCAATTACAACCATCATTGTGGCCGCCGCCCCCGGCCTAATCCGCTTAAAATAGGCGTATGTACGAGCTTGCCCAGATGCTTCCGACTGCAGATGCGCTGTTAGCTCTTGAGCCCGATGCGCTCGGAGCCAAGATCCTGGCTTTACTTTGCAAGCGAGGACCAAACCAAAACCAAGGAATGTTCCTCCTCGGTAACCTCATTGGGGAGCTGTGGCCTTATCCGACGATGCCGGGTTACCAATCTCCTTTCCCACAGAGCTCCAAGGTCTCAGCTGGCATAACATCGCCATTACGCCAGTGACCTCATTGGCTTGCCGGGCATCTCAGCCGTTCTTCTTTTCCAGCTCAGCCCAGCGCGCGTAGAGGACATCGAGCGCTTGTTGAGCCGCGTCCAGCGCGGCTTGCGCGCCTACGAGACGCGGAGCGTCCATGGCGTTGGCGCGATCTTCCAGTTCCGCGCGTTTCGCTTTCACCCACTGCTCGGCATCTTCTACTCGCTGCTCGATGGTCGAGTACTCGCGCGCTTCCAATTAGGACAGTTTCCTTTTCGATGGAGCGGTTTCCTGCCCACTCATTCGCAAAGAACGCGAATGAATGGGGCACCGGGACGAAATCGCGAAAAAAACCCTGCCACCCGGAGATGGCAGGGTAACTTTCGAGTGTTTCGCCAGTGGTCATTTTCCGTAGAAGGAATCGGCGAACGCTTGCGCGTTGGGCGTTCCCACGCCGGTCACGTTGTCCCAGCCCTTCTTTGTATGCAAGGAGGCAGGATCGTTGCACGAAGTGCCGTCAAAGTCGTCTTCGGGCAAATCCGCGCAATCGCTGTCGAACGAAATCGCGAGCGCAGTGTATTGGTAGTACGGGTAATCCCATATCGCACTGAAGACATTCTTGGCTGTGGCACCGCCCAATACCTCGCTCGCGGTGTAGTTGTTGGTGACGGTAGGTTCCTGAATCGATGCGGTCACGCTGGTCTTCGACTTAACCGGAACGATATCGAACACGGCTCCCGCCGGCAGCGAGTAAACATAGGGTGCGGCCTGACCTAGTTCTGTACCACCTCCTGCCACGGCTTCCTCGTTGGCAATAGCCCACAAGCCGGAGAACATTGGAGTGGCGAGGCTCGTGCCACCCCACACCTGCCACACCTGCTCCGGAACCTGCCCCGGAATACTAATCAGGATTGCAGCTCCGGTGAACGGATCGGCGAGCCAGGAGATGTCCGGGAGTTGACGATATTTGCCCGGCAGCTTCTTTTGGTAGGACGGCTTGGGAAAGCCGCCGAGGCAGTCACCGTAAATATCCTGGACAGCGCAGTTGCTGGCGCCCCCGCCCGAACCGGCGTAGAACCCAAAAGCCAAAGGCGGATCGTAGACGTACCCCGTCTCGGCAAGCAGGACTTCATTGTTTCCCCAACCCGATTGCCAGGCAATGGAGTTGTCAGAATTGAGCGCCAGACTTACTCCCCCGACGCCCGTCGCCCAGGGAGAATCCGCTGGAGCGAGGACGGTCGCAGGAAGGCCATAGGCTGTGAAGTCTCCGTCATCGCCGGTCGCGAAGTTGGTTGAAATCCCCGTCGCCGCACCCATTTCTGCAATCAGGTTCTCCGTGTCGAGCTCCGTCATCGCGGTTTCCGATTCGACCGAGCCAAAGCTGCCCGAGAGAACGTTGCCCAGACCCTGGTTCACGACATCAAACAAGCCCTGGTTCACATCCTGGAAACTCGCCGACGGCGGAACCACCAGGTTGATGCTGGCACCGGGTGCGATGGCATGCGCCCACTCCACGTCGAGGTTGATTTCGACCTGGTCGTAGCTGATGCAAAAACTGGGCGCGGTATAGATGATGTTGAAGTTCGAGCCCGAGATCAGCTGCGGCAGCCCGTATTGCGACGAAAATGCGTTGGCATCACTTTGAATCGTAAACGAACCACACCAGTCTACGATCGCAATGGTCTGGCCCGCACCATTGTATCCCTCGTTGTACAAGCCGGTGAGATTGTATGCCGTCTGAATCGACGGCGGCTCGTAAGCGCAGCCGTTGCTGGTCAGGCTCTGCAGATTCAGCTTGTTACCCGAGTAGGTGCCGATCGGCAACTCGCCGTCATTGTTGGTAGAAAACGACTCCGTCTCGGTGCCGGTGAAACACTGCGACGAAAAGATATCGGCTGGCCTCCCCGTGTTCGCCGCGTTCGCTGCGGCTGCGCCGGCCTTAGAGCCACCGATGCTCGTGGGCCGCGTGACCAGCGGATGCTCATACTCCCCGGAATCCAGTCCCGATACGGTCCTCGCCAACGCCCCTGCGGCTCCCTCTACCTAAGGGTCGCTGGCATTGGCGCGGATCGTTTTGTCGCCGACCTGATAGTTGTTGAGTTGTACGTGGAACGCCTTCTCCACATCGCCGACCGTGCCACGCGCTCTCACGTAGAAGTTGTTGGGACCCGTCTTCACGAATGCAGATTGTGGGCTGCAAAAAACTGTCGCACCGTCTTCGCTTCTTGCGGCGCTGGCGCAAAACGGGCGGCAATATCTTTATTCGTCAGCCAGTGATGGTAGTTGGGGGAGGTGCGATCATAGAGCGACCCAGTCAGCGCATCGAATTCACTCCGGTTGTGAAGTTGCAGCCAGATGCTTACTTCAATAACCTTTGCTGGATCCTCTGCTCCGCGATTCTTGGCCGTCGCAACGTACCTCGGCGTGTTGTTCGCAACGAGTTTGCCGCCCACTGCACTGGCCGGCAACAGCGCACAACTCATCACGACCCCAACTACAACACATAGCCAACGAACACTGACACTTGCATTTACTGCTCTGTTCTCTTTTTTCATTACTCCCTCCCTGGGAGAAGCTTCGTGAAGTCCGAGCTCAAGACAGCAAGCACTTACGACGTGCCACGGTCCTGATCCAAGACTTCAGAGATGATGAGAGTTGAGCCATGGGCCTAAAGTGCCGGGGTTGAATGCGGGCCCCGTGACGACTCCAGCCCGTTGAGTAAAATGCCGCGATGCTAGCCGGTTCTCATTCGGTTGGCAATGGGTTTGTAGGTGTTTTCTTGCTTGCATCGGTCAATGGGAAAACTGTGCAATATTTTGCGGTAGCCCTTGGCCGACACAGTCCCGCGATGGGGGGAAAGTACTTATGGAATGAACACGAGAAAGCAGTTGACGAAGTATCGCGACCACACCAATAACGTTCTCTGGCCTGCTGGGGATTCTAACCGTTCTTTTTTTCCAAGTCGGCCCAGCGCGCGTAGAGGGCATCGAGCGATTGCTGAGCGGCTTCGAGTGCGGCCTGGGCGTTCACGAGTCGCGGAGCGTCCATGGCGTTAGCTGGATCTTCCAGTTCCGCGCGTTTGGCTTGCACCAACTGTTCGGCTTCTTCTACTCGCTGCTCGATGGTGGAGTACTCGCGCGCTTCCAAGTAGGACAGTTTCTTTTTCGATGGAGCGGCTTCCTGCCCACTCATTCGCAAAGAACGCGAATGAATGGGGCACCCGGACGTTGTGGCCGCGTCTGACTTTGAGCTCTGCGCCTGCCATGCTTTCCATTGCGCGTAGTCAGCGAAGGTGTCGGCTCCGCCTTTTCCATTCAGCCCGAGGACGATGCTGGAGACGCGGTCGAGCATGTAGCGATCATGCGTCACCAGCACGAGCGAGCCGGGGAAATCGAGCAGGCTTTCTTCCAAGATTTCGAGCGTCGGAATGTCGAGGTCGTTGGTGGGCTCGTCGAGTAGGAGAATGTCGGCGGGCTGGAGCATGAGCTGCGCAATGAGGACGCGGGCGCGTTCGCCTCCGGAAAGGCGGCCGACGGGCTGGCTGAGCTGCTCGCCGGTAAATAGAAATCTTGCCGCCCAGCCAGCCACGTGAATTGCACGATCGCGATAGACGATGGAATCGCCGTCAGGCGCGAGCGCACGGCGCAGAGTTACGTCGGGATCGAGGGTGCGGGTCTGGTCGAAGTAGACGATGCGGAGCCAATCGGCACGGCGAATATCGCCGCCGGTTGGAGCGAGGTCCCCCTGCAACAAGCGGAGCAGGGTGGTCTTGCCGCTGCCATTCGGGCCCACGAGGCCGACGCGCATTCCGGCGGTTAGGATGAAGTTTAGGCCGTCGAACAATTCGCGGATTCCCATAGCGCACGTGACGTCTTGCAGTTCGACCAATCGCTTGGTCTTGCGATCGGTGGCTGAAAAATCGATTTGCGCCGTGGCGCTGCGGGTCCGCGCATTCAGATCGGCTAGTTCGCCCATGAGTTCGCCGGCTTTGCTGATGCGGGCTTTGGACTTGCGCGTCCGCGCTTTCGCTCCGCGGCGGAGCCACTCGATTTCTCCGTGAACCAGATTCTCGAGAGCTTCCTGACGCCGCGACTGCGCGTGCAGGAATTCTTCTTTCTTTTCCAGAAAGGCGATGTAGCTGCCGCGGACGCGGAGGGAACCATCGGGATAAATGCGATTGAGCTCGACCATGTCGGTCGTGACATTCTCTAGAAAGTAGCGGTCGTGGCTCACGATGACGCTGGCGAAGGCCGCTGCCTCGATCAGATCTTCGAGCCAGGTGATTCCGGGAAGGTCGAGATGATTGGTGGGCTCGTCGAGCAAGAGAATGTCGGGATGCTGCACCAGGGCTTCGACGATGGCTAGACGCTTCTGCCAGCCTCCAGATAACTCGGTGGCTCGGGCATCGAGATCTTCAAAGCCGGCGCGGCCAAGTGTCTCGGCAAAGCGGGCGCCGCGCTCGGTGCCGGAGACGCCGCTGAGATCGAGAGCGCTTTCGATTACGGAGCGAACTGTGGCTTCGGGATTGAATCGCGAGTCTTGCTCGACACAGGCGAGACGAGTACGTTTTCGAAACGAAACCTCCCCGCTGTCGGGAGCAATCTCGCCAGCCAGAATTCTCAGGAGCGTGGATTTACCCGATCCGTTTGGGCCAATCAGGCCGATGCGGTCTCCTTCAGAAATGGTGAAAGAGACATTCTGGAAGAGCGGGTTTGCTCCGAAGGCTTTCGTAATTTCCTGCGCGTTGACAATGGGCGGCAATGAGGTGCAGTCTCCGGGATATCGATGTTCCTGATTGAGAGTATCAGTTGCGAGGGGTGCGAGTGTGCCCGAGAACTGGACCGCCCCTCCGGGGCTGGATTCTGGATTCGCTCTACCCGCGCTTGATCCGTAGGGTCGGACACTCGCATAGCGCTGGGCCTACTGCGCGATGACTTTTTGCTTTACATCCTGAGCGGCTTGCGCCAGATTCTCGGGCTTGCCTAGATCACGCCAATAATATTCATCGGCGCGGAAGGCCAGGATTTTTTCTCCTTGGGCGGCGAGACGTAGATAGGCGGTGATGATGGAGAACGCGCCGTCTTCCGTCATCATGGTTAGAAGACGCGGAGAAATAACGTGGATGCCGGAAAACGCAAGCGCGTGCAATTGCTGCGCAGATAGAACGAGAGAAGATCGAACCAGCTCTGGTTTCTGATCGTCTCCAGATCGGCGGCCGCAAAGCTGACGCTGGTCGTCGAACAGCAGGTAGCGAGAGGTCTTGCGGTTCTGAACTGCCAGCGTAGCTACAGCCTGATTTTCATTGTGAAATTGCGCCATGCGCCTTAGATCGATCGTGCTGAGGACATCGACGTTGTGCACGATGAAGGGCTCTTCGGGGCGGCTGGAATCCGCAAAGAAATGAGCGGCTTTTTTCAGGCCGCCACCGGTGTCGAGCAACGCCTTCTCGCGGGAGACTTCGATGCTCATGCCGAAGTTGTCATTCTTTTTCAGGTACTCCACGATCATGTCGGCGAAGTGATGCACATTGATGATTACCTCGCGAATTCGGAAGCTGCGCAGGCGAGAGAGCGTGATCTCGAGCAGGGTGCGACCGTTGATTTCGACCAGCGCTTTGGGACGATCGTCGGTGAGCGGACGCAGGCGCGTGCCGCGGCCGGCGGCGAGAATCATTGCTTTCATTGATACGCTTTCATTGATACGCCTTCATTGGTTCATCGTTTTCATAGATTCAACTGCTCCTGCTCGCGATGACGCACGACAACTTCCACGCCGTCCTTGGACTTGCCGCGCAAATGTTTCGCTAATTGCTCGGCCAGATAGACCGAGCGATGCTGGCCGCCGGTGCAGCCGAACGAGACCATCAAGTGTTTGAAACCGCGACGCTGATACGCGCTCACGCTGTCGTCCACCAGCGACATGGCGCTGGCGAGAAACTGGCGCACACTCTCCTGCTGATTGAGATAGTCGATGACCGGCGCGTCTTTGCCGGTGAGGGATTTGAAGCGCTCTTCGCGTCCGGGATTGGGGAGGCTGCGGCCATCGAAAACGAATCCGCCGCCATTTCCGGTTTCGTCCTGGGGCAGGCCTCGGTGAAATGAAAAGCTGAAAATCCGCACCGTCAACTTTTCCGGTTGGGATGTCGCAGTCAGGCCTTGCAACTTCTCCGAGGCCACCATGCTTTTGAAGGCTTCCGTCAGGGTCGGCAGGGCGATGGGCAACTCCACATTGTGAAGCAGCCAGCGCAGGTTTTTCAGCGCGTAGGGCACGCTCTGCAGAAAATGTTCTTTGCGTTCGTAGAAACCGCGAAAGCCATAAGCGCCCAGAGCCTGCATGATGCGGACGTAAACGTAGGCGTAGTAACACTGCATGAACGCAGAGCGATCGAGATCGAGGAAACCGGTCAGGCTGTCGAGATAGTGATCGAGCAGCTGCTGGCGCATATCGGGCGGCAGGTCGGCTTTGGCATCGTACAAAAGAGAGGCGATATCGTATTGCAGCGCGCCTTTGCGGCCGCCTTGATAGTCGAGAAAAAAAGGCTGGTCTTCATTCAGGATTCTGCACAGCATGATGTTGCGGGATTGGAAATCGCGATAGAGAAAATAATCTCGGCTGGCGTTCAAGAGGAATTTCGTCAAGCGGCTGAAGTCGTGTTCCAGCGCTTGCTCGTTGAAGGGAATGCCGGCGAGGCGGAGAAAGTAGTACTTGAAATAATTCAAATCCCACGCGATGGACTGGCGATCGAAGCTCGCGCGCGGATAGCAAACTTTGTAGTTTAAATCGCGGCCCGCTTCGACCTGAAAGCGCGGCAAAATGGCGACAACTTTGCGATAGGCTGCGACGGCCTCGGGAGCGATGGTCGCGCCGTCGCGATGGTCTGACAAAAACTCAAAGAGTGTGGTGCTGCCAAGATCTTCTTCGAGATAAGCGCCCTCGCTTAAGTCTTCCGCATAAATTTCCGGCACCGGCAGACCGTGCCGGCGAAAGTGCCGGGAAAATTCGAGGAAGGCGACATTCTCTTCGCGCACGTCATAGAGGATGCCAATCGCGCTGATTCTCTCGCCGGAAAGCCGGATGATCTTGCGTCCCGAACCGCCGAGCTGGCCCTGCAGCGGCTGCACCCGCTCAACTGGTGAGTGGAAATGCTGCTCAAAGAGTCTTTTGAGAACTTCCATGAATGCGATTTCCAGCGATTCGCTACCCTCACCAAGATAACATCGCCTCAACCTATTTCATGGGTAGCAAATATGGAATATAGCGGGCAAACAACCAGCAGAGGAAGAACACGACCGGTATGTGAACCATCAACTGGAGCACGCCATATCCGACGATGTCCCTGGCCTTCAATTTCAATATGCCCAGCAGCGGCAGCATCCAGAAGGGATTGACGAGATTGGGCAGCGCTTCCGACGCGTTGTAGATCTGCACCACCCAGCCCAGATGAACCTGGTGGAGGTTCGCGGCCTGCAGCACATACGGGGCTTCGATCACCCACTTACTACCGCCCGATGGAATGAAAACGCCGAGCACGGCCGAATAGATCGCCACCAGCAAGGGATAGGTGTTATGGGTGCTGATGTTGGCGAAAAGTTTCGCCAGCGCATCTGCGATTCCCGTCCCTACAATCATGCCGAAGATCACGGCGTAAAACGGGAACTGGATCAGCACGCCGCCGGTGGCTGGAATGCACTCGACTACAGCACGCATGAAGCGCTTCGGACGCCAGTGCAATAGAAGCCCAACTGTAATGAACATGAGGTTGTAAGTATTAAGGTCCAGTGCTGCCAGTGCGCCTTGCGGCGAGGTGCGGAATACGTCGACCAGATACCAGCACAACAGCGCGGCAACCAAAATTGTCAGCAGCGGACTGTATTCCAGCCACTCGCCGGGTTTGCTCTTGGGCTCCAGGCTGGAGCGAATCGGCTCATATTGGATGCCGTAGGATTCGGCGGTTCTGGCATTCTCCGGCGAGGGAGTGGACAACCAGGCGATGAGTACGGAAAGCGCGATCAGGATTACCGTCGTCGCGATACTTTGCCACAAGAAAAGAGTTTGGGTGAGCGGGATGAGACCACTAATGCTGAACAATGACGGCGGAATCGCGGACTTGGTCGCCATCAGCATGGCGGCGGAAGAAGACAGCCCCATCGCCCAGACGGCTCCCAGTCCGAGATATGCAGCACCACCCGCGGCGCGGTAATCCATGCCCTTGACGCGATGAGCCAGTTCGCGAACAAAGAGTCCGCTGAAAATCAGGCTCAAGCCCCAGGAGATCAGCGACGACAGCATGGAGAACAAAGCCACCAGCGCGACCGCTTGCCGCGGCGTCTTTGGAATTCCGGCTAAGGCGCGGATGGCGCGATACACGATCGGAGTGGAGGCGACGACATATCCACCGATGATGATCATCACCATCTGCATGGTGAAAGGGACGAGGGACCAGAAGTTCTTTCCACCCTGGATGGCGAGTTTGGTGGGACTTTGACGAAGCACGAGGCCGACGACAAAGACCACCACGATTCCCAGCAACGCAAAAATCAGCGGATCCGGGAACCAGCGCTCACTCCAGTTGGCGAGCCCCAGGCCAAAACGGACCAGGGGTTGTTCCTGAGTTGCCGCTTGCTTCTCTCTTGGCATGTGCATACTCGATCCTTTCGGTTCGGCGGCGACATTCTGCGAAGTGAAAGCGGCACTTTCGGTACGCCTAAAGGCATACCCTGATACAAATCGTATTTGCACCGCGGGCAGATGGGCTTGCCGGTCGTCTCTCGAAATATTTCCGGAATAGTGCCGGAATACGCCCGACATTGTAGCGCGTGTTGCACCACGGTTAAGATGATTCTGTGAAGACGCTGAACGAACTGTATTCATCGCTCTCGGCCCGGCGCCGTTACGAAGTCTGGTTTGTCCGTCTGGGACTGGAGGACGGCGGCGGGGCGTGGTGGTTCCGATATTTGCTGATGAATCCTGGCCGGGGCGGTTGCGCCGGTGACCCGAGCGGAATGCCCGTCCAGGTGTGGGCCACGTGGTTTCCGAAGGATGGAAAACCGCAAAGCTTCATTCAGGGATTTCCTCTGGGAGGTCTGGATCTCAGCGCCCGCGGGCACAATCCTTTCTACCTCCAAATCGGCAACCATGAAATCGGCGAGAACTCGTGCCGCGGAAAAATGGAAGTTGCGGGGCACGCGATCTCATGGGATTTGCACTGTCGTTCCGCGTTTCGCGTCACGCTGAGCAACAAGGGCTGGATCGGATTCTCGCGAACCCCGCATTCCGACGCGCTTTTTTCCGGCCAGATCACGCTGGATGGCCGGAGTTTTGCGGGGGATCCTTTGGGGTTCGGAGTTCAAGGACACAACTGTGGATACCGGCATCGCAATTTCTGGACCTGGACCCATGCGCACTTTCCCGGCCCCGACAGTGGTTCGGGCGCATGGAAAGCGACCACATTCGAAGCATTAGTATACGAAATGCCATTCGGGCTGGTCTTTCGCAAAGCGGTGCTCTGGCATGAGGGGAAGGTGCGCGAATTCCGGAATCTGCAGGAGAGCAGAAGAGATTCAGAAAAATTGGGGTGGAATTTTCGTTGTGCCACGAAGGACGGATTCCGATTGGAAGGAGCGATCGATGGCTCGGGACCGAGCATCCATCGGCTTCCCTACTTGAAGACCGATTGCAGGGGCAGCTTTGAAGTCACGAACAACAGCCTGGCGAGAGCGGTACTCCGGTTGGAGCGGCGGAGCGGACCGGTCGAAACCTTAGAGACGAGTAGCGGGGCAGTGTTGGAGATGGTCGGGCGCTAGAGTAAGTTCAGAGTTGCTGTGGCCACAGGCAGCTGACGAACTGCGCTCGGCCGGACCCTTCGACTCCGCTCAGGGCAGGCTCCGAGGGCGGCCGTCCCTACACGAGCGAAACTCATTCGGAAGATTGCGCCTTCGCCAGGCGATCGGCGACGATCGCGTACGCCGAAGGATTAAACGCCATTCCGATGTGAGTGCCCGGGACTTCAAAGTCGACCTCGGGATTCCTGGTCATGCAATAGCGCCAATCCACGATGCCGTCATCGCGCGTGTAAATGGCAGTTTCGACCATCGAGTCGGGAATGTCTCGCTTCAACGAGTCAACAAAATTACATGTGCAGCGCCCGGTGTAGCAGTCGGGCAGTACTCCCCGGCCATGCTCCTTCAGGATGCGCTGGCGAATGCCTTCGGCAGCCTGGAGAATGGTTCGACTGGTGGCGGTGCCGCGAAATGGCGAAGCGAGCGTGATGACTGAAGCCACATCCTGTGGCCTCTGGCCGGCCACTGAGCGTGCGATCACCCCTCCGAGGCTGTGACCGATCAAGTGAATTTTCCGCTCGGTTTCGGTCAGGGCTCTTTCTATGGTCTCGTTCAGACGGCGCTGGATCAAGAGATTTGGACACTCGGCGTTGATACCGATGCCGGAAAAATAGGGCCGGTATCCGATGCGCTCCAGCCAGCCGTGGAGTTCCATTAAATAAAGATCGGTACCAAGAAAGCCGGGAATGATGACCACCGCAGAGTCGTCACCGCGGGGTACGCCGAAACCGTAATAGACAGGAGTTGCGTGCAGGAAGAGAATCTCAGCCGCAAACAGCGCTTCTGTCCAGGGTGAAATGGCGGCTTCCATATCGGCCCGGTGAGTTTGCCCCGGCCGTGCCGCCTTCGATGAACCGGTAGCCTTGGTCTGTTTGCGTTGCAAATTCTGTCCTGAGTCTGCCCAGCGTTTACGCACATTACGCCAGCGTGCGCAGCGGGCGGAAGCTTGCCTAACGCGAATTATACCCTTCCCTTTTGTTTCCGGCGTGAGCCTGGTTTTCCTCGCGCCGGTTTTTTCAGCCGGGCCTCCAGTTCCGCTACCCGCTGGCGCAGGGCATTGAGTTCCGGCTCGGCCTCAGTTCGGGGCTGCTCCGTCGCCGGCGCGGGCGCGCCCAGGAACTTCTTCATCATGTCCACCGGCGAGAGAATGGCAGACTGGACCTCGCCCAGACGGCTCTGCACCGTGTCCTGCACCTTCTGATAAGTGTCAAAGGCGGATTTCAAATACCACATGACGAACTCCTGCCGCACTTCGTCGGAGGCGACGACAAGTTGGCGCAACAGTTCGAGCGGCAGGCCCGTCGGCTTATCCTTTGCATCCTCGGTAATGATTTGTGTCAGGGTAACGCGGGTCAGATCGCGGCCGGTCTTCGCGTCGACTACCTGGACATCCCTGCCTTCGCGAATGAACCTCGCAATGTCGTCGAGATTCACGTACTGGCTGTTCGAGGAATCGTACAACCTGCGATTCCCATATTTTTTGATGAGGACGGGAGCGGGCTTCATTTTCGATGTACCCATGCTGCTGCGCACATAAGACAAATACATATTGACATAATTCACTTAAAATCGTACAGTTTAGTTGATGCTGCAGTGCAGCATATGTGGAGGTGTTTCATGCCAACAACCGTACATCCCCGAACTCATTCCGGGGAGTCGTCTTTTGTCAATCTTCTTTCGGGTTGGGCACAGCAGGGAGTGCAGAGCTTCTTTGCCACGCAACGAATCCTTTTGGATCTCGCGATGCGGCAGAATGCAAGCCTGATGCACTCTCTGCGGCAGCAACTGTCCGACGTCAATCATTCCCCGACGGCCATTCTAAGTGAAGTGACGGCCGAGGGCGTATCGAACTTCATTGAAGGGCAAAGAGTCCTTCTTGAACTGGGGCAAAAACAGAACGAAATCCTGATGAACGGCGTGAAAGAGCGCGTCGGCGAATGGCCGGCCGCGGAGGCTGTGACCGACCTGCTCCGGCGCAGTGTGGAAACGTTCGTCCACATGCAGGAGGAGTTCCTGAAGATTGCCGGGAAACAGACTCATGCCTGGGTTGAGTCAGCCAAGGCCGGAAAACCATTCCAGGGCGAGCAACTGGTGGAACTGGCCAGCGAGGCGATGGACAACTTTGTCAAAGCCCAGAAGCACTTCATGGACGTCATCGCCGAGGAGACAGCCAAGGCGACCGGCGGCAAGCACACCAACGGCGTCAAGAAAGCGAAGAAGACCGAGTTGTCGCAACTGGCGCGCCATGCCACCGAGTCGTTCATCGATGCGCAAAGGAAGCTGGTGGATGTAGCCGGACGACAGATGAACGCCAATGTGAAAACCGCCGGCAAGACTCTGGAACTCTTGCGGCCATTTCCCTTCCTGCCGTTGGCGGAGCTGACGCGGGAAGGAGTAAAAAGCTACGTCGACGCCCAAAAGGAGTTGATGGAGGTCATGGTGAAGCCGAATGGCGATCACAAACCCGCGCGCAAGGTCGCACATCACGCGAAGCGGTCGCCAAAGAAGCACGCGGCGGTAGCGGTAGCCTGACACTCGCTCGTAAACGATGCCGTCGACGGGGCACGGGTTTCTGTGGTTTTGTGCCGTGCGCCGACGGATAAAACCCAAGCTAGTGCGCCAACGTGCCCTTGTCTGCAGAGGGCACGTTGGCAAGTTTGTGCCCGTTAGTACGAACCTGTCGTCCTCCGACAAACGATCCCACAGAGAGTCATCGAAACTCCCGCCAGTCTCACGAGTTCGCTTACAGATGTCGGCTAGCGAACATACAAGTGTCTGCTGGAGAACAGTCCGAAACGTACCTGCGCTCACATCTGGGTGTGACGCGTGCTACGGAATCGGCTTCGCGCTGGTGATGTAATAAACGCGGTATCCCCGATCGAGGACGGTGAGGAGATCCCGATGGACTTATGTAAGTGGTCGAAGTCAAATGCCGATTATGGCCGAAGGCTTTTTAGTTCCGGAGTCGAGGGAGCGCGTTCTGGTCGAGAAGAATTTCTCGACGGAGAATCTCTTACTCCGTTTCTTAGCGAGTCGGTTCGAAGCGCGTTGATACCCGCAGTTCTTGGGACGTGCATCGGTGTGTTAGGCAGTTATCCTGGATATCGGCAGAAATCCATTGCGCGAACGTTAGCGTTCGGTTTGCTGGGCGGTGCCATTGGCTTAGGCGCAGGCCTCGCCTGGGAAAGCCGGCGTTTGACGGCGAGCGTCGCTGGTAGTGCTTTGAAAAACATTGGCAGGGTGCGCGATGAGCACTGGCTGACCAAGCATCCCATCGACTACGCATAAGACTTAAGGACGTTTTACCAGCGATCAAACTACTACCCTCACTACTGTCCTCACGGGTACGAGAGCTGGGAACATACGAGTAAGCGTGCTCCTCACAGGCAAGGGGCCTGACAGGCAGTTAGGGGGCAGCGATGGTCACGCATGAAACAGTGCCGGAGCGGGTTCCGATCCCGCTAGCCGCAGAAAGCCTCAGTGAAGAACGGATTACCTACCTGGAGCGACTAGTCAGTCAAGCCAGAAGCGCCGCCGCTGTCTTTACACAATTTACCCAAGAAGACGTCGATCGCATCGTCAAGGCGATGGTCCTGGCAGGCTTGGACCAAGCGCAACATCTCGCCCGCCTGGCGTTTGAGGAAACCAAGCTCGGAGTGATGGAAGACAAGGTCATAAAGAACATGGTGGCCACGGAATTCGTCTACAACTACATAAAGGATAAACGTACCGTCGGCGTCATTCGCGAGTTTCCGGAGCGCAATCTGGTGGAGGTGGCGGAACCGATCGGGGTCATCTTCTCGATCCTGCCGATTACCAACCCCACTTCGACCGTGCTCTTTAAATGCATCATGGCCATCAAGACGCGCAACGCGGTGATTTTCAGTCCTCATCCAAACGCGTGGCGTTGCTGCTCTGAGGCCGTGAAGATCATGTATGAGACTGCGCTGAAGCAGGGCGCGCCCGAAGGGGTTTTTAGCTGCCTGGAAGCGCACACCCTGCTGGATAACGCCTACCTGATGCGGCACAAAGACGTTGGGCTGATTGATGCGACCGGCGGGCCGGGCGCAGTCAAGGCCGCCTATAGCTCCGGCAAACCAGCCCTGGGTGTGGGGCCGGGCAACACTCCGGTCTATCTGGAGAAAACGGCTGACCTGAGTACGGCCGTGACGGACATCATCCTCTCCAAAACCTTCGATAACGGAACCATCTGTGCCTCCGAGCAGACGGCGGTGATTGATGATGAGATTTATGACCTCGTCCTGAAGAAGTTTGCAGAACTGGGCACGCACATCTGCAATGAGAAAGAGACGAAACTGCTGGCGCGCACGGTCATCGATCCGCAGACCGGGTTCATGCAACCCATGGCAGTCGGGCAGAAGGCTAGCGATATCGCCCGTTTTGCCGGTCTTTCCGTGAAGCCGGGCACCAAACTCCTGATTGCGCCGATTCAAGGCGTGGGCCGCGAACATCCCCTGTCGGTGGAGAAGCTGTTTCCGGTGCTCGCGGTGTATCGGGCGAAATCCGTCGATGAGGCGCTCAAGGTGTGCGTCGACGTGAATCATGCCGGTGGGCTTGGACATACGGCGGTTATTTTCTCGCGCAACGAAGAGGTCATCCAGAGGTTCAGCGAGGTGATGAACGCGGGGCGGATCCTGGTGAATTCGCCAGGTTCGGTCGGAGCGGTGGGCGGCGTTTACAACGATCTGCCACCTACCTTCTCCTTCGGATGTGGCACCGGCGGCGGCAACAGCACCACCGATAACGTAACTATCTATCACTACCTCAATATCAAGCGTGTGGCTCGAAGGACGCAAGCCCATATGTGGTTCCGAGTTCCCAATCAGATTTATTTCAACCTGAACGCGGTGGAGAACGTACACCAGTTCCCCTCGCAGTCGACCATCATCATTACCAATCCGGCTCTGGAGAGGTTCGGACACGTGGACATTGTCCGGCGCTACATTCCGGAGGGAACTCACGTCCACGTCTCCGTCATTCCCGATGCCGAGCCCGAGATCAAGGTGGTCATGCAGGGAGTGGAGACGCTGAATTTTTACAAAGCGGACCAGATCATCGCGCTGGGTGGCGGGTCGGTGATCGATGCGGCGAAGATCATGAAACTCAAGTACGAGTCGCCAACCGCTGACCTAGAAGAACTGGCCGCGCCATTTCTGGATTTGCGCAAGCGCGTGATCCAGTACCCGACCGAGAAAGTGAACCGGGCGCGGCTGATTGCCATCTCCACCACCAGCGGAACCGGGAGCGAAGTCACTCCCTTTGCCGTGCTGACCGACAAAGAGCGCGGACGGAAGGTAACCCTCGCCGACTATTCGCTGACCCCGGATGTGGCCATCGTCGATCCGCAATTTGTTATGTCCATGCCGAAGGGCCTTACCGCCGATACCGGCATCGACTGCCTGACCCATGCGCTGGAAGCTGCCGTTTCCAGTTACGCTTCGGCCTATACCGATTGCGACGCCATGCAGGCGATCCGGATGGCGTTCAAGTACCTGCCCATCGCTTATGAGCATCCTGGCGATGAAGAGGCGCGCTCCATGATGCACAATGCCGCCTGCATTGCGGCGATGGCTTTCTCCAACGCGTCTGTGGGCGTGAATCACGCGCTGGCGCATGCTTTCGGGGCGCGCTTCGGAGTGGCGCACGGCCGGGCCAATGCGCTCATGTTGCCGCACGTCATTGCGTATAACGCGTCCGTGCCCACGAAGTTCCTGCCGTCGCCGTACCAGAAGGGATACATCGCGCACAAGAAGTACGCGACGGTCGCGGATTTGCTGGGCCTCGGCGGCCACACGATTGAGGAAAAGGTGAAGAACCTGGTGGCGGCGACAGAACAGTTGCTTGACCAATTGGGCTTCCCGCGTTCGATCGCCGAGCTGGGGATTTCGAAGGAAGAATTCGAGCGGGCAATGCCTGAACTGACCAAGCTTGCCTTTGACGATCCTTCCTGGCGGTCGAACCCTCGTATGCCGCTGATGAGCGAATTGGCGGAGCTGTTTTGGAAGGCTTACCACGGGCGAGGTCCGGCGAAAGTGGCCGGAGCGTCTGAGCGACAGACGTCTCAGCAAACCGCGTCTGAGCAGCAGAGCGCGTAGCGGATGGTGGTGGGTATGGCAATGATCGCCGTGTGGCTCAAGATTGATGAAGCTTGCGTTGTCCAGGCGTTGCAAGAGGCCGGGGAAAAACTGGACCGCGCCGAGGGCGAAGTGGTTTTGGATTTCTCATCCGTGCGCAGGATCGATTCGCGTGCGCTCCGAGCGATGGAAGAGTTCGCGGGTGTCGCGGACGACAAAGGCGTCAAGGTCGTGCTGCGCGGCGTCAACGTCGGTGTTTACAAGGTGCTCAAGCTGGTGAAGCTCGGGTCGCGATTTTCTTTTGTGAGCTAGATGCGCGTGAGCTGAGATGCGCGGTGGTTCGGCAACTGAGGTTCGGCAATTGAATTGGGAGTTCGGCCATGCAGAATCATAAGCAGCAGGGTGACCGCCTTTCCTGGGGAGACACCGTCTTCCTCCATCTTGAACGCGAGGACATGCCCTTCAACGTGGCCTGTGTCTGCGTCTTTGAGGGTGAGATCGCTTTCGAAGATTGCATCCAGTTTGTCGAGTCGAAGCTGCCGCTGATTCCCCGCTACCTGAAACGTGTGGTGGCCCCGCCGCTTAACATCGGCCTTCCCAGCTGGGAATTCGACCCCACCTTCGACATCCGCCGCCACCTGCACGAGGTGACCCTCAAGCACGGTTCCGACGCAGAATTGAAGACGCTGGCGGGGAAGATTCTGAGCACGGTGATGGACCGGCAGCACCCACTATGGGACCTGACGCTGGTACATGGGCTGAAAGGTAATCGCAGCGGGCTCGTCTTCCGCCTGCACCACTGCCTGGCCGATGGCATCGCCGGAGTTGGGATCATGAATGTGCTCATGGATGCGAGCCCGGTGCCGCCTCGTCTGCCTCGACGAAAGCTTCGGCTCCGAGTACCACCACCGCGTGACGTCTTGACTTCGTTAACGACCGGATGCGTCGATTCTTATTCTGATTTTGCCAAACGAATTCTCGCCGCCCTGGCAGACGTATCAACCATGGTGGAACGCTTCGCCGCGAATGGCGGAGAAATGGCCACCGACGAGTTCACCGGCTTACTGCCGGAGCTCAGCGCCTCAACCGAGCGGCTGCGGTTCAACATTTTCTGCCGCGGGCCGCAGAAATTCGCCTGGGCTGAAATTCCACTGGCGGAAATCAAAGCCATAAAGTCTACCTGCGGGACAAGCGTGAATGACGTCATTCTCGCGCTGGTGACGGCGACCATCCGGCGCTATGTAGAACTGCATGGCGACCCGGTCAAGGGGCGGATGTTCCGCATGATGGTTCCGGTCAATCTGCGCGGCAACGAAAAACCGGGCGAATTGGGAAACCGCATCTCCCTGGTTCCAGTCACCATACCGCTGGATATTCGCAACCCGCGGAAACTGCTGGCTGCGGTCCATCGTAGAACGGAATTTCTCAAACGCGCGCATGCCGCCGAATTAGTAAGTCTGACCGGTGGCTTGCTCGGCATGTTTCCGACTTCAGCGCAGTCGCTGGCCGGCCACGTGATAAGCCGGTTGCCGTTCACGCCTTTCAACCTGGTCTGCACCAATGTGCCGGGACCGCAATATCCGCTCTACCTGCTCGGGCACGAGATGCTGCACTGCTATCCGTATGTCCCGGTCGGCGGCGAGATGGCGCTCAACTGCGCCATTTTGACCTACAACGGCACGGCGTATTTCGGGTTCAGCGGAGATGTGCACGCGGTGCCGGATCTGCGGCGTTTGGAAACGCTTCTGCAATCGAGTTTTGAGGAACTGCGGGAAGCCACCCGAGTCACACCCCCGCAAAAGAAAAAAGAAGGAAAGAAACAAAAAAAAGGAGTGCGCGCAAAGACAGCAATTGCAGCGACACCGCAGGTCCCAGTACCGGAGCCAGTTCGCGCATCCATTCCGCGTCCGGCTCCCGATTCAATCGGACCGGCAACAGCATCAGGGCCCTTAGTTACAGAGGAAAAAGTCTTGACACAATTGATCGCCTAGGGATTGTCAAGCAGGAGAGTAGTGCCGTGGTAGGCATCCAGCCAGCTGCTCAAGTGACCTCATGGTTGGTCACGGGCCGAGTTCTTTTCTTAACCATTCACCTTCTGGGTGTCGTATGTTTCTTCTACATTGTGGCGATGCGCATGGTCCCGCTCCTTCGGGGCGAACGCGATTTTCGCTTTGACCAACCATTCATCCGACTGGGAAGGGTTCTGAAATTCTGGCTGGGGCAGTGGAAACAACCGCTCTACCGGACCGCGGGGATCCTTCACATTTTCATTTTTGCGGGTTTCATAGTCCTGGCGATTCGCGCCTTCTCGGTGTTGATTGTTGGCGTCTCCGAAAATTTCGAAATGCCCGGCCTTTCCGGAAGAGCCGGTCCTATCTACGACATAATCACGGATTACGCCGCCACCGTTGTTTTTCTTTGCATGTTGATCGCGGTGATTCGCCGCCTGGTTTTCAAACCTGCGCGGTACGCGGTGCCGGCAAGATACGGCAAAGCTCACACCGCTGACGCTGTCTTCCTTCTGGCGCTGATCGCACTCCTGATGGTGGCCGACAGCCTCTTCGCGGGCGTTAAGGCCGCCGCGCAGTTGCAGTCAGGCCACCCCGTTGAAATGTTGGCCGCATTTTCGCTCCCGTGGATTTTGCGGAATGCTCTCGTCTCAACTCCTTTGCCCGTTCTCGGAGCGCTCTTCTTCGGCGCTTATCTTGTCCATGAATTGGCCTTTTACTTTTTGCTCTGCTATCGGCCCTTTGGAATCCAGTTCCACGTGGAAACCTCACTGTTCAATATTTATTTCGCAAAGTTGGACCGGGAGATTCTGAAGCCGGTGCGATATGGCGTCAGCGAGGAGCATCTGGATCAGGTGAAATCTTTCGGAGTAAAAACGTTCGAAGACTTCACCTGGAAGCACATGCTCGATTTCTATTCCTGCGCCGATTGCGGGCGGTGTTCGGACAATTGCCCGGCCAATGCGGCGGGCCGGCCGTTGTCGCCGCGATTCATCACTATCAAGGCGAGAGACTACAGCTTCCGGCACTATCCGGTGCTGGGACGCGCCAATAACGGCGCGCCATTGATCGGCAGCAAAGACTCCGGCGGCATTTATTCCGAGGATGAAATCTGGTCGTGCACGACCTGTGGGGCTTGTGAAGCAGAATGCCCGCTGCTTGTGGAATATATCGACAAGATCGTCGATTTGCGGCGGGGCATGGTCGATGACGGGAACGTGCCCCAGTCCCTGCAAAAGCCGCTGAAGGCGCTAGAGAGCCGCGGCAATCCATACGGCAAGATGGAGAAGAAGAAGGCCGACTGGGCAAACGCGAAAGAATTCCAGCAAACCTGCCGCGTCAAAACCCTTGATCAGCGCAATGGCGCGGACACTCTCTATTTCGTCGACAGCATCACCTCCTACGATGACCGCATGCAGGCGGTCGGAAGGGCCACGGCGAAGATCCTTAGCCACGTCGGAGAGAATTTTGGAATTCTGGGAGCGGCGGAAAGAGACAGCGGACATGAAGTCCGGCGGTTCGGCGAAGAGACGCTTTTCATGGCCTTGCGCGACCACAACGTCGATGCGATCAAAGCCTCCGGAGTCCGGCGCATCGTCACGGCTGACCCGCACGCCTACAACGCGCTGAAACACGACTACAAGGATGTGCCGCCAGTCGAGCACATCAGCCAGGTGATCGCCGCAGAAGTGAGAGCCGGCAAGATCAAGTTCAATCGCGTAGAAAACGGAAACAATGTGTACACCTACCACGATCCCTGCTACCTGGGGCGGCACAACCAGATTTACGACGACCCGCGAGACGTGCTGGATGCGATTCCCGGTTTGAAGAGAGTCGAGATGACGCGGTCGCGTGACCGGTCGTTCTGCTGCGGTGGTGGTGGATTGATGCTGTTCTACGAGCCGAAAGAAGAGCAGCGGATGGGCGTGAAGAGAGTGCAGATGGCCGCCGAAGCCGGGGCCAATGTGATGGTGACCGCGTGTCCGTTCTGCATGGTGAATATAGAAGATGCGATCAAGGTCGCAGGTTTGGAAGGAAAGATGACCGCCATTGACTTGGCGGAATTAGTGGACCAACACATCGTGCGAGATGCGTTGGTCTGAATAGATTGTTGAGAAACTAAATTTCTTGTCATCCCGAGCAACGCGCGGGATCTGCAGTTTCCGCTGGATTCTTCAGCAACTGCAGGTTCCTCGTCGCTTCGCGCTTTGAGATGACCGCGAAGTGACAGCGGAATGACAACGGTCGGAGATTTTCGAGAAGGCGCTAAAGCAATTCTGTGGAGGTGAATGTGGAGATTCTAGTTTGCGCAAGAAGAGTGCCCGACACTTCGGAAAACGAGATTGAACTTAACAGTGAGGGCAATGACATCGAACGTGACGAACTGGTCTATTCGATCAATGAAGCCGACAACTACGCGGTCGAAGAGGCCCTGCAGATCGTCGCCAGAGTTGGTGGCAACGTCACGGTGGCCACGGTTGGCGGCGAAGACGACGAAGAGATCCTGCGCCGGGAAATGGCCATGGGCGCGAACCATGGCGTGATGATCTCCGACGAAGCTTTCAGCGGATCGGATGGCCGGGGCATCGCAACCATCCTTAAGGCTTTTGTGCAGAAGGGGAATTACGACCTCATTTTGACCGGGGTTCAGGCGGAGGACGGAGGCGCCCAAGTCGGCGGAATGCTGGCGGCGCTGCTCGACTACCCGTTTGCTTCTCTGGTCAATTCCATTGAGGTGCTGGAAGGCCGAAAGCTGAAGGTCAGCCGGGAGATCGAAGGCGGCAACAAGGAAATGAATGAGATTGATCTGCCCTGCGTGCTCTCGATTCAGACCGGCATCAATGAGCCGCGTTATGTCGGCATGCGCGGCATCCGGCAAGTGGCCTCGATCCCCATCCCAACGTTCGCCGCGTCGGACCTGGGTCTCGATACAGGCGCTGTAGGGGAGGTTGCAGCGAAAGTGAAGCGGGTGGACTACTTCGTGCCCGCGCTGGGCAAGGGAGCCGAAATTCTGCACGGCACCCGGGAAGAGAACATCGACAAAGTTCTGGAGTTAGTGGCAGCCAAAGGAGGGTTGAAATAATGGCTCGCATCTTCGCTTATATTGTGCACAAACGTGGCGTGGTCGACGATTCCGCTTTCGAACTGGCGGCCGCGGCACGCAAGATCGATCCCACGGCTTCGCCGACAGCCATTCTCACCGGTTGGGGCGCGGACCTCGATGCCGCCTGCGACGCCCTTCGTGCTTCCTACGCTGAGATTTGGAAAATCGCCAACGAAGCTCTTGCCTATCCCAATGCTGAGCTGGTTCGCAAAGCGCTGGTCAAGCTCTTGCCGAGCGACGGCATTGTGTTACTTCCCCATCAGCATTTCGGAATGGATCTGGCGCCGGGCCTTTCCATCAAGATGAATTCAGCTTTTGTCTCCGACGTGTTGGACGTCGCCGGAGTTGAGGGCGCCGACCTCGAAGTTGTGCGCCAGGAATTTGGCGGACAGGTGAGCGCTCATGTTCGTTGTGACATCTCAACGGGCGCGGTGGTCACGATACGTCCGGGCGCGCTCAAACCGCTGGAAGGGGCTCCCATCAGGGGCGGCGTTGTCGACAAATCATCTGACGTTGGCGCTCTGGTATCGGGTAGGCGCTATCTGGAAACGGTCGCCGCCGAGGCGGGTGATGTCGATATCACCAAGTACAACGTTTTGGTTTCGATCGGCCGCGGCATTCAGGAAAAAGACAATGTGGCCATTGCGCTGGAACTGGCCGACGCCCTGGGCGCGGCGGTGAGTTGCTCGCGACCCGTGGTCGACGCCAAGTGGATGGAGAAGTCACGCCAGGTGGGCTCATCCGGAAAAACCGTCAAGCCCAAGGTCTATCTGGCATGCGGCATTAGTGGCGCATTCCAGCATCTGGCTGGCATTAAGGGCAGTCCGTTCCTGATCGCCATTAACAAGAATCCGAAGGCTCCGATCTTCCAGGTGGCTGATGTCGGAATTGTCGATGACATTCTGGAGTTCCTGCCGGAATTGACTAACAAAGTTCGTGAAATGCGCACGCTCGCAGCAAAGTAAACAGCAAAGTGAGGCAATCCCCATGATCGCAAATAAAACTCTGAAGCTAAGTTTGAAGTCGCTGAAGGACTTCGCCAAGAAACGTCTGCCGGACGAGGTGCTCCGGGAGCTTGATGATCGCGATGAATGTCCGGTCGAGATCGTCCACCACATGTGCAGTCCGGACCAACTGGGCATTCAGCTTCTCTTCATTCCCGAAGAGTTTGGCGGCATGGGCGGCGGCGCATTCGATGTGTATTGCGTCTGTGAAGAGATGGCGCATATTGACCTGGGCGTCGCCACGGCTGTGCTGGCCACGTTTCTGGGCAGCGATCCGATCACGGTTGGCGCCACTCCGGAGCAAAAGAAAATCTGGCTGACACGAATCGCCGATGAGGGATTGTTGTTCGCCTACGGCGCCACGGAGCCGGAAGCGGGCAGCGATCTCGGCGCTCTGAAGACTACGGCGGACCCGGTCAGCCAGGACGGCCGCGTCGTCGGTTACAAGATCAATGGCAATAAACAATGGATCAGCAACGGCGGGATCGCCGATGCCTACTCGGTTTTGGCGAATACGCCCAGCGGTCCGAGTTGGTTCATCGTGGAGAAAGGCGCGAAGGGTTTCACGCACGACGAGCCGGAAGACAAGCACGGCATCCGGCTCAGCAACACGGCGGCCCTGGCGTTCAACGACGTCTATGTGGACGCCGACCGGCTCGTTGGCGGCGTGGAAGGCCAGGGGTTGAATCAAGCGCAGGCCGTGTTCGGGTATACGCGCCTGATGGTAGCGGCGTTTGGCTTGGGGGCCGGCTGGGCCGCGCTCGATCGAGCAATTCCCTACTCCACGAAGCGTATTCAGGCCGGGGCGCCACTTTCGCAGAAGCAAGGTTATACGCACAAGCTGATCGTGCCGCACGTGGCGCGCCTGGAGGCTGCCCGCTCTTATATCGAAGAAACCGCGGAGCGCATCGACGCCGGAGCCGAAGGCAGTTTGAACACCGAGGGCGCCATCGCCAAGTATATGGCGACCGAAGCCGGCAACGCCGCCGCCGAGGCCAGCATCCAGGCGCTTGGTGGCTACGGTTACACGCATGAATACATGGTGGAAAAAATCAGCCGCGACGTTCGCATCAC
>JBEKIB010000072.1:0-23988 GCA_050011975.1 Terriglobales bacterium | reverse complement strand
AGCAGCTTGGTATTGAACGCGTTCGAGAGCGTGGACTCTTCTTCGTTCAGCTTCTTGAGTTCGGCTTTGTCGGCGTCGGAGAGTTTGGCGCCGGCGTGCAGAAACTGATCATAGTAGAACTGCACGAGACGCAAGGCTTCGGCGTTCAGTCCCAGGGAGTCGCGCTGCTTGTAGATGGCGTCAACCCGTTCGAATAGCTTGGTATCGAGGAAAATCGCGTCCTGATGCGCGGCCAGCTTGGGCGCTTCAATTTCCTGAACTTTTTGCAACTCGGGACTGAGGTTAGCGCCGGTGACGCCGCCAAAGACCTGCAGCACTCGGTTGAAGAGCTGGCCGGATTTCTCCATCGCCACGATCGTGTTCTCAAAGGTTGGAGGGGCTGGATCATCGGTTATCGCCCGCACTTCCGCGCGCTGCTGCGCCATGCCCGCTTCAATGGCGGGCTGGTAATCGCCGTCCTTGATCTTGTCGAAGGGCGGGGCTTGAAACGGCAAGGGACTCGCCGCATAAAAAGGATTGGTTGGGCCGAATTCGTTATTGGCGGCCAAGGCTGTAACAGTGGTGGACGCCATCATCAAGATAGCAGTAATGATCACCCCCATCTGCAAAAGTACGGCCTTTCGCGCACACTTCGGGGTCTGGCTCATATTCCCTCGTTTCCGACTCGTCTCCTGAAGAGTTGAACCGCGCAAGGCACCCGTCAGGTTCTTCGGTCTGCTTTAGACGAACAGTCGCCAGCAGCCATCGGCATACAATTTCGGCCCTGCTGGTTGCGACCCACGATTGTAAAGGACGTGCCACAAACTTTGAAGTGAGCGAGGGGCGTTTTCGGCGTGCAGTGGAGCCGCGACACGATGGTTGATGCAAACAGGCGTGGCTGTTGAAAAAGAGCTGAGTGAAATCGGAAGTTGGTGTGAGTACCGCAGCGGGGAAGAGTTCTTTGCTAGGTTAGAAAACTAATTAGTTGCCGGGAGCGGCTGCCTTGGTCCTTGGCTGAGGGAGCGGACCAGCCGTTTGATATTTTGCGCAGTCGCAGCAAGGAAGAACTGTTCGCAAACGAACTTTAATCTCCGCAAACGCAAGCGACGGAGCGCAATCTGATTTCTTGAGCTCCGCAAACAACGCCTCCACCTTTTTCCCCCTTTCTCTCCGCAGCAACAAAGGCGGGAGTATTGACTAAGGTTTGACCCGGATTTGAGCAAGTCAACCTGCCGACTCGATGCTGACGACCTGGGTCCGCCGGTGGGACTCTAAGGCTGCGGTGAAGAGCTCGTGGCTCAGAGCCGTTTCCTCAGGAGTAACGCATCCCGCAAACGGTTTTCGCCGCTGGCCTGTTGCCAACTCATACACGAATGCGGCCCACATCTGGAGGATCGCGTCCGAGAATCCGAACTCAAAGATTGAGCCGGTGATCGTCTTAAAGGCGGTCTCCTGGCCCATATCCAATTGTTGCCAGGACTGCTCACCGCCGCCATACTCCAGTAGTTCCAGACGGCGCGGATTCCTGGTGCTAAACCGCGCCGAGGCCTTCATGCCAAGGATTTCCAGATACCAAGTGTTTTTCTCACCCGGAGCGATCCGCTGGGTTTTCATGGTCAAGGGAAACATTGGCCCCCCCGCGTCGTACTCAGCTTCGCAGAACAGCGTGGCATTATCCCAGGTCCGGCAAGGCGCCATGCCTCCTTTGCCGTCGGGACGATCCGTGACGATCTTGGAAAGAATCGCCCGCACATTCCGCGGCCGCCATCCCGCCCGAAAGGGGATGTGGCAGACATGCATTCCCAAATCCCCCATGCAGCCGTACTCGCCATTGAACTCCACTTGTCGCTTCCAATTAATCGGCTTATGAGGGTCGAGATCGCTGGAGTGAAGAAAACCGCAGTTGGCTTCCAGGACGCGCCCGAAAGCCTCTCGCTCAATCATGTCCCCGATTCGTTGCACGGCTGGGAAAAAGGGATACTCCGACGAGCAGCGCACTTGCAGCTCCGGGTGCTTTTGGAGCTCCGCCAAGATAGCTCGGTTAGCGGACTGGTCTATGCCAAAAGGTTTCTCGCCCATCAGGTGCTTGCCCGCTTTCAGGGCCGCACAGTAGAACTCCTGATGCAAGTGGTGCGGGACCGGGCAGTAAACCGCTTCCACTTCGGGATTGGCCAGGAGTTCTTTGTAGTCACTCGTGGCCTGCTGCACGGAGGGGAAATTCTCCGTATACCAGCGCCGGCCTAGATCTGCCGGAAGGGAATCGAAACGATCGCAAACAGCGACCAGTTCGGGGCGGGCAGGCATATCGGGCAAGTGACACCACCGCGCCAGGGCACTGGCAAACTCACGCCCCATCAAACCGCAACCAATCAATCCAAACTTTACCCTTCTCATACTTTTTCATACCTTTCCGGACCGTGGCCGCCCGATCTTCGGGAATCATCCTGACTCACAACCACAATCAGGACTCACTAAACTCAATCGGGACAGGCTCCTTTCGAAATCCATTGGTCGTAATCGCCTGGTACAAAATGCCGAGAACAAACCAGATTCCACCCACCACTTTCGCGGGACGTTGAAGGTTCCACCAAATCCAGAGGCAGAATATAAAGCCAAGGGCGGGGAGGAATAAGTCGTTGAACCAATGTCTTCGCTTGCCCACTTGTTCCTTGAGGTAAAACTGTTTGATGATCGCCAGATTCACTCCCATAAACGCGAGGAAGGCACCGAAATTAATCAGTTCCGCGGCCCGTTCGAAGTCCAGAAACATGGCACCCAAGAAGGCGATAATTCCGACCATCCATAGATTCCAAGTCGGAACCCGGTGGACCGGGTCAATGTAAGCGAATGGCCAGCGAGGCAAGGCATTGTCGCGGCCCATTCCAAACAATACTCTAGCGGCGCCAGCCTGACCGCCGAGGCCGCTTCCCAGACTGGCAACGATCAGGATGAAAGCCATCGCGTTGAACAGGCCCATACCACCGACTCGCCGGGAGATATCGATAAAGGCAGTCTCGACATTGGGGAAGGTGGTGTAGTCGGGCCACACTCGTTGCGCGAGATAAACCTGGACGCCACTGAAGATTCCCGTCAGAAAACACACAAGCACCGTGGCCCGCAAGACATTGCGCTCCGGATCCTTCACTTCCTCGGAGAGGGTCGTCACGCCGTCGAATCCTATGTAGGTGAGCGCAGCCAATGAAGTGGCCGTGGCTATAGAAGAGAAGTCAGTCGTGCCACGCGTGTAAAACGGCTGGGTCGAAAAGAGCGCGCTCGTCCCGCCCAAATGAAGCAGATAGCGCACCGCCAGTAACATGAAAGCTCCGATGACGCCACACATCACAAAGAGCAAAGCTATGTTGGTGCGCGCTGTCGATTTTATGCCGCGAAGATTTAAGTAGGTGATCACGATCGATAGGATTGCAGCCCCCATCCAATAGGGCACTGCGGGGACCAGGCGGTTAATCGTGAGCGCTCCGTAGATGACGTTGACTATAGGAATGACCAGGTAGTCGAGCATCATCGCCCATCCCGTCAAGAATCCGAGATGGGCATTCAGACCACGGCCGACATAGGTATAGGCTGACCCAGCAGCAGGATACACAGTGGCCATGCGGCCGTAGCTGAGAGCAGTCAGCATCATGGCAAACATGGCAATGAGGATAGTGGTGACAATGTGTCCCCGGGAAAGTTTGTCGGCGATTCCAAACAGGGGCACAGCGGCGATCGGCTGGATAAGGACAATGCCGTAGAAAACCAAATCCCAGAGCGTCAGAACCCGGCGTAATCCGGGATTCTGCTTGACCGCAACGCTCGATGCGGACTCAGGTTGGCCTGCCAGATAGCTCTCCCATGGACTTTATTTAAAGAGTTACATGTCCAAAGGGAGCCTTTTCAGCTTTCAGGGACACGTAAGTTGCCGCACTATGTTCCAGCTCAGGTCTTATCCGATTACTTCTAGTCCGTTTAACCTGGAGAACTCTTTCAGCACCGCTGTGTTATCTCCGTAAGAGACGATGTAGTGCTGTCCCATCACGTTTTGGGAAAACTCTTCCATGTCTCCGTGGAGAACGAACTCAATTCCGGGCAATTGCGGCGCTGGCGGAGTCCACCCCGCCTCTTCCCACGCTCTCGGCGTTCTAGCGTCCCCCAAAGCAATATGAAGGACGTACTGACCTCGACGCTGTGCCAGGCGGCACAAGGTAACTAATCCCGTCTTCAATCGAGACACGTTGAGCAAGCCGCCCGCAATAAGTCCAAAGCTGCTGGGAGAGACACGGACCGGGCCATCGACAATCTCGGAAGGCACGTAATCGGGAACACCGAGCAGGGCGCCGTTAGAAAAGAATTCGTAAAACTCCAGATACGCCCCGATTTGCCCCGTCAATGCGCGCGTTATCAACTGGGTGACGGCGCCTAGCGAATCGTTTTCGGGGATGGTACAAACACTAAGTTCGTCGGCGAGCAACATGAAAACCATGGCGGGCGGGAACTGCAGTAACTTTTTCATGCCGTCGACGTCGGTAAGGGAAATTCCCTGGAACTTGCGCTCCTTTACTATTTCGCGGATGGCCAGGTAATACTTGATGCCTTGCTCGAGGCCTTTGTCGTTCGGCGGCTTTTCGAACGTCCACTTATCGCGAATGCGAGCCAGTACAGAAGCAACATCCGCGGGATCGACCTTCTCACTGCGCTGTACCATTTCGAGCATCTCAAAGAACTCAATTTCCACTCCCAGTTGCTTGCGCAGGGAAACGCCGTCGTGGAGAGTGTTGTACAGATTCATGTCCCTGTAACCCATCATTCCAATCTTCGAAGTGCGCAGAGCCCTTGCCGCCGAGGCTGCCCGCGCGAAGCGGGTGATTTCATCCACCCTGGGGGCAGCATCCTGGAAATTTGGGATGTACCGGAAGGTGAAGCCCAGATCTTCCAAGGTCTGCCGCAGCGCAGTTGTTCCAGCTTGGTCTGCAGTCGTAACCAGGCGTCCCCCTTCGGTGCGTCCCGACAGACCCCACAGAATAATTGGAAAGTGGCGAAATTCGGAAAGCACCCGAACAACAGCGTGGCTGGGGATCCAACCTGCCACGCAGGCAATCAGAATGTCGAAGTTGCCGCCACTAAGTTCAGAAATGGCCCGCCGAGCGGTCTCGCCTGCGGGATCGTCGCACACGGGAGCGGTACTGGAGACATCCAAGCCGGAGGAAGTTAACCATTGAATTGCTTGATCACACTTCTCCTGGATGATCTCTTTCGGTGTGTTGACTTCGCCGAAGCCGACAAAAGCGACCTTAGGATTTATCATGAAACCCTCGCTATGAAAACTCGTCTTTACTTGCCTATGAAGCCAAACAGGGCTGCATCTTGTCCGCCTTCAGCCCCCTGTCACGACAGTCAGCAGTTACGACGCTAATACCCCAAACTTTTTTCGACCTCGCCAATCGCCTCATCGATAATATCCATACACTTGGCGGCCACTTCCAGGTTCATCACAATCGGTGGGCTCATTCGCAAAATGTGGCCAGCCGGAATCCAAGCCAAACCTTTCTGGAACGCTTTGACGTAAATCAACTTTCCCGCCTCATCGAACGGCTCCTTGGTGGCGCGGTCTTTCACCAATTCCACCCCCATCAGACAACCTTTACACCGCACATCGCCTACGATTGGATGTTCCTCCTTCATTTTGTCCAGGCGTTTCAGGAAGAACTGCTCGAGGTATTTCGCGTTTTCCAGTAAATCTTCATCAATGATGGCTTCGATGGAAGCCAAGGCCGCGGCGCAGGCCATCGGATTCCCGCCATAGCTGGTTGAGGCACTGATCTTGTCGACGGAATCGGCGTAAGGCTTGCGTACGACCATGGCGGTGACGGGAAAACCGTTGCCAAAACCCTTTCCCAGGGTAACAACATCAGGAAGCGTGTCCCAGTGCTCCATAGCCAGAAACTTGCCTGTTCTTCCCATGCAAGTCAGGACCTCGTCCGCGATGAGCAGGATTCCACGCTTGTCACACCACTTGCGCAGCTTGGGGAAAAAATCGTCCGGCGGAAAAATCGAACCAGACCAGCCTTGAATTGGTTCAAGGACGATGGCCGCAACTTGCCCGGTCGTACCTTCTTTTATGAATTCATCGTAGAACACTATGTAAGCGTCGGTGTCAATACTGCCATCTTGCTTCTTGAATAATGGTCGATACGGATTGGGGCGAGGCACCATGTAAAAACCGGGAGAGCGAGTGGGACCACTCACTCGTGTCATGCGGGCCAAACTCACGGCATGGCCGCTCTTGCCGTGGAAATCTCCATAACAGGACAAAAATTCATGCTTGTTCGTCGCAGCTCGTCCAACTCGCAGCGCCGCTTCTACCGCCGTGGTACCACTGTCATAAAGCTGGATTCCCGAGAGATCGCCCGGCAATATTTCACTGAGCCGTTCCAGGAGGCGCAATTTGACTGGTGTAGTGAAATCATGGCAGTTCATGAGCTGGCCGGCAGCATGCTGCACTGCAGCAGTGACCTTTGGGTGGCAGTGCCCCAAGGTAGTGACATAAATGCCAGAGGAAAAATCGAGGTAGGTGTTCCCGTCCACATCCGTCAACGTGCAACCATGGCCACTCTCGAAAACTACCGGGCAAAGGGTTACCTGGCTGGAGTAGCCTTTCATGAACTGCGTAGCTCGGCGATGCATCTGCTGCGACTTGGGACCGGGCACGTCAGTGACTATGCGCGGATATCGAGACAGGTCGACCGCAGCCCATTCTATGCTGGGCATTCCGGTCTTGGTCGTGGAAAGCAAGGTCATGATCTACTCCGCTAATTAGAACGATGAACGGCCTCGCGGGCCGGATGCCGACTGCGCTATCAAGACGGCGCTGGTAGATGAGCGTCGCAAAGAACCATGATGAACACAACGTACTAGTATCTATGAATATTATGATCTGTCAAGGCATAAGTGTGCGTATAAATATTATGATTGAGTCAGATTATGTGTTAGTTTTGAACAATAGAAGAAGGTTATGATGCGACGAAATGGTGAACTTTGGCTGGGGCTGGATCTGGGAATCTCTACGGTCAAAGCAGCGCTTTTCGACAGCCGAGGCACGCTGGTGGCCGCAGCCAGCGACGAATATCTGATCATGCCCGACGGCGATATTGTCGAGGTGGACCCGGAGGTGTATTGGGCGCCCATGGTAAGGGTCATCCTACAAGCGCTGGCGAAATGGGGTGGCAATCCTAGTCAGATCCGGGCGCTCGCTGTCTCGAGCCATACTGAAACCGTAATCCCGCTGGATGCGGGTGGAGCTCCTGTTCGCCCCGCTATCGTCTGGATGGACAACCGTTCTCGGCCGCAGGCTGCCGAACTGGAACGGGAGATGGGCGCCGCCCACGTGTTTCAAATTAGTGGGCAGCCCGAAATCAACCCGATTTGGCCTCTGACAAAAATTCGCTGGATGGCCCAGAACGAGCCGGATCTTTTGCGAAAGACGGCCAAGTTCCTTCTCCCAGAAGACTACATCCTGTTCCGTCTCTCCGGCAAGATGGTGGCGGAGCAGACGGTTTGGAGTTCCTCCCTCCTGCTGGATATTCGCCGCAAGACGTGGGTGCCGAAAATGCTCAGTTTTGCTGGCGTGTCGTCCGTACAACTGCCGGAGTTGTGTGCTCCAGGCACCTTCATCGGAAACGTTACCGAAGCCGCCGCGCGCGAGACGGGACTGAGCCAGGATACGTGGGTAGTCGCCGGCGCGATTGATCAGGTGTGTGCCGCCGTGGCTGCCGCCAACATTGTTCCGGGGGTGGTCAGCGAGAGTACAGGATCGGTGCTGGCATTGTTGGCGACCACGGCGGAACCCGTTCTTCAGGAAAATAGCCGCATTCCTTGCCATATTCACGCGCTTCCGGACACGTACTGCTTACTGCCTTGGAATCCCACCGGAGGCATTGTATTGAAATGGTTCAGGGACATGCTGGCCGGCACGAACTCCGATGCGGCACGCGGCGAGGTGGGGTACGAACGGCTCAGTAGCGAAGCTGAGTTAGTGCCGCCTGGATGTGATGGTCTGGTGATGCTTCCTCATTTGGCCGGAGCTCTGTTCCCGGAATACAATCAAATCGCTCGAGGAGTATTTTACGGAATTACCCTCACCCATACGCGAGGACATTTTGTACGCTCAATCATGGAGGCGATCGCGTTCTTGATTCGCCGGGACTTGGAGGGGCTGAGTCTGATGGGCGCTGGAGCAAACGAAATACGGGTTCTCGGAGGCGGCGCGCGCAGTCGCATCTGGTCACAGATCAAGGCCAACGCATGTCACATTCCCGTTATTATTCCGGCACAAGAGGAGTCCGCGGCTTTGGGAGCAGCAATTCTGGCTGCCGTGGGATGCGGGTTCTATCCCGACATTCCCTCCGCGGTCCAGGCTATGACGGCAGTACGGGAGACGATCGCGCCCGATCCTGCTCAACAGGCCGTATATGACTCCACTTACGCCCTCTATCAGAAGCTGTATGAATCAGTAAAAGACTTGTATGCCGACTGCGACCACATTAAACAGCTGGCGAGGCAGTGAATCCGTGATATTCGTGTATAGGGCGTCGCCCCTCAACTCTGTTTGTGAGACTGCCATCCCATCGAGGCCGGCGTGAAGCCTGAAAAAAGGCAACAGGAAGTTGTTTCTCTTCTACGGGCGTTGCAACGTGAACTGACGGTCGAGGAAATTGCAACGCACTTTGGCACTTCCACACTCACCGTTCGCCGCGACTTGGATTCTCTGGTGAAAGCGGGCTTCATTGTGCGGACCTACGGCGGGTGCATTGTGCGAAGCCGGTTTGACACCGCATATCAAAGGCAGGTTGGGCGGAATTTTAATCTCAAACAAGCTATCGGGCGCGCCGCCGCTGATCTGGTGAAGCGGGGCGAGGTTATCCTGATCGACGACGGTTCCACGACGTTTCACTTGGCTTCCAACCTTGAAATGCGAGCACCTCTAACCGTAGTGACCAATTCGATTGCGGTGATTCCGGAGCTCGCCCGGTTTCCCGAAATCAAGCTCGAGATCCTGGGCGGCCTTTACAACCGGGACACAAATTTCCTGGGAGGGAGCCTTTCTGAGCGGCTTCTTGAAATGCTGTATTTCGATGCGGTATTCGTGGGCGCGGACGCCATCGATGACGCGGGACGATGCCTGGTGCAGGCGCCCGAAGTCGCGCGACTGACCCAGGTGATGCTCAAGCGTGCGACTCGCCGGTTCCTGCTCGCTGATCACAGCAAGGCTGGATCTCATAGTCACGTCACGTACGGAGCCCTTGGCGATTTCGACATGTGGATCACGACCACGGGGATGAATCCGAAACTGCTGTCCGCCTACAGGACAATGACATCGATCAAGGAAGTCCCGTGGTCTGATTCGGGCTCGGAGCGACACTCCATTGCGGGTAACGAGGCGGCACATCCCAATGCGGTGGACGAAGGTGAAGGGAAATTTGGAAGGCCTTGATTGGCGTTCTTCTCGTCGACCAGAACACCAGGACGCAGAACACCAGGACGCAGAACACCAGGACGGAGAACACGAGGACGCTGAACACCAGGCCCCAGTCCATGAAGCAGGAAACTTTCGGCGCCGTAAAAGGTAATTCCGCGGAACTCTACACCCTGACCAATGCGCATGGTCTCGAAGTGCGCGCCACAAACTACGGTGGCATCATCGTCTCCTTGCGTGTGCCTGATCAGTGCGGCCGAATGGACGATGTTGTTCTGGGCTTTGACAAGCTTCAGGGATACCTCGACAACGAGCCCTACTTTGGCGCCATCATTGGCCGTTATGCGAATCGTATCGCCAAGGCTCGGTTCTCGCTGGACGGAGTGCAGCATTCACTCGCTGCCAACGATGGCCTAAATTCCCTTCACGGCGGGAACAAGGGATTCGACAAAGCCGTCTGGAAAGCTGAGCCCTTCAATAATTCCAAGAGCATGGGGCTGATCTTCACCTATACCAGCAAAGATGGAGAAGAAGGCTACCCGGGAAATTTGAAGGTCAAGGTGACATACACTCTTACCGCTCAAGACGAGCTCATTTTTGACTACGAAGCCACGACCGACAAAGCCACGCCCGTTAACTTCACGCAACACACGTACTTCAATCTGGCGGGAGAAGGCCGGGGCGATATTCTTGGGCACGAACTCACACTCAATGCCGACCGCTTCACTCCGGTGAACAAAGCTCTCATTCCCACGGGTGAACTTCGCTCCGTCAAGAACACTCCGCTGGACTTCACTAAGTCCTCAACCATAGGTGCGCGCATCAACGAGAGTGATGAACAGCTGATCTTGGGACATGGATACGATCACAATTTCGTGATCCCTCGAACCGGTCCCGGCCCTGAGTTGGCGGCGCGGGTGCATGAGCCGGAAACCGGACGAGTGATGGAGGTTTACACGACCGAGCCGGGGGTGCAGTTCTATTCCGGCAACTTCCTGGATGGCATCCTCACGGGCAAGCAGGGACGCGCCTACAAGCAGCGTTATGGATTCGCCCTGGAGACCCAGCACTTTCCCGATTCGCCCAACCATCCTGAGTTCCCTTCCACCATTCTCAGGCCGGGACAAGTTTACCGGTCGCGAACCGTGTACAAATTCTCGGTTGAAAAATAGGCCAGCGAAGAGAACAGCGGAACACCAAGCTGGGGTTCGCGTGATTCAAGAAAATTTCAAGGTTCTGCCAGGATTGGCTCCAGACCGCCTTGGAAGGTCAGCCCCCGTTCCACCGCAAGCGTCAAGAGCGCAAATAAGAAGTATGATTGCCAGCACGGTTGCTGGCGTATTGGCATGCTCCGCTCGGCCAGCTTAATTGTTCAAAACTAACACAGAATATGGTCAATCATATATTTTAGGCGATAATTATGAGCTTGACAGATCATAACATTCATGGATACTGGTACGTTGTGTTCATATAGACGTTCTGGAGGGGCCATGAAACGATCCACCGTCTGTCCATTTTGCAGGCTCTCTATTTTTGGTCTGATTCTTCTCTTTCTCTGCACAATTTCTGCTCGGGCGGATGTCAACGGCGCCGTTGTCGGCACAGTAGCTGACGCTTCCGGTGCTGTGGTGGCGGGTGTGACCGTCTCACTGACCAACTCCGGGAACGGGTTCGCGCGTCAAACCACCACCGCGAAAGACGGAACCTATGAGTTTCTCGAGGTCCCGATTGGAGAGGGATATGCAGTGACGGCGGAGATGGCCGGTTTTCGCAAAGCCGAGCAGACCGGGATTCGATTACTGGTGAACCAGAGACTGCGGGTTGATTTCACGCTTCAAGTCGGCAAGGCGTCAGAGCAATTGACGGTCGAAGCCAATACCGTGCAAGTCGAGACGTCGGTTACACAACTGGGAGAGGTGATCGAAGATAAAAAGATTCTATCCATGCCGCTGAATGGCCGAAGCTATATCGATCTGTTGGGGCTGCAAGCGGGAGTCTCGCCCATCAGTGCCACCGCAAATGAACCCAGCGGTTACGCCAACGGCAGCGGCTCCAACTCAAGCGACGCAGGGAACGTCTCCGTAAACGGCCAGCGCGAAAATGCCAACGGATTCATGGTGAACGGCGGAAGTGTCGAGGACACATCGGGCAATGGCGCGAACATCATTCCAGTGCTCGACTCCATTCAGGAGTTTCGGCTATTGACCAATTCTTTCGACGCAGAGTATGGCCACTTTTCCGGCGCACTGGTCAACGTGATCACCAAGTCCGGAAGTAATGCCATTCATGGCACGGGATTCGAGTTCCTGCGCAATACTGCCCTGGACGCGAATGACTATTTCAATGCGGGTAACCCCGTCAGTGTTTTCCGCCAGAATCAATTCGGAGGCGTGATCGGCGGACCCATCATCAAGAACCGGCTGTTCTTCTTCGGTGACTACCAGGGTACGCATACGGCACACGCGATTCCCGGATCGGAGGTCGGAGTCATGAGCACGCCGGAGCGCAGCGGGAATTTTTCCGACCAAGCCAGTAGCTTGACCGGCACGGTGCCGGGGAGTGGAGACCCGGGAGATTTTGCATCCGTCCTGACCACACGTTTGGGATACGCCGTAACCGCCGGAGAGGCCTTATACTCACCTTCCTGTACCACAACTGCGGAGTGCGTATTCCCCGGTGCGATGATTCCGCAGATTGCGTGGTCTCCGGCTGCGCTTGGCACCCTGAAGTTCGTTCCCAGCCCAAATAGTGGCTCGGATCTTTTCACCGAGAACGGGTTTCTGACGACGACCGTTGAAAACAAGTTTGGTGCCCGGATCGACTTGAACACCAAAAGCACGGGAAACTGGACCTGGTACTACAACTTCACTAATTCCTCACAAGATAATCCGGGTCTCAACGGCAACCCCAACTTCCCTTATACCCGGCCCTTCCGGGCGCAGCAGGGCAATTTTAGCAACACGCTGCTGATCGGCCCGAACATGGTGAATGAATTCCGCATCAACGCCACTCGTTCCAAGAATCCCGGCAACTACGCGACTGGAGGGTTGGGGAAAGTGAGTTCCTTCGGATTCGTCGAGGGAGGCCAGGGCATCATCCCATCGCGGCCCGCGATTGAGGGCGTCCCGCTGATGAGCTTCAGTTCGGGTTTGAGCCTGGGAGCGGCTATCCAGGACGGCAATTACCAAACCGCCTTCCAATTCTCCGATGCCTTTTCGAAGACTTGGGGTCGTCACACGTTCAAGTTCGGCGGCGCATTCGGTTATGCCGAATGGGCCCGTCGAGGTGGGCCGGATCCGAATGGAGTGTTTACTATTGATGGAGGCCAGAGCGGAAACCAGTTCGTCGATTACCTGCTGGGCATTCCCTCTGGTTTTACCCAGAGCAGCGCACAGTCGCTTGACGCGCGCAGCAAGAACACGGATCTGTTCGCCCAGGACAGTTTCCGCCTGAGTCCAAATCTAACCCTCAATTACGGGCTCCGCTGGGAAGTCAGTGAGCCCTGGTACGATACCAAAGGCAGGATCCAGGCTTTCGTTCCTGGTCAACAGTCGACGGTCTACGCCAATTCGCCGACCGGATGGCTTTTCCCCGGCGACAAAGGCATACCGAAGACGCTAGCCCCTACGCGCTGGAATAACTTCGCTCCACGCTTTGGCTTGGCTTATGCTCCTTCCGCTTCGGGCGGATTGTTGAGGACGATTCTCGGAGGCACGGGCCAGACCAGCATTCGCGCGGGCGCTGGTATCTTCTACACCGATTTCGATACCAGCGGGCAAGCCTTCGCGATGGGAGACGCGCCGTTTGGTCTGTTCGTGAATGGAGCTTCCCACCCCTACTTCGAACAGCCCTATACGAATTACAGTACCGGGGCGAATAACCTCCAACCCTTCCCTTGGGTACCGCCAACCGGAGCAGACACGAATTTCGCGCCCTTCCAACCGATCGCCTTCTCACCCGCCTTTAACACGCATAACAAGCTCCCCTACTCCATCAACTACCACCTTACATGGCAAAGAGAACTGTGGCGTTCGACGATCTTTAGCGTGGGATATGTCGGAACCATGGGCAGGCATTTGTACCAGCAAATGGCGAACAACCTGGGCAATCCGCAACTCTGCCAGCAAATCAAAGCCCTGTATGTTGCTGCCGGTCAGCCCAATGGTGGTTGCGGCCCTGCCGGAGAGGATTCGATTTACTCGATCGACGGCCAGACCTTTAACGGTACCCGGCAATATTCCGTCACGTCGGGTAAGTACTTAAGTCAGGGCTTGCTGGACTTCGGAGACAATTCCTACGAGTCAACCATCGGCACATCCAGCTACAACTCACTGCAAGTCAGCTTAAACAGAAGCGTTGGAGCATTTCATTTCCTGGCCGCATACACTTTTGGCAAGGCGATGGATTACGGCTCTGGATTCTACGACCTGACCAACCCCTATAACATCAAGTTAAGCAAGGGACTCTCGCAGTTTGACATTACCCACAATTTTGTCGCCAGTTATTCTTACGACCTGCCCTTCACTCGCTTGCTTCCGCACCAAAGCGGCGTCGCCGCAAAAGCGCTGGGCGGCTGGCAGATCGCTGGGACCACGAGGTTTACCACTGGCGTGCCCATCACTTTCACCGATTCCAGCAATGCCTACGACACTTCGCTGTGTGGCTGCGACCTGTTCGGTATTCTGGGTTTCAACGCAGTCGACCTGCCCAATTACAATGGCGCTCCCGTCAAAATCTTCAATCCGAGGGAGCATGGGGGGCAATACTTCGATACCACACCCTTCTCTGAGCCGGCCATCGGCACTGCGGGGAACGCAAGACGGCGGTTCCTGCACGGTCCGGGTCTGAACAATACCGACATTGCACTTATCAAAACAACTCGCGTCTCCGAACGGGTTGGGATCGATTTTCGTATGGAATTCTTCAACCTGTTCAACCACGCGCAATTCGTTACTCCGAGTGGCGACATCAATGGCCTCTTCGGTTTGGTGACGGCGGCGCAACCTGCACGAATCGGACAGGCTGCGATCAAGATCAACTTCTGATCGCCGCAGGAATTCTCTGGCAGTGGCTGAATTTGAATGCAGCCACTGCCGAGTTCTCTGACAGCTCGACGCTTCGGAGAGTCGGCGTATCCCGATTTCGGTTGAGGCAGCCCCAACTTCTGCTCGAACTGCCCTGTCTGCGTCCTGGAGCGGGTCCGCGTTTTTTTCACTGCCCATTGGCAGGCATAGTCGCCGAAAATTGCAAGCTGCAAACGATCACATAGCAGAATATGCTACGCTTCGTCATTAGATGGCAATCGTTGGTATCCTCATTCCGGCCTCCAGGACATGTGATCGGGCCAACCCCAAGTGACTCAGGGCGCCGAGCGCATCTTTCGGACACTGTGCTCTGGACAAGTTATGCCGGAAGAGTTCTTATAGTCCCGACATGATGAACAATCTTCTGAAACCCGCTGCAGCCGCATGAAGCTGAAATTGCCGCCTGGCCCGTTTAGGGCGTACTTATTCGATTGCGACGGCACAATTGCCGATTCCATGCCGCTCCACTACGTTGCCTGGAAGAAGGCGCTTGGTGAATGGAATTGCGAGTTTGATGAGAAGCTCTTCTACGCGTGGGGCGGCATGCCCATCGCTGAGATCATATCCACGCTAAATGAAAGACACGGGCTGAACATGCCGGTGGGGATCGTGTCCCACCGAAGGGAAGAGTTCTATTTCGAGCTACTCCCGCAGCTCAAGGCTGTTCCTGAAGTTGTGGAGCATATCCACGCCCAGCACGGGCGGATTCCATTTGCTGTCGTTTCGGGAAGCACCAGGAAATCGGTGACGACGTCTCTTGCGACGCTGAACCTCCTCGATAAATTCGACACATTGGTCTGCGCCGAAGACTACACGAAGAGCAAGCCGGACCCAGAAGCCTTTCTGCTTGCAGCCGCCAAACTCGGAGTGACGCCGAAAGCCTGTCTCGTTTTTGAAGACACGGAGATGGGCATTAAGGCAGCCGCGGCGGCGGGGATGGCCTCCGTCAGAATTCCTCCGCCGTGGGAGAGGATCTCGGCGTCCCAAAAGTCCGAGGCATGAGGGCTCCCACCGAGCACCTGGATTGCTATGGGACATTTTTCCACCACCGCCCTTCGCGCCGAGGCCAGGCGGAGAACCGCCCCTGTCGTCGAGTTTAGTGCTTTTGTGATCGAATATAAACTATTGTAGCTCGCTGATGATCGATAGTGCGCGACACATGTGCGCCTAGGAGAACCGCTTCACAAACACACGAATTTGTCGTCTAATGGCGTTTCGCTGGTCGCTGCTGGAACGCAAAAGTTTCTACGGGAAAAACGAAGAATAGGACAGTGACCGGCCGCGAGCGCAGTTGTTCACTTTTGTCTGATAGGAGCAAACTCACTCGTCATGCTTGCTGAAGAACGAAGGTTTCGCATCCGTGAAATTCTATCCATGCGGCGGACGATCACAGCTTCCGAGCTCTGCGAAAAACTCGACGTGACGGCGGTGACCATCCGCCGGGACTTGGCGGCGCTGGAAGCGCAGGGAGTGTTGGTCCGCTCCCACGGCGGCGCTATATCGCGGATGTCGAGCACGAACTTTCAGCCCGCCTACGAGACGCTGCTGCGCAGCCACAGCGAAGAGAAGGAAGCCATCGCGCGCCAGGCCGAACGCCTGATCCTGGATGGGGACACAGTTTTCCTGGAAAATAGCACGACCGTTTTCGAATTAGCCCGCCAACTGACCCAGCGCAACCGGCTCACCGTCGTGACCAACTCTCCAACCATCGTTTGCGAGCTCCAACGAAGCTCTGGCGTTAGCGTATTGTGTACCGGCGGCGACCTGCAGAAGGACACCTTCTACCTGTCAGGAGAATGGGCCCACCGTGCCTTGTCCGAAATACGCTTGGATAAAGCCGTTATTGGAATCAGCGCGATTGACCCCGCGTACGGCATCTCGACTTCAAGACAAGCGGAGGCGCAGGTAAAGAAGATGATCGCCAAAGCAGCCAAAACCCGCATCGGCCTGGCGGACAACAGCAAGTTCGGCAAGCAGGCCTTTGCCTATGTGGGTCCTGTAACAGACATCGATGTGCTGGTCACGGATTCTGGAACCGACGCCAAGTACATCCAAGAGCTGCGTGACGCGAAAATTGAAGTGCTGGTGGCCGAGGTGAAGTGAGCCGGCCCGCAGGTTCCTCTCCACAAGAACAAGCGCTGGGAAGCAGTTGTTGATCGCACGTCACCGCCCTTCCCTCGGAGTAATTCCAAGTCGGCGCGATCGGCCTTGCGTCGTTTCCTAGGGGGATCGAGTTTCGAAGAATAGTACATTATAGTTTGCAATACGAATATAAACAGCCAAAATTGGTTGACAATTGTGATCGCTTGCTATACATTTGCGTCGATTCTGTGTTTTGGAGTGGTTGGGGGTTAGAGGATGATTTTAACCTACAGCGTTGGTGTTTCCGTCGTAGGAAACCTGTCGTATGAGAGCTGAAGATCAGATTACAGAGAACATCCCGCTCGAAATGCGAGCGCTGGTCCTTGACGGCGTTGGGTTTGAACACCTCGCGGTCCGGAAGGTTCCGGTGCCAAGTCCCAGCGCACATCAGTTGCTGGCGCGCGTGGAAGCAGCCGGCATCTGCACGTCCCTGATCAAGCTCATCGAACAAGGACCGGACCACAAACTGATGTACGGCTGGGACGTGGGCCGCTTTCCCGTGATTCTTGGCGACGAAGGCGTGGTAACGGTGGTGCGAGTGGGCGAGGCGCTGCGAGACCAGTACCGGCTGGGTGAGCGCTATGTGGTCCAGCCTGCCGTGGATCACGAGCCCATCAATCATCGAGAACGGTATCGCGATTCCGCCGAGGGAGTGAGCAAGGTGGCAGTGGGCTACACCCTGGCGGGTCATCTGGCAGAATACATCCTTATCCCGGAAGAGGTTCTGAATTCCGGATGCCTGTTGCCGGTTCCCGGGTCACAAGTGCCACTTGCCCACGCCGCCATGAGTGAGCCGCTCTCCTGCGTTGTCTCAGCCCATGAGCACCACATGCATTTGACCCAGAGTAGTCCGCTGGCCGCACGGGAAGCCGTGAAGGGACTGAAGCGGGGAGGTGTGACGGTGATCATCGGCGCGGGTGCCATGGGGCGCATGCACGTCGATCTGGCCTTCGCCTATCGCCCGCGCGCTATTGTGGTGGCAGATTTTCTGGAGGCCCGTCTCCGGCTTGTCCGGCAGCTCTTCGAGGCCCGGGCGGCGAAAGCAGGAGTCGCGATGCACATGGTCGACGCTGCCACCACCCACGTTGAGAAGGTAGTCGACGACTTGACAAACCATTTTGGGGCAGACGACGTCATCGTTGCGGTCGGATCGAAGAAAGCGATCGAAGGTGCCCAGAATTTGGTCGGGCGAGGCGCCGTGCTCAACCTTTTTGGCGGATTGAAAAAGGGCGACGACATCGTGGGCATTGATGCCAGCGCGGTTCACTACAAAGAGATCAACGTCACCGGGTCGAGCGGCGGCTCACCGTGGGACATCGCGCGCACGCTGGAACTCATCGCAGCGGAAGAGATCGATGCCGGCGCGCACATCACCCGAATTGGCGATCTGGATCATGCCATTGAACTGCTCGAACTGGTGAAGGCCCAGCAGATCGACGGCAAAGCCGTGGTCTACCCGCATCGGCGCACCAAAGACATTCACAGCGTGGATTCGTGGTCGGGGGCGGATGAATGCGCCTACCTGCAAGCGAGCGAGATCTGAGTGTCCCTCTCTGGCAATCGAACCTTCGTGGGTTTCGGCTTTGGCGCCATTCAAGCCGGCCTCTTCCTCTACGAAGCCTTTCGCTCGGGAAACTTTCGCCGTCTCATTGTCGCGGAAGTCATGCCGAATGCGGTGCAGGCACTCCGGCAATCGGCGGGACAATACGCGGTCAATGTGGCGTACCGGGACCGGGTGGAACCGGTTGAGATCGGGCCAACTCAGATCGCAAACCCGAAGAACCAGCCCGACCGCAAGTTTCTAGTGGCGGCGGTCGCTGAAGCCGCGGAAATTGCAACCGCCCTGCCGAGTGTGGCGTTCTACGCCTCAGATTCTCCAGGCAGCATCCATCGGATTCTGGCCGAGGGGCTTAGGCGGAAGGCGGTTGCGGGCGGCCCTCCGGCCGTCGTCTATGCGGCAGAAAACCACAACCATGCGGCCGAGATCCTGGAAGCCGCAGTACTGAGTGAGATTCCCCAGAGCGAGCACGATCAAGTCCATGGTCGCGTCACATTTCTCAACACCGTGATCGGGAAAATGAGCGGCGTGGTCACAGACCCGTCCGAGATTCGAGAACGCCACCTGAAAACTGTCACACCATTCGACGGCCGGGCGTTTCTGGTGGAGGCTTTCAACCGAATTCTGGTTTCAAGAATGTCCTTTGGAAGTGCACTCGCAAAACACGGCTTCCACCGCGGCATCGAAGTGTTCGAAGAGAAGCCGGACCTGTTGCCTTTTGAGGAGGCGAAGCTCTACGGACATAACTCAACCCACGCCGTGGGTGCATACCTCGGAGCGGTGCTGGGCGTAGAACGAATCGCCGACCTTGAGAAAGCTCCGGGAGTGAGAACGTTTCTGGAGACCGCATTCGTCGAGGAGTCCGGTGCGGCGCTGATTCGGAGACATCAGGGCAAGGATGCTCTTTTCACACCGGAAGGCTACCGAGCCTATGCCACAGATCTGCTGTGGAGGATGTTCAACCCATATCTGGCCGACACGGTGGAACGCGTCGGGCGAGATCCCGGACGGAAGTTGGAGTGGGACGACCGACTGGTAGGGACGGTTCGCACTGGCCTACAGCAGGGCTTAAACCCAGTGCGTTACGCGATGGGCACGGCCGCAGCCGTGACCGTACTCGATAAGTCCGTCCTAAATTCAAACCTGCCGCTTCAGGAACTGCTGGATCCGCTCTGGCGCAAGGCTTCGCCAAACCCAAGCGAGAGGCAAGCGGTGCTGCAAGCCGTCGAAGAGGGCCGAATGCGATTGAGGCTTTGGCGCGACGGTGGGTTCCCGGACTTGGAAGCGTTCACGGAGCAAAGCCTATCCATTCGGCGCTGAGGTCCTGTGCTGCTCCGAAAATCCAACTATGCGGGGTTCTGTAGGACTGGGCTGAGAGATACGGCGCGCGCGTCATGGTTTCGGTGGTCCGTCAAACCTTCGGGGCCGATCTGAAATTCAACGCGCATCTTCATATCCTGGTCTCGATCGTGGGCCTTCACAAGTCAAGGCGCAGCCTGGTCTCGCACATGCGATTCTCTCGTGATGCCGAAACGTGCATCTGGCGGCATACTCTGCTCGAATATCTCTAAACGCCACTAACCGAGAGGGTTAGATGGTGAGCGCGGTAGGAATCGAACCTACAACCTACTGATTAAGAGTAGGCGAGTATGAGAGGGCCTTCCACGTTTTAGCAGCTTTAAGAGTCAATAACTTACCGACAACCAAGCCCGCACGGGAGCAATTTGGTCTGGTATTGAAAAGAATCAAGTTAGCGCACATGGGATCGAATGGTACGGCACACTTACGGCACACCCAAATGCTTCATATTCATGCCGTTTGGACAACTGATCTATTATCGGAATCCGTCTATTATCCCCACAAATGGAATAACCTTACGGCTTGCGATCGCAAGAGGAACTGGAACAAGTTCTGTCCTGCAGCGCAGCCTGCCACCGAAGATGCAAACGCTGGCCAGGAGCGCCACCGCAGCTAACGTGTAGGGGTAAGGCAAAGTATCGCACCTCCAGAAAATACGCAGGGCGCGCTCACTTGGGTCTCCCCAGCCAAGAGTATTGCCACGCAACCGACACGTTCTGATAGTTGCCGCCGTAGCGGATGTAGGTTCCGTTGCTATAGCCGACTTTCAGAGACTGATGCTTGGCGACTCGGATTGCGCCGGTGCATCCCAGACGGGAGTTCTCCTGTTTTGTCAGCGAGTTTTCTACGCCGGCCACACTCGTGATTCCACCAACCCAGAAATTGCCGTCAAGCGAGACCCAATATCCAGGCTTGAAGTCGTAGCTCAGATGCCCTTCCAAAGCTCCTATCGGCTTCTGCGATAAAGACCTCGTCCCCGGATAGATGTTATTGTGCGACCAGTAATCGTGATTCGTGGTGAAGAACCAAGCTCCGCCGTACCCATCGAGGACCCAATTGCCCCACCGCTGTGAATAGCCAAGCTCCGGTTTAAAGGACCAGCGGTTCGCGCCCCAGTTGATCAGCTTGGTGGGATCGTACTGGCCTGTCGGAGCGATTACTTTCAGACCGGCCCCTAGAAGGACCTTCTGATGCCATTTGACAAACTCCTGAGGCGGCATCGCCGGGCCACCTTTAAGGTTGATCGAAAAGCGATAAACCGAATCCGCAAGACCGGAGCGGTATTGCTGCTGCTCCGTTCCCGCCAGGGTTCCCTGAAAGTTTCCGATTCCGTAAGGCAGAGCCGCGACGATATTGGCCGAGCGGCCAAAGAGGCCGAACGAGTGGTAGTAGCTGAAGATAGGAACGCTGTATTTCCCTTTTGCGTCGCCAACGGGGAGCGCCCCATTGAAATCTATGCTGCCGTCGTAGAAGGAATAGGTCAGAAGGACTGCGTTGGAATGGAGGGGCGTGATGACATAGGCGCGGGGCGCAAGGTCCTGGGCACGAAGGACGGACGCTAACAGCAAAACAATCACCAGTCTAAGCCCGGACGGAAATCGAAGCTTTAATCCTTTCACTTTCCCAGCCGATTCCACGTGATATCACTCGCTTCGTTGTGCTTCGCGCTAAGGGTGCGCAGTGGGATGGCTCTGAACGTTGGCGCTTGCAGCGCTTTGCACAACGAGCTGCCCGACTTCTCGAAACGCGAAGACCCGATTCCAATCGTTCTTCATGCTCACGATCGTCCAGCCATCTTTCTGCGCTTGATCGTAAAGCGCCTGTGTGAATGCGCCCAATGCCACCCCGGGTAATCCTTTCGCCGGACCGTATGCATATTCGCGAGCGGCATCATCGTGCAGAATCAGGAGCTCGAACCGCGCGCCGCCACCACCCTGGGTGTACTCCAACATCTCGCGGTCGCCATCGGAATTGCCGAATGCGGCAATGGGGCGCCGGCCGATATGCTGATTGATCGCGACCGGCTTGCCGCCTTTGTCGTCATTGAAGTTCAGCTCTGGCAGGCGTACGAGGACGGACTGGCCGTCACGTATTTCGAACTTTGTCTTGATGCTGCTACCGATGACCTGCTCCGGCTCAATGCCATAAGTCTCCTCGGCCCAGGGACGCATGAACTCGATTCCGCCACCGGAGACGATGTACGTCTTGAATCCATTGGCGCGCAGGTAAGTGAGCAGTTCGAACATCGGTTCATACGTCATCTGGGTAAAGAGTTGGCCGGTCTTCGGATGTTTCGCGGTGGAGATCCAATCTTTGACGATCTGCTCAAATTCCGTCGTGGTCATACCCGCGTGTGTGGCTGCGGCGATTTCGAGCAGTGCGTGTTCACCACCTGCGAACGCCGTTTTCAAATCGCCTTTGAGGACAGAAGCAAACGGTTCTGTAGTCTTCCATTCCGGATGCTGCGGCGCGAGGGCCTTCACGCGGTCGAGCGCAAAGTACAACTGTACGGGCAGCGGCTGCTCGCACCAGAGCGTGCCGTCATTGTCGAACGTGGCGATACGCTCCGCTACCGGAACGAAGTCAGGGCTGCCTTCGGTCGTAACGCGCCGTACGAAATCGAGGATGGATTGTTTCGCCGCCCCATCGTTCCACGAGGCCAACGGCTGCGCCTGATACTCCCAGAGCTTCTTCGATGCCGTCCCGAAGTTTCCAAGCTGGTAGATCGCCACGCCATCCACTTTGAAAGTGAACCCTTCGAAGGGTTCCGCTTTCATTCCTTTTACAAAACCTTCGTTGGCAACACCTAAGGTCACATGGGGAAAATAGTGCTCCTCGCTGGATTTGGGAACGAATTGCTCGACGTAGCCGACGATTTCAGAATTACTTGGGGTATCGATGAAAGCCGCTGAGGTTCCACCGCTCACGGAAAACGGCGCCACCGCGTCGATCACTTTCTGATGCAAGCGCATCAACTCAGGCGTGCGCTCGACGACAAAGACCGTTACAGCCACTCCCGACCAAACTGTGTACTCGAATCCCTTCGCCTTCAGTCGCAAATCCGTGGGCCGCTCAGAGGCGAAAACCTTCGTCAGGGCGGCGGTTACCGCATCCAGGTCTTTCGCTCGCACATAGCGCTGCAGCATGGTGACGTGCGGCGCATGCGTGGCGTCCAACGCATAACCTGCGGGGTAGTTTTCTCGTAAGCGAGCATTGGCCGCATTGGATTTCTCTATCATCGTGTGATCTGGTTCGAGCAGAACGTCAATCGCGACTAATTGATCTGTGTTGGCTTGCATTACTGCCGCCTCCTGATTTTGTGTGCCGGTTTGGGCGTAGGCCTGCCGGAGTTGGATCGAAGCAAATGCAAGCACTACGAAGAACGTGAAAACGGTTCTCTTCATGCTTCCCTGAATTGTTTCGACGGCGTTAGTGTGGGGCATGTTCGTTGCTCCGTTTCTCTGACTCTTAGCGGTCACGATGGCTTCGGCTGGAGAGACTCCTTAGTTTTGCGGCGCTGCTCTTCTTGCACAGCAAACAGCTTGTAGGCCACGTAATATTTGTAGATGTTGGAGACGTAGGTGACCGTTTCCGCACCGATGCGCGCAGCGGCAATCACTTCCACATTGTCGATCCATACGTTGGGGTCGAGACCCTTCGCTGCGGCTTCTTCGCGCAACTGCTTGATGCGGCCAGGGCCACAGTTATAGGCGGCAAAGGTGAAGAGTATCTTGTTAAGGTCGTCCATCGGTTCATTGCCGTAATTCTTTTCCACCATGGAGTGAAAGTACTTGATGCCAGCATGAATGTTCGCTTCCTGCTGATGAATATCTCCGACGTTCATCTGCTTGCCGGTATCGGGCATAAGTTGCATGACGCCGACCGCTCCCACAGAACTCTTCGCATCCTGCTTTAGGCCAGATTCCTGAAAACCTTCCGCCATCATGAGCAGATAATCCATGCCATATTGCGAGGAATACTTGCGAAATATTTCTGCGGTCTCCTCAAAGCGTTTCATACCGCTCTCAGAAACAGCCTGCTTCAGCATGTAGGTCGAACTTGTATATTTGGCAATCAACTGCTGCCCGAACGCGGTGCCTTGACGATGCGTTTTGAGAAACTCGTTAGCCGTGGCCAGCAACTGCGGCGAATCCTTACGGATAATCCAACCGAGGGTTCCGCCTGTGTTGATGGCTATGTCGGTGTGAATTTGCATTTTGGGCAGCAGCTTGCCCCAAAGTTTCGCTGTCCAATCGTTGACTATAGTTGTCGGCAGCAACCCGGCATTGACCATCTGCAACAGGTCCTCGTCGCCAAGATCTTCGGGAACGGCGCGAAGGATTACGGCCGGTTTATTTTCCTTCTGAAAGCGTTCGTTAAGCCGTTCCAGATGTTCC